>NZ_CP063304.1:2814747-3518434 GCF_015159595.1 Blautia liquoris | reverse complement strand
ATGACAGGAGTAAAAATTATTCACATTTTAATAATCATTCTCAGGATAAGAATAAAAGACGTTGAATAAATGTGTGGATAAGTATGTGAGAGATTGTGAAAAATGAGTGTGACGAACAAATAATGAGTAAAAAAAATAAGGTTTTATGCATGTTTTAACCTTTCTGGATAATGTGGAATAAATAATAAGAGTATTCACCTTCATAAAAGAATTCTAAAACCAAATGTGAATAAATAAAATGATAGATTCACATTTTACACACTGGATAAATCAAGGATTTTTGACTTTGTCGGACAAGATATACACATAAAATAAACGAGTTATCCACAAGTTATCCACACATTGTGGATAATATTACGTCAACCATTCATAAAATTCAGGTTCTGTGATATAGGTGTAAACTGCATGACCCTCTAGTTCTGGTATTATTTTCTTGAGAAAAAGAGTGAAAAACCCCATATTATGCTTGACTTTGTAATTCATTATGAATATAATTGAAATGATGTTTTCATATCTGAAAGATTAAACTTATAGTGTCGGTATGAATACTGATACTAAATTATATAAAGGAGGTGCCTTTCCTATGAAAATGACATATCAGCCAAAAAAAAGATCCAGATCCAAAGTTCATGGATTCAGAGCAAGGATGAGTACAAAAGGTGGAAGAAAAGTTTTAGCTGCTAGACGATTAAAAGGAAGACATAAACTGTCAGCATAAAATAAGGGCCGCATTTCAAATGTGGTCTTTTGTTTTAAAACAAGAAAATTGTCGAATGCAGGTGATTACAGACTATGAACTATTCAGATAGCTTAAAGAAGAACAAAGATTTTCAGATAGTTTACAGGTGTGGAACATCGAAAGCGAACAAATATCTGGTAATGTATGTGAGAGAGAATCACACAGATGAGAATCGTATCGGAATTTCAGTTAGCAAAAAAGTCGGAAACAGTGTTGTGAGACATCATCTGGCCAGATTAATCAGGGAAAGCTACCGTTTATTGGAAGAATCATTTCGCAGGGGAATTGATGTTGTAATTATAGCAAGGGTAAATGCTAAGGACTGTACGTACCATGAGATCGAGCGTGCAATTTACCATCTTGGTAAGTTACATCATGTTATAGGTAAGAAAATTGAAGACGATATTAATTAAGTTGATTCGGTTTTATCAAAAATATTTGTCACCACTTAAGAGAACAAAGTGTCCTTATATTCCTACTTGTTCTCAATATGGATTGGAGGCAATCCAAAAGTATGGTGCCTTTAAGGGTAGTCTGCTGGCAGCATGGAGAATATTGAGATGTAACCCTTTATCACATGGGGGTTATGACCCAGTGCCGTAGATGAGTGCATAAGGACAATTTATAAAAAAATTGTTCAGGGAGGAATTTGGTTTGGATATTTTACTTAGTAAATCGACCTGGTTTATTATTAAATGGGTATGTGAAGTATTAGGTGTCGTGATGAACGGGATCTATATAGTATTAAATAAGATGGGAATTCCCAATATAGGTCTTTCAATTGTTATTTTTACAGTGATTGTTTATATGATTTTGACGCCGATACAGATTAAACAACAGAAATTTTCGAAAATGACTGCAGTGATGCAGCCGGAACTTAACAAAATTCAGGAAAAATATAAGGGAAAAAAAGATCAGAATTCCCAGATGAAGATGCAGGAAGAGACAATGGCTGTGTATCAAAAATATGGAGTTTCTCCGACCGGAAGCTGCCTGCCTCTTTTGATTCAGATGCCTATCATGTTTTCCCTTTTTCAGGTAATTTATCATATTCCTGGATATATTGGAAGTGTAAAGAATGTCTTTTCCGGTGCTGTGACAGCAATTTCAGGTGTCAGCGGGCATGCTGATATTCTTTCAAAATTTGTAAGTGATAATGCACTCCGACTTTATAGTAAAGTTGATTTCAGTCATCTGACAAAGAACAATATCACCGATATTTTATATGTCATGAAGCCTTCCCAGTGGGAAAAGTTATCCGATATTACAGCTTTTTCGGGTATCAGTGATACTCTTGAAACAACAGCTCATCAGACAGAACGCATGAATATGTTTCTCGGAATGAATATCACAGAGGCTCCTCTTGATGTTATCAGGCGTAGTTGGGCATCACAAAGTTGGCTGCTTTTAATTGGGGCAGTATCAATACCAGTTCTTGCATGGTTTACACAATGGATTAGCTATAAGCTAACGCCTCAGCCTGATGCTCCGACGAACAAACAGCCCGGCACTATGGAGCAGTCCATGAAGATGATGAACGTCACAATGCCAGTTATGTCGGCCGTATTTTGTCTGTCGATGTCAATAGGTATGGGTATTTACTGGATAGCGGGTGCTGTAATTCGCTCTATTCAGCAGGTTGTTATTAACCGTCAGATGGCTAAAGTAGATATAGACGATTTAATTGCCGCAAATCAGGATAAGGTGAACAAAAAGCGGGCAAAACAAGGATTGCCGCCTCAAAAGATTACGAAGCAGGCGACGATGAATGTCCGCAATATTGAAGAGCCTAAAAAGCCTGTCAATCAGGAGAAGAAAAACCAGGATATAAAAGATTCTACAGAATATTATAAAAATAATTCAGATTTAAAACCCGGCAGTCTGGCTTCTAAGGCGAATATGGTCAGCCAGTATGATAACAAAAAAAAGAATAAAAAATAGGGGGATGAGCTTATGGATTTCGTAGAAGTATCTGCAAAAACCGTTGATGATGCAATCACGAAAGCGTGTATTGAGCTTAAAGTGTCAAGCGATAATCTGGAAATTCAAGTGGTTAGTGAGGGTAGTTCGGGATTTCTTGGATTTGGGGCAAAACCGGCAGTAATAAAGGCCAGAAAAAAGGAAGATCCAATTTTAGATCTGGAAGACATAAAGTCAGTTTTCGAAGAAAAAAAAGAAGAAAATAAAAAAAATATAAAACATGAAGAGATAAACCTTGATAAGAGAGAAGTCAAATCTTCTGAAGAAAAAAAATTAGAATCTCCGGGGGTACAGACCACCCAGAGAATCAAGATTCCAAAGACGGAAGAAGATATTGTGGTTATGAAAGCTTCTGCACAAAAGTTTCTGGATAGTGTTTTTCATTCCATGGATATGGATGTCGATATTGAGATGAGCTATGATGATATGCATGAATGCCTGAATATTGATTTTTCAGGAGATAATATGGGTATTCTCATTGGAAAAAGAGGTCAGACGCTTGATTCCCTTCAGTATCTTACAGGTCTGGTTGTTAATAAGGATCAGGAAACTTACGTAAGAGTAAAGTTGGATACTGAAAACTACAGAAAGCGTAGAAAAGAAACCCTTGAGAATCTTGCCAGAAATATTGGATATAAGGTCAGAAAGACTAAGAAGGCAGTTTCACTGGAACCTATGAATCCCTATGAAAGAAGAATCATTCATTCGGCATTACAGGGAAATAAGTGGGTAGAGACCTATAGTGAAGGAAAAGAACCTTACCGGCATGTGGTCATTGCTTTAAAGAAATAATAGAAGAGAAGATGATACCAGGATTGCGGGAGCCCTGTCGGACATTATGATAAGTCTGACAGGCTCTTTCATTTTTTAGAAAGGACTGGTGTATATGAGATTAGATGAAGATACTATTGCTGCGATATCTACAGCTATGTCACCCTCAGGTATTGGAATTGTACGCATAAGTGGAAGTGATGCTGTGAGTATTGCCGAGCAAATTTATCATTCACCAAATAGAAATAAAAAACTGTCCGGCCAGCTATCGCATACGATTCATTATGGATGGATTAAAGACGGCGATGACTTTGTGGATGAAGTTTTGCTAATGTTGATGCGTGGACCCCATACCTATACAGGAGAGGATACAGTGGAGATAAACTGTCATGGTGGAATTCTGTCTGTTAAAAAGGTACTTGAAACTGTTATAAATCATGGTGCCCGCCCGGCTGAACCGGGAGAATTTACAAAAAGAGCGTTCTTAAGGGGACGTATTGATCTGTCTCAGGCGGAGGCTGTCATGGATGTGATTTCTGCCAAAAATGATTATGCGCTGAAGAATTCTTTGGGTCAGTTAAAAGGTTCTGTACTTGAAAAAATCAAAGATATCAGAGGTGCTATCTTATACGAGGATGCATATATCGAATCGGCTCTCGATGATCCGGAACACATTAATATTGACGGATATGGCTGTAAATTAAAAAACATTGTCGACGAACAGATAAAAAAAATAGATAAACTTTTATCTACGGCAGGTGAAGGAAAGATGATCCAGGAAGGAATTAAGACTGTGATTGTCGGAAAGCCGAATGTTGGGAAATCGTCTCTTTTAAATCTGCTGGCAGGAGAGGAAAAGGCTATCGTTACGGATGTTGCAGGAACTACCAGAGATATACTGGAAGAGACGATTAATCTGCAGGGAATCTCTTTGAAAATGCTAGACACTGCCGGAATTCGCGAAGCATCAGATAAGGTAGAACAGATAGGAGTTGAGCGTGCCAAAAAACATGCAAAAGATGCAGATCTGATTCTCTATGTGATTGACGCGAATGTTGTGCTCGATGATAATGATAGAGATATTATGGAACTGATATGTGATAAAAAATCAATTGTATTACTGAATAAAAGCGATCTTGATTGTGTTGTGGAAAAAGAAGATATAGAAAGTATACTTAAAGTACCTATTCTATCTGTATCTGCCAAGAAAGGTTTAGGAATTGAAGAGTTAGAAAATACTATTAAAGATTTGTTTTTTAATGGAGAAATTTCATTCAATGACGAAGTTTATATCACGAATGAACGACACAAGAAATCACTGCAGGACGCCAGAAAAAGCTTAGAATTAGTTGAAGAAAGTATTCGGTTAAATATGCCTGAAGATTTTTTTACTATTGATTTGGTGAATGCCTGTGAATCTCTGGGAGAAATTACAGGAGAGTCTGTCGGAGAGGATCTGGTAAATGAGATATTCAGTAAGTTTTGCACAGGAAAATAAACAAATGTGGAAAATGCCTCTGAAGTTAAAAGGCAGTGTTGATAAATACATGAAAGTGGAGGTAATACGATGCCGCATACAGAAGAGTATGATGTAGTTGTGATAGGAGCAGGACATGCTGGCTGTGAAGCGGCCCTTGCATGTGCCAGATTAGGTCTTGAGACAATTGTTTTCACAATCAGTGTTGATTCTATCGCATTAATGGCATGCAATCCAAATATAGGAGGAACCTCGAAAGGACATCTGGTGCGTGAAATAGATGCCCTTGGAGGTGAAATGGGAAAAAATATTGACCGGACATTTATCCAGTCAAAGATGTTGAATAAATCGAAAGGTCCTGCAGTGCATTCACTGAGAGCTCAGGCAGATAAGAGTGAATACAGTCGTTCTATGAGAAAAGTCCTGGAGAATACGGACCATCTGACAATCAGGCAGACGGAAATCAGCGATTTGATTGTTGATCATGGCGTTCTTACAGGTGTCAAGACGATTGCAGGAGCCATATATCAATGTAAGGCTGCCATACTTTGTACGGGGGTTTATCTGAATGCGCGCTGTGTTTATGGAGATGTCAGCGAATATACAGGACCAAATGGGCTAAAGCCAGCCAATCATCTGACGAATTCTTTGATTTCTAATGGAATTGAGATGTATCGGTTTAAGACGGGTACTCCCGCACGAATAGATAAGAGAAGTATTGACTTTGATAAAATGGAAGAACAGGTAGGAGATAAGAGAGTAATTCCGTTTTCATTTTCTACCAATCCCGATGATGTACAGATTGATCAGGTTTCCTGCTGGCTTACGTATACGAATGAAAAAACACATGAGATTATTCGCGACAATCTGGATCGTTCACCTCTTTATTCAGGTGTTATACATGGAACTGGTCCTAGATACTGCCCGTCGATTGAAGATAAAGTAGTAAAATTTGCAGATAAGGATCGCCATCAGGTATTTTTGGAGCCGGAAGGTTTATATACGAATGAGATGTATGTCTCTGGAATGTCAAGTTCTATGCCTGAGGATGTTCAGCATGAGATGTATCGGTCAGTTGCAGGACTGGAACACGCCAAGATTGTTCGAAATGCATATGCAATTGAATATGACTGTATTAATCCCATGCAGTTGAAATCAACACTTGAATTTAAGAAAATAAAAGGTCTGTTCTCCGGCGGACAGTTCAACGGAAGCTCGGGATATGAAGAAGCAGCAGCGCAGGGTCTGATTGCAGGGATCAATGCTGCCATGGAGATTCAAGAACAGGACTTTCTGATCTTAGACAGGTCTGAATCCTATATAGGTGTGCTTATTGATGATTTGGTTACCAAGGAGACCCATGAACCTTACAGGATGATGACGAGCAGAGCGGAATATCGCCTCTTGCTCCGCCAGGATAATGCAGATTTAAGACTCCGCAAATATGGATATCAGATTGGTTTAATCAATGAAAAACAATATCAGGCTCTTTTGAAAAAAGAAGAACTGATTCAAGAGGAAATAGAGAGAGTGGAACATACCTTTGTCGGAAACACAAAGAATGTACAGGATTATTTAGAAAAAATGGAATCAACGCCGTTAAACAGCGGAAGCTCTCTGGCAGAACTAATTCGCAGGCCGGAACTCAACTTTCAGTCACTTGCAGAAATAGATGAAAATCGCCCTCCACTGCCTGATGATGTGAAAGAACAAGTAAATATTAACATCAAGTATGAAGGATATATCAAAAGACAGATGAAACAGGTAGATCAGTTCCGAAAGATGGAAAACAAAAAAATTCCAGAGGAAATCAATTATAGGAACATCAAAAGTCTTCGCAATGAAGCAAAACAAAAATTAGAAACCATCAAACCCCTCAGTATTGGACAGGCATCCCGAATCTCAGGGGTATCTCCGGCAGATATTTCGGTTCTTTTGGTGTATCTGGAACAATATAAAAAAAGTGAGAGATATCATGAATGAATATAACTTAGAAAAATTCAACAAGGAATTGGAACAGCTCAAACTTACTTTGAATGAACAGCAGATAAGTCAGTTTCTTATGTTCTATGAGAAATTAACAGAGTGGAATTCCTTTATGAATCTTACAACGGTCACAAAATTTGATGAAGTATTTTTAAAACATTTTGCTGACAGTTTATCTATTGTAAATGGAATTGATATGAGTGAGATTGTTACAATGATAGATGTGGGAACTGGAGCGGGATTTCCTGGAATTCCACTTAAAATAGCGTTTCCACATCTGAAAGTTACGCTCCTTGATTCTTTAAGTAAAAGAGTAAAATTCTTAAATGAAGTTATAACCGTTTTGAAGCTAGAAGAGATACGTGCAGTTCATGGAAGAGCAGAAGACTTTGCAAAAGATCCAAAATACCGGGAAAAATATGATTTATGTGTATCTCGTGCTGTGGCAAATCTCTCTTCGCTTTCAGAATACTGTCTGCCATATGTAAAAAAAGAAGGAACGTTTGTATCCTATAAGGCAAAGGATGCTGAAGATGAGGCGACAAAGGCGCAAAAGGCCATTCATGTAATGGGTGGAGAATTAATAAAAATTCTTAATTTCCAACTGCCTGAAAGTGATATAAATCGTTCGCTTATTATCATCGAAAAAAAAAGATATACACCAAAATCATATCCGAGAAAAGCAGGTCTTCCGGGCAAAGATCCCATAAAATAATTCACAATTTTTTCACACAATTACCACACTTTGGGCAAAAAAAATTCTTATAACTTATTCTAGGGGATTGAAAGCAAATGACTCCAAAAGAGACATTTGCTTTCATCACATAGTCTCTGATTTTTAATTTTATTTTGGCATATTGCCTGAAGGAGGATCAATTGATTGAGGTTAAGAATTTGGTGAAACGTTACCAGGATCATGTAGCAGTTGATAATTTAAATTTTACGATTGAAAATGGAAAAATTTATGGTTTGCTCGGACCAAACGGAGCAGGTAAGTCTACTACGATGAATATGATGACTGGATACCTGGCATCCACACAGGGAAGTATCATAATTGACGGACACGATATTCTGCAGGAGCCGGAGAAGGCGAAGGAATGTATCGGCTATCTGCCAGAGATTCCACCGTTATATCCAGATATGACTGTCATTGAGTACTTGATGTTTGTTGCTGAGCTTAAGAAAATTTCAAAAAAGGAAAGAGAAAAACATATCGACGAGGTTATGGATCTGGTTCAGGTTAAAGATATGAAGAATCGTCTGATTAAAAATCTTTCAAAAGGATATCGCCAAAGAGTAGGACTTGCTCAGGCGGTTCTTGGATATCCGGAAACTATTATTCTTGATGAGCCCACAGTGGGGCTGGATCCGAAACAGATTATTGAGATCAGAGAACTAATCAAAAATCTCGGTGAGAAACATACTGTAATTTTAAGTTCACATATTTTATCAGAGGTCAGTGCAGTTTGTGATGTTATCATGATCATATCACACGGAAAGTTAGTGGCGAGTGATACTCCGGATAACTTAAGTAGGCATCTGATTGGATCGAACACACTGGAACTTACAATAAAAGGCAGTCCGGATGAATTAGTAAAGGAATTAGGCACTCTTGTAGAGTCGGATCATATAAAATTGAAAGGATCCTCTGAAGAAGGATGTGTGGATATCACGATCAGTACAAAAAAAGATATTGACCTCCGGGAAAAAGTATTCTATAAGATGGCAGATAGCCACAGACCAATATTAAAAATGCAGCTGACGACAATGTCACTTGAAGACGTTTTTTTGGAACTGACGGAAAATGAAAAAGAGACTGAAGTTGAAGATGTGGATGTACCTGATGTTCCCTTTGAATCTGAGAAACAGGAGGATAGATCTGATGAAAGCGATTTATAAAAAAGAGATCCGAAACTATATGACGTCGATGATTGGGTATGTGTTTATGGCGTTTATTTTAGCTATTGTTGGGCTTTATTTTAGTGCTGTCAATATCAGTTCAGGGAGTCCTCAGATTGGATATTCTCTCAGTAGTTCGACTTTTGCATTTTTAATTTGTGTTCCAATTCTTACGATGAGGGTAATTGCCGAGGAGAGGAAGCAGAAGACGGATCAACTGCTTCTCACGACACCTGTCAGGATAGGGGAGATTATTACAGGAAAATATTTGGCTTTGATAACGATTTTTTTTATTCCTTTGGTAGTGATATCCCTATATCCGTTAATCTTAAGAAAATTTGGAACAGTATCCATGGGAATGTCCTATACATCAATATTAGGTTTCTTTCTTCTGGGATGTGCTGAGATAGCGGTTGGGTTATTCCTGTCGTCTGTCACAGAAAGTCAGATGATTGCAGCTATATTGTCCTTCGCAATTTTGTTTATCTGTTATCTTTCAGATGGAATTGGTTCACTGTTTCCACAGACGGCGAAAAGTTCTTTTGCAGTATTTATTGTATTGATTTTCTGCGTCTGTCTCTGGATTGGTTCTATGATAAAAAATACGATTATTACTGGTATTTTTACTGTTGTTGCTGAAGGGGCATTAGTTATTACTTATATAGTTAAATCATCTCTATTTGAGGGATCCATACAGAAGTTTTTTAATATATTTAACTTTACAAATCATTTCAATAATTTTACAAAAGGTATTTTAGATCTGAATGGGATTGTATATTTCTTGTCGGTGATTGTAATCTGCCTCTTCCTCACTGATCAGGCAATTTCGAAGAGACGTTGGAACTAGGAGGAGAATATGAAAACAGATAAAAAAAAGTCGAATGTAAATATAAAAAAAAGAATAAAGAATACATTTGCCGGAGAAGAACATAAAAAACATCTTCAGCACGGGGTATATGCTTCTTTCATGACGGTGATTGTAATTGCAGTTATCTTTGTCATTAATCTGGTTATGGGACAGATTCCATCATCGAAAACGCAGATTGATACCAGCACTTCGAAGTTATATTCGCTGAGTGATGAAGGAAGGAAGGCTGTGAAAAATATTTCACAAAAAGTAACTCTATATTATTATGTGAAAAGTGGCAGTGAGGATGATAATATATCGAAGCTTCTCAATAACTTCAAGGAAACCTCGAAAAAAATTAAAGTTGAAAAAATTGACCCGGAGCTTCATCCCGCATTTGCAGCGAAATATACATCGGATACGATGACAAGTGGTAGTGTTATCGTAGTTTCTAAGGATCGCAATAAAATCTTAAGTCAGAGTGATTTATATGAGACACAGGTTGATTATCAGACGATGTCTCAGCAAGTAACGGGATTTGACGGGGAAGGACAGATTATCAGTGCTATCAATTATGTAACAAACGATAAAATGCCTGTTCTTTATACACTTACAGGTCATGATGAAATTGAGATGGGAACAAATCTGAAATCTTCAATGGAAAAATCAAATGTTGATATGAAACCATTAAATCTTCTGACAAGCGATCAGGTACCGGATGATGCAGGAGTGCTTATGGTTGGTGCACCCGGGAAAGATTTATCGAAAGAAGAGACTGATAAGATTATCCAATATCTTGAAAATGGTGGAAAGGTATTAATGTTTACCGGATTTAATAAGGATGATATGAATAACTTCAATTCAATCTTGACCAATTATGGTCTTAAGAGAGATCCGGGTATTGTGATTGAAGGGGATTCCAGTCATTATATCCCCAAATATCCACAATATCTGATTCCTGAGTTGAACAGTAGTTCGAAAATTATATCTGATTTATCGAAGGATACATTCGTTCTTGCACCAAATGCTCAAGCTATAAAAAAATTAGATAACTATAGAGATACTCTGACAATTGACAGCCTGATGTCTACAACAGATAAGGCATATATAAAGAAAGTAAATGATGAGGGCAAGATAACTGCTGAGAAGGAGGATGGTGATGAAGAGGGAAAATTCGATATTGGAGTTTCAGTTTCAGAGAAACTGGAAGATGGTAAGACTTCGGAACTGGTATACTTTTCCTCAGCAGGAATGTTAAGTAATGATTCAGATACCTTAGTAAATGGTGGAGATACGAGCATTGTTACGGCAGCTGTCAATAGTTTGTGTAAGGCTGAAAAAGGGTCATCAGTGACAATTCCAGTAAAGAGCCTTACAAGTGGTAATCTAAGTATGACAGCCCGCGATGCAGGCTTTTGGAGCGTTGTGATCACAGGTATAATACCGCTGATCTTTTTACTGACAGGATTTTTAATATGGATGAAGAGGAGAAAACAGTAATGAAAAGAAAGCAATGGCTGATGCCTGTGCTTTGTATGACTGTTTTGATTCTTCTGCTCGGATTGTATTTAGGAATGAAGAATCATAGCACAAAGGACAATGGCACGAAAAAAGATGAAGAGGATACTACGCTGATAGATATGAAATCAAATGACATTATTAATATATCATTTGATATAGAAGGACATAAAGCCTCCTTTACAAAGAAAGGTGATTCTTGGGTAATTGATGATGATCCGGATCTTCCGATTGATTCTACAAAATTATCCTCACTTATTAACAGTGTAGCAGGATTGAAAGCTTCCAGGACGATAAAGAATGTTGATAACTTAGAAGAATATGGACTTTTGACTCCTGAAAATCAGATTTCACTTAAAAACAATGATGATAAAGCGATATCAGTTCATATTGGTATGAGAAATAAAACCACCAGCAATACTTATATTAATGTCGGAGATAGCACAGATGTTGTGTATATGGTCAGTCCCGATTTAAGTGCCTTGCTTCCTGCATCAAAAATGGATCTTGTTAAGAATGAGACATATCCGTCAATTACGGATTCGAATATCACAAAGATAGAAATCCAGGATTTATCGAATGTTCTTACCCTGGACAATGATGAAGGACAGTGGTATGTAGATGATAACCAAAATCAGAAATCTACAGCATCTTCAGAGTCAGTTGGAGCTTTGAAAACAGCAATTACGGGTTTAAAGTTTGACAATCTTGTAGATTATTCTGGTGAAAACCGAGACCAATATGGATTGAAGGATCCTTCTCTTATATTGAAGGTCCATTATTATGAGATTAAAAATAATGAATCAAATAAAAAGGATGGATCGAAGGAATCTTCTTCGAAAGAAAATAATTCAAGTAAGTCATCGTCAGAAAATCAGGAAAAAATTGAAAAGGATATGACTTTGAATGTTGGAAATATTGGGTCAGATGGATCGTATTATGTACAAATTGAAGGATCCAACGAAGTTCATAGCCTGGCAGCAGGATCCCTTGATAGTATTATAAATCAGACTGCACAGAATTACTGGAATAAATCAATGATTTCTCTCAGAAGTGATCAACTGAACAGTCTTACGGTTGATTATAAGGGGGTAAAGAATAAAATCGAGAAGATTTCAAAAGAAGAAAAAGATAAGAAGGGAAATGCAAGTACAGATATTAGTTATAAAATGGATGGTAAACAAATAGATTCAGATACTTTTGATGTATTTTTCAACAAACTGACATCTATTCAGGCACAGAAAAAGGATAGAGATTTAAGGCAGAAAAATGATCCTGAGATGACAATTATGGTTGATACAGAGAAGGGAGTAAAGCAAGTTTCCTTTTCTATATATGATGAAAATTTTTACATGATTGTTGATGATGAGGGTAGACCGGGACTTGTAAGCAAAACGACAATAAAAGAATTCTTTCATGCTTATGAGGAGATTAAGTAGGTAAAGTCATCAGAATTAAAGATAAAAAAATACCGCCGTATTTTTTAGTACGGCGGTATTTTTATCAAAACTGTGTGAATCTCATTCCATATATATATTAATCTGTTTCATTAGCTCCACTGGTATTTCAATCTGTGGCAAATGACATGCTTTTGGCAGTATCACGGATTCAACTGATGAATTAAGGGAAGAATACATATCGATAGTTTCCTGTATCGCTTTTTCCTTTGCTCCACCGATAAGATAAACGGAGTTGTCAATGCATCTTAATGCATGTGATATATTAAGATATGCGTAGTTTCCCGAGATACTGGAGAGTAGATATCTTCCATTTCCTTTACCGCGATGTGAACTTTCGTAGTAAGCATCCACATCGTAATTTGTAATATGAAACGGATTATAAAGCCAATTTTCTGTAAATTGAAGCTCAATGTTGGAATGTGAATTAATTGTATAATAAAGCAGGGTACCTATAAGTGGCAATTCTAAGAGATTTTTTCTGAGTTTACTACATTTTCCGGGAATTTGATTTAAAACGGAAAGCTGCTCCGGATTTATTAACATAATTTTCTTGAATAAATTTTTATCGGAAGCACACGCAGTAATTACAAAAGAAGTAGATAGCCCTGTTGCAATTACATCAGTTGGACATGTGATCACTTCTTTTATAAAATCAGCAATTAATTGGACATAAAGATAGTTTGTATAGGTCATTGCGGGTTTTTCAGATCTTCCGCATCCCAATAAATCCATAGTATAAACTGTGTGAGATTCAGATAGTTCATCAATAATTTTTATCCATTCGTAAGAGCTTCCGGAAGGAGTAAGATCATGAATCAATAATATTGGGTCTCCAGAACCTGTTTTTGAATAGTAGATATCTCCATAACGCCACTTATAATAATCAGTTTCATTGGAGAACAATATATTTTTCGCTACTGCTGATTCAGTGATTACTTTATTCAGCAAGTGTATTGCTATTGCGGTTCCACCGGCTAATGCACTGATGGTAACCAGCTTTTTGTTTGTGGATTTCATCTGGTTTTAGCAAGAATTATTTGTAGAATAAATATATCTTGCATTCTCCTTTCCTATATGTATAAGAATGAAACATGACCTTTATGCATTCAATCTTATATTAAGTATAGCCTATAAGACAAGCATTTACAAGAGAAAAATATCTTTAATCTTTTTTGTTTATAATCCTTGATGTTATTTTATTGAGATTAAAGTGTTTCACGTGAAACACTTTATATGAATAGTTATGTTTCACGTGAAACATTGAAAGAAAATAAAAAATGTTTCACGTGAAACATCTTTGAGTGGCATTTTATGATTTATAATGGTATACTAGTTATTGACACATATGTAAGAGAAAATTGGGGAGGAATAAGATTGAAAAGAACGATTGCAATCGCAAATCAAAAAGGCGGTGTGGGAAAGTCAACCACAGCCATTAATTTATCAGCGTGTCTTGCCGAGGAGGGAAAAAAAGTATTAGCTATAGACATAGATCCCCAGGGAAATACTACAAGTGGTTTAGGTATTGATAAAAACAATGTTGAGAACTCAATTTATGAATTACTTTTGGGAACTTGCGATATTGATGACTGTATTATGCAGTTGAATATTGATAATTTATCACTCATACCGGCAAATATTAATCTTTCTGGAGCAGAGATTGAATTAATTGGAGTAGAAGACAAAGAATATATTTTAAAAGAAAATGTAAATTTAGTTAAAAGAAACTTTGATTTTATTATTATTGATTGTCCGCCTTCCTTAAATATGCTGACAATCAATGCTATGACTACAGCAGATTCAGTTTTGGTACCGATACAATGTGAGTATTATGCATTAGAAGGTTTGACACAGCTTATGCATACAATTGACCTTGTACAGGAACGTTTGAATCCAAATCTGGAGATAGAAGGTGTTGTCTTTACCATGTATGATGCACGGACGAATCTGTCCCTGCAAGTAGTTGAAAATGTAAAAGAAAATCTGAACCAGAACATATATAAAACAATTATACCACGAAATGTGAGACTAGCGGAGGCACCGAGCTATGGCATGCCGATTACATTATATGACGGTAAGTCGACAGGAGCAGAAAGCTATCGATTATTGGCGCAAGAAGTACTACATAGGGGGGACGAAGAATGGCAGTAAGAAGAGCAGGACTTGGAAAGGGACTTGATTCTCTGATACCTTCCAATTCATCCATAAAAACAAAGTCATCGAATGAAACAAGGTCAGAACAGAACACTGAAAATGTGAGAACTGTTGAAAAAGTTGTAGAAAAGATTGTAGAAAAACCTGCAGATGTATATCTAAATATTAACCAAATAGAGCCAAACAGAAAACAGCCGAGAAAAAACTTCGATGAGGATGCACTCGTTGAGCTGGCAGACTCAATCAAACAGTTTGGAATTATTCAACCACTTGTCGTACAGAAAAAGAATAAGTATTATGAAATTATTGCGGGAGAGAGAAGATGGAGAGCGGCTAAGCTTGCAGGTCTCAAAAAAGTTCCCGTGGTTATAAAGGAATTTTCGGACCAGGAAATTGTTGAAATTTCTCTGATAGAGAACATACAGAGAGAAAACTTGAATCCTATAGAAGAAGCTATTGCTTTTAAGCGCTTGATTGAAGAATTTTCCCTGAAACAAGATGAAGTGGCAGAAAGGGTTTCAAAAAGCAGGGCAGCTGTTACAAATTCTATAAGATTGTTGAAACTGACTGATAAGGTTCAACAGATGGTTGTAGATGATATGATTAGTACAGGACATGCAAGAGCTTTAATTGGTATTGAAGATCCGAAACTACAGTATTCGATTGCGATGAGAGTTGTAGATGAAAAATTAAGTGTTCGTGACACGGAAAAAATGGTAAAAGATATCCTGAATCCCAGAATACAAAAAAAGAAAGATAAAGATCCTGCTTTAGAAGCAATATATCATCATCTTGAGGAACGAATTAAGGGAATATTAGGGACAAAAGCTGAGATTAAAAGTGCCGGTAAACAAAAAGGCAGAATTGAGATCGAATATTATTCTCAGGATGAACTGGAAAGAATTATGGAATTACTTGAATCGATTAATTAAGGGAGAATAAACAGATGAGTAAAATACTGGACAGGATGGGAATAGATGTGGGTATTCTGGTTATATTACTGATGATACTCGTTATAATTCTTATTGTGATGACTGCCAAACAGGCGATGCAGATCGATCGCTTAAAACGAAAGTATAAGATCTTTATGAAGGGGAAAGATGCGCAGTCACTGGAACGAACATTCGCAGTAAAATTTAGAAATGTTGATAAGATTACAAAGCTAAACGAAGAGTACCAATTTGACATTGATATGATTAAAAAAGATCATAACAAAGTGCTGAGCAAGTATGGGATTGTTAAGTATGATGCATTCGATGATGTAGGGGGTAAACTTAGTTTTGCTTTGGCCATGCTTGATCGAAATAACACCGGATTTGTTCTGGATGCTATTCACAGCAGGGATAATTGTTTTTTATATATAAAGGAAATAGTAAAAGGCGAATCTTATATCATGTTAAGTGATGAAGAAATACAGGCTTTGAAACAAGCAGTAAATTTTAATAACGAGGATATGGATTGAATGGATGAGAACATTCTATAGCAAAAGAGTGGAAGATATTTCACTCTTTTGCTGTATTTCTACATTTTTTACTTACCTGACGCTTACTAGATCGTTTACTTTCGATAAAAAATTATCACAATTATGTTAATATATTATGTAAACAACATAATGAATATTTATGCATTATGTGCGTTTGAAATATTCAGAATGATGTTTTAGGTATATAGTTTGGATGAGGAATCGCTGGTTAATCTTGTTTCAACACTTGAAAAAATGCTAATACTAGGATAAACTATTCAGAAGGTAAAGTGTTGGCATCATGCTGGCGTTTTAATTATAGGAGGACATGTTTTTTATGTTAGATATTAGATTTGTGAGAGAAAATCCGGAAATAGTAAAACAAAATATTAGAAATAAATTCCAGAATCATAAACTTTCGTTGGTGGATGAGGTGATTGAACTTGATAAAGAGAATCGTGGTATTCTTCAGGAGGTTGAAGCACTTCGGGCCAGCAGAAATAAAGTTTCGAAGGAAATAGGAAAACTGATGGCTCATGGAAAGAAAGAGGAAGCAGAAGAAGTAAAGAAAGAAGTTGCTGCTTCGGGTTCCCGGATTAATGAGCTTACAGAAAAGCAAAAGAATCTGGAAGAAGAAATTAATAAGAGAATGATGATTATTCCCAATATTATAGACCCATCAGTTCCAATAGGAAAAGATGACAGTGAGAATGTAGAAGTAGAAAAATTTGGTGATCCGATTGTCCCTGATTTTGAAATTCCTTATCACACGGATATTATGGAATCATTAAGTGGAATAGACCTTGATGCTGCAAGACGTGTGGCGGGGAATGGTTTTTATTATCTGATGGGAGATGTTGCGAGACTGCATTCTTCTGTGATTTCTTATGCAAGAGATTTTATGATTGACAGGGGCTTTACTTACTGTGTACCTCCATTTATGATTCGAAGTGATGTTGTCACAGGAGTTATGAGCTTTGATGAAATGGATGCCATGATGTATAAGATAGAAGGGGAAGACTTGTATCTGATTGGTACAAGTGAGCATTCCATGATCGGAAAGTTTATTGATCAGATCATACCAGAAGAGCAGCTTCCACTGACATTAACGAGTTATTCTCCGTGTTTTCGCAAAGAAAAAGGTGCACATGGAATCGAGGAAAGAGGAGTTTATCGAATCCATCAGTTCGAAAAACAGGAGATGATTGTAGTATGCAAACCAGAAGAATCTGCAATATGGTATGACAGGCTATGGAAGAATACGGTAGATCTGTTCCGCAGTCTGGATATTCCGGTTCGTACGCTAGAATGCTGTTCCGGCGACCTTGCAGATCTTAAGGTTAAGTCTGTTGATGTAGAAGCATGGTCTCCGAGACAAAAAAAGTATTTTGAGGTCGGAAGCTGTTCAAATCTAGGGGATGCACAAGCAAGACGGCTAAAAATTCGAGTAAATGGAAAAGACGGAAAATATCTGGCAAATACCCTGAATAATACAGTAGTTGCACCACCACGTATGTTGATAGCATTTTTAGAAAACAACCTCAATGAGGACGGAACTGTCAATATACCTAAAGTATTACAGCCTTATATGGGTGGGAAAGAAAAGATGGTTCCTGATAAAAAATGAATAAAGTAAATGAAGATATACTGGGAGGTGTTCCGATGCATGCATACTTGAAAGCTGTGGGTTTTTCAGACATTTCTTCCAGAAGTGATATGGAAAAGGTATTGCGGGATGTAATTACAAATTGTGACAGCAAAAAAGTAGTAGAAGATGAGGAACACCATTTGTTTGTAGAGATCTCAAGGGAGTATGGATATGATTGTGGACTTACCATATGTGGAGAGTTGGATGAAGAGGATAATTTGCATATAGATTATTGTTTTCCGTTTTACAGAGGTTCGAAAGTGACAAGTCAGGAAAACCTTATGGTGGAACGTCATGTGGATAAGATTTCTTATGCAGGAGCCTGTGATGATTACAGAGTTGGAATAACTCTGATCTTTTATCTGTTAAATGCTGCAGAATATCAAAGTGAAAAATCAAAAAAGTCATTTCGGGATCCAAGTATCTCGCTGACATTATCTGCACTTTCCAGAAAAGGAATGATTCTCCTTCCCTTAAAAAAGGAAGGGAAGAAAGATATAGATCAGGAATGGAAGCAACATAATGAATTAATTGCCGCTGCGAGAAATGGTGATGAAGAGGCGATGGAGAACCTTACAATGGAAGAGATCAATACGTATTCCACAATCAGCAGAAGAATACGGAAAAAAGATGATGTTCTTACAATTGTAGATTCCTATTTCATGCCATATGGTATTGAATGCGATCAATATAGTGTTATGGGAGATATTATTGAATATGACACCACTGTCAATGAGTATACGGGGGAAAAACTTCATCTGATCACAATTTTGTGCAATGATATTGAATTAGATATATGTATTAATGATCAAGATCTGACAGGAATACCTGAAGTTGGAAGACGTTTCAAGGGAGTGATCTGGCTTTTGGGTGAGATAAATTTCTAAGAAGTTTTTTATATAGCCGGAGGACCGTAAGATGACCGAAGATAAAAAAATACAGAATGAACAAGATGAAACCGTTGAGGATATTGAAAGTTCTGAAGAAAAGAAGAAGAGAAAATATATTGCCGGGTTTGGTATTCTGATCCTTGTCCTGGCAGTTATATTGCTTTCAGGTTGTGTTATCTATTCCTATAATTTTAACAAGAAAATGGCAGAAAAAACAGTGAAGGTTCAAAATGAATACAAAAAACTCAGGGAGCAGGTTATAGCCGATACCAGAGAAAACGAAGAATCAGCACCTGAGAATGAAACAGATAAGAAAATAGATCAGGATATGGATCAAGATACAACATTGGCGGCGGAGGCGATGCCAGAGACTAATGATAAGACAGAAGATTCATCGGATTCACAAAGTAATGATAAGGTAATTCAATCACCAGATGATCCGGAGCAGGATGTTATATATGAGAATTACATAGACGGAAAAAAATTCAGTTTCAACTATCCGTCTGCCTGGGATGGAAAAGTAATATTTTCCAATGAAACAAAGGAAGATGGCAGTGTTGTTATCACATGCTATCACAGTGAACAGTATCTTGCCTACCAGAAGGGAGCACTAGAATCAGGAGAGATTTTTCATATTTTAGTTATTAAAGATCCAAGTTATCAGTCTGAAAATAATAACCAGTATAAGATGTCAGAAAAAGATGGCTACTGTGGTTATTATGAAGAGCCTTTGGGTGTCTCTTACGATTATATAAATCATCCGGAATATGCAGAAGTTTATAAAATGGTTTATGACAGTCAGGGAAAGATTTTAAGAAGCTTTCTCTTCCATTGATCGTAAGCACATGTAAATGGTGTTGGGGTCAAAAGTAATTTGACCCCTTATGATACACGGATTGTTACGCTCTTCGAGCTCTCACAATCCTACAAACATTCGAAATACACCCTAATCGGGTTACTTTCTCATGTTTGTTCGGGTCCCAAGGTCATGCTTTTTCATGCAAGCATGAAACGCAGGACCTTTTGACCCTGGTATCATGTAAATTGTAATTATACAATTTACATGTGCTTTTTGAATATATAAAGTTAACATAATATTATATTTTGAAAATCAAAAAAATTATTTAGATTGACAAGTTGATAAATCTATCTTATATTATCTTTAATGTACAAAAAAGAATTATATGATGAAGTAATTCTTGTACAAAAGGATAAGAAAGGTTAGGATGGAATATGGAAAAGGCAACAAGAAGATCAAACTCCGAACTCTTTAAATTGGATGGAACACCATCGTGGGGAAGTGCAGTTCCTCAGGCACTTCAGCATGTGCTCGCTATGTTGGTAGGGAATATTACACCGCCAATGCTAATAGCAGCTACATGTAATCTCTCAGCAAAAGATCAGATCATGCTGACTCAGGCAGCTATGCTGATTGGTGCAATCACTACTTTGTTACAACTATTCCCGGTATTCGGATTCGGTATGGGATTGCCGAATGTCATGGGTGTTGCATTCGCATATATGCCGATACTTACTATGATTGGTAAACAGTATGGCATAGCGGCAATCTTCGGAGCACAGCTAGTAGCAGGGTTTGTTTCAATATTCATTGGAATGGCAATGAGCAAGATACGAAGATTTTTTCCTCCGATTGTCAGTGGAACGGTGGTTCTTAGTATTGGGTTATCACTGTATAAAACAGCCCTTACGTACATTGGAGGAGGAAATGCTCAGGCGGAAGATTTTGGTTCGGGGAAAGCATGGATTCTTGCAATTATTACTCTAGTTGTTACTCTTGGCTGCAGTTTATTCGGAAAAGGCTACATAAAAGTTTCCGGAATGCTGATTGGTATTGTAATCGGTTATATTGTAGCTCTATTTATGGGAGATACCATTAGTTTTAAAGGTGTGGTAGATGCGAAAATTCTTTCAGTACCTACGCCATTTCATTTTGGACTGGAATTTCATCCTGATGCAATCATTATGATGATATTAATGTATGTAGTACAGGCAGTACAGACGATCGGTGATGTATCATCAACTGCAATGGGTGGTTTCGGAAGACAGGCAACTGATAAGGAACTCGGCGGAGCAATTAAAGGACAAAGTATTTGTGGTATGATAGGTGCTTGTTTTGGAGGACTTCCGACAGATCCTTATAGCCAGAACGTCGGACTGATAGCAACAACGAAAGTTGTTTCAAAGAGAGTATTTGTTCTGGTTGTTGGATTTATGGCTCTTGCAGGTGTATGTCCGAAATTCAGTGCACTGGTGGCTACAATTCCTCAGCCTGTACTTGGAGGTGCTACAATTACCGTATTTGCAGCAATCACAATGTCAGGGATTCAGCTGTTGACGGAACAGCCATTGAATTACCGCAATAAGATGATTGTCGGTATTTCTCTTGCTATTGGTGTTGGAATCGATGCAGTTCCACAGATTCTTCAGTTCTGTCCGCAAATGGTTAAAAACATCATGGGAAGTTCTCTGATGGTTTCTTTCCTGATTGTATTCATCTTGAACATCATTGTACCGGAAGATAACTCACCGGCGGATTAAATGCTAAAGGCAGGCCATTCAAATAAAAAGAATGACCTGCTTTTTTTAATTCGTATTCATATTATTTCGTTGAGGCACTATAATATTTTTTTGAAAGATGATATACCGGAAGTCCTAGCAAAGTGATGAGGATACTTCCAAAAGAGAGGACCCGAGTGAATCTGCCTGAAAGGAAGAGCTGGCTGATTATCACATAAAAACCGCTTAGAATTGCCAGAATCGGAGTAACAGGATAAAAAGGGACTTTGTATTTGCGTGGTACACCTGGTTTTATCCTGCGCAGCTTTATGACACAGGTGAAGGTTAAGGTATAAAAGATCCAACAGGAAAATACAGCAAGATCTGTCAACATATCGAATCTTCCGCTTAATGAATAAAGACAGGCAAGAAATCCAATCAGGATGATTGCGTTGGCAGGCACCTGATTTCTATTTAGTTTACTAAGAGAACTACTTGCGGGAAGAGATTTTTTTGATGCAAGCAGATATGTAACCCGTGATCCGGACATCAGGAAACCATTGGCGGCTCCTATGACGGATATGATGATACCAATCTTAATTAATAAACCTCCAGTCGGTCCAAAGATTTTCATAGCCACTGCAGATGCGGGTGATTCCAGAGTCATAAGCTGATTAGCCGGAAGTACCCATAAGTATGCAACGTTAATTATAAGATATACTGCCATGATGATAGAGACACCGCCGACAATAGCACGGGGAAGGTCACGACCGGGATGTTTCATCTCTCCGGCAATTGCACCTACATTTGTCCAGCCTTCAAAAGCAAAAAGAACGGCCAGCAGGGTAGAACCGAGAACAGAGGAAGGATTTTTATCTGCTGCAACTATCGGTGTAAAAATCGGATTGTTTCCGCCTCCAAAGATGAATCCAAAAACCATCAATAAGATAAGCGGAATTAGTTTACATATGGTGGAAACGACTTGAATACGTCCGGAGGTTCTGGAGCCTAAAGTGTTTAGTGAAACCAGGAATAGGATGACGGCTATTGCAATGGGAAGCTCATACCTCATTCCTATATATTCTCCAATCTCCGAGCCAACTTTTACACCGTATCCGGCCAAAAATGCCGGATAAAAAATTACAGTCTGCATCCACCCGGCCAAAAAGCCGATTTTTTCATTGTAGACCTCACCCAGATAAGCCACCATACCTCCGGTTTCTGGGATCAAGACGGCAACTTCCGCAAATGTGAGAGCAGCCACGATGCTTGCCAGTCCGCCAAAGATCCATGCCAGGATCCCCATGCCGGGAGCACCTCCTGTGGCCTGATAGATCGCATATGGCTTGAAGAATACTCCGGCACCGATGACACATCCCACAACCGTGGATATCGCCGTCCAGACACCGAAATTCTTCTTTAGTTTCTGATTGGTTTCCATAATATATTCTCCTGATGTTTTTAATAAATGTATTTTTCAGAGATATTTCTGTCTTTCTGATAGCCTATATTATATCTTGATATAGGATTTTGCGCAACGGAATTTACTTTAAAAAGTTATGGATAAAAGAATAATAGGCCGCCTATGATTTTGATTTTATCATAGGTGACCTATTTATACTTTAGTTATAGAGAAGCTTTCACAGCCTCGAATCCTTTATAGCTATTTATCTATGAACCCTTTTTCTTTTAATTGTTCTGCTGCTGATTTCATATATTCTTGATATCCAAAAGTCTTATCTAATTCACTCAGAAAATCTTTATATTCGGAGATTGGACGTTTTCCGTAAATGAACTTTGTTAGTTCCTCATTTACGTATTTGTTAAAGTCTTCTAGGTAAAATCCTTCCGGAGCTTCTACACCGTTATTGTAGACAGTGAAACGTGGTATTTTTGCAGAAAAAGGAATAATTTCATTCCATTCTGGAAACTTGGTAATCAGGTATTGCTCATCATCACGGCCAATAAGCTGGTAGACATAAGTGAAATTAGTCTCAGATGCCATTTTGTCCGTAGGTGTAATTTTTCCATCTTCCAGATTATAGTGTACTCCTTCTTCACCATAGCAGACGAGTCGTTGTCCTTCAACGGAAGCAAGATAGTTCAGAAGGTCAAAAATTTTCTGCAACTTAGCTTTGTCTTTTTCAACATTTTTTCCAATTACTGTTTTACCACCGGATTCAGTGAGATCCATATTACCGAACTGTTTACCACTAGGGCCACTTAAAGAATCCATTAATTTCCAATCAGCGTTTTTATTGACAGAATGTATTTCGTCTTGCGTACTTTTTCGCATGATTCCTGCATAAGAACCAACGGTAATACCGTTAAAACCCTGAATAGCTTTATCATCAACAGTAGATGCGGTATTAGAAAGTAAATCGGGATCAACTGCGCCGGTATCGACTAACTTTTTGCACATTTCGAGTGCTTCGGTCATGTGTTTACTTTCTAAAGTCGAGGTTACTTTACCGTCTTCAACAATGATATCACTATTTGCTGAGGCACCATAAGCATTCAGAATGGGATTGAATGCAGCAAGTCCTTTACCGCTTAAGCCATAGGTATCTTTTTTTCCATTTCCATCAGGGTCATCATTTGTAAATTTCTCACAAACATTGATAAATTCATCAGAAGTTTTTGGTATTGTGCTGCCAACTTTTTCTAACCAATCGTTTCGGTACATAATTCCAAGGTAGCCGTAAGTTCTGAAACCTTTCTTTTGAAATTTTAACTCTGGTTTTTTTGCAATCTCTTCTTTGGAGTAACCTTTACTGCCAATCGTTGGAATTAGGTATGCATTATCCTTGTATTTATCTGTTTCGCGTGGTTCTCCAGTTACTTTGAACATAGGTTTGAGTTGATCCAGATAGGGATTAAGGCTCATGATCAGGTTACTGTCAGCATATTGCTTGACTACGGAAGCCGTCATAACGGATTCACCATTGCCTTTTTTATTGGGAATCATAAATAAATCAGGAATTTCTCCGCTTGTAAGGCGAACATTTAAGGCGCTGTCATAGTCATTGCCAGTTCCAAGAATCGTTAGTTTTACCTTTGATCCAATTGCCTCTGAAAGTCCCTTTTCAATGAAGTTTTCTCCCTCTGGTGGAAGCTGCACGGTATCACCTGCGACAATTTCAATCGTAATATCGCTGTCTTTATCATTAGTAGCACTTTTCTGAGATTGGGATGTTGCTGAGTCATTGCTCTTTTTTCCACTACAACCGGCAACAATAGTGCATGCCAGAATTGAAGTGATTACGATTGCTGCATACTTTTTTTTCAATTTTTTCTCCCTCCGACTATTAAGTTCTTCGACCTATTGCGAATGTATTAAGGCCTTGTTTTCAAGAATCATAGTAACAGATTTTAAAAGATTAAGATATACATACATTTTAAGTAAGTGTTTGCTTTTTTATGGTGTCGAACAGGTGAAAAAATTCTCATATATAAGTGAACATTATCATAAATATCTTGTATATTTTCGGAAGAATAAGTGTGTTAATATGCATTATAATAAGAAGATTAAGAAAGTAGAATGAATACTATAAAGCAAAGAATTAATTGTTGTTTATGATCCATGTGATGTATCAGATATGCTATAATGGTCCATGATGAGGTGAGCATATGGAAGAAATAAAGGTGTTAATAGCGGATGATGAACTGCCAGTGCGTGAGGAACTCGCAGCATTTCCATGGGCAAAGTATACCTGCAGAATAGTGGGTGAAGCCAGGAATGGAAAGGAGGCTCTGCAGCTTTGTGCGGAATTACATCCCAATATGATTATTACTGACCTTGCAATGCCTATTATGAACGGAATTGAGTTAGCTGAAAAATTACGTGTTTATTATCCTGACATCCAGATTGTGTTTTTGACCGTTTTGGAAAATTTTGAATATGCGCAACATGCGATTCAACTTAATGTAATTGATTATATAGTCAAATTTCAGATGCAGGAAAGCAGCATTGCCAAAGTATTAGATAAGGCTCGTAATATAATGGAAAAGGAAGATTTTTTGACAAAAATGTCTAATCGAACAAAACGGCAAAAATTATCTAAACTTTTTTCTTATTACTTTATTGAACAGAAAATGAATAGAAGTCATATGAGTGAGTTGGAACAGACGATGATCGAAATGAGTTTTCTGGACAGTAAGAAAGAATTTCTTTTTTTGATACAAGATATTTCTGGCAAGTATCGCCAGGTAATTGATAGCGAACTGTTGGAGTATCTTGAAGGGTGTAAATTTGTGGATGAGTGGATGGAGCTGTGTCCTGGTATATATGTTATTAAAGTATTAAGTGAAAGGATCAATAGCGTTACACAAGCACTCAGAGATGGCATTAAATCATATTTTCAATCATTAATAGAATTGCCGAAAGCATACTTTGTTGTTTATCCATATACCTCAAGATTTCATACCTTTCTAGAATATATAAATCATATTTATGGATGGTATGAGACGCACTTTTATTATTCTGATAAGACAACCTTCCGTCAACAGGAAATACTGAAAACGAATGCAATGACAGATGAAGACTTACAGGCAATGTCATCAATTTTTTCTAAACTTGATTTAGACCGCATTGACTTTGAAAAGGCCTATTGTTTATATGCCAAACGGCATAAGTTAAGTGTAGACCAATTGAAAGAGGTTTCGATTGGTCTGATTAAAAGTTATTTTAAAAAAAATCAAAAAGACTATCCCGAACATTTACAAATTGATAAACTGGAGGTCTATAATATTGAACAATTAGCTTCTTATATTCAAAATACATGTTTAATCGAAGTCTTGTATCGACCAGAGGTATATCGTGCGATTCGAATTATTCGAGAAGAGTATGCTAACCCATTGACACTTACGAGTGTTGCTGAACAAGTAGGTTTAAGTCCTCAGTATTTGAGTCGAGTTTTTCGGGAACAGGCAGGAGAAAACTTTGTGGAATACCTCACGAGAATACGCATTCAGAAGGCAAAGGATCTTGTGTTGGAGGGACATCATAAGGTATATGAGATCGCTGACATGGTGGGAATGCCTAATTATCGATATTTTAGTACCCTATTCCGAAAAATTGTTGGTGTGAGTCCAACACAGTTACGCAGTGGTAAGAGTGATGAGTGGAAAAGAAAAAGTTAAGCATGGAATCAATCAAAAGATCAAGAAAAAGATCAATCAAAGAGGATTTGCTGCTCGGCAATTTATTCTACTATTTGAAATTGGAGCAGTGATCCTTAGTACGGTTTTGATTGTAAATTATCAACGTCAGAGAAGTACTCTGCAGAGGGAATTTTATGAGGACATGCGAGAACGGATGAAGGTGGCAAATTCTTTAGTCGATACGCAAATTCGAGTAGTAGAGAACATTGTACGTCTAACTAGAATTGATAGTCAATCAGAGGAGGGAGTTAATAAATTTGAACGGTATTTGACACAGATTGTGGGGGAAAGCAGTGATATTTATAATATTTTCGTACAGATGGATGATGGAGAAATGTATTCTAATAATCATTTGCTATATCAGCTGCGTGGAAATCCAGATGTCGACACTTGTATGGAGGCAGCCCATAAAGAAGAGAGTATGATAATATGGTCAGAGCCATATTATAGCTCGATGACGGCGAATACGACTGTAGCGGTAGCTTTGCATGATTCTGCGTGGAAACAGACAATAGCAGTTGAGTTTAATTTTAATCCCATATATATGAATTTAAGTGCGGCATTAAGAAATAAAGGAATGTCTTTTATTTTGTTTTCAAGGGAAGGGAAAGAACTGATTTTTGATCGTAATCAGACTTCGCTATTGGAGATGGTTACCGGCCAATATCCATTGCATCTTGCCTCCTACTATGCCAGGATAGGGCGTCAGACACAATATCAACCTTACCAAGAAGAAATAATGAATGGAGATAATGGGTTATGTTATATGCAGTCTTTACGAAATAAAATTGGTTGGAAATTATTGGTAATATATAATACCTCGGAATTAAATTCCAATAGTCATGGAATGCTGCAAAATTTGTTGATTTTATTTATAATTGGCGTGTTTTCAATTTTAATTGCTGTTCTACTTGTAGTTACGTATTTTACAAAGCCAATTCGCCGGTTAGGTAAAAAAATGGCGAATGTGAACAATCTCGATAACCTTATACCGATTGAATACGAAAAGGATGATGAAATCGGTAAGCTAACACAAAGTTATAATCTTTTAGTAAAGCGAATTCACATTCTGGTTAATAACGTTAAAGCTGCCGAGCAGGCTAAGGCACAATATGAGTTTCGTATGCATCAAAGTCAGATTGGACCGCATTTCCTACATAATGCACTTTATTGTATATCAAGTCTAATTAGACAAGGACGTCTGGATGAAGCAAATCATGCGATGATTGCACTTAGTGATTTATTATCCTACAGTTTTGATACTGTTAACAATGAAGTGACCTTAGCGAACGAAAACGATAGTTTGAAAAGGTTCATGGATATTATGAAAATGCGTTATGGGAATATCTTTCACTATGATAACCAGATAAAAGAACAGTTTCTTAATTGCAGTGTTCTTAAGTTAACGCTACAACCGCTAGTTGAAAATTCAATTAGTCACGGGTTGGCATCTGTGGAAGAGGGGGAAGGCAGAATTGTTTTGAGGGCTTACCGACATGGTTCTACGCTTAGTATTCTGGTAGCGGATAACGGTATAGGGATGAAGCCGGAGACTATTCGGCAGATATTTTCTGGAACGTTTGAAACTTATAAAAAGGATCGCTTTTCCAATATTGGCATTATCAATGTACATGATCGCATTCGACTTGTCTATGGTGAAGGTTATGGACTTAAGATACGCAGTGTATTTGGTCAGGGAACAATTGTGCGAATCTGTATACCATTTCGAGTATTTGAACAGTAAGATAGCGAGAGAAAAGCATAAGATTTTAGACAGAATCATAATATCTATGTATGTTTCCGGCCTCTCTTCAATGCTATAATTTTTTTATAGCTTTGAAGGGAGGACTTTTTTATGAGTGCGCAGAAAACGAAGGCGCTTGATTTGCAAGAAGATAATAAGTTGAAAAAAAAGAACAAAAAATCATTAGTAAAAATTTTGAAACGTTATTGGCCACTTTATTTAATGCTGACGCCAGGAATCATATGGTTTCTGATCTTTAAATATTTGCCGATGTATGGTGTTATTATTGCATTTAAGGATTTTGATATTAATGCGGGAATTATGGGTAGTTCATGGGCAACGCCAATATTTAAATATTTTCAGTATTTTTTTAATGGACCATATGCAAAACAGATTATTGCCAATACTATTATCATAAGTGTACTAAAAATAATAGTTGGCATGCTGCCGCCAATGATTTTGGCAATCTTGATTTATGAGTGCAGAGTAACATGGTTTGGACGTGTGGTGCAGACCCTAACCTATTTACCACATTTTCTCTCCTGGGTTATCATCTATGGTATTCTTGTGGCATTTTTTTCCGAGAGTACAGGATTGATAAACCGCTGGCTAACGGAAATGGGGGGACATACAATACCATTTTTGACTAGTACAAAATACTTCCGGAGTGTTTTAATAGGTTCGGATATTTGGCAAACAGTAGGGTGGGGGGCAATTATCTACCTTTCGTCAATAAGTGCGATAAACCCCTCCGTATATGAGGCAGCTGAAATAGATGGCTGTAGTAGATTTGGGAGAATCTGGTATATAACGATTCCACATTTACGAGGTGTATTTATATTATTGTTGATTATGAAATTGGGATCTATTTTAAATGCCGGGTTTGATCAGATTTATATTTTATCATCTCCACAAGTTTTAAGTGTGTCTGAAATTCTTGACACTTGGGTATTCAAGGAAGGACTACAAAAAATGAACTATTCCTTGGCTAGTGCTGTTGGATTATTTAAGTCGGTTATTGGATTGATTTTTGTTACAACAGCTAATAAGGTTGCAAGAAAGTGGGAGTATGGATTATGGTAAAGAGAAAAAAATTACATAGTTTTGATGCAATTGTAATTATAATATTATTTGTGGTTGGAATTTTGTGCTTGTTCCCTTTGATGTATGTATTTTCTGTATCAGTGACACCAATGGCAGAAATTTATAAAAATGGTGGTTTTGTGGTAATCCCTCGATCTTTTACTTTAGATGCTTATAAGAATATTATTTTTAAAAGTGGAATTCCAAGGGCTTTAATCATCACTATCTGCGTATCCTTTGTAGGTACAATTTTATCTCTTGTGTTGACTGTTTTGGTAGCATATCCTATTAGTCGTAAGGATTTACCCGGAAGAAAAATATTTGTACCATACTTTATTTTCACGATGCTTTTTTCGGGAGGAATTATTCCAACATATCTAGTGGTTAAAAATTTAGGACTGACTGGTACTTACTTGGCGCTGTTGTTGCCGGCGGCAATGAGTACCTACAACATATTAGTTACAAAGGCTTTTTTTGAAGGCTTGCCATATGAATTACTGGAAGCAGCTCGAATTGATGGGGCCAATGAATTTATAATTCTGCTCCGAATTGTATTACCATTATCAAGACCGGTAATTATGACAATTGGGCTCTTTTACTTGGTTTCATATTGGAATACATATTTTGATGCGATAATGTATATTACAAATGATAAGATGCAGCCCTTGCAAGTAGTATTGCGTAAATTGCTGACGATAAATAGCAGTATTCAAAACGTTGAGCAAGTATTGCCGTCAACAACTTTGCAAATGGCTGCCGTGATTGTAAGTTCTGTACCGATTATTATAATCTACCCGTTTTTACAGAAATATTTTACAAAGGGAATGGTACTTGGAGCAGTTAAAGGATAAGCGCGTCCAGAAAAATATTAGTTGTTGAAGGAGTATAGATATGAGTTATTCAAAATCATATACGGTAATTATTGGTGGCGGTTTGTCAGGTATAGCACTGGCATTGGCTGTTAAACGAGCTGGCGGTAACCCACTCGTTGTAGAGAAGAGGGCTTATCTTGGTTATGAGATGGTAGGCCGTTATCAGATGTATGTTGAAAAGAATGCAGAAACGGATGAAGAAACTTCCGCTTGGCAGACCGAGTTTTCATTACAGCCTGTTCAGATTGAAAATGAATATTGTTTCTACCAAGGGGAAACAAAAGCTCAGTTATTACGGCGCCTTCGCGAAGAAAGTATTCCGTATCTCTTTTTCTGTAGTCTTGCAGGTGTATTTACGGATGAATATAATCAATTGTCTGCTGTGCTTTTAGCAAATAGTTATGGACTGTATCAAGTTAAAGCGAGCCATTTGGTGGATTGTTCCGGTGAAGACACTGTCCGACATATTCTGAGCATAGAGAAATCTCCTTCACGTCTTTTGCACAGTGCATACACAATAGAAGTTGAAAACATTAAGACAAAGGAGACAAGATTATCAGGAACTGCAAACTGGAATGGCTCCGTAAACTATCATCATTCAAAGAGAGCAGATACGTCCCTGCTTAGTATTGCTCTAATGAAGAATGAAATGTCAGCTGGCGATAGATTTTCCCGCAGCAAAGAGGAAAACCGTGTTAAGAGTGTTGCAGCAGATGTTATTGGACAATTACGGAAAATCCCAGGTAATGAGCAAGTAGAAGTGAAAAATATTGGTTTTGAGGCAGCAGTCGAGTATGAGGAAGAGTGGGTTCCCCAATTGGCAGTGATAGATAATATATATCAAAACCCATATGTCTTACATTTTAATTTTTCAGAGAGAGATTTAATAAATCTTATGAATGAGGCGGCATCCTTAGCCGCTAAAATTCATAAGCGAGAGGGGGCAACTTCAAGTCAGCTATATCTTTATGGAGAAGCGTTGGAACAAAAGCAGTTGTGTAGATTGGAAGATGAAGCGATAGTATGGATGGACGTTGAGATGTGGCCGCTGCAGCTTATGGAAACAGAATTACCGTTGTATCTGACAGATGCTACAATAGTAGGTCTGGGTGCTTCGGGAATGGCCGCACTTGAGGCAATTCGTCAGGATTCGCAATATATTGGGGTTGAATTACAAAGTTTGCTTGGGGGGACTCGTACTGCGGGACATGTTCCGAATTATTATTATGGTTATCGAGGTGGTCATACAGAAAAACTTAATCGTCGTTTGAAGGATTTTGAAAAACAGGTGCTGAATCTCCACAAGACTGATCCAAACCAATTAGATCGTAATTCACTTGCACTTATGTTCCACAGTGAGGCATATGAGAATAATGATAAAATGCTATTACAAGCTGTGGTTTGTGGTGCGTATTGTAAGGAGGAGCGTTTACATACGATTCTTGTAAATGATAGTTGGGGACTTTGTTATATTAAAGCAACCAATACGATTGATACAAGTGGAAATGGAGATGTTGCGGCATTGGCTGGCTGCAGATTTGAATATGGCGATCCACAGGATGGCGTACCTCAGACGTTCAGTCAATGGGGAATTGACGAAAAAAATGTACCTCTTTTTCATGAGCAACGTTTCAGCGGTGATTACGATGCTGTAGATGTAACAAGTTTTACAGATATGATGCGTGCGTCAACGGTGGCACAGTTAAATAATAGTACATATTACTCTTCAAATCCGGTTTCCTATCGCGAAGGTCGGCGTATTGTTGGAGAAGAATATCTAACACTTGCAGAAGCAATATCTGGTAAGCAGCCACACCAATTTTTTGCGGTTGCAGAAAGCACCATTGATAATCATGGAAGAACATCGACGGAGTTAGCACGCATGGGATTAGCCTGCTGTGAAAAAATATATAAAATTGCTTTGCCATTTGGATGTTTTAGACCTCTTGGTATAGCCGGATTATTTGTTGGTGGAAAGGCCATTTCAGCTGAGAGAGATGTAGTCGGAACTGTACGGATGAATGCCGATGTTCAAAATGCAGGTTATGCACTAGGTATAGCAGTTAGAAAAAGTAACTTAAAAGAAAAAGATCCGGATTATGAAAAAGTCTGTGGGCAACTGCAAGAGGAAGGTCTTATACCAAAAGAGTTTTTACAACAGCAACGGTTAGGAGCAGAAGAGGCAGTTACCCAGCTTGATGAAAAAGATCCATATCGTTTGCTTGAAGTGCTTCTACAGCAAGAGGAGGAAGTTGTGCCCTATTTACGTAATGCTTTTGCAACAGCAGAAGTGGAAACAAAAAAAATGACTTACGCAAAATGCCTGGCTTGGTTTGGAGATGCATCGGGATCAGAACTGTTAAAAAAGAGGATGGAATATCTCATCAAATATGAGGTTATAGATGAAAATAGTGATATTTCAACTCGATGCGATGCGGTGAAGCATGGAGTGCAGGGAGATATTAATGATTATTGGGAACTCAACCAGCTAATATTGGTTAGTGAAAAAATAGGTGATGCTGATTTTGACGAGCTTCTGATTCGAGCGGCGACAGTGGCCACAGCTGGGGGACAGCCGCATGTTAGTAAGATTACATATTATGCAAGTCGGCGTGATATGATTGAGGTTCCTTTTTATGAGCGGATTTTTAATCTAGCCTACGTTTTTTCAAAGAGACCAATACCGCAGGCCAAAAAAGCTCTGGAGCATATATTAGAGCAGGAAAATATTGGCGGAAATTTTTACACATATGATCCTGAAGAATTGCCCTTGTTTTTTTCGTCTTATCTGGAATTGACAGTTGCTATTGCCGCAGCCTTATGTGGTAGTACGAATGCACAGAAAAAGGTTCAGGCGTATACAGGAGATTGTCGTTCTGTTTTGGCAAAATTTGCTCGTCGATATCAGGATATAATAAGTGATGTAACGGTTTAAAATCTACTTGACACTCTCGCAGCGTAACACTTTATAATTGGGTTTGGGAGGTACAACATGAATACAGTAAAGGAAATTTCTAAAATTACTGGGATTAGCATCCGCACCTTACGATACTATGATGAAATTGGGTTGTTAAAACCAACTGAACTATCAAAAGCAGGATATCGGCTTTATGATCAAAAAGCCTTAGAGCGATTACAGCAAATTCTGTTCTTCAGAGAATTGGAAATACCATTAAAGGATATTAAAAATATAATGGATCATTCATATCTCGACAAAGAACAGCTCTTGGCTGTTCAAAAATCAATGCTTGAAAAGAAACGTAATCGCTTAAATGGTATTATCGAGTTGATATCCGATGTAATGAAAGGGGTCAATACCATGAATTTTAATGAGTTCGATGAAATTGATGTTAACGTGATTATTGAAAATATGAAGAAAGATTTATCTGAAGAACAATTTAATGAATTCATAAAAAAATATGGCGGCGGTAGTATTGATGCATATCAAGAAAAACTAAAACAGACACTTAACAATGAATCTAATAAAACTGCCATGCTAAGATGGTATGGAAGCAAAGAAAAGATTATAGAGGGACAGAAGCCAATTCAGGATATGGAAAGTTTGCGAGCAGAGCTTGATGATATTTATAAAGAATTTTCCAGACTTCCAGAAGATGTCAACGAGGAGGATACGTATTTTTTAGTAGCAAGGCTGGAATTCTTATATAAACAAATGTTAAACATGGATAATGCAAGGAATTTCTTACTTGACCTTGCAAATGAATATTTGCAAAACCAAAAACTTGCAGAAACACAGGATGACCAATACGGTATTGGCACAACAAAGCATGTAGCTGAAGCTATTCAACAATATTATGGTGTTTAAGAAAGCCCAAGCAATGGAAAAATAAATCTTCTACTTTATATATTGAGAAAGTTTGTTTTATTAGGTAATCATTGTATTTTCCTGCTTCATGTAGCGAGAGATGGCATGGAACTGGCTTCTCCGGACTTCATTTTATGGAGCAAATAAGTTCTGCTGCCTGCATCGCATCAATTTTTGATACATCCACCTTAACGGAATCCAGCTTTTCGTAAAGTGGTATCCGATCTATGCTCCGTTGGATCACATCTTTCGTTCGGACTCCCGCATCGACATCTTTCTGCAGTCGTTTTTGGAGTGCCTGTTCGCCGCACACCAAAGATATTACATGAATGCTGCAGTCACTAGTATCGAGGCGGGATAGGATTGTATCGATAATGCTTTGTTCATGCATGACCCAGCAAAATACAATATTTTCATAAGCGGAGCACTGGATGAAATTATTTAAAAGGAAACAGATATTTTCCAGAACCATCTGCTTTGTTTCGTCTGTTACTTGGAATGGATGCATGTCCCAGCACCAGTCTCCATCAAGAAAGGCGCAGTTATTCAGTTTGTTTTTCAAGATCTCGCAGACAGTTGTTTTCCCTACGCCCATGGTTCCACCAATTAGAAAAATGTTTTTCATATTCTTATTATCGGGCATTGATTAGCTTCTCCACAGCTTGCGCTTTTGTTGAAACAAAGAAAATATCATTGCCTCTGTTCGACTCGTAAATAAAATCCTTCAATGGTTTGCTTGTATATTTACTGTAATCGCCATATATAGCAACTTTCACATGATAGGTGATAAATTTCTGTAAAACATCACCGGCAAGTCCTGAACTCAGGACAAAGAATGAATCGTCCACCGTATCCTTGTTGAGAATGATTCTGTTGGCTCCTGTTTCATAGTCTACCGTTGCCAGCAAATCCAATGCTGACTGGATATCTGTGATGATCTTCTCATCATTGGCAACAATCGTGACCTTAACACCATTTTGTTCAATTGTAGTAAATTCCATAGTTTTTTATCCTTTCGATAATTTTCCTGCCAAATCCATATAGTCATCTCCTCCGCAGATTCTAAGTTACCGTTCTACAACAACTGTCAACATAACTAAATCATTATCACCAGTGTTAATGATGCTATGCTCAGAACCTTTCGGGCATATATGACAGATTCCCGCAGCAAGAACTTCTTCCACACCATTACATATCGCTTTGCCGGAACCTGACAGGATATAGTTAATATCATCACTTGTTTTATGAGTGTGAATACCAATAGAGCCACCCGCATGAATACGGCATGGAATGATTTTACCATTTTCGTTCATAAACATTTTGGCTGACATTTCTCCCGTGCCACCATTCATTCCAGATACCTTTTGCTCCTCTATTTCGTTAAAGTTTATGCGCATATGATAACCCTCCAAATTCAATTTTATCTTTTATCCTACAACAATTATATCACAATTCCATCTAAAAATTAGAAACTTTTAAGTCCACTTAACGAGTCATTGAACAAAGAATTGCTCCTGCTAATCGCTGTTTGCTCCGATTCGCCGGCAACACGGAATGACATTGATTACAGTTTCAATCATACGCTGGACAAAGACAAGATTGAAGAACTCGGAAAACTGTACTTTTTGTGAATGCAAAGGAACTGGTAGATCAACTGTATCATGAAATGATATCCGGACAGCTTGTGGCAACAACGATTCTTGACCGGCTGCTTCATCACTGCCATATGCTAAGTATAACGGGTGACAGCTATCGTGTCAAAGGGTCAAAACTGAATGTTAAAAAATCCATACTTTGTGATTCGAAGAATGCGTGAACGCCTCGAATTATCATATGATTTAGAAAAAGACGTTTTTGCGGTCGGGGAATCCTTAAAATTTGAAGATGTATTTATGAGCATAGAAGAAATTAATTCGTTTTCATGATCATTACTTTCTTGAACAACAAGGTTGAATAGGATGTCGGACTTATTATTTTGGATGCTTATGCAAGGCCAAATACTTTGTGAGAAATGAACCAGAAGAGAATAATATGTACTGGGTAGAATATATAGAAAAACCATTTCAAATTATGGCCTTTTTTTTCATTATATAACAGCACAAAAGGTAAGGCAAATATCATCATCCATTGGTAACTTTCGTGAAGCAGATCAGAGCTCATCTGCATAGGTTCAATTCCTATAATCGCTTCTAACAGATAAGTAAAAACATCACTTATGATATCACCAAATGGAAAAAATTGCCGAATTCTAAAAAGAACCGCTGGAATAACCGGATATGCCATTAAAAAAGTATAAGCAGCAACACCTAAGCTATAGCTCACAGATAATTTCACTTTATCATCTTGAAAAAGGTATATGACCAGGCCAACGGTAACATACACAAGTCCGCCATCCAAAGCAAAAATACTCCCCATGAGTGCAGGAAAGAGATAGATGAAAAAAGTCTCTGAATAAGCGCTGCTTTGGAAAACCAGAATAGCATTAATAATACAGGCGAAAACCTGATAAATGATATAAGCACATAGTGTCCATTTATATCTTTCTGGATTTTTTTCCTTCATATCCAGTATATAGATGATTAGACATATAGAAAACCAAGTTCGGATCATATTTAATTCAGCCTGTGCATATGCCTGAAACACGGCCATCAGGACACTCAGGATGTAGAGACGCGTCAAATATTTCTTTTGTGAATGTGTATAATGCATACCCTTGACACAACAGAAGATGGCCGTAAGGCGATGTAACTGATTCATATTATTTCGTAATGAAGGTGCATACAAACCAGATAAAAACCCAATATGCGCCTTCCTATCCGTCTTGAAAAATCCAAAAACATCAAGTGTTATCTTGCCAAAGCAGGGATCTGACAATCCCATGAATTATCCTTATTGTTGATATATCCGGTAAATCGATAAACAGGCTGATAAAATCCTTTGGTATCGTAAACATAAGTGAGCTTACATTCTTTTACCCACAGGATATCTCCTTGCCGGAAGGGGACATATTGTTCAAAGTTTCCATCTTCAACCTGTTCAAAGGCCGCTTTGGGAGAAATAATTTCTTCCGTTGTTACATATTCATTCCAGCTGATTCCATAATCCATGGACGCAAGCTCCAAATTGCTGTCAAACTGCATGAGGACAGAGCCGGATGTAAATGCGGTTTTGGCAATTGACAGGTTGTTCTTTTCCGGTACGTCCCATCGAAGCGTATCGTTGTTTTGTAATGTAAAAACAGCGGTATCGGGAAGCAATCCACTTTCCTTTAGCCAGTTTTTATAAAAGGCCCCACGGTTCTTTGCCGCTTCCACCGTCAACTTGGTGGTATCATGCCATGTTGTGTAGCGCCAATGTCCTGTCCTAAAAAAGAAGTTGAGCTGAACCTCCTCACTGGTGGGGTTTTTGCCCGTGTAAACACGGTTTTCGCCTTCACGTCGTTGAATACCGGCAAAGGTAACCTCTTCCGATTCGGAAAGCTGAGCTGCCATTCGTTCTATATAATCCTGATCCCCCGTATAGGCGTTTTTGTATAGGGAGGCCGTGGCCGGTTGATCTGCTAAGGAGAGGTCAGTGGTAATCTGAGTCCTTGACATATCCTGCCTTACCGCAGGAAGAATGGGCATGTTTCCGTAAGGCTGCCGCGCATAAACCAAAGACACGGTGCCGATGATCATTCCAATGAAACATGGGAATATTAGCACTTTGCCAATGGGAGCCAAACGAATGCGCTTTTCCCTGATAACGGAAAGCACTGCCATGGTACAAAAGTATCCAAATAGGCTTCCAATGCAGTTGTGAAATAGATCATCCAGCTCGAATATCCCCGTTCCCGTCAATAATTGTAGGATTTCAATACAGACAGTCAGCCCGACAGACACGAAAAAGATTACCTCAAACTTCTCTGCTTTCTTCCAGAAAAGCGGCAATAAAAATCCCAACGGCGTAAACATCAGCATGTTGAAGATAATAAGCTGTAATTCGCTGATCGACCACTTATTCCATGCGTTGACGTAGGCGCTGAAAAAGTCAATATTGAAGCTGTCGGTAAAGTTTGCGCCGCGGCTTAAGGTGGTCAGCGCCAATACCAGCAACAGCCAACAGGATAAAAAAAACAGGATAATACCCTGCGTTTTTGACATACTCCTCTGACCATGAAACGCCTTTTTATAGATCATGTAGCCTGCAAAAATGGTAAGCGCTAATAAAAGGCCTCCGATGAGTGCAAATACACCCCATCGGAGCAATACTTGAAAAATTGTAATAATGTCCATGAAATGTCCCCCGTTTTTATACTGTAGTTGAATATAAAATCTTCGCAATTTATTAACTACAGTATAACTCATCTGTACCGCCTCAAATTTAATACTTTCTTGATAAATTCCTAAGAAAATACTAAGATGCGGTGTGATTTAACGGAAGTGTAATAACAAAAGAAGTTAGATGTTCATGACTTTCCACAGTAATTGAACCACCATGCAAAATAATAATCTCTTTAGCAATTGCAAGTCCCAATCCTGCCCCTCCGGTATCGCTTGTTCGAGCTTCATCAAGACGATAAAACTTTTCAAATATAGTGGCGCATTTTTCAGGGGGTATGGTATCTCCCGTGTTTTGAAATGTGATTGTTACAGTATCTTCGCTTTTTTGGGCTATGATGTGAATTTCTGTATTCGGGAAGCTATAAGCAGCTGCATTTTTCAGAACATTGGTAAAAACCCGCCCCAGCTTTTCAGAATCGCCATAGATCATTAATTCTTCGTCTGCATGTAAAACGGCAGTGTTTCCGTGGCTTGACAAAATGGGCAGCAGTTCATCAGTTAATTGTACCAACATGTAGTAGAGGTCTATATCCATTTTTTCTATTTGGATTTGTTGTAGATTATACCGGGTTATTTCAAAAAATTCATTGATCATTTTTTCCAGTCTGTATGATTTGTCGAGCGCAATATGTGTGTACTTTTTTCTCTGCTCCAGTGGCATATTTTCCACTTCTTCCAGCAAACTTAAATATCCTATTACAGAAGTAAGTGGAGTGCGAATGTCGTGTGCAAGGTACACCACGAGCTCATTTTTACGTTGTTCGGCTGATTGCGCTTCCAGCTTCCGTCGTTCCAAGGTTTGTTTCATGGCGTTTAGCCTTTGGGTGATGGCAGTGAGTTCTTCCGGCAGGCGGATTTCCTCGGAATTGTCGATGAGAAGCATTCCCAGACTCTGCTCAACATCGGACAGTGGCTTGGTAACATAGCGCAAAAATGCGCGAATTATAAAAAAAAGCCCTGCACAGATAAGCAATACTAACAAGATGAAAAATGGAGGGTATATATTTTGTACCACGAAAAGACCCACTTGAAGGAAATCTGCTGCTATCTGAGTAATCCATCTTCCGCCGATGCTATTCCAATGGAAAAAGTACATTAGAACAAAAGCAAAAAGGGAGGCGGCTATTACTCCAATCAGGGCAAACAAAATTTTAATTTGTAAACGGGTATAATCAAATTGTCTTTTATTTTTAGCCTTCAATTTTATATCCTACCCCCCATATTGTTTTAATATATTTGGGATTTTCAACAGTATCATTCATTTTTTCTCGGAGATGACGAACGTGGACAGTGATCGTATTGTTGCTCTTGCTGTAATATTCGTCCCTCCAAATCTTATGGAATAAATCCTCTGCACTTACAACATTGCCTTTATGCTCTAGAAGGATACGCAAAATTGAAAATTCCGTAGGTGTCAGTGTAAGCGGCTCTTCGTTTAAGAGACACTCATGTGTTTTAATATTCATTACAAGGCCGGAATGAAGGATGATATCTTTTTCCACATCTTCCCCATACCCAGGGTTATATTTTTTATATCGCCTTAATTGTGCTTTCACTCGTGCCACGACTTCAAGCGGGCGAAAGGGCTTGGTGATATAATCGTCAGCACCCAATGTAAGACCGGTAATTTTATCAATTTCTTCATCTTTAGCAGTTAGCATAATGATGGGGTAAGTGTACTGCCTTTCCCGTATTTTCTGGCAAAGCGTGAAACCACTGATGTCCGGCAGCATAATATCCAGAATTGCAAGGTCAAGCTCCGTCGCTTCAATACAGGCAAGGGCTTCCTTGGCAGAATAAAACTTTAACACTTCATAATTTTCATTTTGCAGATATACTTCTATTAAATCTGCTATTTCATGCTCATCATCAACAACGAGAACTTTATCATTCATAGCTTTCAGCTCCTTTCAGGCAAAACATGACACTTTATCATTTTACTAAACACAGTGGCCATATTTGTGATTTATTGCATGAGAAATTATTAAGATTTTCATAAGAACGCGGTTTAATTGGAGATCTTCATCTTTCACCACAGGAATTGTTTCATCGTATCAATCCTCGATATTGCTATTGATGGATAATGCTCAAGTCTAATCAAATCTGTATCAAGCGGAACGCTATAGATCATATAATAAGATTCCTTATTTGTTTCCATCAGCTTATAGAGTTTTTCCTCTGCTTTGCCCCTATCCATCATTGCATATATTAATGATACAACACCCATCTTTCCATCCGAAACGCATTCAATACTTCTACGCAAATAACTTTTAATAGAGCCTTTGCGAACAGACCTTTTTGAATATAGTCTTTTTGATCCATATACGTCCCCCCTATTTCATTATACCTGCAAGCTGTAAGATGCTCAAAGGTGTAAATCGGACTTGTATTACTCATAAATATACATTCGTGTCATGTCAGGTTCACCATCTCCTTGAACCATGCATAAAAATTTCCAACCATATCTTTCATAAAAAGTAGTGTGGTCTGTAACCAAATATAGTTTATCTATTCCATTGGCTTTCATATCTTCGCATACATAATATAGCAGTTCACCCGCTATACCATTACAACGATATTCTTCTTCAACATAAACTGCACACACGTTGGGCGATAAGTCCTTTCTGTCATGAAAGTCATTTTCTATGACACCCAGACCACCGATAATCTCTCCGTCAGAGATAGCAACATACCACTGTGGGACACCGTTTTTCTTCTTCAAGCATTCTTCCATACTTTCCGTATATGCTTCAAGTGGAACGCCCCATTTTTCATGAAACCAATTAGCCATCTCATTCTTGCTTTCGGGCGTATCAACCAGCCGCACAATTTTATATTTACACATAATAACCATCCTTCAAATTTAAGTTTTTCGATTCATCTTCTATTAATTATACTGCAATCTCGCCTAAAATCTAAACCATAAACACTCACTGAAGAAAATCAAGAGTTCGATTCCATTTTACTCAATCTGATTAGCAAGAATCGCTCCTGCTAATCGCCGTTTGCTCCAAGTTCAATTTCTCTCAGAAAATAAGAAACGCCGAAAACCTTGTAAAATCAACGTTTTCGGCGGAATTTTTGGCGTCCCTGAGACGATTTGAACGTCCGACCCTTCGCTTAGGAGGCGAATGCTCTATCCACTGAGCTACAGAGACATCTATTAAAAATTTTTACTTGTAACCATTTTCCTTTTTCCTAAGGGTTATATTTTACGTAACCTTAGGAGATAGCAGCCCACTGCTAAAGCAGTGTTTTGCAACTCTTATATATTAACATAGTTCATTTATAAAATCAATCATTCCGACAAGAATTTCTTTAAGCAGTTTTCTTTAAGATTGGGGACAGATTAAGGGCAGTTTCCGACAAGAGATTTTTAAACAAGCTTCGTTTATATACCTGTCGACTATTGCATGATGGAAAAATAAGAGATAAAAGGAAGTGTTTGCGGTGATGAATTGATTATTATTTTCTATTCTTTGGGTTATTTAAAAAATTTTGCCTTAGTAATATGTCCATTAATACAAATACTATTCGTGTCAAAATTTTTTGATATTTTAAAAGAAAGGTGGATATGATTATGGAGCCAAATGAATCATTTACAAATGAGTCACTTGCAATTGCATCGGTCCCCTGTCAGAAGTGGGGACAGTTGTTTGATGAGAATACGGCTTTGACGAATGGAACAGTATTTCCTGACTTGAATAAGCCATTTTTTGTTACGTGTCCTGCAACAGACAGCCCGCTTACCCAGGGAAAAAGATCCGCTGCTGTGGATCCACAACAGATGGAACGGGAACAGCTGATGGATAAAATAAATAAAGTTTCTTTCTTTGTAAACGATCTGACGTTGTATCTGGATACCCATTGTGAGGATCGGGATGCTTTACATGTGTTGACAGACAAAGTGAGAGAAAGAGCGGAGCTTATGCATGAATTTGCCGAGAAGTTCTATCCTCTTACCTGTGACTGTATTGCAAAATGCAGCAGAGCAGGACAAGAGAACTTGTGGGCACTGGGGCCGGCCCCATGGGAAGGAGCGTGTGTTTAAATGTGGAACTATGAAAAGCGACTTCAATTTCCGGTAAAAATTACAAAGACCTGTCCAAAAACGGCTCAGATGATTATCAGCCAGTATGGAGGACCGGATGGTGAACTGAGTGCTTCCATGCGATACCTCGCTCAGCGCTATACCATGCCGGTAAAAGAAGTTGGAGGATTGTTGACGGATATAGGAACAGAGGAACTGGCACATATGGAAATGATATGTGCTATGGTTTATCAGCTTACAAGAGATCTTACCATAGAGGAAGCTAAAACGGCAGGATTCGATGCCTATTATGTCGACCATACAAAAGCGTTATGGCCGCAGGCAGCAGCCGGACTGCCATTTTCAGCATTGGAGTTCACAGCAAAAGGTGATGCGATCACAGACCTGACAGAAGACCTTGCGGCAGAACAAAAAGCCAGAACTGTGTATGATAACCTGCTTCGAATGATCACAGATCCTGAGGTAAGGGAGCCGTTGAAATTCCTGAGAGCTCGCGAAATTGTCCACTTTCAGCGATTTGGAGAAGCTCTCGAGAAGACGAAGGATAAACTGGATCCCAGAAACTATTATTATTTCAATCCAGAATTTGATAAGCTGGAGGGATTCCCAAAACCGCCACTGTAATTCATGAGATGATCTATAAAGGGACAGAACTTTAAGAAAAAGATTTTGTCCCTTTAAAAAAGCATTTTCCCTGAAGATCCACAAGATTTTCCAGATCAATGTCTGTTCCGCTGACACGTATTTTCTTTGAGTTCAGGTATTCTATGTTTCCGGTATCTGTCTGATAGTTTCCAAAGCAGCCTGGGAGGGCTGTATTTTTTTGAAAATAGGTTGCGGTAATCATATCGTGGTAACTGAGCATACGCAGTTTCCAGTCCAGTTCTTCTTTTCTGTCATCAGAGAGCTCCGCGTACGGAGAAAAGATTTCTTCTTTTCTTTGGATCGCTTCTTCATAACCTTTTAACGCCGCAAAAGGTGCAGACTGTTTTGCGCGGTGGGACGAATATCTATCCATAAAAATGTAAAAATCGAAGGTTTATCGAGTGGGAATTTTATAGCAGGTGGTATTCATCAATCAGGTCTACGGCAGATTTGGCGATCTGTGCAGTCATACCCCACAGAATTGTATCTTCATAGTGATAGAATAATATCTCATGCGTCCCTTTTTTCCATGGGTATTGTTCACCGTGGGGAATACTATCATAAGGAAAATTTTCCGGTGGACAATTAATGACACTGCTGTCATATTTCTCTGGTTCTTGTTTTCTGAAAAAATTCAGTGGGATTTTGATGAGTTTTTCAACTTCATCTGTACTGAATGTGTTTTGATAGTTATGAAGTGTTCCTATAAAAGAGTGGAGTATCTGATTAAAAGGAGATATGTAGACATCACCCGGACCGAAGATTTCGATCTGTTCAGAAGAAACTAGCAACTCTTCCATAGTTTCGCGGAGGGCACATTCTTCGAAACTTTCGTTCTTTTCCTGTTTTCCTCCGGGAAAGCAGATTTCCCCGGGCTGATGCTTTAAGGATCCAGAACGTTTTTCGAACAATAGATAAATATCGTCAGAAGCTAAAATCAATGGGATCAGTACGGAGTATTGATGAAAATGTTGCCCGCCGATAATACCAGGACGGCGGGTGGAAAATCTTTCATGTTCATTCATAAGTGAGCATCCTTTCTGCCTATCTGGCAGGAACAGGTTCCACGCCATTCTTTTCACAAAGGTCATGGAGGCAGCATTTATCGCAGAACGGTTTTTTTCGTGCTGTACATATTTCTCTGCCGTGGATAACCAGACGATGGCAAAAATTATTACCCTCTTCAGGCGGAATGATCTTCCAAAGTGCCATCTCTACTTTCTTTGGTTCTTTGATTTGATCTACAAGACCGATGCGGTTTGTCAGGCGGATGCAGTGCGTATCGGTCACGATGGCAGGTGCTCCAAAGACATCTCCCATAATAAGATTTGCACTTTTTCGGCCTACGCCTGGAAGTTTTAGAAGCTGATTGAAATCATTCGGAACCTTTCCATCATATTCTTCCTTCAATATTTTCATACAGGCACTGATATCCCGTGCCTTTGTTTTTCCAAGTCCACAGGGCCTTACGATGTCTTCGATCTCCTTTACATCTGCTGTGGCCAGAGCATCAACATCCGGAAATTTTTCATATAAATCCTGTACGACTACATTTACCCGGGCATCGGTGCACTGAGCGGCGAGGCGAACACTGACAAGCAGTTTCCAGGCCTCGTTATAATCCAGTGTGCAGCCTGCATCGGGATACTCTTTCTTTAAACGCTCAATTACCTCAAGTGCCAGTTGTTTTTTTGTCATAAATATTGCCTTTCTCTATATAGGATCGAAACAAGAGTTTCCTCGTACATTGAACTATAGTTTTCAAAATTAAAAAGTCATACGAAATAAGTATAGCTTTGATACGATTTGTTGTCAATAAAAGTAAACCTGTTCGAAAATCATGGGAAGTTATAGCGAAGGTCGGTGCGACATCTTATAAGAAAAACTTATTAAAACAAATAAAATCCGTATAGCGTATTCGAGGAGAAGGTATTATTGTGAAAAATATACAAAATAGAAAATCTAATTTAAAGAGATTATACAAACAAATCACATTTACTTATGGCAAACACTAAAAATAGATATTGTAATTCTGCACAAAACTGTTATTCTGTAGATACCAGCCTAGAGTAAGCTGTTTGGAGAAATAATTCAGTTGCTGCAGGCCATTAAAAGGAGGATTGTCAAAATGAAACAAAAACCATCTTTAAAATCGGTGGTCGTTCTGAACCTTGTCAACAACATACCTATGGCGATTGTCATGTCTGTCACAGCACCATTAGTTATGGGAATTCCCATGGTATTTTCCAACATCATGGAAAATATTGTGATTGCATTTCTGCTGGCATGTATCGTCAATCTGGCAGTGCCAATTCCGCTGATTGCAGAAAAATTTTCAAAGCTGTTCAAACAGCCGCCGGAGTCTTTTGCAGGGAGACTCTTGGGGAATATTCCAGTCTGTCTTATCTTTGTAGTGATCATTGGATTGATCTTAAATGCTTATAACGTAAGACAGTTTCCGGGATTTATCTTTGCTTTTTTTGGAACCTTTATTCCTATGTATCTTGTCTGCTTCGTGATTTCTATGTTTACGAATCCGTTTGCCATGAAGTTGGCTTTTGGAAATCCTGCAGCTGAAAAAACAGTATAGGTGACAATTGTATCTATAAAACATACCGGCAGTGAACTTGAAGTCACTGCCGGTATGTTTATACATGAAATTTTTTTTTCATCTCTTCCTGGAGTTCTTTCCATCGGAAGATGAGCAGTGACAGTAGGATCAGAGAACATACGATAATACAGACGAGGGATAAAATCTGAAATTTTGTTACACCTGCAAGGAGGAGGATTAATGGTAATATAGTTCCATATAACCCTGACATGACAAAATAAATCATATATTCTCTCGCACTTTGTCCCTGTATTTTTGCGATTATCAACAGAGAGAGCGAAACGGAGATACAGACGGCAGGGAGTATAAAATCCACGGACCAGCCGTGCCATCCTGTTGAGAGATCCCAGAGGAAAGATCCTGCTGACATCAGGATCAGCTGCCACATGAGGTTCTTCATCAGGTTATATCTTTTCGAAACACCAATCCAGGTTGCAAGCCACATACTGCCGATTCCGGCAGCGGTGAATAAAGACCAGTGAGTTTTTGGATGAAACATAAAATTCAATGCGATGAAAGCGAGTATCGCTGCCAGACAAATAAAGGAATAGATGTGAAAGATACGAACTTTCAATTTTCTGGGGACGTCTGGCTCGGGATATTCGGGTTCGGGTTTCTCCGCATGAATTCCCTGTTCTTCCAAAATCCTATAAAAATTACGCTGAATGTTTGTTGTCTCATAACGGGAAGTGAATCCCAGGGAGAGTTTATCCTCGAAAGAACACACGCAAAGTTCCATCTTCGGTGTATTGGTGAACACACCGAAACGTTCGATATAGGGGGAATACGCTTCTGGCATGTGAACAGCACTCATGTTAGAGAAAATCGCAGTAACATATTTTTCTGCGTAATAGGCACCGGCCCGAATGCACAGGTTCTTTAACTCCAGAGGGGCGAGTCTGAGCACAGGGTGCATTTCCAGGGCAACCAGTTCGCTCATATGGCGGGAAACCTGTTCCAGAGTCAGTTCTGTGTTGAAGTACTCCTTTACATAGATTAAGACATCTTCAAAGGTGTCTCTGCCTTTGTCAAAATGATATCCAGGCTCAATCCAGTTAAAAAAGTTAAGCATAGAATTAGAAGGGAAAAATTTTCTCAAATTGACAGGAATCATGAGAACAACCGGATCTTTTTCCTGACGATGGGACATTTCCTGATGAATGGCCATCATATATACGGCGGTTAAAAATACGGTCATAGATACGCCAAGTTCTCGCGAGCGGGCGAGAACATACTTTACAGAAAGAATTCGTTCATCAATATTTAAAAGTCCGGTTTCTCTTTGAAGGTTTTTTATCTGTACTGCTTTTGGCTTTTTCTCTTTTGGTTTTTGCATCTTTGTATAATATTTTGAAAAACTGTCATTTTCCTGATCTTGTATGGTAATGTCTGGATCTGTCAGGGAAATATCGGAAAGTCCCTCTGATTTATGAGAGAGACAGAGATAATTCTTTATCAATTCCCGTAAAAATTCAGTTGCTCCGGTACCATCGGTTAGTGCGTGAAAAACTTCAAGATTAATTCTGTTTTTGAAATAGGTGACTTCAAATAAGAGAGTCCTTTTATCCCTAATATATAGAGTACTGCAAGGTTCTCTGTGTTCTTTTACAACTTCCGGATGAAGCGTACTATTCTCCAGATAATGCCAGAAGAGACCTTTTCGCATGACAGATAAGAAAACAGGATAGACAAGGAGTGTCTTATCAAGAGCCTCTTGCAGTTTCCGAGGATCTATGTCTTCCTTTAAAATACAATAAAACCGAAATACTCGTGTATCCTTTTTGTTACTCGTCGCAGAGTATAGTTTTGCGGCATTATCCAGCTTCCTCCAGTGTGCTCTTTTTGGCACTTCTTTACACCTCCCTGTCCGATTCGTTTTCAAGAAAGCGGTTTATATAATCGAAACTCTTTCTTACATTTGAATTTTTGATACCTAAAGCAAAATAGCCGTGCAGTGCATCCGGTATACGTCTGATTTCCACATAATTTCCTGCTTCGCGAAGTTTCCGTCCATAGGTTTCCCCTTCATCCCTTAAGGGGTCATATTCGGCTGTGATCAGAAGGGTGTCCGGCTGGTTCGACAGATCTTGTTCCAGAAGAGGAGCAAAGTATGGATTTTGTTTATCGTTTTCATCTTTGGCATAAAGATCGGTATAATCCTGCATCTTTCCGGCAGTAAGTAAGTAGTCAGAACCATTTTCCCTCACGGAAGGAAATGGCGACCTTTCAGAGTAATCATTATAAAGTGCCGGGTAGATGAGTATCTGCCGATGAGGTATGAACTCTCCTTTATCTCTCGCCGCCAGAGAGAGAGCAGCAGTCAGATTCCCTCCCGCACTGTCGCCAATCAGTGTAATATCCTCCGGCTGTGTATTCAGAATAAACTGATTGGTAAAGATTGCTTTTGTCACGGCATAACAGTCTTCGAGACCTGTCGGGAATTTATTCTCCGGTGCCAGCCGATAATCAATTGAGACTACAACATGCTCGGTGGCATTCGCAAGTCTTGCGCAAATTCGCTCATAATTGTCAATGCTTTCCGTTACCCAGCCTCCGCCGTGAATAAAAATCATGACTTTATATTGATTAGTCTCGAAATTGTCATATGCTCGCTCATGTGGAAAAAAGATTCTGGTGGGGACTTCATGTGCTCCGTTATAGATCGGATAATCTATCTTCTTGTAGAAAATCTTTAAAGGATCCAGCCTCTTTAGGTCTGCCAGATGTCTGGAGGCTTCTACTTCGATTCCATCAAAAGATAAAGCCTTTAATATTTTCTTTGCTGTAGGGTTAATTGCCATGTAGTATACCTCTGATATAATCCGCCACAGGTGGATTGTGAATGTTTTTAGGATTGGGGGAAATACTTTTTACCTTTAACTCATAGTATACACGAAACAAAAGAATTTGAATATAGGAAAGAAGAGAAGAGGTTTATTTTTATTTATTATAACTTGACATATTCAGTATAGTTTGGTATGATAAATCCATAAGTTAGCAATAACTAACCAAACACTTGAATTTACAGTTAATAAGGAGGTTTTGCCTATGTTTACACAATATAAACTGCCATATTCTTATGATGCTCTTGAACCTTATATTGACGCACTTACAATGGAAACCCATTACTCCAAACACCACGTAACTTACACGAATAATCTGAATGATGCCGTACAAAAAGCAGGGATTGACAAGGATATCGAAGGTCTTCTTTCTTCTCTGGACTCGATTCCCGATGAGGGGCTGCGCAAGACTATCCGAAATAACGGCGGAGGGTTTTATAACCATAACCTCTACTTCTCCACAATTGCTCCGAATGGCGGGGGAGAACCCGGCGGAACCTTTGGAAAACTTCTGGATGATGCTTTCGGAGGATTTTCCTCGTTCCAGGATAGGCTATCAGCGCTTGCTGTCGGTCAATTTGGATCTGGGTGGGCATGGCTGTCGGCAAATCAGGCCGGGAATATTAAGTTGTCCTCCAGTCCCAATCAGGACAATCCGCTGATGGAAGGAACGGGATATGTTCCGATTCTTGGAATTGATGTGTGGGAGCATGCTTATTATCTGAAGTATAAGAATGTCCGTGCTGATTATGTAAAAGCCTTCTACAATGTGATTAACTGGAAGGCTGTTGAAGACAATTATGAAAGAGTAAAAACAGGAAAATGAATGAGGGGGCTGCCCAGGCAGTCCCCTTTTATTTCCGTGTATCATAGGGTGGTTCTACAGTGTGTTAGGGTTGCATCAAGTGCTTTTAATAACAGATGCACCATCTGCCATGTGTTCTTTTAATACACGAAGAAGCAGCTGGTAGCAGCTGGACTCATCATATTCGGATCCACAGAATGATTTTAGTGTTTGAGCATCCGCAAGGAGAGTATTAATCTTATCTGTGGTCTCCTCACTTCGATTATGGTTAATGATGCCGTTACGGTCATCAGTTTGTGTATAATGTACCAGTTCTTCCGGGAGAGAGTCTCCATTTGCATGGATTTCTTTCACAAGGTTTGAAACGCAGTTATAGAGAAGTTCCAGCTGGTTCATTTTCTCAATGTTGGCACAAACAGTCAGGCTGTCAACTCGTCTAAGAGAATGATCGACATGCAAAATCTCGTTTAACTCATCAGATAAGGATTCAAGTGTGCTGCACAGAAGATCAATCCCGCTCTCCTTCTTATAAGTGCTGCACCGCTCACGAAAGCGGCTTAAGGTTCTGACACTGAGAGGCTGCTCGATATAAGAAGTTGTGTGTAGTGCATATTGAAAACGAATATCAAACATCAGAGCATTCATGAACTCCTCATCCGATAAACCGAGGAGTTCTTTTATAATCAAAGCTCCGACCTGAATATTGACCGGAGTATTGGGCTTGGATTCTTTATCACTGTATAGAACGGCATAGGGCATCTCATCAATATTTGAGAAGATATGATCAAAAAAGTATTTTGCCCAGGACTGGTTAAGAGCCTTCTTTTCGCGGTCAGTCAATGTATTATAAGGATCAAGAAAAGAAAGTTGCTGCTGGCTGGGATCATTTGGTAGGAAAGACAATTGTGCCACCTCCTTAAGGTTAGGAACAGGTAGGATCATGATGTTTTCAGATATATTAAATCATAGCATGTGAGTGCGGCTCTTTCAATATACAACGAAAATTTCCCGGTAAAGATTTATCCCATGTGTCGTAAAACCCCTTGCTTTAGCTATGGGGATATAAGACACTTCCATCGAATTTGCGCAAGTAATTGAAGATGGAACAAATGTACTTGTATAAGATAAAACCATATTGTATAATTCAAATATAGATATTACTTGATGAAAGCGTCAAAAGGTATTTTGACGCTAATGATACACAGATTGTTACGCTCTTCGAGCTCTCACAATCTTACAAACATTCGAAATACACCCTAATCGGGTTGCTTTCTCATGTTTGTTCGGGTCCCAAGGTCATGCTTTTTCATGCGAGCATGAAACGCATGACCTTGGGACTCTGGTATCATTACATATAAGTCAAATGACAACGTAGGCTATTCTTGCCAATATCATGTGGTGTGGGATCCAAAGTAAACATCGCAAAGACCAAAGGACAGGGTGGGATCATGCAAAAAGGAATAAAGTTTAGAATCTACCCAAACAGGGAGCAGAAAAACTTAATCAATCAAACCCTTGGCTGCTGCAGACTCATCTACAACCGAGGTCTTGCTATGCGTGAAGATGCGTTTAAGAATGGAAATAAAGTTGGCTATGCACAAACATCTGCCATGCTTACAGACCTGAAAAAGTGTGAAGATTTTGCATTTCTAAAAGCGGTGGATTCGATTGCATTGCAACAGTCTTTACGTGACCTTGACAGGGGTTTTGTAAACTTCTTTCAGAAACGTGCCGCACACCCAACGTTCAAAAGCAGGCACAATCGCCACCTGTCCTACAGAACGATCAATCAAGGCGATAATATCCGAATTGTGGGGAAATGTTTGCCGTTGAGACGGAACAGGATTATAATGCCGAAATGGAAACTGTGTTGGACACATCCATCAATGGTATTATAAAGATCAATCGGAACGGAATTATCACAAATGTAAACAAAAAGTTTGAGATGTTGATCAATGAAACTGGTGACAGCCTTATTTCGAAAAAGCTGACAGAGGTAGTTACCGAGATAGATGAGGACATTGTGAATGAAATCCTGAGTGGAACCCGTGACATTTATCCAGCCTCTGTCAGGATGAAACGAATAACAATGATCGCAACAATCGTACCTGTTCTGAACGAAACAGAAGTGCGAGGTGCAATTTTAAGCTGTTATCGTTTTAAGAAACAAGCAGAAAGTGTAGATTCAAGGAGTACTGTTTCCACTATACCCTCCCCACTAAAGCGTTTCTTTAATTGTACCTTAAGGCAAAATATAGAATAAATTTAAAAGAAATATTATAGAAAGTATGATATAATTTCATCATGTTATACGCAGATAAAAAATATGGATTTTCTCTAAAACGAAAGGGGAAAAATTGATGAAATTACTTATAAAACAACGAGTGTTTTCCTGGACAGATTCCTATGATATCTATGATGAAAGTGAACGAGTTAGATACCTTGTAAAAGCAGAACTGATAGCACTGGGGCACAGACTTCATATATACGATGCAAATCGGAATGAGATAGGCATGATAAAGCAAAAGCTGCTTACATTCCTTCCGGCATTTGAGATTGAGATTGGTGGAGTGACAAGAGGAAGAATCCAGAAGAAATTAACGTTCTTGAAACCCAAATATGAGATTGACTGTAATGAGTGGAGCGTGGAGGGTGACTTCTTTGGCTGGAATTATGATGTGTATTCCAGTGGCAGACCGATTATACACATTTCCAAGCAATTACTCCGCTTCGGTGATACCTATGTGATTGATATAGATAATCCGGCGGATGAGTTAATGGGGATGATGCTTGTAATCGCCATTGATGCTGCCAATTGTACGGAAGAAGGTATGTAAAGCCTTATAATTTGTAATTAACTAATAAAATATAAGATAAAATAATAGCCTTTATGGAGGGGGAAATGCTTGGCGGATTTAAGTTTCCACAAGAAATCGCAAAGGATATTGCTTTGCAGGAAAAGAAAAAAAGAAAGAAAAGAAAACTGACACAGGTAGAATTGAGTAAGAGGGCAGGAGTTAGTCTTGCATCTTTAAAACGTTTTGAGCAGACCGGAGAGATTTCTTTTGTTTCACTGATAAAAATAGCAGATATAAGTCCCTTTAGTTTGCCGTTGGACGAAAAAGTTTTTTTGCCTAAATCGGGCAATTTTGAAGGCATATTTGGTGTATTTGCAGACAGCCTTCCGGATGGATGGGGACGGTTGCTGGTGGACAGAATGTTGCTTTCCAGAGGTGTATCTCCGGTGTCAGTCCGCCCTGTCCAAAGACTGGGAATAGTCGGAAGTACAGGGATGGGAGCATTGGAATATTACCCGGAATTGCTACAATTGGGTGAAGAGGATCAGATGAATTTTGAGCAGATATCCAGAGAATGTGAGAAGATTTCAAAGAAAAGTAAGGTGTATAATTTTGACAAAGGACAAAAAACTGAGAATTTTATTTATAGGTAACAGTCATACGTATTTTAATGATATGCCCGGGATGGTGGCTGCCAGAGCCAGAGAATGTGGGTATGATTGTGAAGTAACGATGATCGCACATGGAGGCTGGTTTCTGGCACAGCATCTGGACGAGCCGGATGTCCGCTTTAATATTTTCTATGGGCATTATGATTATGTGGTTTTGCAGGAGCATTCTCATCCGTTTGGACCGGAAGATGTATTTTTTGACGCGGTTCGAAAATTAAATGCGTGGATTCGGGAGACCGGAAGCAAACCGGTTATTTATATGACATGGGCGAAAAAAGATGAGGAATATAATCAACAGAGAATGATTGATGCGCATAGGCAAATTGCGGAGGAAGTAGGAGCATTGCTTGCGCCTGTGGGCGAAAACTGGTGGCCATATATGAAAAGCTGGCCGAACCTGGAGATGTATTATGAAGATGGTGCCCATGCATCGGCAGCTGGTTCTGATTTTGCTGCAAAGCATATTTGGGATACAATATATACAGATTTAATGCGTACCTCCCTATGAAAGACGGGAGCTTCTATTTAGCAAAGAAGCTCCCGTCAATATGTTTACTGCAAAAATAAATTATTCAATTCCTGAGGGCACGGTACTTAAATCATAATCACGATTGTCCATTACACCATGGATATACGGGAATCTGGCAATGGATGCCCGGAGATTTTTGATCTTTTTCCCATAGTCGCCCCACTGCACCAGTACTTCTTTTCCCTCTTCAATCTGATCAACATCCAGAATCGCATGTGAAATCATAGTATGGAAATGGGAACTAAAAGTCGGATCAGCGGAAATGCCAATTACGTTCCCGTCCTTATCGGTTACATAATCCTGATGTCCGCCGGCCGGCTGCGGATCTGCACACGGCATATCCATATATTTATATGGAGAGTCTGTAAACTGGGAACGGTAAACATCTGCAAGGTCATCTGTATTAAATTCTAGGGTTACTAATTTTCTCTTTGGGTTTGCAATCTCATTTTCCAGAGTTTCCCGGCCTACAAATTCGTGGTCGAGCTTTGCCATCCATGCCCAATCACATTCCAGAGGTGTCCGAAAGCGTGCACGAATATCCTTTGGGTCTACACTTCCTTTGCACACCATTGGGAAAGGGGCATTTGCACAAAATTCAGGACTCTGATACAGGGATGTCTCAAAGTTAACGGTCATCTGTGCGAAACCGCCAAATGTATGGTTTACAGTATAATCCTTCCAGCCCATTCTCTTCATACCCATTGGCTTCCCAATCTGGTAAATGTGGTCATAGACAGCTGGTCCAAGCTCGGCCGGCCCGTGGACTTCATATGCGAGTGTCCCGCTCATGCCGATGCGGCAGATTTCCAGTTCAGCTTCGATACCGGGAATTGAGACTGGGCAAAAATCAAGGAATTTTACATCGCGCAGGCTTGTCTGTGTCGATTTTTCCAGGATGGTCAGAGATAAAGGCCCGGAAAACTGAAAGATGAATACTTTTTTGGTAAGATATTCACATTGGTAGCTGCCGCTTTGAAGCGCCGTAAGATAAGGAACGGAACAGCCCGCAGTTGTGCGGAAACTTTCTTCAGCATCTTTAAAAAAAAGTGCATGATTTGCAACCAGTCCGTCCGGAGTCAATGCAACCAGATGTTTGCACTTTCCGCTTTTCCATTTATATACGTTATTGATGCTGCAATCAGAGAGAAGCTTTGCTGCATCAGGACCTTTAAAAGTTTCTTCCAGTCCTGAGAGACCTGCATGAATATAGGAATTTTCAAAATAGCTCTGTCCCACCTCGTACCATGGATCACCCTCCCAGGTGATGTGTTTTGTCATAATATTACCGTATTTATAGACGTCAGGATAATACGGCTCCACATCGAGTACATCTTTTTTTACTTCATTGCTCATAGAAAACACCTCCACATTCATTATAATTTTGAAACACACCTTCCACTGTTCCATAGAATCATTATAATTTCTGATACGGGGGAAAGTAAAATGCTGTTTTTGCATAGCTTATTCTATTTTCGGATAAGCTATGCAAAAACAGCATGAAAGAGATAAAAGAATATGAAATTTCATGGATAACAGACCTTGATGGCAGAACACAGGAGATGAATGGCAGCATTTGTATTCTTAGACAGCCAGACAGCGCTGACATCCGTATGGTAAAGTTCCGGAAGCAGAAAACGATATTTTGTGTCACTGCCGTATGCCTGGTTGTTGACCATAGGCGAAATATAAATCGCGTCGTTTTCCTTCATGAGCCAGGGGACTTCGTCATAATTGTGAATCTGGATTTTTTTAAAGGTATGGGCTCCGCCTTCCGCAAACATTTTCTCGAGCATATCACCTACATGGTTGAGCTCAAATGGTGCTTCCGGGCAGAGAAGTCTTTCTCCGTCTAAATCAGAAATACGGATATCTTTTCGGGATGCAAACCTGTGATTGTTACAGTAAATCAAGGAGTAAGGGATTTTCAGGAATGGAATATATTCAATATCCCTGTGGCAGCACCCGGACATACCATAAATCAAGGCCACATCAAGTTTACCCTCTAATAAGTCTGCCTCCAGTTGCATCGGCTGGTAGGAGTGGAGAATCAGCTTTATTTTTGGATATTTTTTATGGAAAATATGACGGATTTTTGCCACATAATAATTCATATCGTAATAAAGGAATCCAAGATGTAGTTCCCCGTTTTCGATTTCCGTCTGCTTGGCTATCTTGTCCAGCAGGTCTTCATAGTTTTTCAGAATTTTTTTAAAGTCCTCAAGGACTATTTTTCCCATAGGAGTAAGCTCAAAGGAATTTCTGGTTCGGTCAATGAGCTTTACATTTAATTCATCCTCCAGGGCTGACATATGCCGGCTTAATGCCGACTGGGCAATGTACAGTTCATCTGCGGTTTTAGAATAATTACGGGTGGCAGACAGCCGTACAAATTCCCGCATAATATTGAGCTTCATAGCGGCCTCCAGACATTTTGTACTTTCATTCTACTATAAATGAAGGGCGATGTCTACGGAGCGTGGATTGTTTATAAAGCACCCAGGAGTTAGAATAATAACCAATGATATCTCCCCAACCAGAATGCCTTATTTGCTGCATGTGGAAAATAAGATCCCATAACCAACACCTGGAGTTCCGCCTTTTTCCAGATATTCTGCAAAAGCTTTTTGCAGAGAAGTGTCTCTGGGCAAATCAACAGGTGGTTTCCCGGCATCCTTTCCAAAGATTCTCCAAGAGTCAGTAATATCCCGATATCCCGGATAGAGGAGCCAAGAACTGCAGACAATGGGTACGGTTTTTTCAGGAAAGTCTTTCTCAAAAAATCGATATGCTCTTTGGTAGGAATCCATTCGAGTCTTTTCTGAAAAAGAACCGGATGAAGGGATATGCATATTGATTACTTTATCTCCCTTTTTCAGGGTTACTCCGTTCAAAGAATACTCATCCAGAAAAAAAGATGAATATTCATATTGCATGCGTCCCAGGGCAAAACGAGCCGTCTGATAAAAGGGAGGAAACCATGTCCGTACAAAGGTACCCCAGATACCATATATATGGAGGCACTAGTTTTGGTATGGTTATAGTTTAATATGGAATAGAAGATAGCGCAAGAGCTGATGCAGTAACCTTGCCTAATCAGTTAATAGTATTTAATCTGAAAAAGATAATTCCTTTATCTCCCGTTAATAGAACTTCAGCAAGTGGAGCATATGTGAGATACTTTTGCTGAACCCGCCAGAACGATTGCGGGCAATCCACAGCCTGTAATGAATTTTTAACATAAATTAGCAAGAATTCCCCTTCCTCTTCAGGTGGCGGGATGAATTACCATAATGTCCAAATCTTTGGAAAAGATTATATACAGCGACCAGTATAGGGATCGTTGCTTTTTGCACTGTATCCTCCAAAACTTTTTCTAAAACATGGAGAGAACACTTGTTCTTATGACAAAAATGTGTTATGCTATCATCAGTCGATAAGAGAAAAGAGATGATCAATGTAAATAAATTGGATAATAATGCACATTCAGTATTCCTCCTGTATTACCATCTGATTATGGTCGTAAAATACAGGAGAAAAGTGATTGATGATGATAGTTCTAAAAGGGCGGAGGAGATTTTTTCTTATATTGCACCCAAGTATGGAATTACCTTGGAAGAATGGAATCATGACAGAGATCATGTTCATGTGATGTTCCGGGCTTAGCCGAAAAGCGAACTCAGCAAATTTATCAATGCCTATAAGAGTGCAGGCAGTCGGTTAATTAAGAAAGAATATCCACAGATTCGAGAGAAACTTTGGAAAGAAGCATTCTGGAGCCAGAGTTTTTGTCTGCTCAGTGCAGGAGGAGCACCAATCGAAACCATACGGGCTTATATTGAAAGTCAGGGTGAGAAAGCATGAACAAAGCCATAAAATTTCGTATCTATCCAAATAAAGAGCAGGGAGAACAGTTTGCAAGAACCTTTGGATGCTGCCGGTTTCTATACAACGTGATGTTGGAAGATAAGATGAAAGAATATCAAAAAAGTAAAAAGCGGTTGAAGAATACGCCGGCTTTTTATAAAAAACAGTATCCGTGGCTGAAAGAGGTGGATTCACTGGCACTAGCCAATGTGCAGCTTCATCTGGAAAGGGCATATCAGAACTTTTTTAGAAATCCGCAGAGTGGTTTTCCAAAGTTCAAATCAAAACACAGAAGCCGTGCAAGTTATACGACGAATGTAGTAAATGGAAATATCAAACTGGAAGAAGGAAAGCTGAAGCTTCCGAAAATGTCTCATGTAAAACTGGTACAGCACCGACAGATACCGAAAGAATATCAATTGAAATCGGTGACGGTCACTCAGGAACCGTCCGGAAAATATTATGCCAGTCTTCTCTATACTTATGAGAGCCAAATAAGTGAGGAGAAAGAGGTGGTAGAAAAGATGTTGGGAATGGACTTTGCCATGAGCGGTATGGCGGTGTTTTCAGACGGAAGCCGGGCAGAAAATTGGCGGACAGTTATGATACAGTGTGCGTAGAAGATCTGAACATGAAAACCATGAGCCGGAGTCTGCACTTTGGGAAGAGTGTTATGGATAATGGATATGGAATGTTTCTGGGAATGCTGGAATACAAGCTGACGGATCAGGGAAAGAGGCTGGTGAGAATAGATAGGTTCTATCCATCAAGTAAGACGTGCTGTAAATGTGGAGCAGTAAAAAAAGAATTAAAATTATCGGAGCGGATATATGAGTGTCGTTGTGGAAACCGGATGGACAGGGATGTCAACGCGGCAATCAATATCCGTGAAGAGGGAAGAAAAATATTATGTGCATAACTTCACCGAAAAAATGCCTGTAACCGGGCAAAAACCGTGGGGCACACGGGGATAGCCTGCAGATACTTAGCCCGTTGGGGCTATTGAACAGGAAGCCCTCACTTCAAAATCATGAGATTTAAGTGGTGGGAGTAGGTCACAATATTATTAAACCTGATGCACGGATACGAAAATATGGGTTTACATTTCGAGGAAAGGAAGTTTTGATTGGAAGATATGGCCGTAGAAAAACACACTTTTAAATATGCTTTTAAGGCCTCAATTCCCGTAATGGCGGGGTATCTGGTTCTTGGAATGGGTTTTGGCATTTTGCTGCAGGACAAGGGCTATGGCTGGTGGTGGGCGGCACTGATGGGCATATCGATTTATGCCGGGTCTATGCAGTATGTCGCAGTGGATCTGATCGCGGGTGGTGCATCTTTGATTACAGCGGCACTGATGACGATTATGGTGAATATCAGACATCTGTTTTATGGAATTACGATGTTGAATCGCTATAAGAATACGGGAAAGGCCAAACCGTATCTGATCTATTCTCTGACGGATGAGACATTTTCGCTGGTGTGCTCACCGGATCTGCCACAATCTGTTGAGTCAAAAAGATACTATCTTTATGTCTCGGCTCTGGATCAGTTCTACTGGGTATTCGGCAGTATTCTCGGCGGTTTGATAGGGAGTGCTTTGTCATTTGACACGACGGGGGTTGATTTTGCGATGACAGCTCTGTTCGCAATTATATGGCTGGAGCAGTGGGAGAAGTCAGAAAATCATATTGCCTCGGTTACAGGTCTGGCGATTTCAGTTATCTGTCTGATTATATTCGGAGCGGATCAGTTTTTGATACCGAGCATGCTTATCATCACAGTTGTTCTTATTGCAGAAAAGCACTGGCTGGAGGAAGAGGTAATAGATGACTAAAAATACATACACTTTGCTGCTCATAGCGGTGATATCCATTGTCACGATTATGATAAGAATTCTTCCCTTCGCAGTATTTCGAAAGCATATACCAAAGGCTGTGCTCTATCTTGGAAATGTGTTTCCATATGCCATCATGAGCATGCTCGTTGTCTATTGTCTGAGGAACATCTCATTTACCGGGAGAACACACGGCATTCCCGAGATCCTTGCACTTTTGATAGTTACAATCTTGCACAAGTTGAAACATAATACATTGCTTTCAATTATAGGCGGAACCGCGGTTTATATGTTGTTGGTGCAGGTGGTATTTTAAACTCGCTGATTGACAGGGAATTGAGGAGAAAATCAAATGAAGAATTTCCAGGCAGCAATTTTTGATTTGGATGGTACACTTTTGGATTCGATTGGAGTCTGGGCATCTGTGGATGTCGAGTTTCTAAGAAGAAGAGGAATTCCGATGCCGGATGATTATCTAAAGATGGTTCATTCTATGGAGAATGATGTTGCGGCAAATTATACAAAGAGTCGTTTCGGATTGAAGGATATGACGGAATCAATCATACGAGAGTGGTTTGATATAGCAAGAGATGCCTATGCATCTAAGGTGGTGTTAAAGCCTCATGTCAAAGAATACCTCGAGATACTGAAAGAGCAAGGTATCCATATTGCAGGAGCAACTTCATCCGATCCTGAACTGTTCGAACCAGCGCTTTTGCACAACGAAGTTTTGCACTTTTTTGAACATATTGCAACGGTACGTGACGTGAATGGCAGGGGAAAGGAATATCCGGATGTGTATGAAGCAGCCGTCCGAAAAGTCCAATGTGTACCTTCTGACTCCATAGTGTTTGAGGACATTTTAAAAGGCATTCAGGGAGCAAAATCGGGAGGTTTTTATACTGTTGGTGTTTATGATATACACTCGGACCATGAAAAAGAGGAGATCATACAACAGGCCGACAAATATATCTATAACTTTGGTGAACTGCTTTAGGAAAGTGCAGCTGCATAGCGACGTATATCAAAAAGAGCATGATGCGGATTTTACTCGCATGATGCTCTTTTTTGTAAATTAAACTAATATATACATTGACAGACGAGGTATCATATGATTTAATGTAATTAAGAAAAGGAGGTATGCATATGTCGATAGCATCGGATCTGATTCGCGGACATACCGATACGATTATTTTGGCCCATCTGGCCCGTAAAGATAGTTACGGATACAGAATCAATAAAGAGATTCAGATTAAGACGGATAATCAATATGAACTGAAAGAAGCAACCTTATATACGGCCTTCAGGCGCTTGGAACAGTCAGGCTATATCAGTTCTTACTGGGGAGATGAGACTACGGGAGCCCGCAGGCGTTATTACACGATTACGGGGGAGGGTAAGCTGGCCTACGAAAGAATGAAGAAAGAGTGGGAGGAATCCAAACATTTAATAGATATCCTCATTCAATGCGATGAGGAAGAGGAGGATCAGGATGAAAGATAAATTAAGGGCATATATGGATCATGTGTTTCGGGAGGTGAAACCGACCCGACATTCCGTGGAATTGAAAGAAGAGATTTTACAGAATTTGCTTGATAAGTACCATGATTTGATTGCGGAGGGAAAGACGCCGGAGGCTGCCTATAACATTGCAGTATCCAGCGTGGGCGATATGGATGAATTGCTGGAAGGACTGCAGATGGAGAACTGTGCATCCTCCCCGCTTTCAGACGAAGAGATGAAGGAGGGTAAAAAGAAATCAGCGATTTTGACCTCCGTGGCGGTCATGATGTATATTATAAGTGTAGTTCCCCCCATATTGTTGTCGGATACGAGGTATGAGGACAAATGGGGTCCCATACTTATGTTTCTGATTGTAGCCGTAGCTACAGGAATACTCATCTACAACAATATGACGAAACCTCGTTACCATAAGTTGGATGATTCGATTGTAGAGGAGTTCAAGGAATGGCAGAATCAGAATGATACCAACCAAAGAGCAAGAAAAGCTATAAGCAGTGCGATGTGGTCAATTATCACGGTGATTTACTTTGTAATCAGCTTTATGACCATGGCCTGGCACATAACCTGGGTGATGTTCCTGATAGGCGCAGCAATTGAGGGAATTATTAAGGCAGTATTTGAGCTTGGAAAGCAGAGGTAAGGATGGATAGAAAACAGTCGGCGATTATAAGGATTATTGCATGGTCAGTTACGGCTATTGCCTTATGCTGCATTATGTTTATAGGTTTAAGGGGCGGGTTTTCAAACATAGGAGGCAGCATCTTGTTCTCTGGATCTGGAGATTATTACAAACATGCAGATAAGTACCAGGCCGGAGAAACCAAAATTCAGGGAAACAAGGTAAAGGATTTATCTGTAAACTGGGTAGACGGCAGCGTGAATGTGGAGATTTACGATGGAGATACCATTCAACTTTCGGAAGTATCAAACAGAAAGCTTGAGAAGAAAGAACAACTTCACTATTATAATGAGAACGGAAAACTGAATATACAATATCAGAAATCCGGGAAAAGGATACTTTCTTCCTTTTGGAAGGGAAGCAGAAGGCTGGATAAACAATTGACCGTCAAAATTCCCGTCCAAACGGTCAGTTCATTAGGTACTGTTTCTGTTGATACGGTATCTTCGGATAATAGAATTGAAGGTGTATCGGCACAGAAGATCAAACTGGATTCGGTCTCCGGAGATTTTACACTGGTAAATTGTCGGGCAAGTGATCTTTCTATGGACAGTACAAGCGGAAGTCTTTCATCGGAAAATTTGATCGTAAAGAGAAAAGTGGAGACGAATACTACAAGTGGAGATGTGACGCTAGAGGGAAAATTTGTAAAACTGGATCTGGATTCTGTTTCCGGGGATATGGATATAGACTCTGGGCTTTGTCCGAAAGATGTAAGCACAGATACGACCAGCGGGGATGTTGTGTTGCGTATTCCGGATAACGAAGGCTTCACCTATGAGAAGGATACAGTCAGCGGATCTCTAAAATGCGATTTTCCCGTGAAACAATGGGAAGATAAGGGAAGTTACAAGGAAGGAAAAGCCTCATTTCGTTTTGATACAGTAAATGGGGATATCAATATTAAGAAGAGAAAATAGGGATTGAGAATGTAATATGTATGATTAGGAGAAGTGCCTATGGGTAATATGATTTTCTGGATTGTTGGAATAGTTCTATGGGGGTTATTGACACATGTGTATATATGGAAGCACTATCATTATATTTGCCCGAAATGCCATCATCCATTTAAACCGACTTTTTTTCACTCTTTAACAGCATTCAATGCTGCGGATGAGAGAAGACTGCAGTGTCCAAACTGCCACGAAAAGATCTATATGAAAGCAATAAAAAATCATCAAAAAAGCTGAAAAACAGGGATAAAAACTATTGAAACCAACAGGGATCAGTTTTATACTAACAGTAAGTGCTGGTTCTGGGAAGAGTGCCGCAGGATGCGGTATTGCCGGTGTCTAAGCTCAAACTTGAAAATCCCTTAGAAACACGCGGCTGCCAGCACGAAATTTTAAATCGAGTATTGACAAATCTTTTTGAACAGTGTAGAATAACGCCTAACAAGCAAGATTTTAAGTTTATTGATCGATTGCTGAAGGAGATTTAAATTATGAACCAGTATAAAACCATGCAGCTGAATATGTCTATGATGTGCGACATGATGATGTGTCGTATGTTTGCATGTTCAAAAAAACTGTATGGATTGTGATTTAAGTAACCTTAGTATATAATGGGGATTATCAGGTCGCAGGTCTGTGCAGGACTTGCGGCTTTTTTATATTAGAAAGGAAGAGAAAGTTATGGAGTCAGCGGAACCGATTATCCGGCTTGAAGGACTTGGAAAAGAGTTTAATACTTCTAATGGCCCAATCAGAGCTTTAGATGATATTAATCTTTCCATCGAGCACGGAGAAATATTCGGAATTATCGGTTTGAGTGGGGCGGGCAAAAGTACGTTAGTTCGCTGCATCAACTACCTGGAAGTTCCGACAGCCGGAAAGGTGTATTTTGAAAATAAAAGCCTGTCTTCTTTAAAAGACAAGGACTTAAGACAGGTCAGACAGTCCATGGGAATGATTTTTCAGCAGTTTAATCTGCTGGCACAGAGAAATGTACTTCAAAATGTCTGCTTTCCGCTTGAAATAGCAAAAACACCTAAGAAAGAGGCGGAAAAAAGAGCGAAGGATCTCTTAAAGATTGTAGGGCTTGAAGATCGTGCGAAAGCCTACCCGTCTCAACTTTCAGGGGGCCAGAAACAAAGAGTGGCGATTGCCAGAGCTCTCGCCACGAATCCAAAGATTCTTCTCTGTGATGAGGCGACCAGTGCACTGGATCCGAATACCACGAAGTCAATCTTGAATCTGCTCAAGGATATCAACAAAACGATGGGTGTCACTGTGGTAGTGATCACACATGAGATGGCTGTCATCGAAGCAATCTGTGATCGCGTTGCAATTATAGATCAGAGCCATATCGCCGAGGTGGGAAATGTTGCAGAGATTTTTTCAGAACCAAAATCTAAGATTGGCCGTCAGCTGATCCTGGGAAATGCAACGGATAAGGCACCGCTGTTCGGAAAGAGTAGGCAGATTCGAATTTCTTTTGACGGAAGATCATCCTTTGAACCGGTTTTGGCGAACATGATCTTGTCTTGCAAAGTTCCCGTGAATATCATTCACGCCGAGACAAAAGATATCAAGGGAACTGCCATGGGTCAGATGGTGATTCAGCTTCCGGAAGACGAGACAGATCAAAATCGGGTGCTCAAGTACCTTGAGACGAAAAAAATACCACATGAGGAGGTACAAGACGATGTTATTTGATGCAGCAACGTTTGAAATGCTTAAAATTGGGACGCTGGAGACTTTGCTGATGGTATCGGTGGCTTCTCTTCTCGCCTATGTAATTGGTATTCCGCTGGGAATCATACTGGTGGTTATGGACAAAGACGGGATTCATCCGGTTCCCTGGATCCATAAACCGTTGGGAATCATCATTAATCTGATCCGGTCGATACCCTTTATCATCTTCTTAGTCATGATGATTCCGCTTACAAGACTGCTTGCAGGAACCTCACTCGGAGTGAAAGGTGTGATTCCGCCGCTGACACTGGCCTCCGTTCCTTATGTAGCCAGAGTTGTGGAATCTTCCTTTAAAGAAGTAGACAGCGGGGTGATTGAAGCGGCGAAGTCTATGGGGGCATCTACCATGCAGATCATTATGAAAGTTCTTCTGCCGGAGGCGAAACCGTCCCTGTTGGTGGGAGCGGCATTGTCAATTACAACAATCCTCTCCTACTCGGCAATGTCAGGTTTCGTTGGAGGAGGGGGACTTGGAGATATTGCAATCCGTTATGGATACAACAGATATGAGACGGATATTATGCTCGTCACAGTTGCAATTCTTGTCATCATCGTACAAGTGATTCAGGAGGCGGGCATGAAACTCGCAAACAGAAGCGACAAACGAATCAATTAGAGATAATCGCCAAAAGGCGTTTATATATAAAAGATAAGTCAGGAGGAACAATATTATGAGAAAACCACTTTATTTATTGACAGCAGCAGTTTTAGCTCTTAGCACATTAGGTGCATGTGGGACTAAGAGTGATGCAGATTCCAGTTCAGCCAAGTCATCTTCAAAGGAAACAGATGCAGCATCAAGTGCAGAAAAGACATCTTCAGAAGAGCTTGAGGACTTGGTAGTCGGTGCGACACCATCCCCTCATGCAGAGATATTGGAAGCGGTTAAGGATACACTGAAAGAAAAAGGTTATAATCTTGTTATTAAGGAGTACACGGATTATGTACAGCCTGATATGGCTCTGGATTCTGGGGACATTGATGCGACATATCATCAGCATCAGCCATTTCTCGATCAGTTTAATGAAGAACATAAGACAGACCTTGTAAGCGCAGCATCGATTCACTATGAACCATTTGGCATCTATGCCGGAAAGACAAAGTCGCTGGATGATGTCAAAGAAGGTGCTCAGATTGCGGTTCCAAACGATGTTTCGAATGAAGCACGTGCACTGCTTTTGCTTCAGGACAACGGCCTTTTGACCTTAAAAGACGGTGCTGATTTGAATGCTACGACAAAAGATATCGAAAAAAATGATAAAAATATCAAGTTTGTAGAAGTAGATGCAGCGCAGCTCCCACGATCACTTGCAGATGTTGACCTTGCAGTTATCAATGGGAACTATGCCATAGACGCAGGGTTAAAGATATCCGATGCCCTTGCTACAGAAGATGCATCCTCTGTAGCGGCGACCACATACAGCAATATTGTCGCAGTTCGTAAAGATGACAAAGACAACGAGAAGACAAAAGCCCTTGTTGAAGCACTGACAAGCGATACAGCGAAGAAGTTCATGGAAGACAAGTATGCAGGTGCAGTGGTTCCGTCATTCTGATAACAGCATAATAAAATAAATCATGATTTTTGAAAGCCGCTCAAAACTGAGCGGCTTTCATTGAACTTTAACTATTTATCCAGTTTTTTCACTACGTATCTCATACAGCCATCTTCAAAGGGGTTGATCAGTCCGACATCTTTGATCAAGTTTGTGAAGAAATCGGAAGCGGACAGGCGGCAGAGTTTCAGGTAACTCTCCCAGGCGGATTTGTAATCCTGATCCATCCACACTTTATATTGAAGTGCATCTGTCCCGGCGATACAGTAGTCGATATAATAAAGCGGGCTGTCATAGATGTGGTGTTTGTTCTGCCAGAAACCGCCTTCCTCGTAGTATTTATTTCCCGCATAGTTCAGATGAGGTTTGTACTGTTTCTCAAGATCTCTCCACACGGCGTTTCGGTCTTTTGGCGAAAGGGCGGGATTTTCATAGCAGATATCCTGGAATTCATCTACCATGGTTCCGTAGGGGATGAAGAGAATGGAGTCTTCAAAATGCATGTCGACGTAATCTTTTGCGCGATTTCCAAAGAGAAGATTCATCCATGGTTCCGTGAAGAATTCCATGGACATGGAGTGAGTTTCAGCGGTTTCCATTGTGATGTCAGCGTGTTCTCGGATGGGATCATCCGCAACAATCCATCCCTGGAATGCATGTCCGCACTCGTGTGTAATCACATCGGCGTCTCCGCTGCTTCCGTTAAAGTTGGCGAATACAAAGGGGGATTTATAATCCGGAAGATAGGTCATATACCCGCCGGTCTTTTTCGTCTTTCGCCCAATTACGTCAAAAAGTTCATTGTCACACATGAAGTTCATAAACTTTCCGGTTTCCGGGGATAGTTCGTTGTACATCTTTCTTCCGGCTGCAAGAATCTCTTCTGGGGTTCCGGTCGGAGAAGGGTTTCCACTCTTAAAATAGACATCCTCGTCATAATAACGCAGGGTATCGAGACCGAGGCGTGCTCTGCGCTTTTCGTGAAGCTTTTCGGCATACGGAACAAGATCGTGTTTTACCTGCTTGCGGAATTGCTGGATGTCCGAGCGACCATAGCAGTTGCGGTTCATCCGGTAATATCCGAGGGTGAGATAGTTCTTATAGCCCAGTTTCTCTGCCTGTGTCGTGCGGTTTTTGACCAGTTTGTCATAGATATCGTCGAGTTCTTCCTGGTTGTCTGTAAAGAAACTGGAGAATTTGTTCCAGGCTTTTATGCGAGTCTGGCGATTGGGATCACGCATATGAGGAGTCATCAGGGAGAGATTTAATGTGTCACCCTCCCAGTCAATCTTAGCTGTGGCCAAAAGTTTGTTATATCTGGTCTGCAGTGCATTTTCCTCCTGCATCAGGGGAAGAATCTTCTCATCGATTGATTTTGTGGCAAGTTCAATATTTTTAAATGCCACCGGACCGATCTTTTTCTCCAGATAGGGGCGAAACTCCGATTCATAGAGCATTTTCTGATAACGGACAATCAAATTCTGGAACATGGGACGGTTCGCATCATAATAATCCTGCTCTGCACCGTAGAATTCGTCAGACATATTGATGTCATGCCGGATCTCGGCAATTGTCATCTCAGTCATGGCGTGATCCGTCAGCTCATAATATTTTTGGTGAACTTCAAACTGCTCTGCGCCTGATCTGGCATTGGAAAAAGCATCGTAAAGCCCGTAAAAATCCTTTTTTAATTTTTCAAAGTCGACCCGTTGATAGAGCATGTCAGAAAATCTCATAAAAACCCTCCTTTTCAAATTGAAAACTATGTAAATATAGCTTATACCATAAAACGAAACTTGACAAGATGAGAATAAAGGGCTAGGATAGTAAAAAGAATCTTAAAACAAAATATGGGACATCTCAAGTATTGAGGTAGAGGTTGCGATATTTATTAACACTGTGGAGTGAAGAGACACGAGGAAGCAGAACTAGGGAATATTGCCGAAATCGGAGGGTATCTCTTGTACAATCCGGTTGGGACATAGGTTAACAGCCTGTGGACTGTCTTAGTGTTTAACTAAGTTGCGCTATGTTTACAATAAGGTGATAAAAGTGAGCGCTCTGGTTTTTCAAGAGTGTTTTTTTTATTCATGCAGGGTACAGGTTTGACTTAGAAAAGTCTATGAGAAGGAGAAGAATATGAAGAAGAAAGTTTCGGTCCTGTCATTACTTCTGATTCTGATGATCAGTATGATGCCGGGGCTTGCAATTAAGGCACAGGCAGAAGGGGAAAATCAAAAGGAATTCCGCGTGGGAATGGAGGCAGGCTATGCCCCGTTTAACTGGACACAGAATTCTGACGATCACGGCGCTGTCCCAATTCAAGGGGATAAATCTTATGCCGGAGGCTATGATGTAGAAATCGCAAAAAGAATTGCCGATGAACTGGGACGCAAGCTTGTGATTGTAAAAACAGAGTGGGATGGACTTCCGCCTGCTCTTGAGTCCGGCAAGATCGATGCCATCGTCGCCGGTATGTCACCGACAGCTGAGAGAAGAGAGCAGATGGACTTTTCCGATGTGTATTATGAGTCAAATCTGGTTATGGTAACCAGGGCGGACACGAAATATGCCAAAGCGAAAAGTCTCAATGATTTTAAAGATGCGAAAGTGACCGCTCAGCTCTCTACATTTCATTATACTGTCATTGACCAGATTCCGGGAGTAGACAAGCAAGAGGCGATGGATAATTTTCCTGCAATGAGAGTGGCGCTTCAGTCAGGTATTATCGATGCCTATGTCAGCGAGAGACCAGAAGGGGTTACAGCACAAAGTGTCAATCCAAAACTGAAGATGGTTCAGTTCAAGGAAAGCGAGGGTTTTGAAACCAGTCCGGATGATACCGCAGTTGCGATTGGTATGAGAAAAGGAGACCCTGATCTTGCCAAGATAGATGAAATACTGGCCAGAATTCCTCAGAGCGAGCGAGATAAGATCATGGATGACGCTACGGCGAATCAGCCGGCAGCAGAAGAGGAAAACAGCCAAGAGAATTCATTTGTCCGAATCTTAAGACAGAATGGGAAGATGTTCCTTCGAGGCACGGGGATGACGATGTTTCTGGCACTTTCCGGCACTGTGATCGGCGGCATCATCGGGATTTTGGTAGGAGTGTATCGCACCATACCGATTTCTGAAAACAAGATCAAAAAGATTTTGCAGAAGATCTTTGGATGGATTTTAAATGCCTATGTGGAAATTTTTCGTGGTACACCTATGATTGTTCAGGCTGCAATGTTTTATTATGGAACGGCATTGCTATTTGGATTCAATCTGAACCGCACGGGAGCTGCCCTGTTTATCGTTTCGATTAACACCGGTGCCTATATGTCAGAGATTGTACGCGGCGGCATATTTGCGGTTGATTCGGGACAGTTCGAGGCAGCAGAGGCACTTGGCATGACACATGGACAGACCATGCGCAAGGTTGTGATACCGCAGGTACTTAGAAATATCCTGCCGGCAACCGGAAATGAATTCGTCATCAACATCAAGGATACTTCTGTTCTGAGCATCATATCTGTGACGGAATTGTTTTTCCAGGGGAAATCTGCAGCAGGAACGAATTATATGTTTTTCCAGACCTATACGATTATCTGTGTGATCTACTTTATATTGACATTTACGATAACAAGAATCCTGCGCTACGTGGAGAAAAGATTAGATGGACCGGCAGATTATGTACCGATTTCGGAGGAAAAATAGAGAGGGATTGCTATGTCAGAAATCATAAAGATAGAACATTTAAAAAAGAATTTTGGTAAAAATGAAGTTTTAAGGGATATTGATCTTTCTGTTGACAAGGGAGAAGTGGTCACGATTATCGGTTCCTCAGGCTCGGGAAAATCAACCTTGCTTCGCTGTATCAATCTGTTGGAGAAGCCCAGCGGCGGGCAGATCCTGTATAGGGGAAAAAGTATTTTGGATCCCAATTATGATCTTCCCGCATACCGTGCACACATGGGGATGGTGTTTCAGCAGTTTAACCTTTTTAGTAACATGAACGTTCTGGAAAACTGTATTGTGGGCCAAGTTACTGTGTTAAAAAAATCGCATGAAGAGGCGAAGAAAAAAGCCATAGAAAACCTGAAAAAGGTAGACATGGAGCGTTATATTGATGCAAAACCATCACAGCTTTCCGGTGGTCAAAAGCAGCGTGTTGCCATCGGACGTGCTCTTGCCATGGATCCGGATGTGATGTTGTTTGATGAGCCTACATCAGCACTCGATCCGGAAATGGTTGGTGAAGTACTTAAGACGATGAAGAATCTGGCCGGCACCGGGCTTACTATGGTGGTTGTCACACATGAGATGGAATTTGCCAGAGATGTCTCAGATCGTGTTATATTTATGGATGAAGGGGTAATCGCGGAGTCAGGCACACCGGAGGATATCTTCGGCAGTCCTAAGTGTGAGCGTACGAAAGAATTTCTGCATCGAATATTGAATAAAAAAGAATAGAAATTGAATAAAAAAGAGTGTCTCGAAACCGAGACACTCAAAATTTTAGGAATCTTACTCCGGAGTACAGCAATCTTAAAAATCAAAGTTATCCGGATCGGACCCCACACGCTGATTTCTGTCCAATGCGTTAATTGCCTGCATATCTTCATCGGAAAGCGTGAAATCGAAGACATCAAAGTTTGAGGTGATGCGATCCTGATGAATGGATTTCGGAAGAACGACAACACCTCGTTGAATATGCCAGCGTATGATGATCTGAGCTGGTGTCTTCTGATATTTTTGGGCGATTTCGCTGATTTTTGGATCTGCAAGCGGAGCAGCGCCCTTGCCTCCGAGCGGACTCCATACCTCGGGTTGGATTCCATTTTCCTTACAGTAGTCAATCACTTTTTGATTGTTCATGTAGGGATGAGATTCCAGCTGATCGATTGCCGGTTTTACCGTGGAGATCTTTGCAAGATCTTGAAGGTGGTGTGGATGGAAATTGCTAACGCCGATTGCCTTGATCTTTCCATCGTGATACAGCTCCTCCATCTCTTTCCAGGCGTCTTGAAAACCATCTGCCGGCCAGTGAATCAGATACAGATCAATATATTCTGTCTGAAGTTCTTTCAGGCTGTTCTCCAAAGCTTCTTTAGTTCTGTGTGCACGCACATCTTCATTCCAAAGCTTCGTGGTGATGAAGATATCACTCCGATGCAGGCCGCTTTCTGCCACGGCCTTTCCGACTCCAGATTCATTCCCATAGGCTTTTGCGGTATCTATGTGGCGATATCCTGCCTCGAGTGCCCACTTTGCAGCATTTTCGGCTTCTTCGGTTGTGGCACGGAATACACCAAGTCCAACCTGTGGTATCTTAATACCATTGTTTAATGTGATAGTTGTCTGCATATAAACTGCCCCTTTCTGTTTCGTTATATCAATAGTATAACATCAGGAAAATATTTTGAAAAGAGATATTGGACAAGAAATGCCTGCGATTGACAGAAAGTATGCTAAAAGATATACTGTCTGTAGGATTGCGGGAGTACATGCTTGCATGAAAAGAGGTTATAGTATGTTAAATCAATTTTCAAGAACAGAATTATTAATAGGAAAAGATGGGATTTCCAAGCTACGCGATGCAAGGGTAGCTGTTTTTGGTATCGGCGGCGTTGGAGGGTATGCAGTTGAGGCCCTGGTCAGAAGTGGAGTCGGGACACTTGATTTGATTGATGATGACAAGATCTGTCTGACAAATCTGAATCGGCAGCTTCATGCAACCAGAAAGACGATAGGAAAGTATAAGGCAGATGTGGCAAAGGAGCGTGCACTGGATATTAATCCAGATATTATTGTAAATGTTCATAAAACATTTTATCTTCCGGAGACGTCTGGTGAATTCGACTTCTCGGAATATGATTATGTCATTGATGCGATTGACACCGTGACGGGTAAGCTGATGTTGATCGAGGAGGCAAAGAGATGTAAAACACCTGTGATTAGTTCCATGGGTGCGGGAAATAAGATGGATCCCACGGGATTTATGGTTGCAGACATCTATGAGACAAGTGTTTGTCCGCTGGCTAAAGTGATGAGAAGAGAACTTAAAAAGAGAGGAATCGATCGGTTAAAGGTGGTGTACTCCAAAGAAAAACCAATCAAACCGATTGATGATCAGTCCATAAGCTGTCGTTCACACTGCATCTGCCCTCCGGGGACGAAAAGAAAATGTACCGAGCGTCGTGATATACCGGGGAGCAATGCATTCGTGCCATCGACAGCCGGACTAATCATCGCAAGTGAAGTGGTAAAAGACTTGCTGCAGTTTTAGGATAACCTGCCGCCTAAGCCTCGTTCATTCAAGTGACAGGCAGTTCACAAAACTGTCTGTCATATATTCTGAAGAATTTCGCGGCAGATTTCAGGTACTGTCTTGTTGTCTGTGGAAATGATGACATCAGCGGCAGATAGGTATGCTTTCTGCCTGCTCTTTAAAAGATCTTGTATGTATTCCAGATTCATATTTCCATTCAGGATCGGACGGCTGTTGTTTTCCCTCACACGATCAAGGATTATCTCGGGACTGGCGGTCAGATAAAAAATGCGCCCGATTTGCCTCATAAGAAGTACATTTTCTTTCTTTAGTATTGTTCCCCCACCACATGATAAGACGATGTTTTTTTGTGTATGTAGGAGAGATAAGACGCTTGTTTCGGTTTCTCTGAAACACGCTTCTCCATATCGAGCAAATATATCAGAAATACTCATTTTCTTAAGCTTTACGATTTCATCATCCAATTCAATGACATTTTTGCTGCTCTGGTTGTGCAGCTCTTTTGCAACACTGCTTTTTCCCGAGCCCATGAAACCGATTAAGACGATATTTTTTGAGCTGTTTTTTCGTTCACTTGTCATGGTGAATTCCCTCCTGCTTTTTCGGCCCTGTGGCGTCTTGCATCCCTTATATTACGAATTGTTCCGTAATTCATTATGACGGATAAAACAATTGCTGTCAATTCATATACATGATATAATTCTAAGCATGAACTATATAGTATTTGATCTGGAATGGAACCAGAGTGCAAAGGGAAAGAATTGTGAGGTTCCCGGGCTGCCATTCGAAATTATAGAGATTGGCGCTGTAAAACTTAATAGTAAAAGAGAGATAACAGATAAATTTCACTGTCTGGTAAAACCGGTTGTCTACCGAAAGCTGCATTTTATGACGAAGGAAATAGTAAGAGTGACAGAGGAGGACTTAAGCCATGGGAGATCATTTCCAAAGGCGGTGAGATCATTTCTGAACTGGGCGGGATCTGAGGCGATTTTTGCGACATGGGGACAGTCGGACCTGACAGAACTACAGAGAAATATGAAGTATCATAAGGTACTTGGTCTGTTAAAAGGACCCCTTTATTTCTATGATGTCCAGAAATTGTTTGCCATAAACTATGAAGTTTCCAAGGTCCAGCGTTCTCTGGAATATGGGATTGATTACTTAAAACTGGATAAAAGATATGAATTTCATCAGGCACTGTCAGATGCCTGTTATACAGCGGAGATCCTTCAGAAAATTGATATGGAAGTAATCAATGCCAATGAGTCGATTAATGTGTATCAGAATCCGAAATCGAAAGCAGAGGAGATCCATGCTGTGTATAATGGATATTCCAGATATATTTCGAGAGAGTTTTCCAGTAAAGAGGAGGCACTTGCAGACAAAGAGGTGACCTCTACACAGTGCTGTCGCTGTGAAAAGATTGCCAGAAAAAAGATCCGGTGGTTTTCAGTAAATGCAAAAAACTACTATTGTGAGGCAATCTGCCCGACACATGGATATGTGAAGGGAAAGATTCGAATTAAAAAGACGGATGAAGGCAGATATTTTGTTATAAAGACCATAAAAGTCAGCAGTGAATCGGAAATGTTGGATATCAAAAAAAGGAAGGAATCACTGACTGCCAGACGCAGGGAAAAGAGACATTCCTGAAATAAGGGACTTGACAATCAGGCAATCCATGGTTATTATGAATAAAAAGAAAGACGATGACGAAGAGAGTAAGTTGTTTACGAATGTTTTAGCGAACCGGAGTTGGTGGAAGTCCGGTACAAGTAGGAATAACTGAAGATCACTTCCAAGTTGCCGGATTGAAATAGAAAACCAGTTACGGATGCCTAAAGTAGATGCGGACGCAATCCCGGCGTTATGAGGGATGCATATGATAGTATGTAACAGGTGGCAGCGAATGATTTGGCATTCGTCCTTTTACGGGGCGGGTGCCTTTAATTTTATAAGGAGGCATTCATGTATCAGAAAGTAGATACAAATTTAAATTTTGTTGAGCGGGAAAAGAAAACAGAAGAATTCTGGAGGAAGAATCAGATATTTGAGAAAAGTATGAAGGAGAGAGAAGGGAATCCGACATATACGTTCTATGACGGCCCGCCGACAGCAAACGGAAAGCCGCATATCGGGCATGTACTTACTCGTGTGGTAAAAGATATGATTCCCAGATACCGGACCATGAAAGGATATGAAGTTCCGAGAAAAGCAGGGTGGGACACACATGGTCTTCCGGTAGAACTTGAAGTTGAGAAAAAACTGGGGTTAAATGGAAAAGACCAGATTGAGGCTTATGGTATGGAGCCATTCATCAAAGAGTGCAAAGAAAGTGTCTGGAAGTATAAAGGAATGTGGGAGGATTTCTCAAATACCGTAGGTTACTGGGCGGACATGAATCATCCTTACGTCACATATGATAATACCTTTATTGAATCGGAGTGGTGGGCATTAAAAGAGATCTGGAAAAAAGGCCTTCTATATAAAGGTTTTAAGATTGTACCATACTGTCCGCGTTGTGGGACGCCGCTTTCAGCACAGGAAGTAGCACAGGGGTACAAACTTGTAAAAGAACGATCCGCAATTGTGAGGTTTAAAGTTAAGGATGAGGACGCCTGTTTTCTGGCATGGACGACCACACCTTGGACTCTTCCGTCCAACGTTGCACTCTGTGTGAATCCGGATGAGAATTACTGCAAAGTAAAAGCTGCAGACGGCTATACGTACTATCTGGCCGAGTCACTTCTCAATACGGTTCTCGGAGCGCTGGCAGAAGGAGGAGAAAAAGCCTATCAGGTACTTTCAACTTGCAAGGGGAAAGAGCTGGAATATAAAGAATATGAGCCATTGTTTGCATGCACAGGAGCAGAAGTTGTAAAACAAAAAAAGAAAGGTCATTATATCACCTGTGATCATTACGTCACTATGAGCGATGGTACCGGTATTGTCCATATCGCTCCTGCGTTTGGTGAAGACGATAACCGTATTGGCAGAGATTATGATCTTCCTTTTGTTCAGTTTGTGGATGACAAAGGGGAGATGACGGAACAGACACCTTACAAGGGAGTGTTTGTCAAGAAAGCGGACCCGATGATCTTAGAGGATTTAAAGAGCGAAGGCAAGCTTTTCGACGCGCCCAAATTTGAGCATGAGTATCCTCACTGCTGGCGCTGTGATACTCCGCTGATTTATTACGCACGAGAATCATGGTTTATCAAGATGACTGCGGTGAAGGATGATCTGATTAAAAATAACAGCACAATCAACTGGATCCCTGAAAATGTAGGTAAAAAGCGTTTTGGCGACTGGCTTTTAAACGTACAAGACTGGGCGCTTTCCCGCAACCGTTATTGGGGAACGCCTTTAAACATATGGATTTGTGACGACTGTGGCGAACAGCATTCGATCGGAAGCGTTGAGGAACTGAAATCCATGTCTGACAATTGTCCGGATAATATTGAACTTCACCGCCCATATATCGATCAGGTAACGATTAAGTGCCCGCACTGTGGCGGAACGATGCATAGAGCTCCTGAGGTTATCGATTGCTGGTTTGATTCAGGATCTATGCCCTTTGCACAGCACCATTATCCTTTCGAGAACCAGGAATTGTTCCATAAGCAGTTTCCGGCACAGTTTATATCAGAGGCAGTGGATCAGACAAGAGGATGGTTTTATTCCCTGCTTGCAGTTTCAACACTGCTGTTTAACAAATCTCCTTATGAAAACGTGATTGTTCTGGGACATGTTCAGGATGAAAACGGACAGAAGATGAGCAAATCAAAGGGAAATGCGGTGGATCCTTTTGAAGCTCTTGACACTTATGGAGCAGATGCAATCCGCTGGTATTTTTACATTAACAGTGCACCGTGGCTTCCCAATCGTTTCCATGGAAAAGCGGTTTCAGAGTACTCCCGAAAGTTTATGGGTACTTTGTGGAATACGTATGCATTTTTCGTATTATATGCGAATATAGATGGTTTCGACGCATCAAAATATAAGTTGGAATATGACAAACTTTCTGTTATGGATCAGTGGCTGCTTTCCCGTCAAAACTCCACAGTGAAAGCGGTTGATGAAGATTTGTCTGATTATAAGATTACAGAGGCTGCAAGGGCTTTACAGGCGTTTGTGGATGATATGAGCAATTGGTATGTCAGAAGAAGCCGCGAGCGTTTCTGGGCAAAGGGTATGGAACAGGATAAGATTAATGCTTATATGACCTTGTACACGGCTTTGGTGGAGCTGTGTAAGGCAGCAGCACCTATGATTCCATTCATAACAGAGGATATCTATCAGAATCTGGTCAGAAATGTGGATAAGGATGCACCGGAGAGTATCCATCTTTGCTCTTTCCCTGTGGTACATGAGGAATGGATTAATCTTGAGATGGAAGATAACATGAAGCATTTGCTGGAGATTGTTGTCATGGGGCGTGCCTGCAGAAATGCTGCAAATACAAAAAACCGTCAGCCTCTTTCTAAGATGTATGTGAAGAGCTGCTGGTCTCTGAGCGATTTTTATAAGAAGATTATCGAGGACGAACTTAACATCAAAGAAGTCATCTTTAGCGATGAGATTGCACAGTTTATCACTTACAGTTTTAAACCACAACTTAAGACTGTGGGTCCCAAATACGGAAAACTTGTCAGGAAAATCCGCCAGGTTCTCATAGATATAGATGGCAATACTGCCATGGACGAACTCAAGACTTCCGGACAACTCAAACTGGATATAGATGGCAATGAAGTGATTCTTTCAGAGGAAGACCTTCTGATTGAGACGGCACAGATGGAAGATTATTACAGCGATTCCAATAATGGAATTACCGTAGTTCTCGATGTGCATATGACACAGGAGCTGCTTGAAGAGGGTTATGTGCGTGAAATCATCAGTAAAGTACAGACGATGCGCAAAGAAGCAGGTTTTGAGGTGATGGACAAAATCAAGGTTTACGTTAAAAATAATAAAGTGATTGAGGATATCTTTAAAAAGCATGAGAAGGAGATAGCATCTGAAGTACTGGCTTTTGAAGTCGTCTTTGACGAGACAGACGGGTATGAAAAAGAATGGAATATTAACTCTGAAAACGTTACTCTGGCGGTAAAGAAGGTTTGACCTATAACATATAGGTCAGGAGGATGGCTCATGTTGTATCTCGAATTCGAAAAGCAGACATTTAAAAAAACGGTAGCAGAAAATATAAAAAACTTATATCGCAGAACGCTTAAAGAGGCGACACCCCAACAGATTTTTCAGGCCGTGTCCTATGCTGTGAAAGACGTCATTATCGATAACTGGATGAAGACGCAGGCTCATATTGAGCAGGAAGATTCGAAGATTGTATATTATCTCTCAATGGAGTTTTTGACCGGGCGAGCACTGGGAAACGATCTGATCGCCCTCACTGTATATGATGAAGTGAAAGAAGCAATGGACGAACTGGGAGTGGATTTGAATGTAATCGAAGATCAGGAGCCGGATCCGGCCCTTGGAAATGGAGGGTTGGGACGACTGGCGGCCTGCTTTTTGGACTCACTGGCTACTTTGGGCTACCCGGCCTATGGGTGTGGGATTCGATACCGATATGGAATGTTCAAACAGAGAATTCAAAACGGCTGTCAGCAGGAAGTGCCGGACAATTGGTTAAGAGAGGGCAATCCTTTTGAACTTCGCCGTCCGGAGTATGCCAAAGAAGTAAAATTCGGAGGCTATGTCAGAGTGCAATACAATGAAAAGACGAAAAGAAATGACTTTATACAGGAAGGTTACCAGTCTGTGCGTGCCATTCCTTATGATATGCCTGTAGTCGGGTATAACAATGGCATGGTAAATACACTACGTATCTGGGATGCAGAAGCTGTGAGTGATTTTCAGCTGGATTCTTTTGACAAGGGAGATTACCACAAAGCTGTGGAACAGGAGAACCTGGCCAGAACAATCGTGGAAGTCCTCTATCCGAATGATAATCATCTTGCCGGAAAGGAACTGAGACTGAAACAACAGTATTTCTTCATATCAGCGAGCCTACAGACAGCGATTGAGAAATATAAAAAACAACATAGTGATATCGGCGATTTGCACAAGAAGGTTGTATTTCAGATGAATGATACGCATCCTGCAGTTGCGGTTCCTGAGCTCATGCGGATTCTGATTGATGAAGAGGGACTTACCTGGGACGAAGCATGGAAAGTGACAACTCACGCCTGTGCGTATACGAATCACACAATCATGTCAGAAGCTCTGGAAAAATGGCCGGTTGATTTGTTTTCGCGTCTTCTGCCCAGGGTGTATCAGATGATAGAGGAAATCAACCGGCGGTTTGTTGAACACATACGGTTTATGTATCCGGGTGATGAGAGTAAGGTGGCATCGATGGCGATCTTATATGATGGTCAGGTACGTATGGCGAACCTGGCAATTGTGGGGAGCTTTTCTGTTAACGGAGTTGCTCATATTCATACAGAGATTCTTGAAAAGCGGGAATTACGGAACTTTTATGAGATGATGCCGGAAAAGTTCAACAATAAGACGAATGGAATTACACAACGAAGATTTCTCATGCATGCAAATCCGCTTCTGGCCGACTGGGTTACGAAATACGTGGGAGAAGATTGGATCACAAATCTTCCTGTGATTGAGAGACTGATGCCATTTGCAGATAATGAGAAAGTGCAGAGGGAGTTTCTGAATATAAAGTACCTAAATAAGGTAAGACTTGCAAAATATATTAAAGAACACAATCATATTGACGTGGATCCACATTCTATTTTTGATGTTCAGGTGAAACGTTTGCATGAATATAAAAGACAGTTTATGAATATACTTCGTGTCATGTATCTGTATAACCTGTTAAAAGAAAATCCGGATATGGAATTCTATCCCCGGACCTTTATCTTTGGGGGGAAGGCAAGTGCCGGATATGAACGGGCAAAAGAAGTTATTAATCTGATTAATAATGTAGGCGAAGTTATCAACAATGATCCCGATATCAAAGGAAGAATAAAAGTCGTATTTATCGAGGATTATCGTGTGAGCAATGCAGAACTGATTTTTGCCGCTGCAGATATATCAGAGCAGATCTCAACAGCCAGCAAAGAAGCTTCGGGTACGGGCAACATGAAGTTTATGATAAATGGAGCCGTTACACTGGGAACCATGGATGGTGCGAACGTGGAGATTGTAGAAGAAGCAGGACGAGAGAATGTTGAGATCTTCGGTTTCTTGGCACAGGAAATTATTGATTACGAGAAAAACGGAGGCTACAATCCGCTGGATTACTATAATCGGGATCCAGAACTTAAAAAAGTTTTAGATCAGCTGATCAATGGAGAGTATTCCTGCGGCGACAAGGATCGCTTTCGGGATATTCATGACTCCCTTTTAGTACAAAGAGGTCAGGAGCCCGCAGATATGTACTTTATATTGGGGGACTTTAAGTCCTACATAACAGCCAGTCAGAAGATGGAGAGCAGGTACCGCGACCGTAGAAAATGGGCGAAAACCGCGATAATAAACATTGCAAAGTCAGGTAAATTCTCTTCGGACCGTACAATCTTCCAGTATGTGGAAGAGATCTGGCACCTGGATAAAATTTTGTTATAGTTCTTTTGACAAGGGTAAAGCGTTGTGTTAGAATTAGAGCAAATTTGTTATTTCGAAACATAGGAGAGAAAAAACTTCGAGGTGAATACGTTGGATAAGATTGAATATCGCGAAAAGTTGGAAGAGCTGACGGGTCTGGTAGAGCAGCAAGATTACGAAGAAGCTTTAAAGATCGCAGACAGCATCGACTGGCGGCGTGTTAAAAGCATACGTACTCTTAGCATGGTTGCTGATATTTACGAAGTAAATAAAAAGTATAAACGCTGCAGGGAGATATTACTGCTTGCCCACAGCCGCTCTATAATAGGAAAGATGGTATTATATCGGTTGGTGGAAGTTTCGCTGAAGCTTGGGGAGACAGAGGAAGCAGCCGATTATTACCTAGAGTTTGTAGATGCAGCTCCCAATGATAACTCTAGATTCGTACTAAAATATAAGTTATACAAAGCGCAGCATGCACCTCTTGAGGATCAGATTGCCATTCTTGAAGATTACAGAGACAGAGAATACACGGAACGATGGGCATATGAACTGGCCAGGCTATATGCAAAAGCCGGACACCAGGATAAGTGTATAGAGACATGCGACGATCTGATTTTATGGTTTGCCGAAGGCAGATATGTAAGAAAAGCCATGGAACTTAAGATGCAGTATGAACCGCTTTCACCGGCTCAGCAGCAGCTCTATACAAAAGAGCTAGATCAGGAAAAGGCAATAGGTATAAAAGAAAAATCCGAGAAGAAAGAGTCTGTTTCTGATCAGATAGAACCATCTGGCAGGCAGACATCTAAGGCAGCACAGGATAAACCCCAAAAGAAAAAAAGGCCAAAAGAAAATACAGAGGAGCTTCTTCAGAAGATGAATAGTGCAGGAGCTGCTATCACTTCTGAGGCAGGTAATAACCACATACCGGTGAATGAGTCTGAACGGGAAAAGGATTATGAACAGATGCCGGTGAATTCACCGGAATTCTTTGGGAAGACAGTAGATTTGAAAAAACAGCTGGAAAAGAGTATTCAGGAGGTTTTTTCTGGCCTGAAACCTGTCCAGGATGAAGAGAAGAAACAAGACGAAAGTTCTTTGCATACCGGTGACACTGGTGTAATTGAAGTACAGGACCTGGAACCGGAGAATGTTGAGACAGAAGCTGAGATAACCCCTGGGGCCTCAAAGAAGATATTGACAAGGGCTGACCATAAGAAGAAACCCGCAGAAGTAGAAACTGAGAAAATCACAACGCCAGAGGAGACGGAAGAGGAAAAGGAGACTCCTGCATCTGGGGACTTCGATCTGGATGCGCTTTTGAAAGAAACTGCCAGCGGTTTCTCCGAAGAGCTGGCTAGCGGAAACTTTAATGAAGACGATGTGAATCAGGATCTGGAAGAGTTCCTTTCATCAGAAACGGCTGATATTGAAGACAACGAGAAGAAAGACGCGAAAACTCGTATTATCCCTGATCTGGCTGATATGAGGCCGGAAGATGAGACCCATGGAGAGTATGAAAACAACCTGAACACAATTGTAGTACCCAAGATCAGCGAGCCGGATGATGGAAATGGGACTAAGATCTATAATCCAGTCCGCGAATTAGCTTCTGACGCTACTCGTGAGATTGATCCTGATGATCTGGAACGCCAGACGAAATCGATTCATACGACTGAAAAAACCGACGCAAAATCAATCGAGGAGGTTCTTCGGGAAGAAACACCGGAAGAGCGCAGAATCAGGATCTTAAGTGGTGGTACTCCTGAGAAGTTTTCCGATGATCAGAAGCGGATCTTCTCTTATTTTGCCAAGATCCCCGGAATTGACCAGCAGGTTCTTGATGCACTTTCCAGTGTATATGAACATATCGGAGAAAAAACATCAAAGCAGGGTAATATTGCTGTCATGGGCGGATATGCTACGGGCAAGACTAGGCTTTCGGACAGTATGATCCTGTCTATGTGCAAAGATCTGGGGCTTTCGGCTGCAAAGTATGCCCGCATTGACGCTTCAGATCTCAATCAGAGAGATCCGGCAGCTGTTGTCGATAAGATGTCGGGAGGATTTCTCTTGATTGAGCGCGCAGGTCTTCTGTATCCGAATGTCATACAGAAGTTGGATAAAGCGATGGAATTTCGGACAGACAGCATGGTTGTAATCATAGAGGATGAGAAGACCAGCATGCGATCCTTGTTGAGAAACAATCCGGAATTCGCAAAGAAGTTCGAGAAGGTGATATCGATTCCTGTCTTTACAAATGATGAGCTTGTGACATTTGCGAGGACCTATGCAAAAGAAAACGGTTACAAGATGGATGAGATGGGTGTTCTTGCCCTCTATACATTGATTGGTGACAATCAGACCTTGAATGAGCCAATGACAATAGGAAAAGTGAAAGATATCGTTGACAAAGCGATGGAAAGAGCCGGTAGAGGTACAAGACGCTTTGGAAGGAAGATGTCTGGGAAACGGACGGATGAACAGAACAGAATCATTCTCTACGAAAAGGATTTTGAATAATATGGACAGACCGTTACCAAAGCTTGGTACTCCCGGGAATACGATAGAAGTTCTGCAGAAATACAGGTTTAATTTCCAGAAGAAATATGGGCAGAATTTTCTGATTGACAGGCGTGTGCTTGAAAAGATTATAGATGCGGCAAAGATTGGATCAGATGACTACGTGGTTGAGGTTGGTCCCGGAATTGGAACGATGACGCAGTATCTGGCCTGCCATGCAAGAGAGGTGTGTGCAGTTGAAATCGACCGAAATCTGATACCTGTTTTAAAGGATACATTATCAGGGTATGACAATGTCACGATCTTAAATGAAGATATTTTAAAGGTTGATCTGAATACTCTTGTCAGAGAGAAAAACTATGGAAATCCGATCAAGGTGGTGGCGAATCTGCCTTATTATATAACAACACCGATTATTATGGGATTGTTTGAGCAGCATGTTCTGGTGGATTCCGTTACCGTAATGGTACAAAAAGAGGTAGCCCTGAGAATGCAGGCCGGACCCGGAACGAAAGATTATGGTGCACTGTCACTTGCTGTACAGTACTACTGTGTTCCGAAGATTGTGGCAAATGTTCCGCCGAACTGTTTTATACCGCGCCCGAAAGTGGGAAGTGCCGTGATTTCGCTTGAACGACATAAAAAACCGCCGGTCGTTGTATCGGATGAGAAGTTGATGTTTCGTCTGATCCGTGCTTCCTTTAACCAGAGAAGGAAAACACTTATCAATGCACTGACTAATTCACCTGATCTGTCTTATACGAAGGAAGAGGTGGCCGAGGCGGTTAGAAGATGCAAGTTTATACCGACAATCCGCGGAGAGGCATTAACGCTTCCGGAGTTTGCAGGGCTTTCTAATGTTCTTGGGGAATCATCCCATAATTCTTGATTTTGATATAGTTAAATAGATTAAAAGCCGATTCCCTGTATGGAATCGGCTTTCAATTTATATATTTACTAAAGGAAGGAGTGCCGATTCTAAAATCGGCGTATGAAAAAGAAAATTCAATAAAATAATCAATATTTGCTTGATTTATTTTATAATGTTATTATACGGGGTAAATGTGTTCTTTTCATGTTCATCTTGTAAAGAATTAATGAACTTTCTTTTAGATTTCATTAACTTTCCGCCACACCTCGAAAAGTATGGTATAATAAACCATCATCAGAAAAACCAAGAAAGGGGTTATAAGGAAAATGATTAAAAACAGGAAAAAGCATTTGGCAATACTTCTGGCAGCAGTAACAACATTTACCATGTCGGCTGTGCCGGCTTTTGCTGACCGTGTAGATAAAACCTATCTCGCCCTGGGGGCTGATTTAAACGAGCAGGATAAGAACAAGGTTCTGGAACTTCTTGATGTAAAGAAAAGTAATCTGGACGATTACGATGTAGTCACAGTGACAAATGCGGATGAGCATAAATATCTTGATTCATATCTGGATGCGAGCGTGATTGGAAGCAGAGCGCTGTCTTCCGTCAAAGTAGAACAGAAAAGTTCGGGAAACGGTCTTAAGGTCACAACTAAGAATATCACATACTGTACAAAGGTTATGTACCAGAACGCACTGGCAACGGCGGGTGTCAAGGATGCAGATATTGTGGTAGCCGGACCATTCAACATCTCTGGGACAGCCGCTTTGGTCGGAGCGATGAAAGCCTATTCGGAATTGACAGGAAAAGAACTGGATTCTGATAAAGTGGATACGGCAACAGATGAACTTGTCACAACCAGTAAGATTGCAGATGAGATCGGTGATCAGGATAAGGCAGAAGAGCTGGTCGGTGCCGTAAAAGATGCAGTTGTCTCAGAGAATATAAAAGATCCTGCTAAAATCGAGGATACGATCAAGGATACTGCGACAAAGCTTGAGATCTCGCTTACAGAAGAGCAGATCCAGATGATTCGAGATCTGATGGAAAAATTATCGAAACTGGATCTTGATATTAACAGTCTGAAAGAGCAGGCAAAAGGCTTGTATGATAAACTGAGCGACCTTGATGTAAATCTTGGTATCAGTAAAGAGGAGGCAAATGGATTCTTTGCAAAAATTGCAAATTGGTTCTCACAATTATGGGATAAAATACAATCTGCATTCCAATAATAAGAAATGTATGTGTGAAAAACATACAACAAAAGAGAAAATAATATTTGATAAATAGAAGATATTAATAAATAAGTTTCTTTTTGTTCATACTATGTTCATAACGAATTGGTATCATATTCTCAGGTTAGATACGAATAATCATGATAATTGCCCAGAGTATAACCGCTCTGGGCGCTCCTCTTTTATCGTTCGATTCCGTTTCTTGCCATAATTCCCTTGTCAAAAGGATGCTTTACCTTTTGAATCGAGGAGACATAATCAGCCACATCGATAAGGGCTTTACTGGGGTCCTGACCGGTGAGAATTACCTCAAGTCCTTTTGGCTTCCGGCAAAGATAATCCAAAAGGATGGTCTCCTCAAAAAGATCGCTGCTGACTGCATAGATGATCTCATCCAGGAAAAGTACATCGTAATTTTCTGATTCGGCCAGTCTGGTGATTTTTCGAAACTGTGATTCATAGAACAACTTTCTTTCTTCTTTTTCTTCTGATGACAATTTAAAACTGAATTTTTCAAAATCCAGTCCATCGACAAATGTAATATTGTCTATGGTTTCAAGCACTTTCCGTTCACTCGTCTGATTATTCTTCATGAACTGATAAATCAACACCTTGTAGCCGTATCCTGCGGCTCTGGTGCATAAACCCATACCACAAGTTGTCTTTCCCTTGCCGTTGCCACAGTAAATGTGAATAAGTCCTGCCTGTTTGTCCATTTTTATACCCTTTCCAAAGTTCTGGTCTTTTAAGGCCTTATCTAAGTGTCCACTATGATTATAAAGCGTATTTTGATATCTGGCAACTAAAAAACGCCGCATGTTATCACATACGGCGTTTTTTACTAAGGGGAATTATAAGTACCAACTAAACATTTACAATGTTGCAATTATTCAAAGTAGCGTTTCAGCATTCCCTCGAATGCTTTTCCATGGCGAGCCTCATCTTTGGCCATCTCCATAACAGTATCATGAACCGCATCGAAACCGGCATCTTTGGCGCGTTTAGCGAGGTCGACTTTTCCGGATGTAGCACCGTTCTCAGCGTCTACGCGAACTTGAAGGTTTTTCTTTGTGCTGTCTGTTACAACTTCACCTAAGAGTTCAGCAAATTTGGATGCATGTTCAGCCTCTTCATAGGCTGCTTTCTGATAGTAAAGACCGATTTCCGGATAGCCTTCTCTGACAGCTGCACGGGACATGGCCAGATACATACCAACTTCTGAGCACTCGCCTTCGAAATTAGCCCTCAGATCTTTTTTGATGTCTTCAGGAGCATCTGCAGCAGAACCTACGACGTGCTCTGCAGCCCATGTTCTCTCATCGGTTTGCTCTTTAAACTTGGATGCGGGAGCTTTGCAAACCGGGCATTGTTCCGGTGGAGTCTCTCCCTCGTAAACATATCCACATACACTGCAAACCCATTTTTTCATATTCCAATACTTCCTTTCTTGTGATTTTGAATTAACAGTAATAATAACTGTTACTGATATTATAATATCTCAAATCTACTGCTTTGTCAAGAGCTTTTTTACTTTTTTGATTTTTGCTTACATGCAGGACATATTCCGTAGAAATTGACAGAGCAATCTTCGATGATTCCCTCAAAATTCTTTTCGGCCAAATGCCGGATTTTAGTCTGATGATCGAGTTTCATATCCAGTACGGCACCACATTCCCTGCAGACAAAGTGACTGTGCGGGGTTAGATCTGCTTCATAACGATCTACCCCGTCACCGGCGGAGAACTTCTTAATCTCTCCAAGTTCTGCAAGGAGAGCAAGATTTCTATATACAGTGCCAAGACTGATATTCGGCTGCGTCCTGCGAAGTTCGGTATAAATCATGTCAGCGGTAGGGTGATCCTTCCGGGTTATCAGCAATTCTTTGATTGCTTCACGCTGTCTGCTGTATTTCAATGCTTGCATGTAACCCTCCTTTCAAATAATGATAATGGTTACTATATTTAGTATAATCTACAAGTGGTATTATGTCAACGAAAAAACAAAAACCGTGTCTTTCCAAAAGCGGACAAGTATGCTATGATATCTTTATATCACGGTAATTTTAAGGAGTTGTGAAGATTGGAAAAACAAAAATATTATATATCGACTGCCATTGCATATACGTCGGGAAAGCCCCATATAGGAAACACATATGAGATTATTCTTGCTGACAGCATTGCCAGATTTAAGAGAATGCAGGGATATGATGTGTATTTTCAGACGGGAACAGATGAACATGGACAGAAGATTGAGCAGAGAGCAAAGGATCAAGGAGTAAGCCCGAAGGAATTTGTTGACGATGTATCTGGAGAGATACAGCGCATCTGGGATTTGATGAATACCTCCTATGATAAGTTCATACGTACTACGGATCATGACCATGAGGTCCAGGTCCAGAAGATTTTTAAAAAACTATACGATCAGGGAGATATCTACAAGGGGTTTTATGAGGGACAGTATTGCACAGAGTGTGAATCCTTTTACACACAGTCTCAGCTTGTTGACGGAAGATGTCCCGAATGTGGCGGTGAGGTTACTCCGACGAAAGAGGAAGCCTATTTTTTTAAGATGAGTAAATATGCACCAAGGTTGATTGACTATATTAATGAACATCCCAGGTTTATTCAGCCGGTTTCCCGAAAGAATGAGATGATTAATAACTTTCTGAAACCAGGGTTACAGGATTTATGCGTTTCTCGTACTTCGTTTACATGGGGGATTCCGGTTGACTTTGATCCAAAACATGTAGTTTATGTATGGCTGGATGCTTTGACGAACTATATCACGGGAATTGGATATGACTGTGATGGCAGCAGCAGCGAAAAGTTTAAGAAATATTGGCCGGCAGATCTTCATCTGATTGGAAAAGATATTGTACGCTTTCATACGATTTACTGGCCGATTTTCCTTATGGCACTGGATCTCCCCCTTCCAAAACAAATTTTTGGACATCCATGGCTTTTACAAAATGACGGGAAGATGAGTAAATCGAGGGGAAATGTTATCTATGCGGATGATCTGGCAGATCTGTTTGGAGTAGATGCGGTACGCTATTTTGTACTTCATGAAATGCCCTTTGAAAATGATGGAGTTATCACATGGGAGCTTATGGTGGAGAGGATGAATTCTGAGCTTGCCAACACATTGGGAAATTTAGTGAATCGGACGATTTCCATGTCAAATAAATATTTTGATGGTATTGTCAATGATACCGGTGCCGTGGAAGAACCAGATGATGAATTCAAGTCTGTGATCATATCAATCCGTGCTAAAGTTGAAGCCAAGATGGATGAACTTAGAGTTGCCGATGCAATCACCGAAATCTTCAATCTGTTTAAGAGATGCAATAAATATATAGACGAGACGATGCCATGGGCTCTGGCAAAAGTCCCTGAAAAAAAGGATCGGCTTTCCACAGTATTGTATAATCTAGTGGAGGGAATCTGTATCGGCGCAAATCTTCTGGAACCGTATATGCCGGAGACGACAGAACGTATTCTTTCACAGCTGAATGTGGGAAAGAAAGATTACGATGAACTGTCTGTGTTTGGTCTGTATCCGTCAGGAACAAAGGTGACTGACAAACCTCAGATACTCTTTAAACGCCTGGATGTCAAGGAGACGATGGAAAAAGTTGAGGCCCTTAAACCAAAACTAAAAGAGCTCAAAGAAAGTCAGTCTCCCGAAAAAGATACAAAGGATTCACAGAAGAAAGAATCTGTGATCGACATAGAACCGAAAGATGAGATCACAATAGATGACTTTGACAAAATACAGTTTCAGATAGGTGAGATCATATCCTGCGAAGCTGTAAAGAAATCGAAAAAACTTCTATGTTCACAGGTAAGAGTTGGAAGCCAGATAAAGCAGATTGTATCGGGAATTAAAACACAGTATACTCCGGAGGAAATGGTCGGAAAAAAAGTGATGGTTCTTGTGAATTTAAAACCCGCGAAATTGGCGGGAATTCTCTCGGAAGGCATGCTTTTGTGCGCCGAAGATGCTGATGGGACCTTGTCTCTTCTGACATCTGAAAAAGAGATGCCGTCCGGTGCAGAGATCTCTTAGTAAATCAGAGAACTGCATGGTTAAACTAATTCAGATTGTATAGGGATTGACTATTTTTTCATCAAGTTTTATAATGAACCTAATATTTACTTGAATGTGTAAGAATGGTTTATCTGCCTGAAAGATGAGGTGTATCATGATTTTTGAAACCCACGCACACTACGATGATGAAGCGTTTGATGATGACAGAAAGGCAGTGCTAGATTCGCTTAATGATCATGGAATCGGACGTGTAATTAATGTGTGCTCATCTCTGGAAAGTCTTACGACAACGGAACAACTGATGGAACAATATCCATTTATCTATGGAGCATTTGGACTGCATCCGGATGAGACGGGCAATTTAAACGAAGAGATCATTGAGAGAATCCGCAGGCTGGCACGAAAAAAGAAAGCAGCAGCAATCGGAGAGATAGGCTTAGATTATTACTGGAACAAAGAAAATCACGAGGAGCAGATCTATTGGTTTGAACGACAGATGGAGCTTGCCAATCGGGTAAAACTGCCGATCATTGTGCACAGCAGGGATGCAGCATTGGATACACTCCATTCGATGAAAAAATTGCACGCCGATGAAATCGGGGGAGTTCTTCATTGCTTTTCCTATTCCAGGGAAATGGCCAGAGAATACCTCAGTATGGGGTTTTATCTGGGAATCGGGGGCGTTGTTACATTTAAAAACGGAAGGAAGATGAAGGAGGTGGTCAATTATGCACCGCTGGATCGGATCCTTCTGGAGACAGACAGTCCTTATCTTGCACCTGAACCGAATCGCGGAAAGCGGAATTCATCCCTGAATCTGCCATATATAGCGCAGATGATAGCTGAGATTAAGCACATTGATTATGAAGAAGTGATTCAGGTGACCGAAAAGAATGCAGAAAGGTTATTTGTTAAGAAGCAACCTGCCTAATCCTGCCGCTTTTGCTGTCGGGAAGCTTAAGAAAGAGTCAGATGTATATGTTCAGTGATGAAATAAAATAGTGTGCAGCCCTGCATAGATATCTAAACGAAAAGAAGTGATATTTATGCAGGGTATTTTTCTACCTGATAAAAAGAGGGGGAGAGACAAGATGACAAGATTTGGAGAGTTAGATCATTATTTATTTGCAAATGCAACTCATTACGAGATTTATAAAAAGATGGGTGCGCATCTAGGAAAAGAGAATGGAATAGAAGGAGTCTGGTTTACGGTATGGGCACCGAATGCCAGATCCGTATCTGTGATTGGAGAATTCAACGGGTGGAATGAGAATGCAGACGTGATGAAAAAAACAGGGGACGATGGCGTCTATGAGATTTTCGTGCCGAAAGCGAAGGAGGGAGAGCTTTATAAATATTGTATTATGAGCCAGAAGGGAGAATTGCTTTATAAAGCAGATCCATATGCATTCTCCGCAGAGATGCGTCCCGGGACAGCATCAAAGATTGCAGATATTGAAACATATCAATGGAAAGATTCATCCTGGATGGGTCAGAGAGAGAAGAACGATCCTCAAAAAAACCCGGTTGCAATCTATGAGGTACATCCGGGTTCATGGAAGAAACATCCCTGCAGTGACGAGAATCCGGATGGCTTTTATAACTATGAGTACTTTGCAAAAACACTTACAGAATATGTCAGGGCCATGGGATATACGCATGTAGAATTGATGGGAATCGCTGAATATCCTTATGACGGTTCCTGGGGATATCAGGTAACCGGATACTATGCCCCTACTTCACGTTTTGGAACACCCGCACAGTTTAAGTATCTGGTAGATTATCTTCACAGAAATCATATAGGAGTGATTCTTGACTGGGTACCGGCTCATTTTCCAAAAGATGCCCACGGACTGGCTGATTTTGACGGATCGGCGGTCTATGAATATGCAGATCCCCGTCAGGGCGAGCATCCGGACTGGGGGACAAAAATTTTCAACTATGGCCGCCCTGAAGTCAAGAACTTTATGCTCGCAAATGCCCTGTTCTGGGTGGAGGAGTACCATATTGACGGCCTCAGGGTGGATGCGGTGGCATCTTTGCTTTACCTCGATTACGGCAAAAAGGAAGGGCAGTGGATTCCAAATAAGTATGGTGGTAATCAGAATCTGGAGGCAGTGGAATTCTTTAAGCATCTGAATTCTCTGGTGACAGGGAGAAATAAAGGAGTGATGATGATTGCAGAGGAATCCACTACGTGGCCGAAGGTGACGGGGGACGTGCATGACGGTGGTCTTGGCTTTACCTTTAAGTGGAATATGGGCTGGATGCATGACTTTCTGGACTACATGGAACTTGACCCCTATTTCAGAAAGTATAATCATAATAAGATGACATTTTCTCTGACCTATGCGTATAGCGAAAACTATATTCTGGTGCTTTCCCACGATGAGGTTGTTCATCTGAAAAAATCAATGCTAAAGAAGATGCCGGGAGATCCGGCGCATAAGTTTAAGAATCTGATGGCAGGCTATAGTTTTATGATTGGGCATCCCGGGAAAAAACTGCTGTTTATGGGACAGGACTTCGGACAGCTTCGGGAGTGGTCAGAGCAAAGAGAGCTGGACTGGTATCTGCTGAGGGAAAAATCACACGAACATCTGCAGGCCTATTTCCGTGATCTTATGCTAGTATACAAAAAGTACCCTGCGTTATATGCCAATGATACTGCAGAAGGATTCGAATGGATTAATGCGGATGATTCAGAGCGAAGCATCTACAGTTTCATCCGAAAGTCACCTACAGGAAAGAACAATCTTCTGTTTGTCTGTAATTTTACCCCAGTAGACAGGCCTGATTATCGGGTTGGAGTGCCAAAGGGCAAACAGTATCGCCTGATTCTTGACAGCTCGGATGTCAGGTATGGCGGTGAGAGTAAAGATAGAAAACAGATATATCGGGCAGTAAAAAGGGAATGTGATGGACGTGAATTTTCCATCGGCTATAATCTGCCTGGATTTGGAGTAGCGATCTTCAGATACTGATAGTGTGCCAAAGCAGATACAACACCAGAAGATGAAAGGGATAAAAAAGGTAAAATGCATATTTTAGCTTAAGTCCGCGACTGCCGTTGTACTTCATAATCAGTGGAATCGAGAAGAAACAGAAAGACTCCGCAGGTCCGATTAACGTCAAAACTGCACAAGAAAGAACCGATGCTGCCATGCGGCGTGTTCGTAAGACGTATAGCAGTACAATTGCAAGAATTCCATAGAATTCATAGTCTGAACGGAACAGCCATGCGGCGAAACTCCCTGCGGCTGTCACCAGAAGGGTCAAAGGAATACGAAAGTATTGTTTTTGACCTTTTTTTTGTGTTGTTTCTTCGATTAGAGAGATTGCCCAGATTGTCAGAAGGCCGATTGTGAGGGTAAATAATGTATTCTGACTTATCGGATCGAAGACAGAGTTGCGAAATGCCAGGTCAAAGGGTATTTCGGACAGAATAGCCATAATAAACAAGTTGCGGCAATAGTTTACTTTGCTGTGCGTGTGAAGGAATCCTTCTGTCAGGAGAAATGCAAACAAAGGGAAGGCAATCCGGCCGATGGAACGAAGAAAAGAACTTAAGACAGGATGATTCATTTCCAGAAAAATAACCGCAAAATGATCTATGAACATACATGCCATCGCGATAAGCTTGACTGTGCTTCCGGGAATTCCATATAAAAATGTCTGATTCATCATGGATGAGTGTACCTCCTGTTAATGCATGACCTTTTGAACCTATGATACTACGGATTGCTCTGCACCTCAATGATTAGTTTGAAGAGGGAAAGGAAGAGCAATATAAAGTAATTTTTAGCTTGAATTTCAACAAGATTGTGTTAGAAATATGAATAGAGTATTGTTAAAATAAAAAATAGATTTCATACATTATGACGAAACGAAAAGGGAGGCTAGTATGAAAGTAATCATTTTGGGAGCTGGAGGCAGAGGAAGAAACTATACACGTTTCTGTTTACAATATGGTGCTGATATTGTTGCGATTGCTGATCCGGACAGAAAGAAATTGAATAAACTTGCTCTGGATTTTAATATTGGTGATGAGAAATTGTATTCCAACTGGCAGGAAGTAATGAAAGAAGATAAGTTTGCAGACGCAGTGATTAATGCAACGCCAGATAAAGTGCATTATCCATCAACGATGCAGGCGTTAGATAAGGGATATGCGGTATTATTGGAAAAACCAATGTCTGATAATGAACAAGAGTGTATTGATATGGTCAAAAAGGCAGAGGAAAAGAATCTGTTATTAATGGTGTGCCATGTTTTGCGTTATGCACCTTTCTTTGAAAAACTGAAAGAAATTATTGATGAGGGCAGGGTTGGGGAATTAGTTCATCTACAGATGACAGAAAATTGTGCCTATTGGCATTTTGCTCATTCATATGTCAGAGGTGTATTCCGAAATGAAACGATATCCAGCCCGTTTATATTGGCGAAATCATGCCATGATTTAGATTTAATCGGTTATCTCACAGGAAAAAAATGTCTGTCGGTTGTATCAGAAGGAAACCTTAAATACTACAAAGAAGAAAATGCGCCGGAAGGGGCACCAAAATATTGTCTGGATGGATGTCCCTGTGAGACATCATGTCCTTATTTTGCACCCAGATTATATCTGAAACAAATTTCTAAAGTGGGCTGGCCGACACAGACCATTTCGTCGGACACTTCTTTTGCGGCAAGATATGAAGCGCTAAGGAAGGGACAATATGGGCGCTGTGTCTTTCATTGTGATAATGATGTGTGTGATCATCAAAGTGCAATATTTAATATGGAAGATGGGCTCACAGCTTCGTTTAACATGACTGGATTTTCGAGCGAAAATACAAGGACGCTACGTTTCTTTGGGACGAAAGGTGATATCCGGGGACACTTGGATAAAGGAAATATCGAAGTATACGATTTCCTGACCAAGGAGAAAGAAGTAATTCCGATTGAGTATGAGAGTATTCAGTCCGGACATGGTGGAGGAGACTCCAGACTTTTATATGATTTCCTGGACGGAGTCGGAAAAAAAGGAGGAGATTTAAAAACCTTAGCCCGTCTTTCTTTACAAAGTCATCGGATGGCATTCGCGGCGGAGAAATCAAGAAAAGAAGGAAAGAGGATTTATCTATAAGAAAGAGGCGTTGATGATGACGATAGAAAATCTTGAAAAATATAACCCTTCTCACTTTTATGATGTAAAAAGTCAGCTCAAGGACTATGTCTATAACAATACTTCCAAGCTGCTGGAAAACGGAAAAACCAGACGGAATCTTATTCTTACAAAAGATGAACTCAGACAAAGGCAATGTTATGTAAGAAGTAAGTTCCTCGATTCTATAGGTGGGATGCCATCGTGCGAAACACCCTTAGATCCAGTTGTCACAGGAGTTGTTCAATCAGATGATTTTCATATAGAAAAGGTGATTTATCAGTCAAGACCCAATTGTTTTGTAACAGCAAATTTGTATATGCCTGACGGATTAAAGAATCCCTCCGGTGCAGTTTTGTTTTTATGCGGGCATGATCCATTGGCCAAACACAGCTATGAATATCAGATGGTGTGTCAGTGCCTTACAAAACGGGGAATTATCGTTTTGGCTATAGATCCTGTTGGGCAGGGAGAAAGAGTCAGCTACTATGAGGAAGGATCAGAGATAATCAGCAGAGGAACCGCGGAGCATACGCATGCGGGACTTCAATGCCTTATGACCGGTTATCCATCGGCAAGGTACTTCCTTCAGGATGCAATTAGAGGTATTGATTATCTGCTGACCCGCCCCGAAGTAGATCCGGACAATATCGGAGTTACGGGAAATTCCGGCGGGGGTACCCAGACCTGTATGGTAATGCTATGCGATGACAGGGTGAAAGCTTTTGCTCCTGGCACATATATTACAAGCTATGAAGAAAATATACTCTCAGGAGTGCCCCAGGATTCCGAGCAGAACTGGCCGGGATTTCTGAAGTATGGATTTGAACATGAAGACATATTGTTAAGTGCTGCACCGAAACCGGTGGCTGTCCTGGCTGCATCCTATGACTTCTTTCCGATAGAAGGAACCAGGAAAACTGTTGAAAATGCAAAAAAATATTGGAAACTATGGGGAAAAGAAGATAACTTATATTATTATGAGGATGTCACGCAGCACAGCTATTCCTTTGATCTTGCACTGAAAGCAGCTGAATTTTTTACAAGAAGTCTAGAGATCGAGAACAGAGAGGACATAACTCTTGAGGATATTCACATAATAAATCCTAAAAAGTTGTGGTGTACGAAAAAGGGTCAGATAAAGGAAGAAAAAAGGAATTCGCGATTTATATATGAAGAGAATCTTTCCCTGTTGAATCGGATGAAGAAAGATGTGTGTACAAAAGAGAATGCATATCAATGGTTGAAAGAGCAGGTCTATCATCAGCGGGATATATGCGCATTGAACCTGAGGAAAATTTCGAGGCTGGAATATAACGATTTATCAATCGCTTCATATATTTGGAGATCCCAGGAAAGAATGATGAACCATTGTCTGGTCTTTGAAGAAAACTCCAACTCTGATGTCACACGCTCACCTACCATTGCTGTCTGGGACGGGGGAACCAGACAGCTGAAGGACCATATGGAATGGATTCAGAACGAATGTGAGAAGGGCAGAAAGGTTCTGGTTCTCAACACGTCAGGAGTTGGGGGGATTGCTCCTTATCAGACAGGGGCTCAAAAGGTAGATGATAAGTTTGGAACGATATATAAACTTGCAGATGACCTGATTCGATCCGGAGACAGCCTGTGCGCACTAAGAATATTTGATGTTATTCGTTCCGTTGATATGCTGCAGGACCTGGATGCTGCAAAATGCAGAGATATTCGAATTCATGTATGCGGCTGGCAGGGAATTTATGGTATTTTGGCAGCCTTTCTTGATGAGAGAATTGAATCTGTCTCCATAGAAGAACCAGTATTGACTTATAACAGCTGGGTGGCTGAACGGTATTATGAGAATGAGCCTGTGAGTATTATCCTTCCGAAAGCACTTCGCTTTTTTGATATAGATAATGTAATTGGATGGATGAAGGAAGAAAATCGTATAGAAATATGCAAAGGAGACAGATCATGAAAAAATACGTTATAGTAGGTGCAGGAATGAGAGGATGCTATATGTTCGGAAAACGCATTTCTGCCGAGGAGTATAAGGACTACGCTTCGATAGAAGGTGTGTATGATATAAATCCTGTTCGGGCACGAAAGTTTTCAGAGGCCTGTGGCGGATTTCCGGTGTATGACAACTTTGATTATATGTTGGAACAGGTCAGGCCGGACTTTGTAATTGTGACTACCGTGGATTGCTATCATCATGAATATATCATCAAGGCACTGAATGCGGGCTGTGATGTGATTTCTGAAAAACCTATGACAATTGATTCTGAAAAGTGTAATGCTATTCTGGAGGCTGAGAAAAAGACTGGAAGACATGTTCAGGTTACCTTTAATATGCGATTTATGCCGTATATGCAAAAGGTAAAAGAACTGATCCTAAAGGATACGGTGGGAGAAGTTCTGAACGTAGATCTGGAATGGCATCTGGATACGAGACATGGTGCGGATTATTTTCGAAGATGGCATAGATACTTGAAGAAAAGCGGGGGGCTCTTACTGCATAAGTCAACACATCATTTTGATGTGATCAATTGGTGGCTTAATTCATATCCCGAGGAAGTAAGTGCATTTGGAACCAGAAGGTTTTACGGGCCAGTCCGGGATAAAAGAGGAACCAGATGCCTGACATGCGAGTACAAAGATACATGTGAATTTTACTGGGATATCGAAGAAGATCCTTTTTACAGGCAATTTTATCTTGAGGCGGAAGAAGAGGATAACTATATTCGGGATTCCTGTGTTTTTGATGAGAGCATAGACATCTATGACAGCATGGCGGTCAATGTAAAGTACCAGTCAGGGGCACTTCTGGCTTATTCATTGATTGCTCACAGTCCCTATGAGGGATGGAATGCATCTATAAGTGGAACTAAGGGCAGAATGGAAGTTGGAGAGATCTATTCGGGAATCGGAGAAGACGACGGATGCAATCACATAAAAGTATATGACAGAAGCGGTGCACAGATTAATTATGATATTCCTAAATTGAAAGGAAGCCATGGAGGTGCAGATGATAAATTGATTCGTATGCTGATTAAAAATGATGTTGAGGATGATCTGGGAGTCCTTGCCAGTTCCATGGATGGTGCAATGTCACTGCTTATCGGGGCTGCGGCTAATCTTTCGATTGCTGAAAACCAGAAAGTAAAAATTAAAGATTTACTAAAACACCCACAGGGGTAATTTACCAAAAAGAAAAGGAGAGGTAAGAATGAAAAAAAGATTGGTAAGCGCATTGGTTATGACAGGAGCAGCAATTATGCTGATGGGGGGATGTGGTTCTTCAAAAGGGCAGGATTCGAAGGCAACAGGAGATAAATCAGCTGCTGATTCTGGTGTAGAGCAGAAATCAGAGAAAAAATCTTCGAAAGCTGTGACCTTGAGAATCGGGCTTCCGGGCGGATATGATGTGACCAATAAAGAAATTATAGAGGGATTTCAAAACGAATATCCGGATATAAAACTCGATATTGATGAGGCACCCTGGGGAGATTTCACGAAGAAGATTACGACTCAGATTGCAGGCGGGACAGCTCCGGATATCTGGTTTCAGGAGAATGCTGCTGTTTTGGGATATGGAGATAAGGGAGCGGCAGAAGATTTAATGCCTTATATAGAAAGGGATTTAAATGAAGATGAATTTGCTTCCACTTTGTTTTCGGCACAGGTAGGGGAAAGCGTCTGGGGCGTTCCTCACGGAGGCAATCCGATTGCACTTGCTTATAACAAAGATCTGTTTGATGAAGCCGGGGTTTCGTATCCTACGGATGACTGGACCTATGAAGATATGATTGAGGCGGCAAAAAAACTGACAAAGGACACAGACGGAGATGGGAAGACAGATGTTTATGGTTTGATCACTTCGGGAGGAATTACAGATGGATGGTTTCCGTGGATTCATTCCGCCGGAGGACAGGCTTTGGATGAGACGAAGGAAAATGCTGTATTCGACGATGAAAAGTCTCTGAAAGGAATTACGGAATGGGCAAATACTGTTAATACCTATAAGATCAGTCCGGCGCGCTCGACATTCAATGAACTTGGGGGAACGCATCAGGTATTTGGAAACGGAATGGGTGCGATGGTTTTTCTGCAATATAGCTTAGGAAATACCGTGTTAAATACTAACTTTCCGGATCTCAATTACGATACTGTTAAAATGCCAAAGGCATTTGACGGCGAAGAAAGAATTGTACCGAATGTAAACAACACCTGGATGATATTCTCAAAAGCCAAAGAAGAGAATAAAGAAGCTGCGTGGACATTCTTAAAGTATTATCTGAGTCCGGAGGTACAGAAGATTGTTGCTGACAGTGGATCTACGATACCTGTTAATAAAGAAGCACTTACGTATATGGAAAACTTACAGTTTAAGCCACTCAATAAAAAAGCTTACACAGAGGGTGTCGATGAATCTGGGGTAACATTGGATGAGAATAAATGCTGGAATGAATGGCGGACAGCGGCACAGCCAGTATTCAACGATATTATGGATGGAAAGACGGATCCAGAATCCGGACTGAAACAGATTAAAAAAAGTGTTCAAGAGGTACTCGACGAGAATTATGAAAAATAGGAGGCAATGATGAGAAAAAGTAACTTTTGGGGGCTGCTGTTTGTTTTACCATTCATTATAGGAACTGCTGTGTTTTTTGTTTTCCCTGTGTTGTTTTCGGGATATATCTCTTTCACAGACTGGGATATGTTTAATCCTCCAAAGTTTGTCGGATTAAAGAACTGGATTAACTCATTTAAGGATCCGGCATTTTGGATATCCTTTCGAAATGTTTTATACTTTGCAGCAATTTTTGTGCCTCTTCAAACCATCTTTGCTCTTGTCATTGCCAATATGTTAAACCAGAAGATTAAATTTAAAGGGGGGTTTCGGGCCTGCTACTTTCTGCCCAATGTGACCCCCTGGGTTGCAGGAGCCATTGTGTGGAAGTTTTTATATGGTTATGATTATGGGCTGATTAATTATATTTTGCGTTCCCTGGGTTTTGAAGGCTCTTATTGGTACGACAGTGATAAGTGGTGGGTGGCAATTGGCAGTCTTGCTTTGATGAATGTGTGGAAAGGCATGGGACAGACTATGGTAATCCTACTTTCTGCGATGCAAAGTGTTCCGAAAGAAATTGTGGAGGCCGCAACAACGGAAGGGGCAGGAAAAGCTGCCATATTCAGAAAAATTACGGTTCCTATGATATCGCCTATGGTATTTTTGACTATGATCCTGTCAACGATTTCAGCGTTCACAGCATTCGATGTATTTCTTACCATGTTTGATGTTTATTCACTTCCTGACAGAAACAATGTAGTGAATTTGATGGTCTACCGAGAGGCATTTATCTACGGGAAGATGGGACCGGCTTCTACATTGGCGTGGATGTTGTTTATCATCATATTAATTATTACAGTAATACAAAGAAAATTTGAGAAGAAATGGGTGCATTATGAAAACTGATGATATGAAAAGAATATTTTATTATATAGTGCTGACGCTGGGCGCATTCATAATGTTAATACCCTTTCTATGGGTGCTGTCGAATTCTCTGAAGACGGTAGATAATGTTATGAAAATTCCACCCCAGTATATTCCGAATCCGATCACACTGGGTAATTTTAAGATAGTACTCAATGAGTTATCCTTCTTAAAATATTTAGGAAATAGCTTTTTTGTAGTTGTATTCAATCTGGTTGGAACTGTTTTGTCATCTGCACTTGTGGGATTTGGTTTTGCAAAATTTGATTTTGTCGGAAAGAAAATTCTATTTACTCTGATGCTTGCAACACTTATGATGCCGGCTCAGGTAACTATGATACCGACATATTTTATCTGGTCGAAAGCGGGGATGCTGGATACGTTTTTACCTCTGATCCTTCCTGCTTTTCTGGGACAGGCAACGGGCATCTTTTTATTTAATCAAAATTACAGAAGTATGCCGGATGTATTGTATGAATCAGCTCTTATTGACGGATGTAATCCTCTTAGGATCCTGTTTCAGATATATATGCCTTTATCAAAACCGACGATGATGACCCTTATTGTCCTTACTTTCATCGGTGCCTGGAATAATACCATGGGTCCTCTGCTATATCTTCAATCGAGAGAAAAATATACCCTGACCATGGGTTTGCTGACACTTGATCAATCCCCCATAGCGGCTGCCAATGTCGGTGTAAAAATGGCGGGATCTGTAATTACAATGGCACCTGTTATCATAGTCTTCCTGTTCTCACAAAAGTACTTTGTTCAGGGAGATATTAGTTCTGGTGTTAAAGGGTAACTATTGCAGCCTTTTGCGAAAAGTGCCCGGAGTGCAGTCATAGTATTTTGAGAAAAGGTTAATAAAGTGACCAATGCTGTTAAAGCCAACCAGATGGCAGATATCAGTAATACTTTGAGAGGAATACCGAAGCAGACGTTCCGCCTCGGACAGCCGTTTTTTATTTACAAAATTAATAACCGTAACCCCTGTGGTTTCTTTAAAGGTATGACATAAGTAATATTTGCTGACAAATAATTCTTCGCAAATAGTTTCAAGTGTAATATCATAAGTATAATTGTGATTGATGTATTCTATGACATTTGATACCAGCTTTTCTTTTGAAGAAAGCATAGGGGCAGATTTATCTTTTACTTCATCAGAAGACAGGTCATCGAATGTTATAAACAGGTTTATGAGGTCATTTTGCATCTTTAGCGACTGATACGAAGAACTTTGAACAGATGTTTCGTAAAGACGCATGATAAAATTATGGAGCAGCTGCTTACTTTTCACGCTCGATAAGGATAATATTTTCTTGGTTGAAAAGAGGCTGGAAATTGCATGGTGAAGTGGCTCATCTAATGTTTTTATATACTCTAAGATTTTGGGATGAAAGAGGATGAGTATTCTTTTTCTTGTGCTTCCGCTTCGGTATACGGTACGGTGAAAAAGATATGGCTGAATAAAGACCACATCATTTTTCTTAACAGTATATACCTTGTTATCGATGAAGTAATTCATCTCATTACCATAATAATAATATATTTCGTAAAAGTCATGATAATGATCCCACCGCTTTGTAGTGTTTTTGGAATCATCGGCTCTATTTATCAAAATATCGTCACCAAAAGTTTTATTGGTATAGGGATCATACATAAGAACACCGCCTTTGATAGATGAAACGCAGGACCTTTTGACCCTGGTATCATTAACACTAGTAGACTATAGTATAAGTTATTGGAAACATATTGTAAAGAAATTAAGTGATACTGATATGAAAACTGAAAGGATGAAATTAGAAATGCATACAAATATTTTAAAAAACTCGATAGAATTAGGTCAGGAAGCTGCGAGGTATTCTGCGGATATTATAAATGATGCGATTGACAAGAATGGAAAAGCAAGAATTATCCTGTCTACAGGGGCATCTCAGTTTGACACGCTCAAAGCCCTGATTAAGGAAGATATTGACTGGGAAAAGGTAGAGATGTTTCACTTAGATGAATATATAAATCTGCCTGTCAGCCATCCGGCAAGTTTTCGGAAGTATTTGAAAGAACGCTTTATTGATAAGACAAATATCAAGGATTACCATCTGGTTAATGGAGAAGGAGACATAAAAGAAATAATTGAGAAACTTACAATAGAACTTCGCAGGGAACCAATTGATCTGGGACTAATAGGGATAGGCCAGAATGCTCATATTGCATTCAATGATCCGCCGGCGGATTTTGGCACAGAAGAAGCTTATATTGTAGTAAATTTAAATGACACTTGTAAGAGACAACAGGTTTCTGAAGGATGGTTTGCCTCAATAGATGATGTTCCCGATCAGGCTATATCAATGACCGTTTATCAGATTATGCAGTGTAAACATATTGTATCTTGTGTTCCGTCAAAAGCGAAAGCGAAAGCAATCAGCGATATGTTTAAGAATCCGGTAACAAATCAAGTTCCGGCAACCATGTTAAAGATGCATCAGGACGTGGAACTTTTTCTTGATTCGGACTCAGCTTCTCTTTTATAAATACCAGGAATGCAGGTGCTCCAAGTGAAAAGAATATTAATAAAAAATGCAAAAATAGTTACAGTTATGGGTATCAGAGACGGCCAGCTTATGACCGAAGGGGACAAGATCTACAAAGTTGTATTTGATGGGTGCATAGATGAACCACACGATGAAGTGATTAATGCTGACGGCAGATACCTTTCTCCCGGATTTATTGATATACATACACATGGGGGTGGTGGGTATGATTTTATGGACGGAACGTTGGAAGACATTTATAATGCTTCGAAGGCTCATATGCAGTTTGGAACTACATCCATTGTGCCAACCACTCTTACAGGCAGCAAGGAGTCGCTGCTTGAGTTTATTGGGTTATTCAATCAAATAGACAGGAAGCGTGAGGGATTTCCTAATATTTTAGGTTTACATCTGGAAGGACCATATTTCGCATATAGTCAGAGGGGAGCTCAGGATCCCCAATTTTTAAGAAATCCGGATAAAGATGAATATAGGGAAGCTTTATCTAAGACTGACAGAATCCTGCGATGGTCGTTCGCTCCTGAACTGGATGGTTCAAAGGAATTCCTTCAGGAATTAAATAAACATCAAGTAGTAAGTTCTCTGGCTCATTCCGAAGCTACGTGTGAACAGGTGGTGGAAGGCTATCAAAACGGGTTACGCGCATTGACGCACTTTTATTCAGGCATGTTATCTGTTACAAGAAAAAATTCCTATCGTGTAGCAGGAGCCGTTGAAGCAGGATATCTTCTGGACGACTTATATGTTGAAGTGATTGCCGATGGGAGCCATTTACCTAAAGAGCTGCTTCAATTGATCTACAAAATTAAAGGGCCGGACAGGATTTGTCTTGTCACAGATTCCATGCGTGCGGCCGGTATGCCTGATGGAAAATACATACTGGGAAATAAAAAAATGGGGGTTCCTGTTATCGTGGAAGATAAGGTGGCAAAATTACCCGACAGAACTTCTTTTGCCGGAAGTGTAGCAACGACTGACAGATTGCTTGGAACTTTTTATCAGTACACGGATGCGCCACTATACCAGGTAGTAAAGATGCTGACTTTAAATCCGGCAAAGCTTCTTCATATTGATACAGATAAAGGTTCCATAGAAGAGGGAAAAGATGCAGATTTAATTATTTTTGACGAGAATATAAAGGTTGATTTTGTCATGGTAAATGGTAAAATTAATAAAAATGAGCTATGCAGGTAGTGTAGCACATTAATGTTTGATTCGAGGTAAATCATATGCATGAAATCAATCTTTATGAAAAGAAGATTATTCAGGACAAGGACTTTCCTGTACAGATTTTTGAAAATAATATACGAGAAATCCGAACGATTTTCAGTGAACACTGGCATGAACATATTGAGATGCATTATATATTGGATGGCGCTGCAGTATTTCTTTGTAACCATAAACCAGTGTATGGGAAAGCTGGGGATCTGATCGTTATAAACAGCAACGAATTACATACGGGTGTGACGAAGACTCCTGTTTTCGATGCATTAGTGATTATATTTGAACTGGACAAATTCTCGGAGGAGATTGTAAATTACAATATGATCTTTCAGACGCTGATTGAGTCTGATGACAAGATCAAAAGACTGCTTCTGGAGATTCGAAAAGAGGACAGCGAGAAAAAACTTGGATACAAATTGGCAGTCAAGTCTGATATCTATGAACTGCTGACGTATCTGATGCGATATTATGTTGTCGAGAGCATATCGGATAAAGAACATCTGAAGAGAAATCGTGATCTGGACCGCCTGAACACTGTGTTCCAGTATATACAGAAGAACTACACAGAACAGCTGAGTAATCAGGAGCTTGCAAAAGTCGTACATCTAAGTGAATCCAGATTCTGCCATCTGTTTAAGGAGAGTATGGGTCAAAGTCCCTTAAATTATATTAATGAAGTGCGGCTTCAAAAAGCATATCTGCTGCTGCAGCAAAAGGAACTCAATGTTGCAGAGGTTGCTGCGGTTGTGGGGTTTACAGACTACAACAATTTTGGGAGACTTTTTAAGAAAAAATATGGTTTTTCGCCCTCAGAGGTCTGGGAGCGGATTGGGACAATGCATACGACTACAAACTAAGAGAAATAGCAGAATCGTATGGATCTATAGCAAAGGTTTGGTATTAATTTGTCTGCCAATTATATATGATGATACCAAGAGGATCAATAGTTTTGCTTTCATGCCTGCATGAAAAAGCAGGACTTTTGGTCTGCAGGTATCATCATAATTAGTTTTAAGGGAAGCCTGGAAGGGCGAATGGAGGTTTTACGATGAAGTTAGGAGTGTATTCGGTAGTATTGGGGGATATGTCACTGGAGGATGCGTGTGCGTATCTGGAGAACAGCGGCGTACAGATGATTGAGATCGGATGCGGAGGATTCCCGGGAAAGGCTCACTGCGATCCCGAAGTGCTGCTCGCCGATGATCAAAAGCTCAGGGAGTTTGGGGAAATAATTGCAAGGCATCACTTACAGATTAGTGCACTGAGTGCGCACGGCAATCCGGTTCATCCACAGGAGGCAATTGCGAAGGCAGATGATCACGATCTGAAGAATGCAATTTTGCTTGCAGAAAAGCTGCAAGTTCCGGTTGTAAATGCATTTTCCGGGTGTCCGGGCGGAAGCTATAAAGATCAGGAGCCAAACTGGGTGACCTGTGCGTGGCCGGATGACTACCAGAGAATACTTGATTATCAGTGGAATGAGGTGCTGATCCCATATTGGAAGGATACGGCTGCATTTGCCAGGGAACATGGAGTACATAAGATCGGTCTGGAGCTTCATCCGGGATTCTGCGTGTATAACACGAAGACATTATTGAAACTTAGAGAAGCAGTCGGACCGGAGATTGGTGCAAACTTTGATCCCAGTCATCTGGTATGGCAGGGAATGGATCCCTGCACTTGTATCCGGGAACTTGGAAAAGAGGGAGCAATCTTCCACTTCCATGCAAAGGATACAAAGATTGATGTGGCCAATACAAAGCTTAATGGTGTGCTGGACACACTACATTACAGTGATGAGATCAACCGTTCCTGGATCTTCAGGTCCGTAGGATACGGACATGGCGAGGAGTACTGGAAAGATATCATATCAGAGCTTCGCCTGGCAGGTTATGACTATGCAATCAGCATTGAACATGAAGACAGTCTTATGTCCGGAAGAGAGGGACTGCAGAAGGCAATTCAGTGTCTGAAGAACGTACTTATCTTTGAAGACAGAGGAGCCATGTACTGGGCTTGAAAATGAAAAAGGACAGGAAAAAGACATGAAAATAGGTATAATTGGTTTCGGCGGAATGGCTAACTGGCACAGAGAGACAATCTCAGGGATAGACGGACTTGAGATAGCCGGGATCTATGACATCAAAAAAGAAAGAGAAGATTTTGCAGAAGAATGTGGACTGCACGTATATAAGAGCAGAGAAGAACTGCTCGCAGACCCCAAAATAGAGCTGGTATTGGTTGCCACGCCAAATGATTTGCACAAACCAATCGCAATTGATGCGATGAAGGCCAAAAAGAACGTGGTCAGCGAAAAACCAATCACACTTTCTTCCGCAGATCTGCAGGAAATGATTGATGTATCAAGGGAGACGGGAATGTTTCTCACGGTGCATCAAAATAGACGCTGGGACGAAGATTTTCTGACAATCAAGAAGATATATGATGAACATAAGCTGGGCGATGTATTCCGGATTGAATCGAGAGTACATGGCGCGCATGGAATTCCGGGAGACTGGCGTCAGGAAAAAGAACACGGCGGCGGAATGGTTTTGGATTGGGGAGTCCATATGCTGGACCAGATCCTGATGATGATGAAAGGTCAGAAACTGAGTACAGTCTATGCAACATTTACGAATGTGACGAATCAACTGGTCGAGGATGGGTTTACGACGGTGCTCACATTTGAAAGTGGCACCGAAGTTCTGGTTGAGGTCGGCACAAACAATTTTGTATCTTTGCCCAGATGGTATATGCTCGGACAGGATGGAACAGCCGTCATTAGGGACTGGGATCTCTCCGGAGAGATCGTATGTGCTGCCGGTTCTGATGAAAAAGACGTGGTTCCGGTAAGAACAGCGGCGGGTCTTACGAAGACAATGGCTCCCCGCAGAGAAGACACGATCCACAGATATGAACTTCCAGTTGTCAGAAGTGATATTCGTGAGTTTTACAGGAATGTTATGGCTGTGATCCGAGGGGAAGAAGAGTCGAGAATCAAACTTTCAGAAGTGATGCGCGTTATGAAATTGATGGAGAAGATTTTTGAATCGGCGAAATCGAAGCAAATTTTGGATTTTGAAAAATAAACGGGGGGTGTTTCTATGGCAAAATTACCGATTGGATTACAGGTATATTCGGTTCGGGAGCAGGCGCAGGAAAATTTTATTCAAACTATGGAAGAAATAAAAAGGATCGGCTATGACGGAGTAGAACTTGCAGGTTTGTACGGACATACTCCGCAGCAGATTCACGACTGGCTTCATGAAATTGGACTGGAGCCCATCTCGGCCCATGTTCCATACGTTGAACTTAAAGACAACATGGAGAAAACAGTGGCGGACTATGCGGTGGTTGGCTGCACGTATCTTGCGATTCCTCATCTTGGAGAGGGCGAGCGATATGGGACGAAAGCCTATCAAGAGATGCTGGAAAAGATTCCTTCCATTGCGAAAGAGTGCCGGAAATATGATATGACACTGCTTTACCATAACCATGATTTTGAATTTCAGAGGGCATTGAATGGAGAATATGTTCTCGATACACTTTATCAGCAAATCGAGCCAAAAGATCTGCAGACGGAGATTGACACTTGCTGGGTAAAGGCAGCAGGGGAAGATCCTGCAGCCTACGTCAGAAAGTATCAGGGCAGATGCCCGGTGGTACATCTGAAGGATTTTACCGGGAAGAAACCGGTTGAATTTCGGGCAGTGGGTTACGGAATTCAGAATATGCAGGAAATCCTTACAGCGTCTATTGAGTCAGGAGCACAGTGGGTGATCGTGGAACAGGATGGACACACGGAACATTCACCGATAGAAGATGCAAGACTGAGCATAGAATATCTGAAAACATTGAACTGGGATCACAATAACTGCCAGGGGGAAAGTGAATATGAAGGAAATTAAAATCGGAACTTGTGTACCGGGAGTAAAGGCAGCAGATTGGCTGCCACATATGGTGGATCAAGGATTTGAGACATTCCAGATGACGTTCCATATGTCTTTGGAGAATACGGACCTAAAGGAATTGTCCAAGCAGGTAAAAGAGATCATCGGGGACAGAGATATCCCAATCACAGGCATAGGTCTTTACTGCAATCCGATTCAATATGAGGAGCACAAGAAAGCTCTGGAGTATGTCATCGATTCAGCCGAATACTTTGGTGCTTCCAATGTGTATACATTCGCAGGTGCATATGAAGGGAGGCCGGTGGATGAGGCAATCCCCAAATTTGGTGAAGTATTCAGGGAGCTGACAAAGAGAGCAGCGGACAAGAATATCACCATAGGAATTGAAAACTGCCCGATGGGTGGAACCTATGACAAAGCTACCTGCAATATAGGATTCAATCCCAAAGCATGGGAGAAGATGTTTAACGAAGTACCGGAAGAAAACTTCGGACTTGAATGGGAGCCAACACATCAGATGGTACAACTGATTGATCCCATAGCCCAGCTGAAAGAATGGGTGAAAAAAATCGTTCATATCCACGGAAAAGATGCAACGATCGATCATGATGCTATCAGGAAATATGGTATTTTTAATGTCAAAGATTTTGTTTATCACAGAACTCCGGGATACGGAGACTGCAATTGGACGGATATCATATCGATTCTGCAAAAAGGCGGATATGAAGGCGATATTTGTATTGAGGGCTACCACGATCCGGTTTATGGAGGAGACTGGGAGATGACCTCTCAGATTCATGGAATGGAATATCTGAAATGGTGCAGAGGCGGCAGCTTTACACCTGCTCCGTGGATGAAATAGACAAATCATAGAATGAGTGAGACAGGAGAACTGTTATGAGAAAGTTAAAGATTGGGATTGTAGGTTGTGGAGGAATTGCAAACGGAAAACATCTCCCAGCAATTAAAAAGAATGGAAATTTTGAAATTGTTGCTGTGTGTGATCTGATTGTGGAGAGAGCCGAGAAAGCAAAGAAAGAATACGGAACGGAAAAAACCAGAGTTTATACTGATTATATGGAACTGGTAAGGCAAGATGACATTGAGGCAGTTTATTGCCTGACTCCAAACAGAGAGCATAGTCCGATCGCCGTTGCGGCAATGGAAGCAGGAAAGCATGTGATGTGCGAGAAACCTATGGCAAAGACTTATGCGGATGCGAAAAAAATGCTGGATACAGCGAAGAGGACAGGCAAGATTCTGACGATCGGCTACCAGAACAGATATCGTGCCGATTCTGCTTATTTAAAACGAGCGTGTGAGAGTGGAGATCTGGGAGATATCTATTACGCAAAAGCGCATGCGATCCGCAGACGTGCCGTGCCCACATGGGGTGTTTTCCTGAATGAGGAAGAGCAAGGTGGGGGTCCATTAATTGATATCGGAACACATGCCCTTGATCTGACGCTTTGGATGATGGATAACTATGAACCGGAATCAGTCATGGGATCTGTATTCTACAAACTTGGAGATCAAAGAGAGGCAGGAAATGCCTGGGGTGACTGGGATCCTGAAAAATTCACTGTGGAAGATTCAGCCTTTGGTTTTATCAAGATGAAGAATGGTGCAACTATCGTCCTGGAATCCTCCTGGGCACTGAACTCCCTCGATGTGGATGAGGCAAAGACCAGTCTTTGCGGGACCAAAGCAGGTGCGGACATGAAGGACGGACTCAGAATCAATCGTGTTCAGTATAATCACCAGTGCGTGGAAAAGCCAGCACTTGGTGCCGGTGGAGTTGCCTTTTATGATGGAAAAGAAGAGAAGGACTCTGATATTGAACAAAGAGTGTTCTATAATGCGGTAGTAAATGGCGAAGAACTGATTGTAAAACCAGAGCAGGCTATTGTTGTCACTCAGCTCCTGGAAGCCATCTATGAATCAGCAAGAACAGGGAAAGCAGTGTATTTCGGTTAAGGGTATGAAAATCCGGGAATCTGGATTTTGAGAGATATTCAGAAGAAAATCTATTGACAAATCTTCTTTTCTGTAATACTGTATAACTATATAAACGAAACCGTTGAGAAAGACGAGTAGGCTTTAAATGAAATCAAAGAGAGCGGCTGTTGCTGGGAATGCCGTATGGAGGTTATTGCTGAATGGACTTTCGAGGGCAGCCTGAAATCATCAGAGTAGGAGCTGCCGGGAACCAAACCCGTTATCAATGAGGAGCGTATGTTTGTACGCAAAGAGTGGACGATGAGTCAATTTGAGTGGTACCGCGATGATAATAGATAATATTATTGGCGTCTCAGGGATGTGAACCTGGGACGCTTTTTTGCACCAAAAAACAGGTAAAAGAATTGCCGCAGTATCAAGCACAGAAATCAGGAAAAACTAAGGTAAAGTGACAGGAGTCCCATTGTATTAAAAAGGAGATCAATATGAAAAAGAGGATGGCGTTATTTTTAAGTATGACGATGATGGCAGCTGTTTTGACCGGATGTGGTACAGAAGAATCAAAATCACAGTACACGATTGGAATCAGTCAGTTCGCAGAACATGGTTCTCTCGATAACTGCAAAAAAGGCTTTATTGAGGGCTTAAAGGAAGAAGGATTCGAAGAGGGAAAGAACCTTACGATTAAAGTGAAGAACGCAGATGCAGACACATCCATGGCAAATCAGATTGCCTCAAACTTTGTATCAGATAAAGTGGATCTGATCTGTGCAATCGCCACGCCAAGTGCTCAGGCGGCTTATAACGCGGCCATGGATCAGGATATTCCAGTCATCTACACTGCTGTGACAGATCCTGTGGAAGCACAGCTTGCCGACGCTAATCAAAAACCAACAGGGGAAGTCACGGGAACGAGTGATAAGCTTCCGATTGAGGAACAGCTTGCGATGATACGTGACGTCCTTCCGGATGCAAAGACGATCGGAATTCTCTATACGACAAGTGAGGCAAACTCAGTGTCCAGCATCGAGGAGTACGAAAAACTTGCTGAGAAATACGGATTTAAGATAAAAAAATCAGGGGTGACGAATACTTCGGAGATCCAGCTTGCGGCAGCAGATCTTCTCGACGGTGTGGATTGTCTTACGAATTTAACGGATAACACAGTAGTGAGTGCGCTGCCGACAGTGCTTGGAATGGCAAATGAAAAGAACATCCCGGTATTTGGAAGTGAGATTGAACAGGTCAAAAAAGGCTGCGTGGCAGCGGAAGGAATTGAATACGTCGAACTTGGGAAACAGACGGGAAGAATGGCAGCCCAGGTGCTAAAAGGTGATAAGAAGGCATCTGAGATAAAATATGAAACTGTGACAAAAAGCAGCTTATATGTAAATGAAAAAGCAGCAGAAGGCCTTAAGATCACGATTCCTGACACCATGAAAGAACGGGCCGTGGAGTCATTTACAAAGATCAGCGGGAAATAGAGAATACCTGTGGATTGTGGAAACACGAAATATAAAACAAGAGGGGTATCATAATAGGATGGAGGCTAAAGCATGAACTTTCTGATGAGCATCTTAGAACAGGGTCTGATCTATGGGATCATGGCACTGGGAGTTTATATCACGTATAAGATCCTGGATTTTCCGGATCTTGGCGTGGATTCTACGTTTCCGCTGGGAGCGGCAGTGACCGCGGCTCTGATTCGGGGAGGGATGAATCCGTATCTGACCCTGGTTGTCTCTTTTGCCGCCGGGATGGCGGCCGGAGTCTGCACGGGTCTGATTCATGTGAAACTTAAAGTACGCGATCTCTTATCCGGAATTATTGTGATGACTGGACTCTACAACATCAATTTGTTTATCGCCGGAACGAACAATGTGCCGTTGTTTTCGGAAGAGACCATCTTTAAGAATCATTTTACGGATTCAATCTTTCAGGGGAAAGCACCGAGATGGTGGAATATTGCAGTGATTTTAGTGATTGTACTCATCTGCAAGATTCTGCTGGATATCTATATGAAGACGCAGTCAGGGTATCTTCTGCGGGCGGTGGGAGATAACGATGTGATTGTGACGTCTCTTGCCAAGGACAAGGGAAATATAAAGATTCTTGGTCTTGCTATCTCGAATGGTCTCGTGTCTTTAAGTGGATGTGTCTTCGCACAACAGTCGAGGGTATTTGACATTTCCATGGGAACCGGTTCTCTGGTAATTGGCCTTGCAAGTGTCATCATCGGCATTAGTTTCTTCAAGAAAGCGTCATTTATGAAGACAACTACAGCGGTGGTGATCGGCTCGATCATCTACAAGGCTTGTGTGGCACTTGCTCTTAAAGTGGCGGGAGACAAGGCTACAAAGCTGATCACGGCACTTTTGTTCCTCGTGATTCTGGTTATCGGCATGGACCGAAAGAAGAAGGTGAAAGTGAATGCTTGAATTACAACATATTCATAAATATTATAATCCTGGAACCATCAACGAGATGTGCCTGTTTGAGGACTTCAATATAACCGTGGAAGACGGACAGTTTGTATCCGTGGTGGGCAGCAATGGATCAGGCAAGACCTCTCTTTTGAATCTGATCTGCGGAAGTATCGGTCTTGATTCCGGAAGAGTGCTGATCGACGGGAAGAATATCACGAATGATAAAGAATATAAGCGAAATCAATATATCGGAAGAGTGTTCCAGAATCCGGCGATGGGAACATGTCCAAACATGACAATTGCCGAGAATATGTCTCTGGCTGACAATAAAGGGAAGTTTTATGGGCTTCGTGCCGGGAAGAAAAAAGACCGGATGGACTATTACAGGGACAGTCTGAAGAAACTGAGTCTGGGGCTGGAAGATAAAATGGATGTGAAAGTCGGAGTACTCTCAGGCGGGCAGCGGCAGGCGATGGCCCTTCTGATGTCTACGCTGACGCCGATTCGTTTTTTGATTCTGGATGAGCACACAGCGGCTTTGGATCCAAAAACTGCTGAGCTTATCATGCAGCTGACGGATAAAATTGTAAAAGAGAAAAAGCTTACAACCATCATGGTTACACATAATCTTCGTTATGCCGTAGACTATGGAAACCGGCTTGTGATGATGCACCAGGGCAGGGCGGTTATGGATTATGCCGGAGATGAAAAAGATAAGATAGAGATCGACCGGATTCTGGATAAATTTAATGAGATCAGTATTGAATGTGGAAATTGAGACATGTATACTTATAGGTAGGAAAGAGAGGTAAAAGATGATGAATGAAACATTACAGACATTATTAAACCGCAGGAGTATCCGCTCTTATAAGGGAGAACAAGTTTCAAGAGATGATCTGAATCAGATCTTAAAGGCTGGCACGTATGCTGCATCCGGTTCAGGAAAACAATCCGCAGTCATGGTGGTTGTTCAGGATCCAGAGATTATTGCGAAGATGTCGAAGATGAACGCAAAAGTGATGGGCGTTACTTCGGATCCCTTTTATGGAGCACCAACCGTCATAGTTGTTTTTGCTGATAAGAATGTCAGTACAGCCGTGGAAGATGGAAGCCTGGTTATCGGAAACCTTATGAATGCCGCATATTCTATCGGAGTTTCTTCCTGCTGGATTCATCGCGCAAGAGAAGTCTTTGAATCTGAGGAAGGCAAAAAGATGATGAAAGGCTGGGGACTGGATACTGAAAAATATATTGGTGTCGGAAACTGTCTGTTAGGCTACTCGGATCAGGAACCGACAGCTGCTCCCAGAAAAGAGAATTATATTATTCGCGTATAATGGTTTACAGTTTTTAGAATTGGATGTATAATGGTTTACGTAAATGGGGCGGAAGTCAATCTTTCGCCCCTTAAAACACTGTTAACCTCTTTTTATTGAAAGGATATTTTAGGCGATGACTAAAATTGATATAATATCCGGCTTTTTGGGAGCCGGAAAGACGACACTCATCAAAAATCTTCTGTCAAATGCTTTAAAAGGACAGCAGGTAGTATTGATTGAAAATGAATTCGGAGAGATTGGCATAGACGGAGGATTCTTAAAAGAAGCCGGGATTGAGATTCGGGAAATGAATTCGGGATGTATCTGCTGCTCTCTGGTCGGAGACTTCGGAACAGCTCTCACGGAGGTAATTGAAAAATACCACCCAGATCGTATCATCATTGAACCCTCAGGTGTGGGCAAGCTTTCAGATGTAATTCATGCCGTAGAAGGATTAGAGATGGATTCTGAAGTTGCTTTAAACAGTGCAACCACTATTGTGGACGTCACGAAATGCAAGATGTATCTGAGAAACTTTGGAGAGTTTTTTAGAAACCAGGTGGAAGCAGCGGGAACTATCATATTAAGTCGTACAGATACAAAGAAAGCCACGGAAGAAAAAGTGGAGACGGCAGTGAAACTAATCCGTGAATTGAATCCAGATGCGACCATTATCACAACACCAGTAGGCGAACTGGATGGGGAGAAACTCCTCGATACAATAGAGGGAGTCAAGATTGATCTCTCGCATGTGGAGGAAGAGGATCACTGCTGTGACCATGACCATCACGATCATGAACATCATCATGAGCACTGCGAGCATGATCATAGTGAGGACGGCTGCGGCTGCCATGACCATCATCACCATCATCATGATGCAGATGAAGTTTTCACCAGCTGGGGACGCGAAACAATTAAAAAATACGACAAAGATGAGCTCCAAACAATCCTGAACCGCCTTTGTGAGGAAGATTGTTTTGGAACGGTTCTTCGTGCTAAAGGAATGGTAGAGGGGAAAGACGGAACGTGGATCTATTTTGATATGGTGCCGGGTGAAACGGATGTCAGAGACGGGGATCCGGAATATACAGGAAGAATCTGTGTAATTGGCGCTGAACTTGCAGAGGATAAACTGCAGGAAGCTTTCGGTCTTGATTAAGTACCGCGATACAGTTACCATAAACAAAACTTACTATGGGGACAAAACTTTTTGTCCTTTTTATGAGGTGAACAATGGCAGAAGAATTAATAGAAGAAATAGATATTCCAATTTACTTGATTACGGGATTTCTGGAAAGTGGAAAGACTTCATTTATAGATTTTACTGTTCAGCAGGAATATTTTCAGATTGAAGAGCCGACACTTCTGATTGCCTGCGAGGAAGGTGAAGAAGAGTATGACGAGGATATGCTTAAGAGACATAATACAATTCTGGAAATTGTAAAAGAACCGGAGGATTTTACTCTGGAGATGTTAGAGGCCTATCAAAAAAAATACCATCCGGACCGAATTATCTTAGAGTATAATCCGCTTTGGAGTGTGAAAAGATTAGAAGAGATGAATCTTCCAAAAGGCTGGGGAATTGTTCAGCAGATCGTGACAGTTGACGGAGGCAGTTTCCAGATCTATATGAACAATATGAAGTCTATCTTTATGGAAATGTCAAAGAATGCAGATATGGTCATGTTCAACCGATGCAGTTCTGATCTCCCCCTTGCGAATTTCAGGAGAAGTATCAAAGTTGTGAATCCTGCGGCTGAGATTTTGTTTGAAGATGAAGAAGGGGAACTGACGGATATTTTCGAGGATTCCGTACCGTATGATTTGAATGCAGATCCGGTCGTGATTGACGATGTGGATTATGGGATCTTCTATGTGGATATCGGTGACCATCCCGAGCGCTATGAGGGGAAAATGGTAACGTTTAAGGGAATTGTACTCAAGAGTCGAGATGTCGGAGCAGATTATTTCGTGCCGGGTCGAATGGCCATGACTTGCTGTGCGGAGGATACGCAGTTTATCGGATACGTATGTAAAAATAAAGACGCAAGAAAATTAGTTATGGGACAGTGGGTGACAGTGACTGCAAAGATTTCCATAGAGTATATGGATGTCTATGGAGAAGAGGGTCCCGTTCTGTATGCACAGGAGATACATCCTTGCAAGCCGCCGCAGTCAGAACTCGTATATTTTAGTTAACAGGAGAGTAGTATGTATATTATAGCAGGACTGGGGAATCCTTCAAAGCAATATGAAGGCACCAGGCATAATGTTGGTTTTGACACCATTGATTATCTTGCCGAAAAGTATCAGATACCGTCATCGGGCCTTAAACATAAGGCGCTCTATGGAAAGGGTGTAATTGCCGGCAAAAAGGTTCTGCTGGTGAAACCCATGACGTATATGAACCTGAGTGGTGAGTCTGTGGCGGAACTCGTAAGTTATTATAAGGCGAACCCCGATGATGAATTGATTGTCATTTATGACGATATTAATCTTGAACCAGGTTCAATTCGTATCAGAAAGAAGGGAAGCGCAGGCGGCCACAATGGTATTAAAAGTATCATTGGTTGTACAGGAACGCAGAATTTTAAGCGGATTCGAATCGGTGTCGGCGAGAAACCAAAGGGCTGGGATCTTGCCGATTTCGTCCTCGGCAGGTTTTCAAAAGAGGATCGTAAACTCGTGGATGAGGCTATAGAACATGCGGCAGATGCGCTTAAGATGATACTGCAGGACGATATCAACGGAGCGATGAATCAATATAACAGAAAGATGCCCGATCCCCATAAAGATGACGCAGAAGGGAATTTTGTCATATGAAGGCATTGATGCAGCCTCTGGAAGACGTTGCGGGCTTTTCGGAGCTGAAACAGAGTTTGAAAAAATCCCGGGGTCTTTTTGTCATAAGCGGCTGTCTGGAATCACAGAAGCCACATATGATTGCGGGATTGTCAGACGATGTGCCTTGTCGCCTGATTGTAGCGGAAAACGATCTGAAGGCCAGAGAATTATATGAGGATTATCAGCTGTATGATCCGGACACCCTGATTTATCCGGCTAAAGATCTGATCTTTTATCAGTCGGACGTTCAGGGAAATCTTTTGACAAGACAGAGAATGCTGGCTGTCAAGGCAATACTTGAGCGGAAGGAAGTTACCATCATTACCAGTACAGGGGGATGTATGGACTACCTTCTGCCTCTTCGCATACTCAAAAAACATATCCTTCATCTGAAGAATGATTCAACCGTGGATCTTGCCAGATTTGAAAAAGAACTTGCCAAGATTGGGTACGAAAGGTGTGCACAGGTGGAAGGGCCGGGTCAGTTTTCAGTTCGCGGGGGAATTATCGATATTTTTCCATTGACGGAGGATGACCCGTATCGGATCGAACTCTGGGGTGACGAAATTGATTCCATTCGAAGTTTTGATGCGGAAAGTCAGCGTTCTATTGAAAATCTGGATGCAATCACGATCTATCCTGCCGCGGAGATGCTTTTGAATGCTGACGATCCAAAAAAAGACATGGTGGATACGTTTTTTGATTATCTGCCAGATGGATCTGTGATATTTATTGATGAGCCAAACCGGATTCTCGAGAGTGCAAAGGCACTATCCGATGAATTCTGTGAGGCGATGAAACAGAGAATGGAAAAAGGGCTGGTGACGGCAAAGGAAATACCTGAACTTCACACGCCGGAACAACTTGCATATGAGCTGAATCGCAGAAACAGTGTGGCTTTAAGCCTGATGGAACCCAGAAAACAAGATTGGGAAATCAGGGGCACCTTTGCTGTCACGGTGAAATCGGTCAATGCATACAATAACCAGTTTCCACTTTTAGTAAAAGATCTGGCCGCTTGGAAAAAGTCCGGATATCGTATGATTCTCTTATCCCCATCCAAATCACGTGCAGGAAGACTTGCAGATGAGATACAAAATGAAGGAATTCCGGCATTTTTCAGCGAAGATGAGAACCGGATTCTAAATGCCGGAGAAGTTATGGTGATCCATGGAAATGCCCGAAAGGGATTTGAATTTCCGCTGCAGAAGTTTGTATTGATCACCGAAACGGACATATTCGGAAAAGAAATCAGGAAGCATAGAAAGAAGAAACAGTATAACGGGAAAAGTATTCAGAACTTTTCAGAGCTTTCTGTAGGTGATTATGTAGTTCACGAGAACCATGGGCTTGGAATTTATTGCGGAATTGAAAAAGTTGAAGTCGATCATATCATCAAAGATTATATGAAGATCGAGTATTCCGGCGGAAGTTATCTGTACATTCAGGCAACTCAGTTAGATGCACTACAGAAGTATGCCGGTTCTGGGGTAAGGGCACCCAGACTGAACAAGCTTGGCGGGCAGGAATGGAATAAAACAAAGAGCAAGGTTCGCGGGGCCGTAAAAGATATTGCAAAAGATCTGGTTGCTCTGTATGCGGTCCGTCAGGAGACAAATGGGTATGCTTTCAGCGGAGACAGTATCTGGCAGAGGGAATTCGAAGAGATGTTTCCTTTTGAAGAGACTGAGGACCAGTTGACTGCAATTGATGCAGTCAAGCAGGATATGGAGAGCAGCAAAATCATGGATCGTCTGATTTGCGGAGATGTGGGCTATGGGAAGACAGAGATCGCAATAAGAGCGGCGTTTAAGGCGGTACAAGACAGTAAACAGGTTGTATTCCTTGTTCCGACTACAATTCTTGCACAACAGCACTACAATACATTTACCCAGAGAATGAAGGATTTCCCGGTTCGGGTTGACTTGTTGTGCAGGTTTCGCACACCGGCAGAGCAGAGAAGGACACTTCAGGATCTGAAAAAGGGCCAGGTTGATATTCTGATCGGCACACACAGGGTACTGTCGAAAGATATCAAGTTTAAGAATTTGGGCCTTCTGATTGTTGACGAGGAACAGCGTTTCGGTGTAACCCATAAGGAAAAAATCAAGAATCTGAAAAAAGACGTGGATGTTTTGACACTGACAGCAACGCCAATCCCAAGGACGCTGCATATGAGCCTGATCGGGATCCGCGACATGAGTGTGCTTGAGGAGCCCCCACTTGATCGGGTTCCTATACAGACCTACGTGATGGAGTTTAATGAAGAGATGGTTCGCGAAGCAATCAGCCGTGAGATGGCTCGCGGCGGACAAGTTTACTATGTTTATAACCGTGTAAATGATATCGTAGAGGTGACGAATCGCATTGCTGCGCTGGTGCCGGAGGCAAATGTTGGGTTCGCTCACGGACAGATGAAAGAACGTGAACTGGAAAAGATCATGTATGGATTTATCAACGGTGAAATTGATGTCTTGGTGACTACTACTATTATCGAAACAGGACTTGATATTTCCAACGTAAATACGATGATTATACAGGATGCAGATAAGATGGGGCTTTCCCAGCTTTATCAGCTCCGCGGTCGTGTGGGGCGTTCCAACCGTACAGCATATGCGTTCCTCATGTATAAGAGAGACAAGATGCTAAAAGAAGTAGCTGAGAAAAGACTTCACGCAATCCGTGAATTTACAGAACTTGGAAGCGGATTCAAGATTGCCATGCGAGATCTTGAGATTCGGGGTGCCGGGAATCTTCTGGGTGCCGAACAGCATGGGCATATGGAGGCAGTAGGATATGATCTTTACTGTAAGATGCTCAGTGAGGCTGTAAAAGAAGCCAAAGGAATTCCTCAGCAGGAAGATTTTGAGACAACGGTAGATGTGGAACTCGATGCATATATTCCTGTTACCTACATTACGAACGAATATCAGAAATTAGATATTTATAAGCGGATTGCCGGTATTGAAAATGATGAAGAATATGAGGAAATGCTGGAAGAGCTGGTTGACCGGTTTGGAGACCCGCCAAAGTCAGTACTGAACCTTCTGGCAGTAGCGAGACTCAAAGCGATGGCTCATCAGGCTGATATTGTGGAAATCAAACAAATGGGTAATGCGGTGAAACTGACAATGCACGAAAGAGCACGTCTGAATCCGCAGATGATCCCCAATATACTAAAAGAATTCCAAGGGCAGTTAACATTTAAAATCGGAAGCAGACCATATTTTTTGCTGGAGCCTGCCCTTAAAAAAAACAGAGAAAAAGAATTTGCCTTGAATGAGAGCCAAAATGTTGTAAAAATCTTAAAAAAATGTTGCTCTTAATCGAAAAACCAGATATAATGTGATACTAGGGTTGAAAACTTATGCTTTTTCATGCTAGCATGAAAAAAAGCATAAGCTTGAAACCCAAACAAACATGAGAATGTAGTCCGAAAGGACGGAATTCGAATGCTTGTAGGATTACGAGAGCGCTAAAGCGCGGAGCAATCCGTAGTATCACAAAAGGCGCGAGAGGCCACAGGGAAATCCGTGTTCTTTTTCATGCTAGCATGAAAAAGGCATAATTATATAAAGCAAACAAACATGAGAATCTAGTCCGAAGGGACAAACTTGAATAGATTAAATATATGGAGGAAAATTATGAAAAATTTATCTGCTAAGCTGGCATGTGGCTTATTGGCGATTTCTCTTTTTACGTCATCTTTATCCGGATGCGGGAAAACGACCGGACTGGACGGTACACAAAAAGCATTTGAGATAGATGGTGAATCTGTAAATCTAGGTACGGCTAATTTTCTTCTGCGGTTTCAGCAGGGCACGATGATGAGCTACTATTCTATGTTCGGACAGAGCGCAGGTACGAGTGCGATCTTCAGCTCAAAGACCAAAAACGGCACCTACGGCGAGGAATTTAAGAAGGATGTACTTGACAGTATTGAGAAGATGTATCTGTTAAGGGCGAAGGCAGATGATTATCAGGTTTCCTTAAGTGACGATGATATGAAAAAAGCGGACGATGCAGCCGCCTCTTTCATGAAGGCAAATAACAAAGACGTGCAGAAAAAACTGGGTGTAACTAAGAAAGATGTCTCAGAGGCACTCCAGTTGTATACATATCAGAGTAAGGTCTCAAACAAGATTTTAGATGGGATTGAGGTAGAGGTGAGCGATGACGAAGCGGCTCAGACAAGCATTACTTTTGTGAAAGTGTCTGCGGACGGAACGAAAAAAGATAAAGACGGCAAGACAATTGCCCTGACCAAAAAGGAAAAAGAAAAGAAAAAAGAGCAGGCGCAGCAGATACTTGACAAAATTAATACAAGCGGGGATCCTGTAAATGCTGATATGGATGCACTGGCAAAAGAAGTTGATAAAGACTTGTCGGCTGCACAGAACAATTATGGAAAAGATGACAAGGAAACCACAGTAGACGAAGCACTTCAAAAAGCTGCTGAAAAGCTGCAGGATGGTCAGGTAAATCCGGAGGTCATAGAAGGAAAAGACGGTGCATATTATGTTCTCCGTCTGGACAAGACGTTCGATCAGGAAAAGACAGAAGCGAAAAAACAATTGATGATCAATGACAAAAAACAGGAGAAGTATAAAAAGCTGTTGGATGATTGGTTAAAAAAGGCCGATACCAAAACGACCAAGTACTGGGATAAACTGAGGGTGACGGATAAGGATGTCTATACCTTTAAACAACCCAAGCAGCAGGAACAACCAACAGCACCTTCTACAGACAGCAGCAGTACCAACAGTTCAAGCTCTTCCACGAGCAGCAAGAGTACAAGTGCTGAACAGTCATCTGATGAAAATACTTCAGGAGAAAAGACGAATGAATAAACAAGAATTCAAAGAACTGGCTGGATCCGGCATCGTTATTCTGGACGGAGCGACCGGTACGAATATGACAAAAGCCGGGATGCCAAAGGGGATCAGTACTGAATTCTGGATTTTGGAACATGCAGATGTGCTTAAAGATCTGCAGAAAGAATACATAAAGGCCGGTTCACAGATTGTCTATGCACCGACGTTTTCCGCGAACAGGATCAGTCTTCGCAATTTCCATATGGAAACGCGTGTTGAGGAGTTAAACACTCGTCTTGTTGAGATTTCCAAAGAGGCAGTGCAGGGAAACGCTTATATAGCCGGTGATCTGACTACCACAGGCAAAAGACTTGAGCCAAATGGCGAACTTACGTATGAAGAACTTTTGGATGCCTATAAAGAACAGATTACTGCACTCGCGAACGCTGGAGCGGATCTTCTCGTTGCAGAAACAATGCTTGCTGTGGATGAGATGATGGCAGCACTTGATGCAGCCTCCAGTGTCTGTGATCTTCCTATGATGTGTTCCATGACCGTGGAAGCGGATGGTACCGGGTTCTTCGGAGGAAGTGCCTTAGAAGCCATGGAAACACTTCAGGAGATGGATGCGGCGGCGGTTGGCATCAACTGTTCTCTTGGTCCGGATCAGCTGGAATCCGTGGTTTCAGCGATGAGTAAAAGAGCAAAGATTCCCGTTATCGCAAAGCCAAATGCAGGGAATCCTCTGATCAATGATAAAGGAGAAGCCATTTACAACATGGAAGCTTTCGAATTCGCCCGACATATGAAGACACTCGCAGACGCGGGTGCCAGTGTGATTGGCGGATGTTGTGGAACGGATCCGGAATATATCCGGCAGATTGTTGAAGTATTAAAAGTTTAATATTGTTAAAACAGGGATGTTTGATAAAAAATCAAACGCCCTTTTTTAAAGCATAAATCAAGGAGGACATAAGAAAAATGGAAAAGAAGGTAATACAAGTTGAGGAGAAGGTGCCCGCAAAGATGCTGATTCCTCTTAGCATTCAACATATGTTTGCCATGTTCGGAGCATCGGTGCTGGTGCCCTTTGTGCTGGGAATCAATCCTGCCATTGTGCTTTTTATGAATGGAATCGGAACGTTGCTCTTTATTCTGATAACGAAAGGCAAATCTCCTGCATATCTGGGATCAAGCTTCGCCTTTCTTGCACCTGCCGGCATTGTCATTGCCAAATACGGTTTTGAATATGCACAGGGCGGTTTTGTCGTTGTCGGTATCTGCGGATGTATTCTTGCGTTCATCATCTATAAGTTTGGGACAGACTGGATTGATATTGTGCTGCCTCCAGCCGCCATGGGACCTGTGGTAGCGTTAATCGGACTGGAGCTTGCAGGAAATGCTGCCGAGAATGCCGGACTTGTAAACGTTGATAAAGTAGATATGAGAAATGTAATTGTATTTTTGGTAACCCTGGGAGTTGCAGTGTTTGGACAGCTACTGTTTCGTGGCTTTTTATCTGTAATTCCGATATTGGTCGCAATCATCTGCGGATATGTAACAGCAGCAATTTGCGGGATCCTGAATTTCAGCGAGGTGGTGAAGGCTCCGTGGTTTGCATTGCCACATTTTCAACTTGCAAAGTTCAATTTGGGCGCTATTATCACAATTTTGCCGGTTCTGTTGGTGGTAACCTCTGAACATATTGGACATCAGGTTGTAACCGGTAAGATTGTAGGGAGGGATCTGATCAAGGATCCAGGTCTCCATAAAACACTGTTTAGTGATTATTTTTCAACAGCACTATCCGGACTGATTGGCTCGGTTCCCACGACAACTTATGGGGAGAATATTGGAGTTATGGCTGTCACAAAGGTTTACAGTGTGCAGGTCATCGGGGGAGCGGCAATCTGTTCCATCATCGTATCCTTATGCGGTAAGATGTCTACACTGATCAGCACAATACCAGGTCCAGTCATCGGAGGAATCTCGATCTTGCTCTATGGCATGATCGGAACTTCGGGGCTTCGTATTTTGGTGGACTCTCAAGTTGACTATGGAATCAACAGAAATCTGATTTTGACATCTGTGATCTTTGTTATCGGACTTTCGGGAATCTCTGTCAATATCGGAAGCGTCTCACTGACCGGAATGATATTGGCATGTGTGGTCGGCATGCTGCTGTCACTGACATTCTATGTTCTTGACAAGCTGCATCTTACAAATGATCAATAAGGTTCTCTACGGCTTCGGGCCTTGTCGCCCAGCTGGTGCAGATTCGAATTGCAGTATGGTCATCGTCCACTTTGCTCCATGTGGAAAATGAGAATGATTTTGACAGCTTATCCACAATGTTATCTGGAAGAATTGGATATTGCTGGTTTGTAAAGGAGTCAAAAAGAAGCCGATAGCCTTTCTTAAGGAAGGCTTCTTTTAGTTTTATGGCTAATTCTATGGCATGATTGGAGATCTCAAAATAAAGGCTGTCCTCTCCTCCCGCCAGAAGTGTTTCAAACTGAATACCCAGAAGACGTCCTTTTGCCAGCATCCCTCCCCGCTGTTTGATCATATATCGGAAATTGGGTTTTAGAGTCGGGCTTGTGATTACGACAGCCTCACCGAATAGTGCACCTACCTTTGTACCGCCGATATAAAAGACATCACAAAGACTGGCGAGATCTTCCATAGTCAGATCATTTTTCGGGGACGCAAGAGCATAACCCAGACGAGCACCGTCCAGAAATAGCGGCAGACTGCATTTTCTGCAGATATCGGAGATGCTTTGCAGCTCTTCTTTTGAATATATCGTTCCGTTCTCCGTGGATTGGGAGATGTATACCATTCCCGGCTGTACGATATGCTCATGTTCACTGTCATGATAGTGGATGTCATAGGCTTTGCGAATCTGTGCAGCTGTGATCTTACCGTCCGTACTCTCGAGCGGAAGTACTTTGTGACCGGCGGCTTCAATGGCTCCGGTTTCGTGTACATTGATATGGCCAGTTACAGCACAGAGTACACCCTGATAAGGACGAAGAATAGAAGCAATCACCGTGGTATTTGCCTGGGTTCCCCCCACGAGAAAGTGCACGTCTGCATCCGGAGATTTGCATAAGTCCCGGATGATTGCACGGGCATGTTCGCAGTGCGGGTCCAAGCCGTAACCGGAAGTCTGTTCGTCATTCGTTTCTGTCAGTTTCTCTAAGATGGCCGGATGACAGCCCTCCGTATAGTCACATTCAAAATGTATCATCTGTTTCTTCCTTTCTTCTCATGTTTTGCGGGTCGCAAAGTTATGCTTTTTCATGCAAGCATGAAACGCATAACTTTTTAATATCTATGATACACGGATTGTTACGCACTTCGTGCTCGCACAATCCTAAAAACATTCGAATTCCGCCCTAATCGGGCTACATTCTCATGTTTTGCGGGTCCCAAGGTCATGCTTTTTCATGCAAGCATGAAACGCAGGACCTTTTGACCCTGGTATCATCATATTTTATCATATCTGAAATCTAAAAGAAAGTGGCTTAAGGATTGTCTTTTTTTGAAATGTGGGATATAATTAGGACAGTTTCACTTATTAACGAAGACCAGAGGAGACATCTATGTATAATGATTTATTTTCCGTTGGACCATTCACCGTTCACACATATGGTCTGATGATAGCACTTGGAATTATCGCAGCTTATGCGACTGCTGAGAGGCGGGCGAAAAAGAAAGGACTGGATTCTGAGAAGATTATAGACCTTGTGATTTGGTGTGTGATTTTTGGATTCCTCGGCTCTAAGATTTTGTATTGGATTACGATACTGCCGCAGATTATCAGAGAACCCAGGATTATGATAGAAAGCTTTGGTGAAGGCTGGGTGATCTATGGAGGTATCCTTGGAGGCATCTTAGGGGCTTATCTGTTCTGCAGAAGGAATAAACTGGATACCTGGAAGTATTTTGACCTTGCAATTCCAAGTGTTGCACTGGCGCAGGCGATTGGAAGACTTGGATGTTTCTTTGCAGGCTGCTGCTATGGAATTGAAACGAAATCGAAGTTCGGAATTACATTTAGCCATTCGGATTTTGCACCGAACGGAGTAAGACTTGTTCCAACGGAGTTGATGTCAAGTGCTTTTGATTTCCTGCTGTTTTTAGCACTGCTTGGTGTTGATAAAAAGAAGAAAGCAGATGGGCAGGTTACTGCAGCATATCTGATTCTATACAGTGTGGGAAGGTTTATCATCGAATTCTACAGAGGTGATCTAATCAGAGGAACCGTCGGACCGCTTTCGACTTCACAGTTTATCTCGATCTTCATCTTCATTGTTGGTGTAATTATGTTTGTGGCCAGAGGGAAGAAACAAAACCTAAATAATTGAAAACATTAAAGAATAAAAGGCATCGGATTAATCCTGATGCCTTTTATCCTCCGCAATGTCCTGCCATCTTCCCAGAGAGTCTACCATATAATGAGATACGTTCATATGGTAGACTTTGTTCAATAGATCCGAACCGAAGATGTGCCGGCATGATCCGTCAGCTTCAATTTTTCCGTGGTCCATAAGCAGGACTCGATCGGTCAGCATCATCGCAAGATTCATATCATGCAGGACACCTATGACTGATTTTCCTTTTCGTTTTGACCATTTCTTCAAAAACTGAATCAGTTCAACCTGATAGCTTAGGTCCAGATGGTTTGTAGGCTCATCCAGCAGGATGATATCGGGATCTTGTGCTATGACTTTGGCGAGAAGCACGCGCTGAAGTTGTCCGCCAGAGAGGGTATTTACCTCGCGGTCATAGATTTGCTCTATGCCGGTCGCCTCCATGGCTTTTTGAACCATAGATTTATCCCTTGCGCTGACTTTTCTGAAAACACCATCTTTTTCATGGATATAACGTCCCATCATAACTGTATCATATACGGTATAATTGAAGTAAACTTGAGTGGACTGTGAAAGCATGGATATCTTGCCTGCAAGAGCTTTTTTCTTGTAGTCTTTCACATTCTTACCATCCAGAAGAATATCTCCTGAGAATGAGAGTGTTCCTGCAAGAGCTCGCAAAAGGGTTGTCTTCCCGCATCCGTTTGGACCGATAATGCTTAAGTTTTCATTATCCTTCAGAGAAAAGGACACACCGTGAAGGATTTCCACATCACCATATCCGGCTGTGATATTTTCTGCATCAATCATTTTACTTTACGCTCCCTTTTATTCAAGAAAAGATAGATAAAAAATGGTGCACCGACAGCTGAAGTGATTGCGCCGACGGGTATCTCCAAAGGTGCGACAACCGTACGTGCTAAAAGATCACAAGTTACCATAAACAGTCCCCCCAGTAATGCGGAAGCAGGGATGACATATTTATGAGAAGCGCCAAATATTCTTCGGGCCACATGTGGTGTGAAGAGATCAACAAAGCCTATGACACCCGCAACGGAGACAATTGCGCCTGTGAGAATAGCTCCCAGAGACAGCAGAAGCCATTTCATCTTCTGCACGTCAACACCAGATGTCTGAGCCTGCTCATCTCCTAAGGTCATGATATCCATCTGTCTGGAACAGTTCATAGCAATAAGAGTACCTGTCAGTACAAAAGGCAGAATCATCCAGAAATCACGTGGCGTTCTCATGGAGAAGCTCCCCATCTGCCAGAAGACCAGACGCTGCATGTTTTCTTGTGAAACGGACATCAGAATTGTGATCATGGCATTGGCAAACATGGAAAAAGCCATTCCAGTCAGGATAATAGAGTTATTGTGTAGTCCCCTGTCAACCTTTACTGCGACAGCGAGAGAAAGGAAGACGGTGATGATACCTGCTGTCAGCCCGAATACAGGCAGTGTCAGAAACCCAAGAAATGAGAGGTTTAAGACAATCACAAAACTTGCTCCAAGCGCAGCCCCGGAAGAAACTCCCAAGGTAAATGAAGACGCCAGGGGGTTTTGCAGCACAGACTGCATCATGACACCACTTACAGCAAGCCCTCCACCAGAGACAAATGCAAGTAATGCACGTGGGATCCGAGTTTTCAGCAAGATGGAGATTATGGTGTCTTCCACAGGAGCCTGGAACTTTATATGGAATAACTGACCGACAATTACTTTTAAGGTGTCCTGTGGAGCTATAGAAACGCTTCCGATTCCTACAGCAGCAATTAAGGATAAGATGCATAAAAGAATCAGGATGATAAATTTTTTAATATTCTTCATGGTTATTTAAAAGAATCAGGATAAAGTACTTTTGCCATCTGTTCTATGGCAGTTACAACATGTGCGTTTGGCTGTGAGCTTGCATTAGGATCTATGAGAAATACCTGTTTGTTTTTCACCGCATTAATAGCGTCCCAGCCATTGCGATTGAAAATGTCCGACACAGGATCATCCATATAATCGATATTGGTAAAAATGATATCCGGATTTTTATCCAGTACAGATTCCTCAGAGACAGAAACCCAGCCGTCCTGATCTGAAAAGATATTTTTGGCTCCCAGCATTTCTATGATTTCATTCAGATAAGTTCCGTTTCCTATACTCACCAGGTTTGGGGATTCACCGATTTCAAAATAAACTGTTTTAGCCGGTGCATCTTTATCTACTTTATTTTGAAGGTCATTAATTTTTGATTCCATATCTGCTACAAGTTTTTTTGCGCTTTTTTCCGTTTTTGTAACTTGTCCAATAAAAAGAATATCTTTTTTTATATCATCCAGACTGGAAGCGGAAGGGATTGATGTCATCAAAAGACCTAAATCTGTAATGGGCTTAAAGGGATCTTCGCCGCCTGATTTACTCATTCCGGTAGTAAAAATGATATCTGGTTTTAAAGATGAGATACTTTCCACATCTGGGGCCATAATATCGTAAGCCGGCAGGCTCTGATCTACCCCGTCAATGGGAAGAGAGTACTTGTCGACAGCGACAAGCTTGTCCGCTAAACCCAAATCGACGATTGTCTGTGTGATTGCAGGTGCCATCGAGATGATTTTGTCGGAATGTTCTGGTAATACAAAGTCATTTCCCTCACGGTCTTTGATAGTCTTTTCTTCTTTTGCAGTGGAAGCAGACTGACTGGTCTGTGAAGTTGAAGAGCTACGATTGGATCTTGATGCAGCCTCGTTGCCTGCGCAGGCAGAAGTTGTTAATACCATGACTGAAGATAAAAAGACAAGCAGGTATTTTCTGAATTTGTTTTTCATTTGTTGTTTCCTCCTGTTAATGATAAAATCGGTGGTATAAAGCAATATAAAAAACTCCAGCAAAAGCCGGAGTTTCAATATTCAATCAAATTACAAGATAACAATTATGGTGTATGCTGTTGAATTATCATAAACTCCATGACCTGTGAAATTTAATGAAAACAGGCTATTGGCAGGTCTTTCGACTTAGATATCAACACATATACTCGCCTTCCCAAGAGATATAATCCCCCAGTGGCCGTTAAAATCTGAGATATGCTCCATCCATACGGCAGCAGGACTGTTCAGGATTCTCACCCGATTCCCCAAATCCAATAACTATAACTTGTATTACACCATATTTTTATCCGAATGTCAATCATAGCTGAGCGGTTTTAGGCATTATTTTTTATACAAGATCCTTATGGAGTTCAGAACACAGAGGATCGTCACGCCGGTATCCGCAAAGACTGCCATCCACATATTTGCGAATCCAAAAAGTCCGAGGGCCATAACCAGAATTTTCACAGCCAGGGCAAACACCACATTCTGTTTGGAGATGCGGTTGGAAACCCGGGCAATATGAAGAGATTCAGGAATTGCTTCCATGCTTGAGGTCATGAATACGACATCTGCAGCTTCAATCGCAGCATCTGCACCGCTGCCCATAGCAGCACCGACATCGGCGCCTGCGAGAACGGGTGCATCGTTGATCCCGTCTCCGATAAACATAACGGCACCGTTTTCATCGCGAATCTGGGCGAGCTTTGTAACTTTATCCTGGGGAAGCAGCCTTGCATATACTTGTTCAATACCTGTTTCCCCCGCAACGGCATTGGCACTGTCTGTCTCATCTCCGGTGAGCATAGCAGTTTTAATTCCGAGATTTTGCAGTGCGGAAACCGCGGATCTGGCGTCGTCCTTGATAGTATCTGAGATCATAAGTCTTCCAATATATATGCCGTCCAGGGCGACAAATACCTCAGTTCCATAGGATGGGGCGTTGAACGGAGTTTTAATATGAAACTGATCCATAAGCTTCTTATTTCCGCAGATAACTTTTCCCTGTGCAAGAACAGCAAGGACCCCGTGTCCGGCGAGTTCCTCCACAGATTTTGGTTCTGTAATCTCAAGACCTTTTTCTTTTGCTGCAGATACGATACTATGAGCAATTGGATGCGTGGATGTTGATTCCGCAGATGCACATAAAGTGAGAAGTTCTTCCGAGGTAATACCCTTTTCAGGCACTGTCTGCTGGAGGATGAAATTTCCCTTGGTAATCGTTCCTGTCTTATCCATCACAACGGTTTTTATATTATTCATCGCCTCGAGGGACACTCCCCCTTTGAATAAGATGCCTTTTTTGGAGCCGGCACCGATCCCTGAGAAAAATGCCAGTGGCACACTTAATACCAGAGCACAGGGACAGCTGATTACCAGAAATGTGAGTGCTGTATAAACCCAGTGGGACCAATTCCCGGTGATGAGGGAAGGAATAATTGCGGTTCCGGCAGCGAGTAAAACGACAATTGGCGTGTAATATCTTGCAAAACGTGAGATAAATCTTTCGATTTGCGGTTTGTTGGCAGCAGCGTTTTCAACAGAATCCAGAATTTTGGTCACCATGGATTCTTCGAGAACTTTATCTACACGGATCTTTAAGAGACCGGAGCTGTTGATACATCCGGATAAAACAGAGTCACCACAGGCAACGGTGACCGGAACCGGCTCTCCGGTCACCGGAGAGGTGTCAAGGCGGCTTTCGCCCTCTATGATCGTTCCGTCAAGCGGAATTCGGTCACCGGGTTTGATCTGAATGATGTCGCCTGCAGCGGCTTCCTCGGCTGGGATGGTATGAAGGCCATCTGCAGCTATTCTGGTCACAACATCAGGGCGCATATCCACGGCATCCATAATCTGTGAACGACTTCGCTCCACAGCAATGTCTTCAAAAAGTTCGCCGATACGATAGAACAGCATGACGCCAACGCCCTCGGCATATTCTTGAATTGCAAATGCGCCTAAGGTGGCGATACTCATCAGAAAATTCTCATCGAATACCTGGCCGTGCGTCAGATTCCTGATGGCAGTCATTACAATCTCTTTGCCCAGAACTATGTAGGAGAGGACAAAGAACACGACAGAGGCAACTGAAAAATCAAAATGTTTTAAGACAACGGCGCTGATGAGCAGAACTGTACCACAAGCGATATTCATAAGCTCCTTCTTATTTTCATCGGTCAGGCGGTTTGACTTCGATGATCTTCTGACTGCCTGAGCTTGTTCGGGTATATTCGAATGCTCATGCTCCCCATTGCAGCAGGAATCGTGATATTCGTGTCCGTTGCAGGAGCATCCCTCATGCGCGTGATTCTCACAGGAACATTCTTCCGGATGATCATGATGAGGTTCATGTAACGAAATATTATAGGAAGAAACACGATCTTTTGGCCTGATGACAACACCTGGTTCAACGGCTGAGGCGATTTCTGTCATTTTTTCCAGAAGCAAGTCAGGGTCTTCTGCGGCTACTCGAAGCTGCTTTGTAGCATAAGTGAGAGTTGCCTCCTCCACTTCGGGCAGAGCAGAAATTTTACGTTCAATATTTGCCGCACAGTTGGCACAGTCTATATTTTCTATGATGTATGTTTTTTTAGTCATGTGATGCATGCCTCCATTTTTATAAAATAATTTCCATGTCAAGCAATGTCATATGAATGATTGTTCATATATTCATATTATATGCAAAATGATCACAAACGTCAAGCCTAAAATGGATAAAAGTGTTGACAAATTAGTTAGCATGTGCTAACCTTGAATTAGTTAGAGAAGAGTAACTGAAAGGAGTGATGATGATGCCTTTAACAATGGCTGCGGAAGGAATACCAGCTAAGATTGTCAAAGTTGGCGGCAGAGGTGAAGTAAAGAGACATCTGGAAAATTTAGGTTTCGTGACCGGCGGCGAGGTGACAATTGTTTCTATTTTAAATGGAAATGTAATTGTGAACGTCAAAGACTCCAGAATAGCAATCAGCCGCGAACTGGCTAATAAGATTATGGTTTGACTCGTCTCTTATCGTATGGAAATCTAAGGGAAGTTATAGGGAAGGAAGTAGTACAAAGATGCAGACACTAAAAGAAGTAAAAGTGGGTCAAAATGTTACCGTAGTGAAACTTCATGGCGCAGGCGCAATCAAGCGCAGAATTATGGATATGGGGATCACGAAGGGGACAGATGTGTTTGTCCGAAAGGTAGCACCACTGGGAGATCCGGTTGAAGTTACAGTCAGAGGATATGAGCTGTCTTTACGTAAAACAGATGCAGAAATGATTGAAGTCCAGTAATTTTTTACCATATGGTTAGCTCAATCTAACCTTTCTGAGTAAAGATAGATTCATAGAGGAGGAATGAAAAAAATGTCAGTAAAGATTGCGTTGGCCGGAAATCCAAACTCCGGAAAGACAACACTGTTTAACGCACTAACCGGATCCAATCAGTTTGTTGGAAACTGGCCGGGGGTTACCGTTGAGAAAAAAGAAGGAAAACTAAAGGGACATAAGGATGTCACGATCATGGACCTTCCCGGTATCTATTCGCTTTCGCCGTATACACTGGAGGAAGTTGTAGCCCGTAATTATTTAATTACGGATCGCCCGGATGCCATCTTGAATATCATAGATGGAACAAACCTGGAGAGAAATCTATATCTCACAACACAACTTATGGAACTTGGAATTCCTGTTGTTCTGGCCATCAACATGATGGATGTGGTGAAGAAAAGCGGAGATGTAATCAACACAGCAGAGCTGTCGAAACAGATGGGCTGCAAAGTGGTTGAGATTTCTGCCCTAAAAGGAACGGGGATCAAGGAAGCTACAGATAAGGTTGTTGAACAAGCCAGGATCAGAAATAATCATATTCCGCTTCACAGATTTCAGGATGTTGTGGAAGATGCATTGAATAAAATAGAGGTTCAGCTGGATGCAAGCATCCCGTCAGAACAGAGACGCTTCTTTTCCATAAAGCTTTTTGAACGTGATGAAAAGATCAAAGGTAGTATGAAACATGCTCCGGATGTGGAAAAAATCATCACAGAAATAGAAGATAAGCTCGATGATGATTCTGAAAGCATTATCACGAATGAGCGATATGAGTATATTGGAAAGGTCATCGGGAAAGCATATAAAAAGATAAACAAAAATAAATTGACAACATCGGATAAGATCGATCGCGTGGTGACAAACCGCTGGCTTGGACTTCCGATTTTCTTCGTGGTCATGGCACTTGTCTACTATATATCGGTTACAACTGTCGGAGGATGGGCTACCGACTGGGTAAATGAACAGGTTTTCGGTGACGGATGGAATTTCCTTGGAATTGCTTCTCTCCATGTGCCGAGCATACCGGATCTTGTAACGGCAGGGCTTGAAGCGGTTAACTGTGCAGCGTGGCTGCAGAGCCTGATCGTTAATGGTATTATAGCAGGTGTAGGAGCGGTTTTGGGATTTGTTCCTCAGATGTTAGTATTGTTTATCTTCCTTGGATTTTTAGAGGGATGCGGTTATATGGCAAGGGTTGCATTTATCATGGACCGTATCTTCCGTAAATTTGGATTATCGGGAAAATCATTCATTCCGATGCTGATTGGAACCGGATGTGGAGTTCCCGGAATCATGGCATCAAGAACCATTGAGAATGACCGTGACCGCAAGATGACAATCATGACGACAACATTTATTCCGTGTAGTGCAAAGCTTCCGATTATCGCCTTGATTGCAGGAGCCTTGTTCGACGGTGCATGGTGGGTGGCGCCGAGTGCGTATATCGTTGGTGTGCTTGCCATCATTTGCTCGGGAATAATTCTGAAAAAGACGAAGATGTTCGCCGGCGACCCGGCACCATTCGTCATGGAGCTGCCGGCATACCATATGCCTACTGTAGTTAATATCTTAAGGAGTATGTGGGAGCGTGCATGGTCCTTTATCAAGAAGGCAGGTACAGTAATCTTGCTTTCACAGATCTTCATCTGGTTTACACAGGGATTCGGATTCGAGAATGGATCCTTTGGTATGGTAGAGGATATGGAAAACTCGATCCTTGCGGCAATTGGACGCGGCATCGCATGGATCTTTATTCCTCTTGGATGGGGCAACTGGAAAGCGACAGTTGCGGCAGTCAGCGGACTCGTGGCAAAAGAAAACGTAGTGGGTACCTTTGGTGTCCTATATGGATTTGCAGAAGTTGCTGAGAACGGGAATGAGATATGGGGAACTCTGGCTGCAAGCTTTACCACGGCAGCAGCATATTCTTTCCTGGTATTCAATCTTCTTTGCGCACCTTGCTTTGCAGCAATGGGGGCAATTAAGAGAGAGATGAATAATGGCAAATGGTTCTGGTTTGCAATTGGCTATCAGACAACACTCGCCTATGGTGCTTCTCTGGTATTCTATCAGATTGGCCATCTCTTTGAAGGCGGAAGCTTTGGAATAGGTACCGTGGCGGCAATCCTTGTAATAGCACTATTTATCTATCTTCTGGCTCGCCCAAACAGGGAATTGGGAAGTGAAAGGGGCAAAATAAAAGCCAAAAGAGCTGCTTAACAATAAGAAAGAGTGATTATATGGGAACATTTTTAGTATTAATCATAGTAATCGCAGTGGTTGGTTTGGTGATCTGGAAAATGATTAAAGACAAAAAAGCAGGCAAATCAACATCCTGTTCCTATTGTTCAGGAAACTGCTTTGGATGTGATCCGGCGACAAAGACAAATTTTCATGATAAATAAAAAGTAAATAATGCGCAATTAAGATTCTTAAGAACAAGGTCGGCAGAAGCAAAAACTGTTCAGAAGCGGATGCTGACTTTGTTTTTAATAAAGGGTTAGTCGTGACTAACAAAAAAGGAGGTATTGATATGAGTGTAGTTATTGTAGGTGGACATGATCGTATGGTACAGAGGTATAAAGAAATCTGCAAGAAAAATAAATGTAAGGCAAAGGTGTTCACACAGATGAGCGCCGGTATGAATAAACAGATCGGGAGTCCGGACCTTCTTGTCCTTTTTACGAACACTGTTTCCCATAAGATGGTAAAGACAGCGGTGGATGGGGCAAAGAAGAGTCATACTGAAATTGTTCGCTGCCATACAAGCAGTGCGACTGCATTAGAAGAAATCTTAAGACCTTATGCCGCAATGTAAACAGGTGCTTGAAATGTTTTCCTATTTAAAATCTTCAAGTGGATAGATCTGCCCCAAAAGAGAGATAATCTTATCGGGCAGATCTTTTTATGGTTTTTGGTTGGCATTGCAAATTGACACACTTTCGACTATAATAAGAAAAACATGAGAGAAAACCCGAAGATAGACGGGTACAATAAACGGAAAACATGGAGGCTTTTATCATGAGAGCACAGAATTTAACTTTATTGACGGATTTGTATGAACTTACAATGATGCAGGGTTATTTTAAAAATCCTACGGATCAGGTTGTCGTTTTTGATGCATTTTACAGAAAGAATCCAAGCGGCGGGGCATATGCGATTATGGCCGGTCTGGATCAGGTGATTGAATATATACGTGATCTTCATTTTTCACCGGATGATGTCGACTACTTAAGAAGCCTTCATATGTTTGATGAAGATTTTCTGGAATATTTAAGAGGATTTCATTTCACCGGAGATATCTATGCGATTCCGGAAGGAACCGTGATCTTTCCGAGAGAGCCGCTTGTTAAAGTGATTGCTCCGGTTATGGAGGCACAGTTGGTTGAGACTGCGTTACTTAATATCATTAATCATCAGTGTCTGATTGCGACAAAAGCTTCCAGGGTCTGCTACGCGGCACAGGGAGATGGTGTCATGGAATTTGGACTTAGAAGGGCTCAAGGTCCGGATGCGGGCATCTATGGTGCCAGAGCAGCCATGATTGGCGGCTGCATTGGAACGTCTAATGTTTTGACAGGCAAGATGTTTGATGTCCCGGTGAAGGGAACACATGCCCACAGCTGGATCATGAGTTTTCCGGATGAATATACAGCTTTCAAGACATATGCAAACCTCTATCCGGATGCGTGTATCCTTCTGGTAGATACCTATGATGTATTGGAGTCCGGTATTCCGAACGCGCTTCGGGTGTTCAGGGAAATGAGAGACTGCGGTCTTTCGATGAAAGGATACGGCATTCGTATTGACAGTGGAGATCTGGCCTATCTTTCCAAAAAAGCTTATGATATGCTTGCGGCAGAGGGGTTTGAGGATGCGATCATCTCAGCTTCTAGTGATCTGGATGAGTATCTGATTAATAGTATGAAGATGCAGGGAGCTAAAGTTAATTCATGGGGAGTTGGCACAAAACTGATCACTTCTAATGACTGCCCGGCATTCGGCGGGGTCTATAAATTAGCAGCGATCAAGCGCTCCGGGAGTGAGAAATTTGAACCGAAGATCAAGCTGTCTGAAAACACAGAGAAAGTTACAAATCCTGGAAATAAAACAATTTACCGCGTATATGATAAGGAAAGCGGCAAGATACGCGCGGATCTGATCTGCCTGGCGGAGGAGACATTTGATGATCAGGAGGATATGATTTTGTTTGATCCTCATGAGACGTGGAAGAAAACTAAAGTAAAGGGAGGAAGTTATACATTGAGGGAACTGCTTGTTCCCATATTCAAGAAGGGCATCTGCGTGTATACTTCTCCCTCTGTGATGGAAATTCGTGATATCTGTACGCATGAGAAGAATACTCTCTGGGATGAATCACGCCGTCTTGTTAATCCTCAGACCGTATATGTAGATTTGTCGGATAAACTTTACAAGATGAAGTCTGATCTTCTGGAAGAGATGAGCAATAAAGCACTGGAAGAGTAAAATTAGATGCATAGCAGTCCTCTGTCTTTCATATACTGTTTCTTAGGATAAATTGAAAGAGAGGGCTTTTATGCAAAACTATACATATCTCGTGAATCGGGAACATATACTGAAGGCGGAAGATATCCCGGAAGACTTAGTTGTATGTGAATTCCCCTTCTGCGCAGAAGAATCAGAGGAAAAGAGGAAGCTTCGCAAGGCGGCGGCAGACGCGGCGGGAAGACTTTTAGAATATGGAAAATCATTCGGATATACATTATATGGAGTTTCGGGATATCGCTCTTATGAGCGGCAAAAAGAGATTTACCATCAAAGATTACAGGAAACACCCGCCGAAGTGGTAAATCAATATGTGGCGAAACCAGGGACAAGTGAACATCAGACAGGCTTGGCATTAGATGTCTCTTCGCCAGAAGTGGATTATGAACTTGAAGAAATATTCGCAGAGACGCCCGAAGGTAAATGGCTGGCAGTCTATGCTCCGATGTTCGGTTTCATCCTTCGATATCCAAAAGGAAAAGAAAATATCACAGGGTACGCATACGAACCATGGCATATCCGATATGTAGGAAAATCACTTTCCCTATACCTGTCACTGACAGGAATGACCTTAGAAGAATATCATCAGATCTAGCCGGGAACAAGAAGTTCCCGGCTATTTACTTCCATGCATATTTCATCCATAAATTACAAATAATATGTAAAATGATACCAGGGTCAAAAGTTCATGCGTTTCATGCTTGCATGAAAAAGCATGAATTTGAGACCCGAACAAACATGAGAACGAAGCCCGTCAGGGCGGAGTTTGAATGTTTGTAGGATTGTGGGAGCACAAAGTGCGGAACAATCCGTGGTATCATGCAAGGTGCGGGATGCCACAAGGAAATTCGTGCTCTTTTACATGCTTGCATGAAAAAGGCATATCCCTGTGACCCGCCCGAAGCGGAGCGAGGATTGTGGGAGCACAAAGTGCGGAACAATCCGTGGTATCATGCAAGGTGCGGGACACCACAAGGAAATTCGTGCTCTTTTACATGCTTGCATGAAAAAGGCATATCCCCCTCTCGCCCCGACCAAACAAGAGAATAAAGCCCTGTCAGGGAAAGATTCGAACTAACAAGAGTTAAAGGAGCCGGAATACATGAAAGCTACAGGTGTTGTCAGAAGAATAGATGATCTGGGACGAATTGTTGTCCCGAAAGAAATAAGAAGAACGATGAGAATTCGAGAAGGCGAGCCGATGGAGATATTCACCGGACGCGAAGGCGAAATTGTGTTAAAGAAATATTCTCCTATGGGTGAGATGTCAAGGTTTGCAAAGGAATACGCACAGGTTTTATCACAGACAACAGGCTACCTGGTGTGCGTTACAGACCATGATCAGATTATCACTGCCAGTGGGTCAGGCCAGAAAGGTTTTGAAGGCAAGAATATCAGCAGCGATCTGGAAACTGCAATTGCAGAGAGAACCACGATTTTTGCAGGGCGAAAGGAAAATTCTTTTATTAAAATAACGGAAGACGATGACAAAGACAGTACCTGGCAGATCGTGGTGCCGATTATTTCTTCCGGAGATGCCATCGGAGCGGTTGTGATGTTGGATCGGGGAAAGAGTTCTAAATCTAAGATGGATGAAAATGATAAAACATTGGTCCAAGTAGCCGCAGGATTTTTGGGCAGGCAGATCGAACAGTAATATCAAAAAAAACAACTTTAAACTGCCCCGAAAACTGAGTTTCTATTTGCAGTTTTCGGGGAAAACTGCTATGATATTTGTATAATTGTGGGAGCATGAACTAACCCCCGGGAGGTCTGTCATGACAGAATTTTTAGTACATAGATTTGTTTCGCATTATGAAGACACAGATGACACTCAGGTACGCACAAGGTATGGCATTCTGGCAAGCATGGTGGGAATTGTCTGCAACGTTCTTTTATTTGCAGTCAAGTTTATCATAGGATTACTGCTGAATTCACTATCAGTAATGGCAGATGCATTCAATAACCTGTCGGATGCGGCATCCTCTGTCATAAGTTTTATTGGAGTCAAGATGGCCGGAAAACCAGCAGATGAGGAACATCCTTTCGGACATGGAAGAATTGAATATATTGCGGCACTTATTGTATCCTTTTTGGTTATGGAAGTTGGTGTGTCATTTCTGAAAAGCTCGGTCAGAAAATTGTTCCACCCGGAGGAGCTGATTTTCTCATGGATTCCCTTTCTGGTCCTGGTACTATCGGTTGGAGTTAAACTATGGCTGGGGGCGTTTAACCGAAAACTTGGGAAACGAATTGATTCCACGATTATGCTTGCTGCGGCAGCTGATTCGATGGGAGATGTGATTACAACATTGGTGACGATTGTTTCCATTGTTGTCAGCTACTTTACACGATTTCATGTGGACGCAGTGGCTGGGATTATCGTCTCCGGGATTGTCATCTATGCCGGCTTTTCTATTGTGAAAGATACCCTGGAGCCGCTTATCGGACAAGGTATTCCAAAAGATCTGTATAGAAAGATTTCAGAATCTGTTGAGGGTTATGAAGGTATTGTAGGAACACACGATCTAATTGTTCATAACTATGGACCAAATCAGAGTATGGCATCGATTCATGCGGAAGTTCCGAATAATGTGGACATTGAAATCTCTCATGAGATCATAGACAGAGCGGAACGGGAAGTGGGAGAAAAACTTAACCTTGTTTTGGTTATCCATATGGATCCGGTGGAAACTCAGGATAAGAAGGTACTTGAGGTAAAAGAAAAACTTGGACGTATCGTAGAAGCGCTGGATCCCAAATTAAGTTTTCACGATTTCCGTATGGTGAGCGGAGAAAGACAGATCAATCTTATCTTTGATCTTGTAGTTCCCAGAGATTATTCGAAAGAAGAGACAGACAGAATTCAGCATCAGGTTGAGGCTCTGATGCATGAGTTGGATTCCAGATATGAATGTGTGATTACAATGGATAAGAGCTATATCGTCGAGGACTAGCTGAAAGTTTTCTTAAAAAAGAAATAATTTAAAAAAAGGGCTTGCAATTTTCGAAGTTATCCATTATAATACAATTTGTTGTTACAAATTGGGCTATCGCCAAATGGTAAGGCAACGGACTCTGACTCCGTCATTTCAAGGTTCGAATCCTTGTAGCCCAGCTTTCAAGTCTCAGGTTCTTACCTGGGGCTTTTCTTGTTTACAGAGCTTTCACGGTCCAGTTTGAATTTTCCAGATGAGGAGACAAAAGAATGAGATATTCATTTACAAGCAGAATTCGTTATAGTGAAATTGGTGAGAACAAAAAACTGACACTTCCGGCACTTGTCAATTATTTCCAAGACTGCAGCAATTTCCAGTCCGAGGAGGCCGGTATCGGAATCGACTGGCTGACCAGACATAAAAAATTATGGGTGTTGGCTGCATGGCAGATTCATATTAACCGTTACCCTGATATGGGTGAAGACACAGTGATCAGCACATGGGCCTATGGGTTTAAGGCATTTCGAGGTCTTAGAAATTTCACAATGGAATCAAAAGACGGCGAGCTTCTCGCATATGCGAATTCAGACTGGGCATATATCGACATCGAAACTGGACGGCCAGAACGTGTGACACAGGAAGTGGTCGATCAATATGGTCTGTCAGAGCCGATTCAGGCGGATTTTGGCTCAAGAAAGATTGTAGTACCGAAAGAAAATGGCAGAAGATTTGAGGCATTTCCGGTGATGGAATATCATCTGGATACCAACCATCATATGAATAATGGGCAGTATATTCAACTGGCCGAAGGTTATCTGCCGACAGGATTTGAAGTGAAAAAGATGAGGGCGGAATACAAACAACAGGCATTTCCGGGAGATGTGATGAAGCCAGAACTTTACGATATCCCGGACGGCTATGTGATTGTTTTTAATAACAAAGATGACAAGCCATACTTTGTGGCAGAGTTAAAGAAATAGGAGGTTATATGTTAAATATAGGCTGTAAGCAGGTATTGAAGGTAGTAAAGTCGGTAGATTTTGGTATCTATTTGGGTGAGAATGAGGACGCTTGCGCGAAGGAACGTATTTTGCTTCCGAAAAAACAGGTGCCCGAAGGTATCTCAACAGGAGATGAACTGGAAGTATTTTTATACAGGGATTCTTCGGATCGTATGATTGCGACAACAAATGAACCGAAGCTGATGCTCGGCGAGGTAAAAGAGCTGAAGATAGTTTCTGTCGGAAAGATCGGAGCGTTTCTGGACTGGGGCCTTGAAAAGGATCTATTCCTTCCTTTTAAAGAGCAGACCAGAAGAGTGAAAGAGAATGATCCCTGTCTTGTTGCTTTATATGTGGACAAGAGCGGGCGTCTCTGTGCAACGATGAAATTATATGACTATCTGAAGACATCCTCTCCTTATGTGATTGGGGATCATGTGAAAGGCACGATCTATGAAATCAGCGGGAACTTCGGGGTCTTTGTAGCTGTAGATGATCTGTACTCCGGACTGATTCCGAAGAAAGAGGCTCAGGCTGATTATAAAGTCGGACAGAAGCTAAATCTTCGTGTGACAGAAGTCAAAGAGGACGGGAAACTGGATCTCTCTGCCCGTGAGAAAGCATATCTTCAGATTGATATGGATGCAGAGAGTATTCTCGAGGCGATTGATGAATATGCAGGAGTTCTTCCCTTTGATGATAAGGCATCCCCTGAGCTGCTTCAGCGGGAGATGGGGCTTAGCAAAGCGGCATTTAAGCGGGCCGTGGGACATCTGATGAAAGAAAATAAAGTTGAGATTAAGGACGGGAAGATCTGGAAAAAGAGATAAAGATAATCCTGGATACTTGCAGAAAGGAGCATAATATTGGGATTTGTACATTTGCATGCACATACGGAATACAGTCTGTTGGATGGATCCAATAAAATCAATGAATACGTTGCCCGTGTCAGGGAACTGGGCATGGACAGCGCTGCCATCACGGATCACGGAGTGATGTACGGTGTCATAGATTTTTACCGTGCAGCAAAAAAAGCCGGAATTAATCCAATTCTTGGCTGTGAGGTATATGTGGCGCCCGGTTCACGGTTTGATCGGGAAACAGGGTCGGGCGAAGACCGGTATTATCATCTGATTCTTCTGGCCGAGAACAACGAGGGATACAGCAATCTGATGAAAATTGTCTCAAAGGGATTTGTCGAGGGATATTATTACAAACCCCGTGTGGATATGGAACTTCTAAGAACCTATCACAAAGGTCTGATTGCGCTTTCTGCCTGCCTGGCCGGTGAAGTTTCTCGTTTTCTGGCACGCGGACTTTATGATGAGGCCAGGGATAGAGCCCTTCGTTATCGGGACATCTTCGGTGAAGGCAATTATTTTCTGGAGCTGCAGGATCACGGAATTCCGGAACAAAGACTGGTGAATCAGCAGATGATGCGCCTTTCCTCTGAGACGGGTATCGGCCTGGTGGCGACCAATGATATTCACTATACGTATGCCGAAGATGAGGCGGCACATGATATACTGCTTTGTATTCAGACCGGAAAGAAGGTACAAGATGAGGATCGCATGCGCTACGAAGGCGGGCAGTTTTACGTAAAATCTCCCGAGGAGATGGCAGAGCTGTTTTCTTATGCCCCACAGGCACTGGAAAACACCCAGAAAATAGCGGACCGCTGCCATGTTGAGATAGAATTTGGCGTGACAAAACTTCCAAAATTCGATGTGCCACACGGTTATACCTCCTGGGAATATCTGAACAAACTCTGCTGGGAGGGTTTAGAGCAACTGTATGAGGACCCTGGACAGAAACTGAAAGACCGACTGACTTATGAACTTGATACGATCCGGACAATGGGATATGTTGATTATTTTTTAATCGTGTGGGACTTTATCAAGTTTGCAAGGGACAATGATATCATGGTTGGACCCGGAAGAGGATCCGCTGCCGGAAGTATTGTATCCTATACACTCGGCATCACACAGCTGGATCCCATGAAATACGATCTGCTGTTTGAACGCTTTCTGAATCCGGAACGTGTGTCTATGCCCGATATTGATGTTGACTTCTGTTTCGAACGGAGGCAGGAAGTCATAGACTATGTTGTCCGAAAGTATGGAAAGGACCGTGTGGTTCAGATTGTGACATTTGGAACAATGGCGGCGCGTGGGGTAATCCGCGATGTGGGGCGTGTACTGGATCTGCCCTATGCGTCTGTGGACACCATCGCAAAGATGATTCCCAATGAGCTTGGCATTACGATTGACAAGGCATTGAAAATGAATCATGAACTGAAAGATGTCTATGACACTGATGAACAGATTACTTATCTGATTGATATGTCCAGACGCTTGGAAGGGCTTCCGAGACACACATCCATGCATGCAGCAGGTGTGGTTATCTCCCAGAAATCAGTCGATGACTATGTTCCCCTCTCCCGGGCAGCTGACGGTACAATTACGACACAGTTTACGATGACGACGTTGGAGGAACTTGGACTTTTAAAGATGGATTTCCTGGGCCTTCGGACACTGACTGTTATACAAAATGCCAAAAAACTGGTGGATAAAGATAATGATATCACTTTGGATCTTGTGAATATTGATTATAATGATCCAAAAGTTCTCGACATGATCGGTTCCGGAAAATGCGAGGGCGTCTTTCAGTTGGAGAGTCCGGGGATGAAAAATTTTATGAAGGAGCTGAAACCGCAGAGTCTGGAAGATATCATAGCCGGAATCTCCCTTTACCGTCCGGGCCCTATGGACTTCATCCCGCAGTATATCCGTGGAAAAGAGCATCCGGAAACAATTACATATCTTTGTCCGCAGCTTGAGCCGATTCTGGAATCCACGTATGGCTGTATTGTCTATCAGGAACAGGTGATGCAGATTGTCCGTAATCTGGCCGGATATACTCTCGGCCGAAGCGATCTGGTACGAAGAGCTATGTCGAAGAAGAAGGCCGCAGTTATGGAAGAGGAGCGGCAAAACTTCGTCTATGGAAATGAAAAAGAAGGCGTCAGGGGCTGTATCGCCAATGGAATTGATGAAAAAGTTGCAAATCAGATCTATGATGAAATGATTGACTTTGCAAAATATGCATTTAACAAGTCTCATGCGGCAGCCTATGCGGTAGTCTCATATCAGACAGCATTTTTGAAATATTATTATCCGGTGGAATTCATGGCGGCAATCATGACCTCCTGTATTGATAATCCACCGAAAGTATCGGCTTATATTCTAAACTGCAGAGCGATGAAGATTGACCTTCTTCCGCCAGACATCAATAAGAGCGAGGGGAGGTTCACGGTGGAGAATAAAGCTATCCGATACGGACTTTCAGCGGTAAAAGGAATTGGGAAACCGGTGATGGATGCAGTCGTGGAGGAGAGGAGCCGAAACGGCGAATATCAAAGTATGAAGGACTTTATTGAGCGCCTGAGCGGAAAAGAAGTCAATAAGAGAACGCTTGAGAGTCTGATTAAATCTGGTGCATTCGACAATCTGGGAGGAACCAGAAAGCAGTTTATGATGGTCTATACTCAGTTGGTGGATGAGGTAAATCAGGATAAAAAGAATTCTATGGCAGGACAGATGAGCTTGTTTGATTTAGTTTCGCCGGAGGAAAAGACAGCCTACGAAACTCATATGCCAGATGTGGGCGAGTATAGTAAAGAGGAAAAACTGGCATTTGAAAAGGAAGTCCTCGGGGTATATATCAGTGGCCATCCGCTTGAAGAATATGAGGAACGCTGGAGAAAAAACATCACGGCAGTCACAACCGATTTTCTTCCGGATGAGGAAACACAGGAAACGAAGGTTCACGATGGTGAGAAAGTAATGATCGGCGGCATGATTACGGATAAAACTGTGAAATATACAAAAAATAATAAGACCATGGCTTTTCTTTCGATTGAAGATTTGCTTGGGACTGTTGAGGTTATCGTATTTCCCAGAGACTATGAAAAAAATGTATCTTTGATGAATGAAGATGCGAAGCTCTTTATCCGGGGAAGGGTCTCTGAAGAGGAAGATAAGCCCAGCAAGCTGATCTGTGAACGGATGTATTCCTTTGATGATATCCCACAGGAACTATGGGTTCAGTTTTCTACAAGAGAAGAATACGAAAGCAAAGTAGGAGATCTCTATAATTTATTGAAAGAATCCGATGGATCTGATCATGTGGTACTATATATCCGCGGCGACAAAACGTTGAAAAGACTGCCGCCGGGCCGGAATGTAAAAATCGATGAACAACTGTTAGCAAAACTTTTGGGCGAATTCGGGAAAGATAATGTGAGAGTTGTGGAAAAGAGTATTGAAAAACACACCTAAAATTGATATGATACTAGGGTCAAAAGCTCATGCGTTTCATGCTCGAATGAAAAAGCATGACCTTTTGACCCGACAAACATGAGAAAGCAACCCGATTAGGATATCACAGAGAAATTAGTGCTCTTTTTCATGCCTGCATGGAAAAGGCATAACTTTAAAGGCAAGGTGGAGGGAAAAAATGACTTCAGAGAATAAAGTGCATACGATTGGAGTGTTGACCAGCGGAGGCGATGCACCGGGGATGAATGCTGCGATTCGTGCAGCAGTACGGCGCGGCCTTCAAAAAGGAGTTACTGTAAAAGGTATATTAAAAGGCTTTGACGGCCTTATGAATGATGAAATTATAGACCTTTCGGCGAAGGACGTTTCAGATACGATAGAACGGGGCGGGACGATTCTGTATACTGCCAGATGTGCAGAGATGCGTACTCTGGAGGGACAGAAAAGGGCTGCAGAAGTCTGCAAAAAGAACGGCATCGACGGGCTGGTTGTCATAGGAGGAGATGGCTCCTTTGCGGGGGCTCAGAAACTGGCAGAACAGGGGATCAATGCAATCGGTATTCCGGGCACCATTGATCTGGATATTGCCTGCACAGAATATACCATAGGTTTTGACACAGCTGTCAACACTGCGATGGAAGCCATCGATAAAGTGCGTGACACCTCAACTTCCCATGAGAGGTGCAGCATCATAGAGGTGATGGGAAGAAATGCCGGATACATCGCTCTCTGGTGCGGGATTGCAAACGGTGCGGAAGATATTCTGCTTCCTGAAAAGTATGACTATGACGAGCAAAAGATCATTGAGAATATTATTGAAAACCGGAGAAAAGGGAAGAAACATCATATTATTGTGAATGCAGAAGGCATCGGACACTCCACGAGTATGGCAAGAAGAATTGAAGCTGCCACAGGAATAGAAACCCGAGCGACGATCCTTGGCCATATGCAAAGAGGCGGCAGCCCCACATGCAAGGACAGAGTTTATGCTTCTATCATGGGAGCCTATGCGGTGGATCTTCTCATCTCGGGTAAGACAAACCGAGTGGTAGGGTATAAGAATGGAGAGTATGTGGATTTTGACATCAATGAAGCACTTGCCATGACCAAAACAATCCCTGAATATCAATATGAAATTGCGCGCGCACTTTCATATAATTACAGCAAATAATAGATATAAAAGGAGCTGCCGCTGATAAATGTGGCAGCTTTTGCTTTTCAGCGAGGTGAAATATGATATCAAGTAGTTCGAATTCACAGGTAAAACATATCATAAAACTGAATCATAAGACAAAAGAGAGAAGACGAGAGAAAGTATTTGTCACTGAGGGGTATAAGATGTTTAACGAAGCCCCAAAAGACTGGATTTTAGACGTTTATGTAACACAGAAATTTGAACAGCAGCACAGGGAAGAGTTGCTGGAACATCATTATGAAGTGGTCTCAGACCCTATATTTAGCCTGATGTCAGACACATTGACTCCACAGGGAGTACTATGCGTGATCAGGATGCCGTTCTATTCACTCGATGATATATTGGGGAAAGAGAGTCCATTGTGTATGATTCTGGAAGATCTCCAAGATCCCGGAAATCTTGGAACAATTATGAGAACTTCCGAGGGGGCGGGTGTGACAGGGATTATATTGAGCAAAAATACGGTAGATCTTTTCAACCCAAAGACAATTCGGGCTACAATGGGATCTATTTACAGAATTCCATATCTATATGTAGAAGATTTATGCTCAATTTTGACGGAATTAAGAGACAGAAAAATCACCACATTTGCCGCACATCTTGATGGAAAACATACCTATGACAGGGAGGACTATACAGGAGGGACTGCATTTTTCATCGGGAATGAAGGTAATGGACTAAGTCAGAAGTTATCGAAAGAAGCCGGCAGACTGATCAGAATTCCCATGGAGGGAAACGTAGAGTCGCTGAATGCTGCCGTTGCATCTTCGATACTCATGTATGAAGCATATCGCCAGAGAAGAAAAAGTTATTTAACAAAATCTTAAAATGGACGGTCTCGACTTTCCATGTCCGGTAGTGTACAATAGAAAGAGAACATATCGGTTGGAGGAAAACAATATGGAATCTGATAAGCAGAAAGATAATTCTGAGAATAATAAAAAAAAGGAAACAAAGATAAGTGGGATTCTAATTCTTAAAACAATAGTTCTTGTCATTCTTTTGTGTACCCTTGGTGTTGCTCTCTATGCGATGTATGGAGGATTTGATAAAAAGAACAAGACAGAGAATGGAAATTCCGGGGTGAGGGAAAGCAGCAGTTCATCGAATGATGACAGTACCCCAGCGTCTGCGTCAGTCGACCTCAAGTCTGAAAAGATGGCTGAGGCGGAGAAACTGGCCGTACAATATGATTATGAAGGTGCAATCAGAAAAATGGATGAAATTCCAGGTGCCGACACAGATTCTGACATTATAACGAAAAAAGCGGAATATGAATCGGCAAAGAATAGTCTGGTGCCGACGGACCCATCGAACATCACACATGTATTTTACCATTCATTGGTGGTAGATCCTCAAAAAGCGTTTTTTCAGAATAACAATGAAACGGCAGGTTTTTGCCAGTGGATGACAACTCTGGATGAGTTCAATAAGATTACACAGCAGATGTATGACAGAGGGTATGTGTTGGTCGACATTCACGAACTTGTGGAGGAGTCAAAAGACGAGAATGGTGTAACGCATGTAAAGAAAAAACCTGTGATGCTCCCTCAGGGCAAGACACCTTTTGTTCTTTCATTAGATGATGTAAGCTATTATCACAGTTATGATGGACGGGGGACTGCCAGCAAATTGGTTCTGGATGACAATGAGAACCCGACGAATGAATATATTCAGGACGATGGAAAGACAGTCACAGGAGCGTATGACTGTATTCCACTGATTGATGCATTCGTAGAGCAGCATCCGGATTTTTCTTACAAAGGCTCTAAAGGAACAATTGCACTTACCGGATATGATGGAATCCTGGGATATCGGACAGACATTGCCTATAAGACGAAAGACAACCTGAGCAAAGATCAAAGTGACTGGCTTGCAGCACATCCTGACTTTAACTGGGATAAAGAATGCAAAGATGCGAAAAAAGTGGCAGAAGCCATCAAAGCTAAAGGATGGACTTTTGCAAGCCATACGTGGGGGCATATCCGGATCGGTGATGCCACGATGGATCACCTGATGACGGATACACAAAAGTGGAAACAGTATGTAGAGCCACTGATCGGTGAGACAGATACGATCATCTTCGCCCACGGTCAGGATCTGGCTAACTGGAATGAAGACTATGCTTCCACTGATAAGTTTAAGTATCTGAAAGAGCAGGGGTTCTCAATATTTTGCAATGTAGATGGATCTAAGTACTTTGTACAGCAAGGGGATCTGTTCTTTAGAATGGGAAGAAGGAACCTGGATGGGTATCGTCTGTATCAGTGCGTGTACGCCGGTTCCGACAAGCTGAATGATCTGTTCGATCCTGCAAGTGTTTGGGATCAGAGAAGACCTACAGATCCGGCACTGTATACAATATCATAATTTTTTATTCATGACAGTCGGTCGAAAAGGCCGGCTGTTTTTTGAGCTTCTTTTTCCCCATAATACTTTTTATATCATCATAGCCTTCAAAAAAAGACACAAAAACGACCATATTCAATAAACAGATAACCATTTTTATGCAATCTTTTGTCAAAATGTTCTAGTTGACAAGAAATTGTAATAGTGTTAGAATCTGTTCGTAACAAGTTGTAACAGAAATGTAATAATTATCTTTTTGGAGGTAAGTATGAGAGTTACAAAAAAAAGTGTCATGGCTGCATTAGGGAGCGCAGCAGCACTCACAACAATCATGGCTGCACCGGTATTTGCTGATCCTGTATCAGCTGAAATTACGAACGAGGAGAGTACTTTAAATACAGCAGTCTGGACCGATAAGGCGGCTGCAAATGTGCAATCATATGCAAATATCCGCTTGGAGGCAAATACAGATTCCGAAAGTGTAGGGGTACTCCTGCCGGGTCATATGGCAGAAGTCATCTCGAATGACGGAAACTGGAGCAGGATAAAATCAGGTAATGTGGAAGGTTATATAAGAGATGACCTGCTTGTTTTCGGGGAGGAAGCAAAAGCACATTACACGAACGTCTGTGGTATCTTGGGAACTGTTGGGGCTGATGCTCTGAGGATAAGAGCTCAGGCGAACACGGATTCCCAGATCCTGGCGGTAACAGAAAATGGGAGCAAACTGAAAGTTCTGGGTGATCAGGACGGTTGGTATCATATTGATTATAACGGCGAAGATGCATTCGTTAAAGCAGAATATCTGAAGCTGGATGACTTGAGTTCCGTCGCTATGACTACGCAGGAATATCAGGAAAAGCTGCAGGCTGAAGCAGAAAAAAGAGCTGAGGCAGAAAAAGCAGCGGCGGAGGCAAAAGCTCAGGCCGAGGCACAGCAGGCAGCAAAAGCAAAGGAAACAAAGACTAATGCACCAGCTCAGAATCAGCAGACAGCAGCACCAAAAGAAGAGCAGCCTAAGAATTCAAAACCGGCGGCAAATGTTGGAGGCCAAGACGTCGATTTGCTTGCTGCATTGATTCAGTGTGAGGCCGGCGGAGAGAGCAGAACTGGGAAAGTAGCAGTCGGAGCAGTAGTTGTAAACCGTGTGAAAAGCGGATCTTTCCCAAACAGCATTAATGGTGTTGTTTACCAGGGAGGACAGTTCTCACCGGTGACGAACGGAAGTCTTGCAAGAACTCTGGCAAACGGTGCAAGAAGTGACTGCTACGAGGCTGCAAGAGCAGCTTTGAATGGAGAAAATCCAATTGGCGGCTGTCTCTATTTTAACAGTGGTTCCGGTAAAGGAACTCAGATTGGGAATCAGCATTTTTATTAAAAGATTAGCCGGATAAACATAATTCATTGAAAAGAATCGTACATGAGTGATTGATTTATATTTTATATCAGGAAAAGACCTGACAGAGAGCATGCTTTCACAGGTCTTTTCCTGTTTTTTATTGTATTTTAGTATTAAATATAGTATGATAATAGAAATTAACCGGGAAAGGAGAATGTATGGAATTATTAACGAATCCGATGGTCTGGCTGATTGCACTGATTGTTTTCCTTGCGATTGAGGCTATGACGTTAGGGCTTGCAACGATCTGGTTTGCGGGTGGAGCACTGGTCGCTTTTATTGCAGCATTGCTGGGCGCAGATTTGTACATACAGATTATCCTGTTTCTAGCAGTATCTATTTTACTCTTGGTTTTTACCAGGCCAATAGCAGTTCGATATCTGAATACTAAGAAAACACCGACGAATGTGGATCGTTTGATTGGGATGCAGGCCATTGTTACCTCTAAGATCAACAATCTAAAGGGAAAGGGAGAGGTAGAAATAGGAGGAAATCGATGGAGTGCCCGATCAGAAACAGAAGATGAGATTATTGACAGTGGAAAAACAGTAGAAGTGGTGAGTATTCAAGGTGTGAAATTGATTGTCAGAGAATCAGAAGAAGAGAGAGGAGATTAAGAATGATTGTATTGATTGTGTTTATTGCAATTATATTGGTGATACTGGCATCGTGTGTCAAGATCGTACCCCAGGCGAATGCCTATGTAATGGAGACCCTGGGGAGCTATAAAGAGACTTGGGGAAATGGCATTCACTTTAAGATACCTTTCGTAGAGAGGGTAGCAAGCAAAGTAAACTTAAAAGAACAGGTTGTGGATTTTCCGCCTCAGCCGGTGATTACAAAAGATAATGTCACCATGAGGATCGACACGATCATCTTTTTCCAGATAACAGACCCGAAACTGTACGCATACGGTGTCGAGAATCCGATTCTTGCAATTGAAAACCTTACGGCAACGACTTTGCGTAATATTATCGGTGATCTTGAACTGGATGAGACTTTGACATCTCGTGAGGTCATCAACACGAAGATGGGAGCGGCACTTGATATTGCTACAGACCCATGGGGGATTAAGATCAACCGTGTGGAACTTAAAAATATTATGCCTCCAGCGGCAATTCAGGAAGCTATGGAGAAACAGATGAAAGCTGAACGAGAGAGAAGAGAGGCGATTCTGCGTGCAGAAGGGCAGAAGAAATCATCTATTTTGGTAGCCGAAGGTAAAAAAGCATCGGCGATTCTCGATGCAGAAGCCGACAAACAGGCTGCAATCTTAAAAGCAGAGGCAGAACGTCAAAAGAGAATTAATGAAGCGCAAGGCCAGGCAGAGGCAATCCGTCAAGTTCAGCAGGCGAATGCAGATGGTATTCGTATGCTGAAAGAGGCGGGTGCGGATGAATCCGTGCTTACACTGAAGAGCCTGGATGCACTTGGACGTATCGCAGACGGCAAGGCGACTAAGATTGTGGTTCCGTCGGATCTTCAGGGGCTGGCCAGTCTTGCAACTACATTAAAGGAAATAGTAACAGATAAAGAGAACTAAGAGGGTGGAATTTCGATGAATCTTAAGGGACGTAATTTTTTAACGCTGAAGGACTTTACACAGGGAGAAATCACAGGGTTATTGAAACTTGCAGCACAGCTTAAGAATAAAAAGAAGAGTGGGATACCGGTAGATACGCTTAGAGGCAAGAACGTTGCACTGATATTTGAAAAGACCAGCACAAGAACGAGATGTGCCTTCGAGGTAGCTGCCCATGATCTCGGCATGGGAACGACATATCTGGATCCAACGGGGTCTCAGATTGGAAAAAAAGAGAGCATCAAGGATACAGCACGCGTACTTGGACGGATGTATGAAGGTATTGAGTATCGTGGATTCGGACAGAAGATTGTGGAAGAACTGGCAGAGTATGCGGGAGTGCCTGTCTGGAACGGCCTTACGAATGAATATCACCCGACCCAGATACTGGCGGATCTTCTGACCATCAAGGAACAGTTTAATCATCTGGCGGGAATCCGTCTGGTCTACATGGGTGATGCTCGTTATAACATGGGGAATTCTCTGATGATCGCCTGCTCGAAGATGGGCATGAATTTTGTCGCATGTGCCCCAGAGAAGTATTTTCCGGATCCGGAACTTGTGAGCCAGTGCGAAGTGTGGGCTGAACAAAGCGGAGGGACTGTTACCTTGACTGAGAACGTGGCCGCGGCTGTAACTTCTGCGAACGTGATCTATACGGATGTGTGGGTTTCCATGGGAGAACCGGATGAAGTATGGGAAGAACGAATCAAAGATCTGACGCCCTATAAAGTCACAAGAAGTGTCATGGACATGGCAAAAAAGGATGCGATTTTTCTTCATTGTCTGCCTTCCTTCCATGATCTGGATACAAAAATTGGAAAAGAAATCTACGAGAAATACGGAATCAAAGACATGGAAGTAACCGATGATGTCTTCGAATCTGGCCAGTCAAAAGTATTTGATCAGGCAGAAAACCGCATGCACACGATCAAGGCTGTCATGGCGGCAACCCTGGGGGCATAGTCGATGGATATCAAAATCTGTTACCGGAAAGAAGTAGATTCTACGAATGACTGGGCAAGACAGATGGCAGAAGAGGGTGCCTGTTCGGGCACCCTCGCTCTGGCTGATGCACAGACGAACGGCAGAGGAAGACGAGGACACGACTGGGAGTCTCCTATGGGAGATAACATCTATATGTCCTTGATATTACGCCCGGAAATTCCAGGGTTTAAAGCATCACAGTTGACTCTTGTGATGGGCTTGTCGGTATCACAGGGAATTTCCTCTGTCTTGGGGCTCCCGGTGATGATGAAATGGCCGAATGATCTTATACTCTCAGGGAAGAAAATATGTGGGATTCTCACAGAGATGAGTGCCAGCCGTACGAAAATCAATTACGTGATCATCGGAATCGGAATCAATGTCAATAATTGTGTTTTCTCAGCGGAATTGGCAGACACAGCCACATCTTTGAAACTTGCATCCGGACATGCGGTTGACAAACGTGAGATTATGAATGCAGTTTTTGATGCATTTGAAAAAAATTATAATATCTTCTTAAAGACGGAAGATTTAAGTGGGATTCAGGAGGAATACAACAAGGTTTTGGTTAATCGGGATCGTGAAGTCAGGGTATTGGATCCCGTGAATCCATATGAGGGAATTGCAAGAGGAATCAACAAGATCGGAGAACTTCTGGTGGAAAAACCAGATAAAACAGTGGAGAAAGTCTATGCGGGAGAGGTATCTATCCGGGGAGTTTCTTCTTATATATAATAAGTAATAACTAGACAAGAGGAGATTTATGAATGCATTCTGACAAGGTGGTTTTATGTGCATCGAGTGCATATGAACAGAAATATTATTTTAATTCAGATTTTAATTCGCTTCCTGAGACTGTTCAGGATGAGCTGCATGCGATATGTGTATTGTATACAGTTGATATCGGCGGAATCTTTCAGCTTCTTTTTGATGAAGACGGAAAACTAGAGATGAAGACCGAAGCTCTATCGGCAGATGCAATGTATGACGACATCGGGGCTGCACTGCGAATCAAAAAACTCCGGGAAGAGAAAAAAGAATTATTCGAAAGTCTGGAATTGTTCTACAAAGTATTTTATCTCGGAGAGGACATTGAAGATGACTGAAAAAAAACCCGGAACAGCTACTTCAAAAACACTTAGTATAGGAAATGTTAAGCTGGATTCACCGCTGATCCTCGCACCGATGGCAGGGGTGTCAGATTTGCCCTTCCGTGTGTTATGTAAGGAACAGGGAGCTGGTCTTGTCTGTACAGAGATGGTCAGTGCAAAGGCAATTCTATATAAAAATAAGAATACTGAAAGTCTGATGGAGATTGATTCTTCTGAGCATCCGGTTTCTCTTCAGCTGTTCGGGTCAGATCCGGATGTTATCAGCGAGATAGCGGCAAGGATCGAGGATCAGCCGTTCGATATTTTGGATATCAATATGGGGTGCCCTGTCCCAAAAGTAGTGAATAACCATGAAGGATCTGCGCTTATGAAGGATCCAAAGCTTGTGCGTGAGATCATTAGTAAAACGGCAAGAGCGATCAAAAAGCCGGTTACAGTGAAGTTTCGAAGAGGGTTTGATGAGGATCATATCAATGCAGTGGAAATTGCAAAGATTGCACAAGACAGTGGTGCGGCCGCTGTTGCAGTTCATGGCAGGACGAGAGAACAGTATTACACTGGAACAGCAGACTGGGAAATTATTCGTAAAGTGAAAGAAGCGGTATCCATCCCGGTAATCGGCAATGGGGATGTGGATTCTCCAAAAAAGGCTGTGCAGATGATGCAGCAGACAGGCTGCGACGGAGTGATGATTGCCCGTGCGGCACAGGGAGACCCATGGATCTTTTCGAGAATTCTGCATTATATGAAAACAGGGGAACTTCTTGAAGGCCCGTCGAAAGAAGAAGCGATCGGGATAATGCTTCGTCATGCAAGGATGCAGCTGGAACATAAAGGAGAATACTGGGGAATCAGAGAGATGAGAAAACATATCTCGTGGTATACTGCGGGATTTCCCCACTCTGCGAAACTCCGCCGTGAGATTAATGAAATAGAGACCTATCAGGAATTAGAAGACCTGCTTTCGAATCTGTGAAAGCAGGTCTTTTGTGAGATATTTATACGGCTTTACTGAGGGTGTTTTCTGCTTCTGACATCAGGGAAGCCATAAGCTTTGGAACGGTGGTGATTTCATGAATCCGGCCGGCATTGCTTCCGCAGAAGAATAGACCATTATTCAGGTCTCCACGTACAGCATCAATCAGAGCCTTGGTGATGCAGTAAGGGGCGTCCTTGACATGACATGTCTTAATACAGTTATAACACCGTGTAATTGGCTCTTTGGTTTTTTGCATCCGATTGATGAAGGCGTTACGGATCGCACGTCCCGGCATGCCAACCGGACTGTCTATAATCGCAATGTCAGATTCTGTAGCATTTATATAGGACATCTTATATAACTGGGAGGCATCGCACTCCTCAGTTGCAACGAAACGGCTGGCGAGCTGAACGCCGTCGGCACCAAGGTTAAGAAAATGTGCAATATCATTTCCATCGAAGATTCCTCCGGCAGCGATGACCGGAATTCTTTTTTTTGTACTTTCCTCAAGCTGTCTTACAAGCGCAACAATTTCCATGGTGGTATGTTCCAGAGAACATTCGGGGGAATCAAGTTCTTCCTTTTTGTATCCCAGATGTCCGCCGGCCTTCGGACCTTCGATGACAATCATATCCGGCACATAGTTATATTTTTTAATCCATCTTTTCGAAAGAAGTTTAAAAGCTCTGGCAGAGGATACGATGGGAGCGATCTTAGTATCGGTTCCGATGACATACTGCGGAAGATCTATGGGAAGACCAGCACCGGAGATGATCAGATCAGCCTTTTGTCTCACACATTCCTTTACAATTTCATTGTAATCGGATAAGGCAACCATGATGTTAAATCCAAGAATTCCATCCGGAGCGATCTTGCGCGCGCGAGAAAGTTCTTGTCCTATGGCCCTTAGATTAGCTTTCCTGGGTTCACTGAGAAAGTCAGATTCCTGATATCCAATGTCTGCGGTAGAGATAATGCCAATGCCTCCTTCTTTCGCCACTGCTCCAGCGAGGGAGTGCATGGAGACTCCAACACCCATGCCGCCTTGTATAATTGGAAGACGGCTGGTTTTATTACCAATTTTGATTCCATTCATTTCATTTTACCTCTTAAATCGTGATGACGTATCAACACGTAGTTATCAATACTACATAGAGGCTATCATAACACAGAATACTTTGAATGTCAATTGATTTGAATATAAAAGTAAATAAAAAAAATTGTATTTCGACCGCAAGAAACTGCTTGACATTTCCCTTCAATTCATCTATAATACGGTAATTGAACTCTGGGTGTATATACCCAGATGATACACCCGAAGTTATGCTTTTTCATGCGAGCATGAAGAAGCATAATCTTTTGACCTTTGTATCATCAGATGATTTAACTTCTTGTGGGAAAGGGAGCATTAAGTAAATGGAAAAAAAGAATATACTAACCCGAATGGGCTTAAAAAAACTTGAAGATGAACTTCATGATTTGAAAGTTAATAAACGAAAAGAAATTGCCGGAAAGATAAAAGAAGCCAGAGAACAAGGTGATTTATCTGAGAATGCCGAATACGATGCTGCAAAAGATGAGCAGCGTGATATAGAAGCTCGGATTGAAGAGATAGAGAAAATATTAAAAAATGCAGAAGTTGTGATGGATGACGAGATCAGTTCCGATAAGATCAATGTTGGCTGTACAGTGGGGGTCAAAGATCTGGAATATGATGAGGATATGTTATTCAATATCGTGGGATCGACGGAAGCAAATAGTCTGCAGAACAAGATTTCGAATGAGTCTCCGGTAGGGAAAGCTCTTATGGGTGCTAAGGTTGGAGATGTCGTAGATGTCGAGTCGCCGGTCGGAATAATGAAGTATAAAGTACTTTCAATTGAGAAAACTGCTTAAGTAACAAGCAAACGCTGATATAGATAAAGGAGTGAAAACATTGGCAAAAGGTCAGAACCAGCCGCAGGAACAAGATATCAACCAGTTATTAAAGGTCCGTCGTGAAAAGTTACAACAACTACGAGATGACGGGAAAGATCCATATAAAATCACAAGTTTTGATGCGAGTCACCACAGCCAGGAGATCAAAGATCAGTATGAGGAGCTGGAGGGTAAAGAGGTTTTAATTGCCGGACGTATTATGTCTAAAAGAGTGATGGGAAAAGCCTCTTTTTGTAATGTCCAGGATCTCAAAGGTTCTATTCAGTGCTATGTGGCAAGAGATATTATCGGAGTCGATTCTTATAAAGATTTTAAGAAGATGGATATCGGGGATATTGTTGGTGCAGCCGGAACTGTATTCAAAACTAAAACAGGTGAAATTTCGATTCACCTGACAAGTATAACATTGCTGACGAAGAGTCTCCAGGTTCTGCCGGAGAAGTTCCACGGTCTGACGAATACGGATCTTCGCTATCGTCAGAGATATGTGGATCTGATTATGAATCCGGAAGTGAAGGAAACCTTTATCAAGCGTTCGAAGATCATAAGTTCAATCCGCCATTATCTGGATGGGCAGGGTTTTATGGAAGTAGAGACACCGATGCTCGTAGCAAATGCCGGCGGAGCGGCTGCAAGGCCGTTTGAGACCCATTACAATGCTTTGGATGAGGATGTCAAGCTTCGAATTTCGATCGAATTATATCTGAAGAGACTGATCGTCGGCGGTATGGAACGCGTCTATGAGATTGGCCGCGTATTTCGCAATGAAGGCCTGGATACGAGACACAATCCGGAATTTACGATGATGGAACTCTATCAGGCATTTACCGATTATCATGGCATGATGGATCTGACAGAAAATCTCTATCGCCATATTGCACAGGAAGTACTTGGGACAACAACCATCACTTACAGGGGCATTGAGATGGATCTCGGAAAGCCATTCGAGAGAATCACGATGGTAGATGCTGTTAAGAAATATTCCGGTGTAGATTTTGAACAGATTCATACACTGGAAGAAGCAAGAAATGCAGCTAAAGAGCATGAAGTTGTGTTCGAGGAGCGTCATAAGAAAGGTGATATCTTAAATCTGTTCTTCGAGACATATGTGGAAGAACATCTGATTCAGCCAACATTTGTCATGGATCACCCGATTGAGATTTCTCCTCTCACCAAGAAGAAACCGGATAACCCGGAATATGTAGAACGATTTGAGTTCTTCATGAACGGCTGGGAGATGGCCAACGCATATTCAGAGTTAAATGATCCTATCGATCAGAGAGAGCGTTTTAAAGCACAGGAAGAACTTCTCGCTCAGGGTGACGAAGAGGCCAATACAACCGATGAGGACTTCATGAATGCTCTTGAGATTGGAATGCCGCCGACAGGGGGAATCGGTTTCGGAATTGACAGAATGGTCATGCTTCTTACCGATTCTGCAGCAATCAGAGATGTGCTGCTCTTCCCAACAATGAAGTCCTTAGATGGTGTAAATAAGAAAAATGATGTAAATAATACAGCTTCTGAAGCACCTGAAAAAAATGTAAAAACTGAGTCTGAAAAGATTGATTTTTCTAAGGTAAAGGTAGAGCCTTTATTTGAGGAATTTGTTGATTTTGATACATTCAGCAAGTCAGATTTCCGTGCAGTAAAGGTTAAGGCTTGCGAGGCTGTTAAGAAGTCGAAGAAGCTTTTACAGTTCACTCTTGATGACGGAACAGGCACAGACAGAACCATTTTAAGCGGTATTCATAGCTTTTATGAGCCGGAAGAACTGGTTGGAAAGACTCTTATTGCTATCACAAATCTTCCGCCGAGAGCTATGATGGGCATTGACTCTTGCGGTATGCTCCTCAGTGCTATTCATGAAGAAGAAGGCGAAGAAAAGCTTCATCTTCTGATGGTTGATGACCACATTCCGGCAGGTGCAAAGCTTTATTAAGATGATGTAAAGATGTACCGTTTTACCGAATAGACGGGACGTACTTCATTTGATAAAAAACTAAAAAAACAGCGATTTACATCAAACTTACATCATTTGATGCAGAAATCGGTGCAAGCAAGAAAAAATCGCATAATTAGTGCAATGAGTGGGCAATTCCAATCGGAGTTGCCCATTTTTAAAACAAACAGAAATACAAATCGGAATTTGAGGTGGAAATATGGCATCAAGCAAGGAATACTTAGAGTTTATTTTAGGGCAGCTATCTGAGTTAGAAGAAATTACTTATCGAGCTATGATGGGAGAATTTATTATTTATTATCGTGGCAAGATTGTAGGCGGTATCTATGATGATAGATTACTTGTTAAACCAGTAAAATCAGCAATTAGTTATATGCCGACAGCTCCGTATGAATTACCCTATGAGGGAGCAAAAGAGATGTTGTTGGTAGATGAAGTTGATAATAAGGAATTTTTGACAGGCTTGTTTCATGCAATGTATGATGAACTGCCAGCCCCAAAACCGAAAAAGAAGAAATAAACAACTCCCAGTTTGGAGAATTAGAATTGAGAAACTCGGTGTTTGTCTTGATGAAAAATAGATAGTTTATAGTGGAACATCTGTCAGAAGCGGCAGGTGTTTTCTTTTGGCTCTTGTTGTTCCTGAAATCATGAGCATACACTTCTAATAAAGGGTGATGGGAATTTTGTAAACCATAAAAATAAACATTGACAATCATCTATGCATAATGCATAATAGAAACATAGACAATTATCTATGTAAAGGAGGACAATATGAATACAATAGATGTAGCACTTATTTGTAAAGCATTGGGAGATAGTAATAGATTGCAGATTATCCAAATGCTCTCCGACGGAGAAAAATGTGGTTGTAAACTATTGGAGGCTTTTGAGATTACACAGCCTACACTTTCTCATCATATGAAAATCTTAAATGAATGTGGGCTGGTGAATGATTGGAAAGAAGGTAGATGGCATCATTATTCATTGAATTGTGAGACCTTGAATGCCTTTAAAACTTTTATTGAAGGATTATCCTGCTGTAAAGAGGAAAGAGGGTGCTGTCAATAATGATTTGGGAGTTTATTCAAAATCAGATTTTGGGAATGAAATGGATGAGTACATTAATTGGAAATCTTCTTGAGAAAATTGGCTTGGATACTTCAAGTAGAATGGGTGGAAGTGTACAGTTTTTCCTATATGATGTTTTGAAGATAACGATATTGCTTTGTATCCTGATTTTTATGATTTCCTATATTCAAAGCTACTTTCCACCAGAACGAAGTAAGAAGATTATGGGGCGTTTTCATGGAATCTGGGCAAACTGTATTGCAGCATTACTTGGTACGGTGACACCATTCTGTTCTTGCTCGTCCATTCCACTGTTTATTGGATTTACCAGTGCAGGACTTCCATTAGGTGTGACATTTTCCTTTCTGATTTCTTCTCCAATGGTAGATTTAGGAAGTCTGGTTTTGCTGATGAGTATCTTTGGATCAAAAGTTGCTATCATATATGTGATTGTAGGGCTTGTTATTGCGGTAATAGGTGGAACAATTATTGAAAAGCTTCATTTGGAGAATGAAGTGGAAGCGTTTATTCGAAAAGCGAATGCGGTCGATATTGATATGGATGAACCAACGCAAAAAGAAAGACTTTCTTTTGCAAAACAACAGGTTATAGACACCTTTAAGAAAGTATTTCCATATATTTTGATTGGTGTCGGAATAGGAGCTGTTATTCACAATTGGATTCCAGAGAGCTGGGTAGAAAAGATTCTTGGCAGTGATAATCCATTTGGTGTAATTCTGGCAACGTTGGTCGGCATTCCTATGTATGCAGATATTTTTGGTACGATACCAGTAGCAGAAGCATTACTTGCAAAAGGGGCACAGCTTGGAACAATCTTAAGTTTTATGATGGGTGTGACTACACTTTCGTTACCGTCAATGATTATGCTTAGAAAGGCAGTGAAACCGAAGTTACTAGGAATTTTTATTGTAATATGTGCAGTTGGAATAATTATTGTTGGATATTTCTTTAATGCAATTCAGTATCTACTGGTTTAGAAAAAAGAAAAAAGGAGATTGAAATTATGAGCTTATTTGGAAAGAAAAAGGACGAAAAGGAAATGGTTAAGGAACAATCAGGTTGTTGCTGTGGTGGAAATTGCAATGAAGAAAGCGTTGAGGCAGCAAAGGAAACTCTTTCATCAGGAGCAAATGTGAAAGTTCTTGGTGGCGGTTGTGATAAATGCAATGCATTGGAGAAGAATGTGAAGGAAGCGCTTAGTGAGCTTGGCATGACGGATGAGATTGACCATGTTACAGATTTTGGTCAGATTGCGGCAATGGGAGTTATGAGTACACCTGCTCTGGTTATTGATAATAAAGTAGTCTCAATGGGGAAAGTATTAAGTAAGGATGATGTGATAAAAGCATTAAAGAAAGTTAGGGGATAGGTATGAAGAAAGTAGCGTTCATTTGTGTCCATAATTCATGCAGAAGTCAGGTTGCAGAAGCATTGGGAAAGCATTTTGCATCCGACGTATTTGAAAGTTATTCTGCTGGAACGGAAACGAAGCCACAAATAAATCAGGATGCAGTTCGTATTATGAAAGAAATGTATGGCATTGATATGGAGAAAGAACAGTATTCAAAGCTGATTTCGGATATACCAGAGCCAGATATTGCTATTTCTATGGGATGTAATGTTGGATGCCCGTTCATTGGAAGACCATTTGATGATAACTGGGGATTGGATGATCCGACAGGAAAATCAGACGAAGATTTCATCAAAGTAATTAATCAGATAGAACTGAAAATAAAGAATATGATAGATAGGATGAAATAGACAGATTCCAGTTTGCCAACTTGCCCTTTGAGAGAGGAGAAATCCCTTTCTCAAAGGGCTTTTTCTATTTATACGGATATTCGCAAACTACAAGATAAAGCCAAAACTTCATATACTCTAAGCACAAGGAGGTTGAGGTTTGGCTATGAATAACAGTTTAGCTGAAGTACACCCGGAGCTTGTTTCGGAGTGGTCGGAAAAGAATTTAACGCTTACGCCTGATGACATTACTTTCGGTTCAAATAAAAAAGTATGGTGGAGAAGTGCTTGCGGTCATGAATGGCAGGCAAGCGTTAAGGCTCGTTCTAATGGAGAGAAATGCCCGATATGCTCTGGTGCAAGAGTAATTGCAGGAATTAACGATTTGGCAACATTAGAGCCGCTACTGGAAAAGCAGTGGTCGGAAAAGAATAAGATAAAACCGACAGAGGTTTCTATTGGTTCTCATAAGAAAGTGATATGGAGATGTAAAAAAGGTCACGAGTGGGAAGCTGTCGTTAAGAGCAGGACAATAAATAAAACGGGTTGCCCGTATTGCTCTCATAATAAAGTGTTGGCAGGATTTAATGACCTTGCAACGCTTCTGCCGGATATAGCTGCCGAGTGGTCGGACAGAAATTATCCGTTACTTCCAACTCAGGTTACGGTCTTTGCCAATCGTAAGGCTTGGTGGACGTGTAAGGATTGCGGCAGAGAGTGGAATACCCTTATTTCTACCCGTTCCAGTGGCAGTAAATGCCCGTATTGCAGTGGGTACATATTCTCGAAAGGGTTTAACGATTTGCAGACAACACACCCTGAAATTGCTTCGGAGTGGTCGGAGAAGAACTTACCATTGAAACCTGATGAGGTAAATGCAAAGTCGAGGAAAAATGTCTGGTGGAGATGCAGTAAATGCGGTAACGAGTGGAAATCAGTTATCAATGCCCGTGTGAAAGGTACGGTATGCCCTGTTTGTGCGGAGAGAGAAGTCCTTACCGGATATAATGATTTGGCGACAACAGATAGTCAGCTTCTTAGCGAATGGGATTATGAACAGAATAAATTGAAGCCGACAGAAATATCACGAACTTCAGCAAAGAGAGCGTGGTGGAAATGCAGGCACGGTCATTCGTGGAGTATGAAGATAAATGAAAGAACGATATTGAATAAAGGCTGTCGAATTTGTGAGCAGGAGTATTTATCCTTGTTTCCTGCTTTGGCTGTCAGCTATTATTCTAATAGGAAAGGCTTGAAAGCAGAACTTGGTTCTGACCGATTGCTTGGAGTTCCGCTTGAAACATACATACCTTCAGAGAAGTTGGCTATTGAGTCAGGAAGTGCCGATGAGAATTTAGAAATAATGAAAGCATATATGTGCAAGCAAAGAGGAATAAGGCTGATTAAGCTGCCGATGAAAGGCACAGAACTGGATTATGCCAATAATTTAAAGAAAGCTTTTCAGAGCGTACATATATTTATTTCTTCCGATACCGAGGAAGATGTGGAGATAATCAAAAATACATTTGAAAGATGGAGGGACAGCCAATGAGAGAGAAAACCTATCATCTATACTTAAATGAAGAAGAACGAAGCCGAGTGATACAATCGCTCATTGAACTGAAGAACAATTTAGCAGCCCAGGGACGATACACAGACGCAGTAGATGATGTCCTCTGCAAAGTGCTTGGAGCAAAGAAAAAGAAATTGAAAATTGAATACATTTAGAACGTGTTTTGCCGTCTGTTTCTTAACCGGAGCAGGCGGCTTTTTTTATTTCAAAAATTTTTTAAAAAATTTTTGGAAAAGCGGAGATTTTGGGTGTGCATTTCATACCCCTTTGTCCAAATGAGTGAAGGGGTTCATTCCGGATAGCAAAAACGGAAGCCTTTTCGCTTGAAAATTGAATAAGTCATTCACTAAGACTTTATTTCTGATGATAGCCACTTTAGCAGGTACGCCGTGATTTCTGTATTTCAGAATAGCGAGAACTCCGGTTATGAGTATCAGGTTGCTCCTAATATGGCGATGACAGTCAGAATGATAATGATACTTCTCTACGGAGCTGGCGGAGTACCCGGCAGAGGTTAGAATCCTATGATACAGATAAGCAGTCTGTTCCTTAGTGACTTCCCATAAGCATTTTGCTTGGCAAGGGGTGTTGAGAACAAATATTGCTATGACCGATTAGGAAATGAGTCGGTCAGGTACATAGCCATAATGCGGTGGCTATGAATTTTCAGAAAGGAGGGCAAAAAGAAGTGTCAAACTGCAAAACGATTTCCGTATGTAACCAGAAAGGCGGAGTCGGAAAGACCACCACAACAGTTAATCTTGGAGTCGGGCTTGCAATGCAGGGCAAGAAAGTATTGCTCATAGACGCAGACCCGCAGGGAGATTTAACGACTTGTCTTGGTTGGCAGGATACAGACGGCTTGGGTATCACGCTTGCAACGAAACTCACAGATGTAATCAATGAAACGATGACAGACCCTATGGTTGGTATCCTGCACCACGAAGAAGGTGTTGACCTTGTTCCGGCAAACCTTGAGCTTTCAGCAATGGAATTTAACCTTGTGAACGCAATGAGCAGAGAAACTACCCTTAAAAATTATCTGAGTCAAGTGAAGAACAGATATGATTATGTAATTATAGACTGTATGCCTTCACTTGGTATGGTTACTCTCAATGCTTTATCGGCGGCAGACAGTGTTATCATTCCGGTTCAGGCTCAGTATTTGCCTGCAAAGGGTATGACACAGCTTGTGCAGACCATTTCAAAAGTAAAGAAGTATATCAATCCGGATATTAAGATAGACGGTATGCTGCTTACTTTGGTGGATAGCCGAACAAACCTTGCAAAGAGTACGGTAGAAGCACTCAGGGCGAATTTCGGTAATCAGATAAGAATGTATCGAACACAAATCCCGATTGCCGTGAAAGCTGCTGAAACTTCTTCCAAAGGCAAAAGCATTTATGCTTATGAGCCAAACAGCACAGTGTCTAAGGCATACGCTGAATTTACAAAGGAGGTGTTAGCCGATGGCAGGAAGAAAGAGCGACTTCACTCTCACGAAGCTCGATGATTTATTTACCACGCAGGCACAGAGAGATGAAGAACAGCTTTCAAAAATCCGAGATATTCCATTGGAGCTGATTGATGATTTTCCCGACCACCCGTTTAAGGTCAGGGACGATGAAGATATGATGCAGCTTGTGGAGAGTGTCAAGGAAAGAGGGGTTATTACTCCGGCAACGGTAAGGCAGAAAGAGGACGGCAGATACGAACTTGTTTCAGGACACAGACGAAAGCGAGCGCGTGAACTGGCAGGATTTGAAACCCTGAGAAGTGAGATTGTAGACCTGAACAGAGATGAAGCGACCATTTTAATGGTTGAAAGTAATTTCCAGAGGTCAGAGATATTGCCGAGTGAAAAAGCCTTTGCCTATAAAATGCGTTTGGAAGCAATGAAAAGGCAAGCAGGCAGACCGAGCAAAGAAAATGGAGTCCCAGTGGGACACAATTCTATTGTGGGTAAATCAAGAGAGATTTTAGCTTCTGAGAGTCAGGACAGTAACACACAAATACAGCGTTATGTCCGCCTGACAAACCTTGTTCCCGAGCTGCTTGAATTTGTTGATGAGGGGCGTATTAAAATGCGTCCTGCCGTAGAACTTTCCTATCTTGACGAAGATTGTCAGCGTGATGTGGTTGACGAAATCGACCTGAATGACGCTACCCCGTCACACGACCAGACAATCCGTATGCGAAAGTTATTCAACGAGGGCAACCTTACAACAGAAGCAATCCACGCTGTTATGTCTGAGGAAAAGCCGAACCAAAAGGAAAAAATCGTGTTGAGGGGCGACAGAGTAAGACAGCTTATCCCGAAAAACATTCCCGTCAGTCAGACGGAGGATTTTGTCTGCAAGGCATTGGAGCATTACAACAAGTTTTTGCGTAACCGTGCAGAGCGTGACAGCAGATAGCCTGTTTTACAGTTCCCCTTTCTCACACTCTAACCCCTTAGTTATACTTTTACCTACCGAAAATGATATATACTATCTCACTTGAATATAACTATCTCAAAGTATATGTCTATCTCTAAGGGGGAATCGCACAGTATGAACAGACTGGAGGTGTATGCTAAAATGAAAAATTAACGAAAAATCCGCATTTGTTTTTCGGCAGGTAAATCTTGTCGTAAGAGAAAATCCACAAAGGCACATCGTAGAAATACGGTGTGTTTTTCAATTTTTACAGGAGGAAACGCAATGATAAAGTCAAAATTCAAAAGAGTCACGTCGCTTTTCTTGGCGACCCTTATGTGTGTGACCACTTTTGCAGGCATTGGCTCGACAACAGCATATGCTGCTTCGGGAGAAAAAGCCGATGTTTATATGGTCGATTTCCCTCGTGATGGCGATGCTAATTACGATGGGGTATGGGGACACAGCAATTTGACCTTGAAAAATGGTTGGCATACCGGACGTTCCAATTTTACCAATCTTAAGGCTATTGGCTCATACTCAGGTAATGTTGCTTATTGTATTGAGCCGGGAATTTCGCTCAAGGTCGGTCAGACAATGAATAAGTATGACGAAAATTATTTTAATAACCTTGCAGCCAATGGGGTTATTTCCGGAGATGAAATCCGTCTTTTCGTTGGTCGTATTTTACAGTATGGCTATCGTGGGACAATCTCGACTTCTTGGAGGTCACAGAATGAAGCGGCAGCAAACAGCATTGCACAGGCTTATGCCACACAGCTTCTTATTTGGGAAACTGTTATCGGAGAGCGTGATGCAAACTTCAATCATGTAGCAGCCAGTGGTTGCAGCAATGTGAAAGATGTCATCAATGCAAAGCATCCGCTTCGCAATAAGATTTTCAGTTATTACAACAGTATGGTGCAGAGTGTACAGAACCATGCGACCATACCGAGCTTTTGTAATAAATCATCCGGTTCAGCAAAGACAATAGAACTTGAGTGGAACGGAAGTAAGTACACAACTACTCTGACAGACTCCAATAATGTGCTGTCCAAATATAATTTCAAAGCAAGTATCAGTGGAGTGAGCTTTTCAGTGAATGGTAACAAACTTACTGTTTCTATGGATACTGCACCGAGTAAGGAATTTACCATTACCGCAACGAAGAAAAATGCAGTCCGCAGAGGTGTGGTTGTATGGTCAGAGGGTAAACACGGTCAGAACTCCAGTGTGCAGGATGTTGTCAGCTATGCTCAGGAAGTAAGCGACAGTATCAACGGTTATGTGAAGATGAAAGTCAGCTATGGTTCTTGTCAGATTGTAAAGACCAGTGAGGACGGAAAAGTTGACGGTATTAACTTCACGATTACTGGAAACGGTATCAATCAGACAGTTACAACAGCCAATGGCGGTAAGTTCCAGATTGATAACCTTATGCCGGGTATCTATACCGTAACCGAGCAGACATACGATAAGTATGAGCCGCAGGAAACACATAGAGTTACTGTTGTGGCAGGGCAGGTTGCAAAGGTCAATTTCAATAACAAATTGAAGCGTGGCGACCTTCAGGTGGTGAAGTCCTCAGAAGATAACCTTGTTGAAGGTGTGAAGTTCCATCTTTTCGGTACTTCTCTTTCCGGTGATGCTGTTGACCAGTATGCAGTTACGGACAAAGACGGTGTGGCAACTTTCAAAGATGTGCTTATCAGTGGTTCTGAACCATATACCCTTGAAGAAGTAGACACAGCTATCCGTTATGTTGTGCCAAAAAATCAGACTGCACCAGTGAAGTGGAAAGAAGTAACCACAAGAAACTTCAATAACATTTTGAAGAAGTTTACTGTAACAGTAACAAAGAGTGACGCTGAAAAAGGCGAAGCACAGGGTAATGCCAAACTTTCAGGAGCAGTTTACGGTATCTATAAGGGCGAAACGCTTGTAGATGAATATGTTACTGATGAAAATGGTCAGTTCACTACCAAAGAATATGTTTGTGATACCGACTGGACAATCCGAGAAATTACACCGTCAGAGGGATATTTGCTTGATAAGACTATCCATGAAGTAGGTGCAGACCCGAAACTTTATGAGGTGGAACACAACCTTACTTCCAATGATGTAACCGAGCAGGTAATCAAAGGCAATGTGGCTATCATCAAACATACCGATGACGGAGAAACAAAGATTGAAACACCTGAAAAGGGTGCTTCCTTTGAGATTTATCTGAAATCTGCCGGAAGCTATGACGCAGCAAATAAAGATGAGAGAGATACCATTGTTTGCGATGAAAATGGCTTCGGTCAGACAAAAGATATGCCGTATGGTATTTATACCGTACACCAGACTTCCGGTTGGGAAGGCAGAGAGATGATGGATGATTTTGATGTGTTTATTTCACAGAACGCACAGACTTATCGTTATCTCATCAATAACCGTAACTTCGAGAGCTTTGTCAATGTAGTCAAGGTGGACGCAGAAAGCGGAAAGAGTATTCCGTATGCAGGAGCAGGATTTAAGATTTACGACCCGCAGGGCAATCAGGTCAAAATGACCTTTACTTATCCGACACCGACCACGATTGATGTGTTCTATACCGACGCAAATGGTTCTCTTGTCACACCTGAGAAACTGGATTACGGCAAGGGATATTCTATCGTAGAGGTACAAGCTCCATACGGATATGTACTTGATGATACTCCGGTATATTTTGATATTACCGAAGAAAATTCCACAGAGGAAGGCGGCGTAACTGTTGTGAAAGTCAATAAACCGAATATGGCACAGAAAGGTACTATCACGGTTGAAAAGACCGGAGAAGTATTTAGTGGTGTCAATGTAAGTGGTTCTGAGGACAGTGATGTTATCTATCAGCCTGTTTATGAAGTGTCAGGACTTGAGGGTGCAGTTTATGAAGTCCGTGCTGCGGAAGATATTAGCACACCGGACGGTACACTCCGCTATTCAAAGGGCGAAGTGGTAGATACTATCACAACAAGCTCCGATGGATTTGTTAAGAGCAAAGAACTTTATCTCGGAAAATACGAGGTCAAGGAAATTACCGCACCTTATGGAATGGTAGTGAGTGGCGAAACACATACGGTTGAGCTTACTTATGCAGGTCAGAATATCTCTGTTACCGAAACTTCCACATCGTTCTATAACGAAAGACAGAAAGTGCAGGTAAGCCTTGCAAAAGCCATTGAAAAGGATAAGACATTTGATATTGGCGATAACGGAGAAATCAAAAACATCAGCTTTGGTCTTTATGCCGCAGAAGATATTGTATCTGCAAGCGGTACAGTTATTCCGGCTGATGGACTGATTGAGATTGTCAGCGTAAATGAAAATGGAACAGTTGTTATGAAGTCAGACCTTCCGTTTGGCAAATACTATGTCAAAGAGACTGCAACCGATGAGCATTATATTCTCTCTGATACGAAGTATCCGGTTGTATTTGAATACGCAGGTCAGGATACCGCAACGGTTGAAATCAAAGTGAATGACGGAAAAGAAATCAAGAATGAACTTATCTATGGTTCTGTATCAGGTAAGAAGATTGACGAGAATGGAGAAGCACTTGAGGGTGCTGTTATCGGTATCTTCAAAGCCGAAGAAACAGAATTTACAAAGGATACTGCACTTATGACGACTACCTCTGAAAAAGACGGTAGTTTTTCTTTTGCAAAAGTTCCTTATGGCAAATGGATTGTAAGAGAAATCGAGCAGCCAAAGGGATTTGTTCTTGATGAAAAAGCGTATGAGGTCAATATCAGCAAAGCCGAGCAGGTAGTTGAAATTGAGATTGTCAATGAGTATGTTCACGGCAATATCAGACTCACGAAGGTGGACGCTGAATATCCGGATAACAAGCTTACGGGTGCAACCTTTGAGGTATATAAGGACACCAATGAGAACGGAAAGATTGATGATGGAGATGAACTTATCGGAAATCTTGAAGAAACTGAAACCGGAATTTATGAGATGAAAGAGCTGCTTTACGGAAAATATATTGTCCGTGAAACAAAAGCACCGGAGGGCTTCCTGCTTGATAAGGGAGAATACTCTGTTTTCATTGAGAAAGACGAAACAACTTATTCCGTTGAGAATAAGGCTGGAGTTGGATTTATCAATGAAGCTATGCGTGGAACACTGAAAATCGTCAAGACATCTTCAGACGGTAAGGTCAAAGGTTTTGCGTTCAGAGTAACCGGAGCAAACGGGTATGATATGACATTTGAAACAGATAAGAATGGCGAAATCGTGATTGAGGGACTTCGTATTGGCGAATATACCATATCAGAAGTGGCAAACAATGCATCTGCCGCATATATCACACCTGCCGACCAGAATGTTACTATCAAACTTGATGAAACAGCCGTTGTAAAAATGCACAATGAGTTAAGAGATACGCCGAAAACAGGAGATGATACCAATATGAAACTTTGGTATGTCCTTGCCGGACTTTCTGCTGTCGGTATCGCTGTAACTTCTGTTGTTGCACACAAAAAGAAGAAAAAGGAGAGTAACGAGTAATGGAAGCAAAGACAATTATCGCTATCGCATTAGTTGCCGTTATTGTCGGTGGCTTTATCTTTCTTCAGGTTAAAAACCGTAAGAAGTAAGTAACAAGCGAACATTAACCAGTCGGGGCAGAGCGTAAAAACTCTGTCCCTTTAATTTTTGGAGGAACATTATGAAACAACAGAAAACGGTGGAGAGCCGAGTGCTTGAAATCTTAAAGGAATGCCCGATGTCGAGGTATGATGATATGCTTCTTATTTTGCATTATTACAATCGGTACGGATATATACCTGCCGGAAATCTTCCGCTTGAGGATATTGTATTTAATTACCGAGCATACGGACTTCCTTGTTTTGAAACCATACGCAGGGCAAGGCAGAGAGTACAGTCCCTTTTTCCTGAGTATTCACGTAATCCGCAGAAAGAAGAACAGAGCGGGAGTATTTCTATTGTAATCAACATTAACTAAGGAGGTATTTTCGTGAAAGACAAAGCAACTTTTCAGAATAAGGTCAAGGTGCTGAATAAACTCTTTGACTCCGGTTGTGATACGGAGAAAAAGTTGCAGCAGCTTGATATGGAAGCAATCCTGAAAATCCCGAATATCACGATTCCTGATATGGGTGTGATTATGGAGCTTCAGAAGAATACAAAGTCCGGTAAACTCTTTTCGTATTTGGGCGGCGGTTCTGATGAAGCAACAAAAATGAGAGGTAAGGAAAATGAAGCAACAGGAGAATAGAGCAGAGCCGCAGGAAAAGCAAATTCGATTTATAGACAGTCATTACAACTTAAAATTCTATATTCCCGATGGTGGAATAATCAGGATTACTTTTCGTGATGGACACACAGCAGACAGAGTGTGCAAGTATATTGATGACTACCATTTGTACGTCGGGAATTGCTGCTATCATATATGCGAGTTTGCTGAAAAAATGGAGCTTAATGGAAGCAAAGTTGAACCTATCAATCAATCCGAACCGTCAAAAAACAAGACCAGAAACAGAGAAAAACAGCGATAAGGAGGTGCAAGAGTAATGGCACGAAAATATGACCTTATTTCTGAGCTTTACAACCGCACCTGCAAAACGGTTGTGTCAAATCCTCAGAACTGGCAGGCATTCTTAGCTTCGGCTTGCCGAAATTATAAGTTACGTTATGACGAACAGCTTCTTGTATATGCACAGCGACCTGATGCAACAGCGGTTCTTGAGATAGAGCAGTGGAACAAAATTTTTGGCAGATGGGTCAACCGAGGTGCAAGAGGTATTGCTGTTTTTGCTGATGAAAACCGTTCACGGCAAAGACTGACACATTACTTTGACATTTCAGATACTCACGAAAGCAGATATTCAAGAACAGTCCCGATTTGGGATATGCGTCAGGAATACGAAGCTGATGTGATTGAAACATTGGAAAGCACTTTCGGAGAGATTGAGAATAAGAGCAGTCTTGCCGAAGCAATTATGGAAGCAGCAAGAAATGCGGCAGAGGATAATATCCCTGATTATCTGCAAGACCTTTACTATGCAACCGAGGGCAGTTCATTTGAGGAAGTGGAAGAGGATATTGTGGCTTCCATTTATAAAAATGTTGTAGCAAACAGTGTGGCATATATGATGATGTCAAGGCTTGGCATCGATACGGATGGTTATTTTGAACTTGATGATTTCAGAGATGTTACCAATTTCAATACGCAGGAAACACTCAATGCACTTGGATTTGCTACCAGTGATATTGCAGAAATGGGATTGATGGAAATATCTAAAACAATTACTGCACTCAACCGTCAAAATCGCATAATTGTCGGTCAGGACAGAAATGAATACAATAAGGTTGAAAATAACGACGAAAGGAGTTTGGACAATGAACGAACTGACCTACACGATGGTGGGCGATTACAGCCTTCCAAACCTGAAACTTCCACAGCAGCCGGAAGTGACTTTGGGCAGATACGCTCAGATGAGGAGAGAGTTTCTGAAGGAACATCACAGAGTCCTTTACTACAATCTCCTGACGAGGGGCGAACTGACACAGCACTTGGCGGAAGTGGAACAGAGAGCCAGCAAGATGGAGGAAACAATCCTGAGCCAGATGGCACAGAAAGAGGGAGTGACCGAACAGATGAAAGCGGAGGATATGATGAAATGGGTTCGTCTGATGAACTCCCTTCGCAGCTCGGCACAGGAAATCGTGAAAGCGGAAGTGATATTCGCTTAGAGTATTACGACAGAACACACGAGGATAAAAGCCTTCCGTTCTTTGGACGTGATGAAGTAATCAATGAAATTCTCAGAACGACACCACATTTGTCGGCTAGTCTGGAAGAAATCAAAGATTATTATGAACGTAATCCTGATAACAAAGACCGCACAGAGTATATAAAGAGTATTTTCAATAATGATTATACTGAACTTACTTTAGAGGACGGCAGGATAGTAGGGTACAAGACCTTTGAAAACGTTCTGCATTTGTGGGAGGGCAAATACGACAGCAGAACCGCACAGAGCTTTTATGATTGGGCTGTTATTGCCCGACATTTTGAAGCTATGCGATTACTGGGAGAATTAAGTGACAGCATAAAACCATTACCGTCAATGAACGGTCAGATGACATTCATATTAGACGGTCGGGCAGAGGAAAAGAAAACCTCTGCCTTTACTTTTTCTCAGGAGATTATCGATGCTGTTCTTGCGAATGGAAGCGGATTTTCTGAGGGAAAAATGCGTATCTATGAACAGTTTGAAAAAAGCCTTTCTGCAAAAGAAAATGCCGACTTCTTGAAAAATGAATACGGTTGGGGCGGTTCTTATCCTGTCATAATCGGAGCAGGCATTGATGAGAGCCATGATGGAAAAGGTATTACGATTACGAAAGGCATCGGTAAAGAGAAGCCACATATCACGCTTTCGTGGTCGCAGGTGGAGAAGCGTATCGGGGAACTTATCCGAATGGACAGATACTTAAACCCAAAGGAAAAAGAACACTATCCTCAGTGGCTTGAAAGTCAAGAGGAACGCAGAGCCAAAATCGAGGAAACGAAAAGAAATCGTGAGATACTCTCTAATGCACCACCGGAGCAGGAGGTCAAACCAGCCGAAAAAGAACCTGAAGAAGCAGAACAGCTGCAAGATGTGAAATATGAATATCATCTTGGCGATAAGGTGTATATCGGTGCTTCTGAGTACGAAATCTTATCTGTTGATGATGAGAGAGTAATGCTCTATGACTATGATGTGCCACTGTTTAATAAGGAATTTTCACGCACAGAGTTTGATAGAAAAGTGCGAGAGAATCCGATGAATGAGCATTTGATTGTAAAGGAAGAACCTGCCGAAGAAAGAAATGAAAAAGAGCCTGAGCCGGTAGTTCCCGCTTGGGAGCAGAAGAAAAAAGTCAAAGGCTTTGACTTGCATCCTGATGTGCCTATGGCAGACCGTCACACCTTTAATCTTAGAGAAAATGAGGTTGAAACGGTTGGTAAAAAGGAACGCTTCCGCAGAAATATTATGGCAATACAGCTTCTCAAAAAATGTCAGCAAGAAAACAGATTTGCCACGCCTGAAGAACAGATTGTTTTATCAAAGTATGTCGGTTGGGGTGGGCTTTCAGAAGCCTTTGATGAAAATAATTCAGCGTGGGCAACGGAATATCTGGAACTTTCTTCGGTATTAACACCGGAGGAATATGCTTCGGCAAGAGAAAGCACATTGACTGCGTTCTACACGCCGCCTGAAGTTATCACAGCTATTTATAAGGCAATGGAGCAGATGGGCTTTAAGGAAGGCAACTTGTTAGAGCCGTCCTGCGGTATCGGTAATTTCATCGGTATGCTGCCGGACGCAATGCAGAACAGTAAGATTTACGGTGTGGAACTTGATACGATTTCCGCAGGGATTGCACAGCAGCTTTACCAGAAAACAACCATTGCGGCAGAGGGATTTGAAGAAACCAATCTGCCGGACAGCTTCTTTGATGGAGTTGTCGGAAATGTACCTTTTGGAGATTTTAAGGTATCGGATAAAAGGTATGACAAGCATAAGTTCCTGATACACGATTACTTTTTTGCCAAGTCCCTTGATAAGTTAAGACCCGGCGGTGTAATGGCTCTTGTAACGAGCAAAGGCACAATGGATAAGGAAAACTCGGCGGTACGAAAATATATTGCACAGAGGGCAGAGCTTCTTGGAGCAATCCGATTGCCGAATAACACCTTTAAGGGTAATGCAGGAACGGAAGTCGTTTCAGATATTCTTATCCTACAAAAGCGTGACAGACTGATAGATATTGAGCCGGATTGGGTTCATCTTGATACCGATGAGAACGGAATTAAGATGAACTCTTATTTTGTGCAGCACCCTGAAATGATACTCGGAGAAATGAAAATGGTATCAGGGCGTTTTGGTATGGAAGCAACTTGTGTGCCATATGAAAACGCAGACCTTGCAGCACAGCTTGATGAAGCAGTAGCAAACATTCACGGAGAAATCACGGAATATGAAACCGAGGAAGAACTGGAGGAGGAAGATAATTCTATTCCGGCAGACCCGACAGTGAGAAACTTTTCCTATACGGTGGTGGACGATAAAATCTATTATCGTGAAAATTCCCGTATGACTCCGGTGGAAGTGTCGGCAACCGCAGAGAACCGAATTAAGGGTATGATTGCTATTAGAAATTCCGTCAGAACGCTGATTGAATTGCAGACAGAAGATTACCCTGACAGCGAAATCAAAGCGGAGCAGGAGCGATTAAACAGACTTTATGATACCTTTTCAGGTAAGTACGGACTCATTAACAACCGTGCAAATACTTCTGCTTTCTCGCAGGACAGTTCATTCTCTTTGCTTTCCGCATTGGAGATAATCGGAGAGGACGGAGAACTGGAGCGTAAGGCTGATATGTTTTCTAAGAGGACAATTAAACCGCATACTCCGGTTACTTCTGTTGATACGGCAAGCGAAGCATTGGCGGTATCTCTTGGAGAAAAAGCCACGATTGATATGGACTATATGATGGAGCTTTCCGGTAAATCGGAGAATGAAATCTTTGAGGACTTAAAGGGTGTTATCTTCTTAAACCCGCTTTATGAGTATGGAAATTCTTACGAGCCGAAGTATCTGATGGCTGATGAATACCTTTCGGGTAATGTCAGGGAAAAGCTGAGGATTGCAAAGAACTCGGCAGAACTCTATCCGGAAGATTATAAGGTCAATGTGGAAGCACTTCAAAAGGTGCAGCCGAAAGACCTGACTGCAAGTGAAATTTCCGTGCGACTTGGTGCAACTTGGCTGCCGCCGGACGATGTGCAGGAGTTTATCTTTCATTTGCTTGAAACACCACGCTATGCACAATGGAATATCAAAGTTCACTTCTCTCCATTTACGAGTGAGTGGAATATTGAGGGCAAATCTTACGACAAAGGAAATGTAAGGGCATATAACACTTACGGAACTTCCCGCATCAATGCCTATAAGATTATCGAGGAAACACTGAACTTAAAAGATGTGCGTATCTTTGATTATATCGAAGATGATGAGGGAAAGAAAAAGGCTGTCCTGAATAAAAAGGAAACAGCGATTGCTCAGTCGAAGCAGGAAATGATTAAGCAGGAATTTCAGGACTGGATATGGTCTGACCCTGAACGAAGGGAAAGGCTTTGCAAATCCTACAATGAGAAATTCAATAGCGTCAGACCTCGTGAGTATGATGGAAGTCATATCATCTTCAATGGTATGAACCCTGAAATTGAACTCAGGGAACATCAGAAAAATGCGGTTGCCCATATCCTTTACGGAGGAAATACGCTTCTTGCACACGCAGTCGGAGCAGGAAAAACTTTTGAAATGGTAGCGGCAGCACAGGAGTCGAAAAGGCTTGGACTTTGTAACAAGTCACTGTTTGTTGTACCAAATCACTTGACCGAACAATGGGCGGCTGAGTATTTGCAGCTCTATCCGGCGGCGAATATCCTTGTCGCAACAAAGAAAGATTTTGAAACCAAGAATCGTAAAAAGTTCTGCGGCAGGATTGCAACCGGAGATTATGACGCCGTTATTATCGGACATTCACAGTTTGAGAAAATCCCGATGTCCATTGAAAGACAGAGGGCAATCTTAGAACAGCAGCTTAAGGAGATAACTGGAGGAATTGCAGAACTCAAGCGAAACCGAGGGGAAAACTTCTCCATAAAGCAGCTTGAAAAGTCAAAGAAATCTATCAAGCAGAAACTTGATAAACTCAATGACCAGACGAAAAAAGATGATGTTGTAACCTTTGAGGAACTTGGTGTAGACAGGCTTTTTGTTGATGAAAGCCATTATTACAAGAACCTTTATCTTTATACAAAAATGCGTAATGTGGGCGGTATCGCACAGACGGAAGCACAGAAATCTTCCGACCTCTTTATGAAGTGTCGTTACCTTGACGAGATTACCGGAGGTCGAGGAACCGTATTCGCAACGGGTACACCTATCTCAAACAGCATGGTGGAACTCTATACGATACAGCGATATTTGCAGTACAGCACGCTTGTGAAAAATGGGTTGCAGCACTTTGACGCCTGGGCTTCCACTTTCGGAGAAACCATTACGGCAGTGGAACTTACACCGGAAGGAACAGGATACAGAGCAAAGACAAGGTTCGCAAAATTCTATAACCTGCCTGAACTAATGGCGATGTTCAAGGAGATAGCGGACATTAAGACAGCGGATATGTTGAACCTGCCAGTACCGGAAGCAAAGTACCATAGCATTGCAGTAAAGCCGTCAGAAATGCAGAAAGAAATGGTTGCTTCCCTTGCAGAGAGAGCCGAGCAGGTGCGTGGCGGCGGTGTGGATTCAAGCGTAGATAATATGCTGAAAATCACGAATGACGGAAGAAAACTGGCTCTTGACCAGCGTATGCTAAACGATATGCTGCCTGATTTTGAGGGCAGTAAAATCAATGCCTGCGTCGATAACATCTATCGGATATGGAAAGAAAATGCCGACAAGAAATCAGCACAGCTTGTGTTTTGTGACCTTTCCACGCCGAAGAATGATGGCACATTTTCCGTCTATAACGACATCAGAAAGAAGCTGATTGAGAGAGGTATTCCTGAAAGTGAAGTGAAGTTCATACACGAAGCCGACACGGATATGAAGAAAAAAGAACTGTTCCAAAAGACCCGCAAGGGAGAAGTCAGAGTGCTTCTCGGCTCTACTCAGAAGATGGGAGCAGGAACGAATGTGCAAGACAAACTTATCGCACTTCACGACGTGGATTGTCCGTGGCGACCTTCAGATTTGGAGCAGCGTTCCGGTAGAATTGTCCGTCAGGGCAATGAAAATCCGCAGGTAGATATTTACCGTTATGTAACAGAGCAGACATTTGATGCATACCTCTATCAGCTTGTGGAAGGTAAGCAGAAGTTCGCAAGTCAGATTATGACGAGCAAATCTCCGGTCAGGTCGGCAGAGGATATTGATGAAACAGCACTGTCCTATGCGGAGATAAAAATGCTTGCAACAGGCAATCCGTATATCAAAGAAAAGATGGACTTAGACATTCAGGTGCAGAAGCTAAAGATGTTAAAATCCAATTTTTTATCGGAGAAATATGGACTAGAGGATAAGGTCATCAAGTTCTACCCACAACAGATTGCTTACTTAAAATCCCGTGTAGAGGGACTTACAAAAGATGTTGAAACAGCAAAATTACACCCGAAACCGATAGACGAGCAGCCGCTTGGAATGACGGTATCGGGTGTTTCTTATTCCGAAAAAGCCGAAGCAGGTCAGGCAATCATCAATACCTGCAAGTCAATGAACAGTCCTGATGCGATACCACTTGGCGAGTACCGTGGCTTTCAAATGGAACTGTATTTTGATACGGTGCAGCGTAATTATGTTGTGAAATTGAAAGGCGAAACGAGCAGAGATGTACCGCTTGGCGATGATGCTCACGGTAATATCGTGAGAATAGATAACGGCATAGAACGCTTTGAGGAAGCACTTGCTGATACGAAAAACAGCCTTGAAAATACGGAGAAGCAGTTTGAAACAGCGAAGCAGGAAATCGAAAAGCCGTTTGCAAAGGAGGAAGAATTGAGGGCAAAAACTGCCCGACTTGATGAGCTGAATATCCTGCTCAATATGGATAAAAAGGAAAATGAGATTGTCGGCGGAGAGCCTGATGAGGGCGAAGCAGTCGGCGGCAGAAAGGAGAAATCGTATGAGAGATAAACAGGAAGGCGGTGGTCGATATGCCATTTATCGCACCTGAGTTAATCATTCAGGCGAAGCAGATGGACTTATTAACCTACCTGATAAATTATGAACCGTATGAGCTGGTTAAGTTTTCAGGTAACACCTATTGCACAAGAACCCACGATAGTTTGAAGATTTCAAACGGGAAATGGATATGGTGGTCGAGAGGTATCGGTGGCAGGAGTGCTTTGGATTATCTGATTAAGGTCAAAGGTTACAGCTTCCTTGAAGCGGTGGAAACCATTATCGGACACACATCGATTCAGGCTCCGGTCTATGAAAAGCCACAGCCAAAAGAGGAAAATAAACCGCTTCTTCTCCCTGAAAAATGTTCTTCCAACAGAGTGATTACAGAGTATTTTTTCGGGAGAGGAATAGATTTTGAAATCATCAATTACTGTATCTCTAATGACCTTATCTTTGAGAGCCTGCCGTATCATAATGTTGTGTTTGTAGGCTATGACGAGAAGAAAGAGCCGAAATATGCAGCCTACCGTTCCACGAATAAGCGTAGGATTATGGGCGATTGCAGTGGCAGTAAAAAAGATTATTCTTTTCGGCTTGGTAAGGAAAACTTGGAGGAAGTACACCTCTTTGAGTGTGCCATAGACCTGTTATCCTATGCCACGCTTGCGAAGCTGAACGGGCAGGATTGGAAAGAAATGAGCTTTGTTTCGCTGTCCGGGGTGTATTCTCCGGCAAAGAAAATTGAGGACAGTAAAGTGCCGATTGCACTGGAAAAGTATCTTGGCAGTAACCCATCTGTCAGGAAAATCCGTATCCATTTTGACAATGATATAGCGGGCAGAAAGGCAGCACAGACCTTAAAAACTATTCTGCCGGATAAGTATGAAGTCGTTGATGAGCCACCAAAAGCAGGTAAGGACTTCAACGATTTTCTTTGTATGCGGATGGGAATTTACAATAAAAAAACACACGAAAGGAATGAAGAACGATGAATGATTCTAAGATTAAAGTTCTCTTGGTAGAACCGGAAAAATACCCAAAGGAAATTGTAATTGACGACAGTCTGGAAGCAATGCAGGAGGTTGTCGGCGGGGATATTGAGGAATATATGCCCTATGACGATGACGTTGCAATCATCTGTAATGAGGAAGGAAAGATGAGAGGACTTCCGCTTAACCGTGCAGTTTATGTGCAGGACAATGATAAGAAAGAGATGGTAGATATTATCTGCGGCAAATTCTTTATCTGTTATGCACCGCCTGAGAGTGAGAGTTTTCAGAGCTTGCCGGACGATATGATGAAGAAATACAAGGAACAGTTCAAGTATCCCGAACGCTTTTCTAAGGAAGTGGGCGGCAATATCGTGGCTGAACCTTTTAAGCCGAAATCAAAGGATTATGAGAGATAGTAGACTGAGAACGGGGCAACCCGGAGGAGATGTTTATTCTTAGCGAGCAGACCATTTGGATAAACACAGTTTCCCAAACGGTAAAAGGCTCGTTAGGGGTTGCCCCTAATACCCCGTGAGAAAGGAGAACTTGATTTGAGAGAGTTATTACTTATCGCCGCTGGGACACTGCTCAGCAGTTGTCTTGGCGTTACGATGATGTGCTTATTCCAGATTAACAAAGATTGCAGAGTAAAGAGAAAGGAAGATACTGATTATGAGAAAGAGAAACATTCAGAAGATTGTCCGCTTTAACCGCAAGGAAGCACAGGATTTGGCAGCTAAGGCAAAGAAGGCTTGTCTTTCCGAAGCAGGACTTATCCGTTTACTTATCAGAGGTTACGAACCGAAAGAGAAACCCGATGACCGTTTCTATGATGTGATGAGGGAACTTTCCTCTATCGGTAATAACATCAATCAGCTTGCTGCCAAAGCGAATACACTTGGTTTCATTGACGCACCTATGCTGAAGAATGAAGCTGCAAAGTGGAATAAGTTCCAGTCAGAGATTGAGAGGACATATCTTCGTCCAAATCAGAGCGAAATGAAATGGCAGTAACAAAGTTGTGGTCGGTAACAGAAAGGCTTGGTCAGGTCATTGACTATGCAACCAATCCCGAAAAGACTTCTGCAAATATCAAAAGGGAGTTTTCACCGGAACAGTATCAGGCTCTTGCTGATGTTATTGCTTATGCAAAGGACGAAGAAAAAACAGAGCGAGAATTTTATGTTGAGGGTATCAACTGTAATGTGGCGATTGCCCGTGAACAGTTCATAACAGTTAAGGAACAGTACCAAAAGACAGAAGGTATCCAAGCCTATCACGGATATTTGAGTTTCAAGGAAACAGATATATCTCCTGAGATGGCACAGAAAATCGGAATGGAATTTGCAAATGAAGTGTGGGGTAAAAGATTTCAGGTCGTTGTGACAACCCACCTGAACACAAAGCACCTGCATTGCCATTTTGTCATCAACTCTATTTCTTTTGTCGATGGCAAACATTTGTGGGGCGAGGAAAAAGCGTGGTTCAAATTCCGAAAAGTTGCAGACAGAATTTGTGAGAAGTACGGACTTTACTATGACCCGAATCCGAACCGCAGTAAGCAGTCGGATTATCTGACGATGAAAGAAAAGGCAGGTATGCCGACACGCTATTCGGTTGCAAAAGAAGCCATTGATTATGCTATCGACCATAGCAAGACCCTGAAAGAATTTCAGTTTGCTCTCAAGGAAATGGGATATGCCTATAACCTAAGTCCAAGCCGAAAATACTGGACGGTCATTCCAAAGGGATACGATAAGCCGATACGACTGAAAAATCTCGGAGCAGATTATACCAATGACCGGATTGTAGAGCGTATCAAAGAAAATCGTGACAGATGGGCAGAGATTGAGCCGTTCCAGAGGGCGACTTATAAACCAAGACAGTACCGTATGCAGACCAGAGGGCAGAAGCTGAAAAAGAAAGGCGGACTTTATGGGCTGTATCTGTATTACTGTTACAGACTCGGTTATCTGCCCAAGTATAAGAAACAGAATAACGCAAGGCTTCATTATCTTTTGAAAGATGATTTGATGAAGCTCGATAAGATTACTGATGAAGTAAGGCTGCTCGGACGAGAAAATATTTCCACGGACGAACAGCTTTTTTCATATAAGACTTCCTTAGAGGAGCAGATGAAAAATCTGATTGCCGGAAGAACACATCTCCGAAAAAAGAGAAGAACAAATATTGATGATGGTCAGCTTCAGGCGGCAAAAGATGAAATCGCTTCTATCAACGGAGAATTAAAAAAACTCCGACGGGAAGTAAAACTCTGCGAGGATATTGCGGAGAGGTCAAAGGTTATGGAAGAAAACCTTGAGCATATCGAAACAGAGGAACAAAAACAGCAGAGAAAGGAGAAATCACGCTATGAACAACGGTGGTGACGCAGCAGAGCAGGTCGTTAGGCTTTCGCTTGAAGGATTTGAAGTTGCTGCAAGATTAAGCGGTTCGGCGGCGAAGAATATCGCATTGCTTTTGGTATCGGTTCTGAAGCAGGAACAAAAGACGAAGGGTAAAGCAAGGCTTACCAATATGATTAAGTCAGGCAAGGAGCTGAAAGTCTTTTCCATTCCGCAAAAGGACTTGAAGAAGTTTACCGAACAGGCAAAACGCTATGGCGTTCTTTATTGTGTCCTCAGAGATAAGAACACAAAGGGAGAGAACGCTCCGGTAGATATTATTGCAAGAGCAGAGGACGCTTCTAAAATTCAGCGTATCGTTGAAAGATTTGAACTTGGCAAGGTGGATAAGGCTTCGATTGTCAGTGAAGCAGAGAAGGCTATCGCAGACCGTGAAGCGGTTGAGAAAGAAAAGCCGACCAAATCCAAGAGTGAAATCATTATGGAAGAAGCGGTCAGAAATCCAATGCAGAAAGAGGAGCGAGCAAACGCAAACCCCTCAGTCGCCAAAACAGACAAAAGCCCTCTGTCAAGGCAAAACTCAGAGCCGGTAGAAACGCAATCTGATAAGGGTGTTGCAAAGCCAGTAGAAAAGCCATCGGTCAAAGAGAAACTTGACCGTTACAAGGCACAGGCAAAACAGCAAAAAGAAGCAGAGCGTAAAGAGCCGGAGGTTAAGAAAGACGGTAAGAAGCCGCAGCAGAAAAACGGTCAGACGGTACACCGTCAGCCGAAGAAGAAACCCAAAACAAAAGAGAGGTAATTCACTATGACAAATGATTTCAAACCCGCAAAGGCTGGCGGTACTCAGCCAAGATTATCCAAAGAGGAGTATGCGGAAAAGAAGCGAGCAGAAAAAGAAAAAGTCTATCAGATGATTGATGACGCTGCCCGTGAGATTGTGAATGACCCTGAGAAGTTCAAGAGCTTTCTTGATACGCAGAGTCGAATGGACAGATATTCCGCAGCAAATGCTCTCCTTATTTACAGTCAGTATCCGCAGGCGACACAGCTTAAAGATTTTGATGATTGGGGTAAGGACAATGTGAAGATTACCAAAGGGGCAAAGAGTATTTCTATTCTTGAACCAGTGGAATACACAAGAGCAGATGGTTCTCCGGGTATTTCCTACAATGTCAAAAAGGTATTTGATGTTACGCAGACAAATGGAAGAAAAGCTCCGGCAGTATCAGCAAACCGTGACCCGAAAGCACTTATCACGACAATGCTTGATGTATCTCCGGTGGAGGTTGCGGCAACCGATGAACTTCCGTATCCGAATATGGCAGCTTTCTATAATAATGAAAAGCAGACCTTGTATGTGAAGCGTAATGTGGGCGACAGCGTAGCAGTTGCCCAGTGTGTCGCTCAGGAACTCGGACACGCACAGCTTTCTATCAACAGTGAAAGTTACAGCCGCAGGGATATGGGCTTTCAGGCAGTGTGTATCGGATATATGCTTTGCAAGAAGTATGGAGTAGATACACAGAATTTTGCAATTAACCGTATTCCGGAGGGACTGGCTTCCAAAGAGCCGAAAGAAATCCGTGCGGAGCTTTCCAAGACACGAAATGCAATGGCAGAAATTCACAGTCATATCTCTGATGAAATGTTCCGCAAAAAGCAGGAGCGTTCAAAGGACTATGAGAGATAACGGAGGGCAGATATGAAAAAAGAAAAACTCTACCACATTGCTTTGGACGATTACGAACACGGTGTTGTCATTCGCTCCTTAAACGATGAGAAAACAAAGTTGATGGAGGAAGGCAAGTCCGCAGACGCAGTAGACGACCTGCTTGTAAAAGTCGGAAATGCCCCATTGAAAAAGTTCAAAGTGATTGAAAGGAAACGCTCAGATGAAGCGAGATAATGACAGGCAGACTGCCATTATTTTATCCATTGTCGGTATCGTTCCGGTCATATGGCTGGCACTTCTGATTGCACCTTCCATAAGCGGAGGATTGCCGGAGATAGCAGCCAATCTTGCGACACTTTTTGATAATCCATTTTCCATAAAATTATGTGGGGACAGCCTGAAAACTGTCCTCATTTTACTTTTATGCTATGGAATGGGTATCGGGATTTATTTCTCAACAAGAAAGAATTACCGCAGACGAGAGGAACACGGTTCTGCCAAATGGGGCAATGTCAGAGCCATTGATAAAAAGTACCGACAAAAGCCGCTGTCAGAAAATAAGCTGATGACTCAGAATGTGTGCATTGGGCTTAATGCCAAGAAGCACAGACGAAATCTGAATACGCTTGTGTGCGGCGGCTCCGGTGCAGGTAAGACAAGGTTTTATGCAAAGCCTAATATTATGAATGCTGCCAGAAACAGCTATGTGATATTAGACCCGAAAGGGGAAATCCTGCGAGATACGGGACATCTTCTTGAGAAGAAAGGTTACGAAGTGCGTGTGCTTGATTTGATTTCAATGGAGAAAAGCCATTGTTACAATCCGTTTGTTTATTTGCAGAATGACAATGATGTGCAGAAGCTCGTAACCAATCTATTCAAGAGTACCACTCCGAAAGGTTCACAGAGTAATGACCCGTTTTGGGATACGGCAGCGTCAATGCTTCTGCTTGCACTTGTATTTTATCTGCACTATGAAGCACCGCCGGAAGAACAAAATTTTGCAATGGTAATGGAAATGCTCAGAGCCGGGGCGATTGAGGATGAGGACGACCCAAGTCCTTCTCCGCTTGATAATCTGTTTTCGGATTTGATGATAGATAATCCTGACCACATTGCTTTGAAGTATTACCACTCTTATCATTCCGGTTCTTCCAAAACATTAAAATCCATACAGATAACCCTTGCAGCAAGGCTTGAAAAGTTTAACTTGGAAAGTCTTGCTGCTCTTACTTCTGCCGATGAACTGGATTTGCAGTCACTCGGAGAGAAAAAGGTGGCACTGTTTGCATTGATACCGGATAACGACTCTAGTTTCAACTTCTTGGTATCCATTCTTTACACACAGCTTTTTCAGCAGTTGTTTTATGCAGCCGACCATATCCACGGCGGCTGTCTGCCGATGCCTGTTCATTTTATGATGGACGAATTTGCCAATGTTTCACTGCCGGACGACTTCGACAAGATACTGTCGGTTATGCGTTCACGTGGTGTATCGGTAAGCATCATCTTACAGAACTTGGCACAGCTTAAAGCCTTGTTTGAAAAACAGTGGGAGAGCATTGTGGGTAACTGCGATGAATTTCTTTACCTTGGTGGAAATGAGCAGTCAACCCATAAATATGTGTCGGAGCTGTTGGGCAAGGAAACCATTGATACCAACACGTTCGGAAAGAGTACCGGAAGAAGCGGTAACTATTCCACCAACTATCAGATTAGCGGCAGAGAGTTACTTACTCCTGATGAGGTGCGTATGCTCGATAATCAGTACGCTATTTTATTTATCCGTGGGGAAAGACCCATTATGGATTTCAAATATGACATTATGAAACACCCGAATGTGGCACTTACCACAGACGGAAAGGCAAGTCCTTATAAGCACGGAGAAGTCACAAAAGATATTGCTTCGATTGCCATTTGGGACATTGACCCTGCAACACTTCCTGAAAAGGAAATGGAAGAAACGAACTGGGAACTTCTTTCCGATGAGGAGATGGAAGCTCTGTTCATAAACAATCAAACAAATTAAATTTTGGAGGTATTCAACTATGACTATTTTTAAGAAAAAAGCAACTGACACTCAGGAAACAAAGAAACTGCCTATGACCGGAAAGGTCAAGAAAGGCTTCCGTGCTTACTGCACAATGGTCATTGTCGGTGCGTTGGCACTTGGAATGACAACGACTGCATTTGCAGCGAATGACCCGCTTACCGTAGTTAATAATTTGTCTGACTTTATCTTCGGACTTATCCGTGCCATCGGTATGATTTTGCTTGGCTTTGGTATCGTGCAGGTCGGTCTTTCACTCAAATCTCACGACCCTTCTCAGAGAGCCAATGGCTTCCTGACTCTTGCGGGCGGTGTCATTATCACTTTTGCGAAAGAAATCCTTACTCTTATCACAGGCTAAGATAAGAGTTACACAGTTATCGAGGGGTGTGCCAAGTTACGGGACACCCCTTAATTGTAAGGAGGTGCTTTGAATGAGTGATAACTGGGTAGTTCAAAATCTTGAAAATGCCCTTGAAACTTGGAATGAAAAACTGTCGGAAATATGGACACTCATCACAACTACACCGCAGAACTTTAAGGGCGGGAATATCTGGAAGGTTATCGTTGACATCAATGGTGCAGTTCAGGCTATCGGGCTTGCATTGCTTGTATTGTTTTTCGTGATAGGTATGGTAAAGACCTGCGGAAGTTTTACAGATGTGAAGAAACCGGAACACGCTTTAAAACTCTTTGTCCGTTTTGCATTGGCGAAAGGTGTTATCACATACGGAATGGAGCTTATGCTTGCATTATTTAATATCGTGCAAGGGACGATTTCAACCATTATGAATGCTGCCGGATTTGGAACTCCGGAACAGACGACCTTATCCGCAGAGATGGTAACGACCATAGAGGATTGCGGATTTTTTGAGAGTATCCCTTTGTGGGCGGTAACGCTTATCGGAGGATTATTTATCACGGTGCTGTCGTTCATTCTGATAATGACAGTGTATGGACGATTTTTTAAACTTTATATGTACACAGCACTTGCACCGATACCACTTTCCACATTTGCAGGAGAACCGACACAGAATGTAGGCAAGAGTTTTATCAAGAGCTATTGTGCAGTTCTGCTTGAGGGGGCAGTCATTGTACTTGCTTGTATTATTTTCTCCGTATTTGCTTCATCGCCGCCAGTGGTTAATCCTGATGCAGCAGCAGTTACGCAGGTGTGGGCATATATTGGGGAACTGGTATTTAATATGCTCGTTCTTGTCGGTGCGGTAAAGATGTCTGACCGTATTATCCGAGAAATGATGGGACTTTAAGGAGAGATTTTGAGATGAACCAAAGAGATTGTAAGAAATGTGTTTACTATGGCGGTAAACGGAAGGGCAAAGTCTTTTGCCTGAATGATAAATGCGGGAGGGAGAACGACCGAAACCGCAGGAAAGGAAACAGATATGGAAGTAAAAATTAACCGTGAAATCAGAAATTATACAGAGTCAATGTTTTTTGGACTGTCGCTCAGACAGTTCATTTTTTCTGTTCTTGCTTGTGGCGTTGCGGTAGGACTGTATTTCTTGCTCAGACCGTATGTTGGCACGGAAACCGTATCGTGGGTGTGCATTTTGGGTGCTGCCCCGTTTGCGGCACTTGGTTTTGTGAAGTACAACGGTATGACCGCAGAGAAAGCAATCTATGCGTGGATAAAGTCGGAGTTTTTAATGCCGAAGAAGCTGGTGTTTCATTCTACCAATGTGTATTACGAACTGATGAAGCCAAGCATTGAACAGAAGCAGAAGGAGGTATTGAAGTCAAATGATTAAGACTCTTACAAATTTGTTTAAGCAGGACAAAGAAAAATTTGTTGTACCGAAAGGGGTGCAGGACGTGATTCCCGTGGCGGCTATCTTTGATGATGGCATTTTCAAAGTGGGAAAGGATAAATATTCAAAGACTTATCGCTTTACGGATATTAACTATGCAGTGGCAAGCCGTGAAGATAAGGAAGCGATGTTTCTTGAATATTCCGAACTTCTGAACTCACTTGACAGTGGTGCGACGACAAAAATCACAATCAATAACCGTCGGCTCAACAGACTGGATTTTGAGCAGACAATTCTTATTCCGACAACCGGAGATAATCTGGACGAATATCGAGAGGAATACAACAAAATGCTTCTTGATAAGGCAACGGGGGCAAACTCTATTGTTCAGGATAAGTATATTACCATTTCCATCAACAAAAAGAGTGTGGAGGACGCAAGAACTTATTTTGCCCGTGTCGGTGCAGATTTGATTGCTCACTTCGGCAGGCTTGGAAGTAAGTGTGTGGAACTGGAAACAGACGAAAGACTTCGTATTTTCCACGACTTCTATCGTGTGGGAGAAGAAAGCTCTTTCCACTTTGATATTAAGGAAACAAGAAAAAAGGGACACGATTTTAAGGATTATATCTGCCCCGACACAATGGAATTTGAAAAGGACTATTTCAAGATGGGAAACCGTTATGGAAGAGTCCTTTTTCTTCGTGAATATGCGTCCTATATCAAAGACAGTATGGTAGCGGAACTTACGGATATGAACAGAAATCTGATGATGTCCATTGATATTGTTCCCGTTCCAACTGATGAAGCAGTAAAGGAAGCAGAGAACCGTCTGCTTGGTGTGGAAACCAATATCACAAACTGGCAGCGTAGGCAGAATGCCAATAACAACTTCTCTGCAACTGTTCCGTATGATATGGAGCAGCAGAAGAAAGAAATGAAAGAGTTCCTCGATGACCTTACGACCCGTGACCAGAGAATGATGTTCGCTGTTATCACAATGGTTATTACAGCAGACAGTAAGGAACAGCTTGAGAATGATACGGAAGCATTGCTTACCACAGCAAGAAAACATCTTTGCCAGTTTGCAACACTGAGATTTCAGCAGGTAGATGGACTCAACACGGTAATGCCGTTTGGAACAAGAAAGATTGATGCGTTCAGAACACTTACAACAGAGAGCCTTTCGGTATTTATCCCATTCAGGGTGCAGGATATTTTCCACGAGAACGGTATCTATTACGGTCAGAATGTTATCAGCAAAAATATGATTATCGCAGACCGTAAGCAGCTTTTGAATGGTAACTCCTTTATTCTCGGTGTATCTGGTGGCGGTAAGTCATTTGCGGCAAAGGGAGAAATCATCAATCAGGTGCTTTCTTCGGATGCGGATATTATCATTATCGACCCTGAGCGAGAGTATTCACAGCTTGTCAATGCAATGGGCGGAGAGGTAATCAATATTTCTGCTACTTCCGATAATCACATCAATGCAATGGATATGAATAAGGATTACGGCGACGGTGCAAACCCTGTCATTTTGAAATCCGAGTTCATCATGTCCCTTTGTGAACAGCTTATCGGAGGAACTAATCTCGGAGCAAAGCAGAAGTCTATCATTGACCGTTGTACGGCAAGCGTGTACCGCAGTTATCAGCAGAATGACTATCAAGGGCATATACCGACCTTGCAGGATTTCAGGGCAGAACTTTTGCAGCAGGACGAACCGGAAGCAAAGGAACTGGCACTTGCTATTGAGCTTTTTACACACGGTTCTCTGAACACCTTTGCAAAGCAGACGAATGTGGATACCAATAACCGCCTTATCTGCTATGACATTCTTGATTTGGGTAAACAGCTTATGCCGATTGGTATGCTTGTTGTCCTTGACTCTATCCTGAATCGTATCACACAGAACCGTGCAAAGGGTAAGAATACCTTTATCTTTATTGATGAGATTTATCTTCTGTTCCAGCACGAATACTCTGCAAATTTCCTCTTTACCTTGTGGAAGCGTGTGAGAAAATACGGTGCATACGCAAGTGGAATCACTCAGAATGTCGATGACCTTTTGCAGAGCCACACAGCGAGAACAATGCTTGCAAACTCAGAGTTCATTATTATGCTGAATCAGGCTTCCACAGACAGGCTTGAGCTTGCAAAACTTCTGAATATTTCCGACCTTCAGATGTCCTATATCACGAATGTGGAAGCAGGACACGGACTTATCAAGGTGGGAAGTTCGCTTGTACCGTTTGCAAACAAATTCCCTAAGAACACGAAACTTTATAAACTGATGACGACCAAGCCGGGCGAAGCGTAAGGAGGGATTTACAATGTCTAAGATTCAATTTCGCAATGCTGCACACAGAGATTTTGTATTGGAAAATCTGGATAAGTGCAAAGTAAACGACTGCTATCACAGAGCGTTTTTCTATGTGATGGGTATTTCAGAAGAAACGAGAATGAACATCGGAAAGATGTTTGATTTTAAGAGGGACTGCATCATACCGGAAGGTATGCACGGCGGTTGGCAGACAAGTGGCACAGTCAAGGTCTGCCACCTTGCCTTTAATCTCTGGAATGGATTTACGGAAGAAGGCAGGGAAAATCTCTATACACCGGAGGAACTGTTCTGTTGTGGATATGCTCCGTATTTCATGGAGGGTATCAAGTTGAGGTATCCGGAGTATTGCAGAGATTTGACTCCACCTAAGAGAAACGATATGGAAAGGTAAGAGAAAATGAGCAGAAAAATCTATATTATTATTGCGATGGTGTTTACGGTAGTGTTGTCTGTAAGCACCTTCTTTATTATCCGTAATCACATTGACTCTGCCAAGCAGAATGAAGTCTATGATAACCTTGCGGAGATTGTGGAGGACGAGCCGCCAAAGGAAAATGAGGGCGTGACGTTTTCGGAAGATAAGGACTATCTTGCGGAATATCTTGAACTCTATCGGCAGAATGAGGATATGGTGGGTTGGATAAAGGTTGAGGATACCAATATCAACTATCCGGTCGTGCAGTCTGTAAATGAGCCGAACTTCTACCTGAAGCACAAGTTTGATAAGACCTATTCCGCTTATGGCTGTCCATATGTGCAGGAAAATTGTGATGTGCAGAAGCCTTCAGACAACATCATTATATACGGACACCATATGAATGACGGTTCGATGTTTACGGGACTGATGAAGTACAGAAACAAGAGCTTTTGGGAAGGTCATAAGACTATTACCTTTGATACACTGACGGACAGACACCAGTATGAAGTGATTGCAGTCTTTAAGACAGTCGTTTATACAGACAGCTCCGATAGCTTTAAGTATTATGAGTTTACGGACGCAGAAAATGCGGCAGAGTTTGATGCGTATGTTGCTAAGTGCAAGGAACTTTCTTTGTATGATACCGGAGTATCGGCAGAATATGGCGACAAGCTGATTTCTCTTTCTACTTGTGAATATTCAAGAAACAATGGCAGGCTTGTTGTTGTCGCTAAGAGAGTGGATTAAACCCCACTCTCTATTATTTTTCGAGAAAGGAGGAAACCGATGGCTGATATAAAAACAAGAGATACAAGCAAAGGTACAATCAAGACCATAAATAAGGCAGCAGTTGCCACGGAGCGAATGAAGAAAGCCTATGTAATGACGAAAGATAAGGCAGAACATTCCACTAACGCTTCGGAAAATTCCGCAGAGGAATATGCTTCCGATAAAATCGAAGCGGCAACGGATAGGACTGTTCACGAAACTGCATACCGTGCGGATAAAGTCGGCAGATGGGGTGTGCGTGAAACAAGACAGAATTATCAGAAAGCCAAAACGGGAATTGAGAATTTCAAGACCAAGCGTGCAGAAAAACAGCTTCAGAAACAATCGGTCAATCCTGTCGGAAAACAGAGTATCCGAACTCTAGAGCATACGGAGAAAACAATTAAGCAGTCTGCAAGGTCAGCAGGAAATTCGACAGTCAAGACCGTATCGAAAGGTGCAACCAATACTGTTCAAAGGTCGGTCAAGACCGCAGAACAAACGGCAAAGACTTCTATTAAGACCACAAAAGAAGCTGCCATTATAGCACAGAAAACAGCAAAAACAACAGCCAAAGCAACACAGAAAGCGGCTCAGACGGCAAAGAAAGCGGCGAAAGCCACAGCAGATACCGTTAAAGCCACAGCGAAAGCTACTGTTGCGACAGTCAAAGCGATTATTGCAGGGACAAAAGCACTTGTAGCAGCAATCGCAGCAGGCGGTTGGATAGCGGTGCTGATTATTATGATTGTCGTGTTGTTTGGTGCTGCCGTAGCAATGTTTGGAGGAGGAAGTGACAGTAATTCCTATACTCCGGTAAGTGCAGAGGTAGAAGCCTATGAACCTATCATACAGAAATATGCCAAAGAGTACGGCATTCCTGAGTATGTAGAACTTATCAAGGCGGTTATGATGCAGGAAAGCGGCGGCAGGGGACTTGACCCTATGCAGGCAGCAGAAGGAAGTTTCAATACGAAGTATCCACACGAACCCAATGGAATTAAAGACCCTGAATATTCTATCCAGTGTGGAGTTCAGGAATTGAAAGCGGCTCTTACTTCGGCAGAAGTGGAAAGTCCGATAGATATGGAGCATATTAAACTTGCTTTGCAAGGCTACAACTTCGGTAATGGATATATCTCTTGGGCAAAATCAAAGTATGGCGGTTATTCTTATGCCAATGCAGTGGAGTTTTCCACTCAGCAGGCACAAAGGCTTGGTTGGGATAGTTATGGAGATACCCAATATCCGGCTCACGTTCTGAGGTACTATCCGTATGGGCGAGCCTTTACTGTCGGAGGTAATCAGGCGATTGTTGAGGTTGCCTTGACGCAGCTAGGCAATCAGGGAGGACAACCTTACTGGAGTTGGTATGGTTTTGACAGTCGAGTGGAATGGTGTGCCTGCTTCGTATCTTGGTGTGCTGACCAATGCGGGTATATTGAAAGCGGACTTGTTCCGAAATTTGCAGGTTGTGTGGAGGGTGCAAACTGGTTTAAGTCAAATGGAAAATGGCAAGACCGCACATATGAACCAAAGACAGGAGATATTATCTTCTTTGATTGGGAAGGCGACGGTACAACAGACCACGTTGGTATTGTAGAGAAATGTGAGAATGGTACAGTTTATACCGTAGAGGGCAACTCAGGCGACGCCTGCAAGCAAAGACAGTACACAGTCGGAAGCAGCAATATCTATGGATACGGTATTCCGGCATATTAAAAATTCCAGACGGTGTCTGGAAAATCGAAAAGATGGCTGCTCAGTTGAGTAGCCATCGGGTACATTATGAGAAATCGGTTGTTTCTCTGTCTTTTAGGAAAATATGATGTGTGTGATAAGTGAAACTGAAAAGCATATCGGCATCTTCTTTTTTGCCATCTAAAAAGGAAATATCATCGGCAAGGATAAACAACATTGCTAGCAGCTTCTTAATATATCCGTTGTAGCAACCATAATCAAGATAGATGTGTGCTACATAACCTTCGCTAAATTCTTCTAAATCTACATCAATTTTATAGGTGTTAGATAATTCTTCTACGGTTTTAATGAACTTATCTTTATTGGCGATTCTTTCTTCATCAGGAACACTTTTGCGGTTCTTTCGCATATATTCAAAGAAATCACTGACTTGTGAAATAGCGGCATCGTAATCAGCATCGTCTTTGGATTCTGTATCAGAATTCATGAACTTATATTTCTTGAAACGCTTACTGAATATTATTTTTCTTTCTTCCATTCCTTTTTACCCCTAAGTTTTTTTGGAGATTGTTTAACTTGGCTCTTGGGTTGTGATTTGTCGTTCGCCATTAACAATCGTGAATTACTACTTTTATAGTATAACATAAAAATAGTTGGGAATCATCACTAATAGTTGGTTTGACTTCCTTTGGGTGCGTGTGATTTAAAATCGACTTAACCTATACTATTAGTTATGGAAACACACTAGGGGAGGTGATGTGATGAAGCTCGATACAATCGGCAAGAATATAAGAAAGTTCCGACTTGCGAGGAAATTACGCCAAGAAGATTTGGCTGAGAAAACAGATTTGACAACAAATTATATTGGTATGGTTGAGCGTGGAGAGAAAATTCCGTCACTCGAAACTTTCATAAAGATAGTAAATGCTTTAGGTGTATCATCGGATATGGTTCTTACAGATGTTCTGGAAACGGGATATACAGTCAAGAACTCAATGCTGAATGAGAAGCTTGAAAAACTTGTTCCTGAAGATAGAAACAGAATTTATGAAGTCATAGATACACTTGTGAAGCAGTCAAAGCAAATACTTCCATAAAACACAGAAGTTCGTCCTAATCGACGAGCTTTATTTTTTTTCAGTATAAAAAATTTCTGCTATCGACAAATTTTTCGGGACTTCGACAGAGAGAATATGCTATAACAACAACTGTCAGTGATAGATACATACTAATAGACATAGGAGGAAGTAGAAGTGAACGACATTTTCAGACAAATAGCGAAAGAAAATGGAACAACCGAAAAAGCAGTAAAAGAGGAAATGCAGTTTGCCATTCGGGAAGCAATGAAAAGTGCTGAACCGGAAGCAATCGCTTTTTGGAAAGCAGTTGCACCGGACGGAAAAGAGCCGCCGATAGAAAAGGTCATAGCAATGATTGCATTGAATGTTAATAATAGAATGTATAATTGAGGTGCTTCGGCATCTCTTTTTTATTATTCTTTAAAAGAGTTGTATTAGGTGTTTGTAAAAAGTGACACCTTAGTGTCTGAAAGGTTACATTTCTGTCCGAAATCTTGAAATGCCTGAAAATTTAATATATAATATTAAATGGTTAACTGTAACGAAGAAGAATTATAAGATGAAGAGGTGTTACTGATGAAGATATGCTATAACAAACTTCAAAAACTTATGATTGACAATCAAATGAAAAGACAGGATTTAATGCGTGCAGCCGAAATCACATCATACGCTGCAACGAAGATAAATAAGAATGAGCCAGTATCTCTTGAAGTATTGATGAGGATATGTCAGGTATTTCACTGTGACATCGGAGATATATGCGAAGTTATTTTAGATGAGTAATAAAAAAGTTATGTATTATGGTTTACTTGATTTTATAGGAGGATATGTTAATGGCATCGAGTAATAATGCAAATATCGGATTTGAAAAACAGATTTGGGACGCAGCGTGTGTCCTTTGGGGACATATTCCCGCAGCAGAATATAGAAAGGTTATCGTAGGTCTTATTTTCCTGCGTTATATTTCAAGTGCTTTTGAAAAACGCTATCAGCAGCTTGTTGATGAGGGCGACGGTTTTGAAGATGATAAGGACGCATACGCAGAGGACAACATCTTCTTCGTACCGGAGGACGCTCGTTGGAGCAAGATTGCTTCTGTGGCGCATACCCCTGAAATTGGAACTGTCATTGATGAAGCAATGAGAGCCATTGAAAAGGAAAACACTACCCTTAAAAATGTACTTCCTAAAAACTATGCCAGCCCTGATTTGGACAAGCGTGTTTTGGGTGATGTTGTTGACTTGTTCACTAATATGGATATGGGCGACACAGAGGAAAGCAAAGACCTTCTCGGCAGAACTTACGAGTATTGTATTCAGCAGTTCGCCGCTTACGAAGGTGTTAAGGGTGGCGAGTTCTATACCCCGGCAAGTATTGTTAAAACAATCGTTGCTATCTTAAAGCCGTTTAAGAACTGTCGTATATATGACCCTTGCTGTGGTTCGGGCGGTATGTTCGTACAGAGTGCGAAGTTCATTCAGGCACACAGCGGCAAGCGTGGAGAAATCGCCGTTTACGGTCAGGAGTCCAATGCTGACACTTGGAAAATGGCTAAAATGAATATGGCTATTCGTGGCATTGATGCTGACTTCGGTGCATATCAAGCAGATACATTCTTCAATGACTTACATAAAACACTGAAAGCAGATTTCATTATGGCAAATCCGCCTTTCAATCTTTCCAACTGGGGACAGGAAAAGCTCAAAGAAGATGTTCGTTGGAAATACGGAACACCGCCTGCCGGCAATGCCAACTATGCGTGGATTCAGCATATGATACACCACCTTGCACCGAATGGGAAAATCGGTCTTGTACTTGCTAACGGTGCGTTGTCCTCTCAGTCCAGCGGCGAGGGAGAAATCAGAAAGAACATTATTCAGGCTGACCTTGTGGAAGGCATCGTCGCTCTGCCGACTCAGCTCTTTTACAGCGTTACCATTCCTGTTACGCTTTGGTTTATTACCAAGAACAAAAAGCAAAAAGGCAAAACCCTCTTTATCGACGCCCGCAAAATGGGTTATATGGTTGACCGTAAGCACAGAGATTTTACCGATGATGATATTCAAAAGTTGGCAGATACATTTACGGCGTTTCAAGATGGCACTCTCGAAGATGTAAAAGGTTTCTGTGCTGTTGTCGACCTTCAGGAAATCGAAAAGCAGGACTTCATTTTGACACCGGGCAGATATGTCGGTATTGAAGAAGTTGAGGATGACGGAGAACCGTTTGAAGAAAAGATGACCCGTCTTACTTCTGAATTATCGGAGATGTTTGCAAAGTCTCACGAACTGGAGGACGAAATACGTAAGAAACTGGGGGCGATTGGATATGAAATTTAATAGATACGCTCTTTCCGACTTGGCAACTATTAAATACGGAAAGAATCAAAAAAAAGTTCTTTCAGAAAGTGGAAACATTCCTATCTATGGTACTGGTGGACTGATGGGGTATGCGACAACCGCTCTTTATGATAAACCTTCTGTATTGATTGGAAGAAAAGGCACAATAGGAAAAGTTAAGTATGTAGAGCATCCGTTTTGGACAGTTGACACGCTTTTCTACACCATCGTAAATACGGATATTGTACTTCCTAAGTATCTTTATTATGTTATGTCGCTTATTGACTTAAATAACTATAATGAGGGGACAACAATTCCAAGCTTGAGAACTGAAACTCTTAATAGACTTGAATTTGATATTCCGTCATTGGTAGAGCAAGAAACAATACTTTCTTGCCTTAATCCGATAGATGAAAAAATTGCACTCAATAATGCCATAAACAATAATTTAGCGGCTTAGATGTCAATTTTGGAGACATCCAATTCGCCGGACATAAGTTTTGGCAATAGTGAATCACGCATTTCTGCAAGCAGAGCATTTTCGTAGGTGCGAGATACAATTTTCTCAAACATTGGCTTTACAAGGCAGTTAAACTCTCGTATTTCATTGGTTGTTGGCGAATATATAGGCATTTTGCGTAATTCACCTAAACTGATATATTTTTGAGTGCTACCCGCAAGACATTTCCCAATATGTTGTAATGTCTTCTCACTTTTAAGGTAGCAAAGAAAATAATATGCGAGTTCAGGTGTATGAGAGGTTTTGAACAATGCCACATTTTTTATGGCAAAGTCAACAGTTTCATATGGAATATAAGATATTAAACCAATAGTCCCTATCATACTCATCAATATATCTTGTGTTTCAACAAGGCTACGTTCATTGATTTTATCGAAATCAGCCTTGGATATGTGGTTTGCTGAAGCTTTGTCAACACCAAATGGTAAAAGATGTTTTGAAGTAATAAGATAGTATCCCGTTGCTTGTGCTTTAGGCGAGTCGTGAGTGCCATCTCTAACATCAATAATGCTTGATAATTCGACTGGTACAGTGTTTACCTCAGAAAACATCTTATAATACACAGCCTGAGCTTGCTGCTCTAAATTATTGTTTATAACATATCCCATAACTTCCGTGGGTGGCGGGAGTTAATTTCGGGGGACTTCCGCCCCATAGTCGTTCTCTAAGAATATTTCAAAGGAGAATTGACTGTGAAACAAGATTTAATCAAAGATGTTATTCAGGGAATGTTGCCCTACCTGAACAACGCACAAAATGAAAAATTGCAAGAGGTGTTGAAATACACACTTGCAAAGTATGAGGTAACGGAAAATCAAAGCAAAGCGAAACACTCGGAGCAGAACTATGTAGAACTGTTCCTATCGGCGAAGCGAATTGAGGGCTGCTCCGAGAAATCTCTTAAATACTATAAGGCGACTATCGAAGCTATGCTTTGTGAACTTCAAAAAGATGTTAAACACATAGTTACAGACGACATCAGAGGATACCTGACGGAATATCAGGAAAAGAAGAAGTCAAGCAAGGTAACGATAGACAATATTCGCCGTATTCTTTCCAGTTTCTTCTCTTGGCTGGAGGACGAGGATTATATATTGAAAAGCCCGGTCAGACGTATACACAGAGTAAAAACCGGGACAAACATAAAGGAGACATACTCCGATGAAGCGTTAGAGCTTATGAGAGATAACTGCACGGAACTTCGAGACTTGGCGATTATTGATATGCTGGCTTCAACGGGTATGCGTGTTGGCGAAATGGTACTACTTAACCGGAATGATATTGATTTCAATGAAAGAGAATGTATTGTTTTCGGTAAAGGTAGTAACGAACGAGTGGTCTATTTTGACGCTCGCACAAAGATACATTTGCAGAACTATTTGGATAGCAGGACGGACAATAATCCAGCATTGTTTGTATCGCTGAAATCGCCACACGAAAGGCTGAAAATCGGCGGTGTTGAGGTTCGCCTTAGAGAATTTGGAAGGCAATTAGGAATTAACAAGGTACACCCGCATAAGTTCAGGCGTACACTTGCAACTATGGCAATAGATAAAGGAATGCCCATTGAGCAGCTTCAACAGCTCTTGGGGCATAGAAAGATAGATACGACTTTGCAGTATGCAATGGTTAAACAGAGCAATGTTAAGATTGCACACCGAAAATACATTGGATAGAGAGGAAAAGATTATGTCTGAATGGTTGAAAACTTCACTGATAGATATAGTAGAACTTATCGGTGGTGGAACTCCAAAAACATCTAAAGCAGAGTATTGGGGCGGAAATATTAACTGGTTATCAGTTAAGGATTTTAATAATGAAAACCGATATGTCTATTCCACAGAAAAAACTATTACAGAAGAAGGGCTTAATAACAGCTCAACAAAATTACTCAGAAAAGATGACATCATCATTTCAGCCAGAGGAACTGTTGGAGAACTGGCTATGATACCGTTCCCGATGGCTTTTAATCAGTCTTGTTATGGTATAAGAGCTAAAGAAGGCATTGATAGTACCTTCTTGTATTACTTGATAAAACATAGTGTGAGAAAGCTTAAAGCAATGACTCACGGTTCAGTATTCGATACGATTACAAGGGATACTTTCGCAAATATTGATGTTGCTATACCGGATATTGAAATGCAACAGCGTGTAGCGAAAATGTTAGCTAATATTGATGATAAAGTTGAGAACAATCAGAGAATAAACAATAATTTAGAGCAACAAACGCAGGCTATTTTCAAGTCTTGGTTTGTAGACTTTGAACTAAATTATGGGATTATGCCCTCAGATTGGAAAGTCTCGCAGCTTGGCTCTATTGCGAAGATTTCAACAGAGGTATTTTCGCCTGCCAAGAACCCAAATGTTGAAGTAGAGCATTATAGTATTCCTGCTTATGACGAAAAGCGTTATCCGGTATTTGAAACTTCTAATGGTATTAAGAGCAATAAATACCGGCTATCATCAAATTCGGTAATGATTTCAAAGCTCAATCCCGATACCAAAAGAATTTGGAGACCTTACTGTATTTCCGATAATCCGATTTGTTCAACTGAGTTTATTGTATATGAACCAATAAATCCTTTGAATAGAGATTTTATTTACTCAATTATTGATAGTATAGGATTTTCAGCTTTTTTGTGTTCACATACTACGGGTTCAACAAATAGTAGGCAACGAGCTACTCCGAGTATTACTTTGACTTATGATATTATTGTACCGGATGAGAAAACTATCCAAGCTTTTTGCTCTATTGTATCTCCTATGTACGACACAATAGAGAATAACATCAAGGAAAATCAAAAACTCGCAGAAACTCGTGATAAATTATTACCCAAACTTATGTCTGGCGAACTTGATGTCTCCGGCATTGACCTTTAAGCTACTAAATTATTGTTTATAAGGATAGGAGGGGTGGAAATGAATAGGTTTGATGATGAAGATAAGATAATATCTCAATTTCAGAGAGTCAACGACAATGAGGTTATGTTTGCCACTCAGTCTGAGACGATTGAAGCTGTTTATTTATCAATTCACACGGAAGCCTTATGGAACAATTGGATAAATAGTTCCGGTAAGTCTGACCCGCCACCTGATTATTATTCGCCAAAAGACGAGCTGATGATGGATGTTATGCGAGTTGACGACCACGCTTTTGTAGATAAAAAGGGAAAAATTCAAAATCCGACAAACGCCGGAGAAAGCAAGCTTTATAAAGAACTTAAAGAAAGTGGCATACAAGAAATATTTTCTAATGCAGAACTTATAGTTAATGCCAAGACGCTTCTTTCGTCAGAGCAAGACCATAACTATTTGTTCTACAAATCAAATTTTGAGCGAGTAGTTTCTGAACACATAAAAAAACTTCCGCTTTACCAAAGCAACCATATCGGTTATAAAACCGTTTTGTTTGTTATGGATGAGTCCTCTGCGTATCTTCAATGTGAAAATAATAAGCCGAATATGGATGAAGCACACGAAGGCGAAATGATAGCAGGAAAACCGCACTTGTTCTTTTGGGACAAAAACTTCGTAAATGTCTTTTTGCATAGCGGAATTGATTACTTGATTTGGTATGCACCATATAAACTACTTAGAACATCACAAGGAATTTTTGAACTTTCTAAGGTTGTGATGTTTGACTGTAAAACCGGAAACTACGACAATTTAATTAAGTATAACGAAGAAAGAATATGCAGCTCCGAGCTGTAAAAAAAGGAGAAACGAAAATGCCGGGATTATATACCGAAGCCGATTATGAGAATTCAGTAATCGAGCTGTTCAGAAATGATTTGGGATACGAGTACGCATACGGTCCCGATATAGAAAGGGACTTTTACAGTCCACTATATGAGGAGATTTTAATTGACTCTCTGTATCGTTTGAATAGAGAACTGCCTGATGACGCAATTCAGGACGCCTTATTCAAGCTCAAAAATTTTGAAAACGGGGAGCTTGTGCAGAAAAATGCTGTCTTTATGGACTATCTGCAAAACGGCATTCCTGTTAGATTTTTTGTCAGCGGTGAGGAACACTCCTCTATCGTCTATCTTGTTGACTACAAAAATCCCGACAATAACTCCTTTATTGTAGCAAATCAATGGACATTTATTGAAAATAGCAATAAACGCCCTGATGTAATTCTCTTTTTGAACGGCTTGCCGGTAGTTTTGGTTGAGCTGAAATCTCCCTCCCGTGAAGAAACGGACGCTTCCGAAGCGTACAGACAGCTTCGTAACTATATGCAGGAAATTCCGTCAATGTTTGTATATAACGCTATCTGTGTTATGAGCGACCAGTTGACCTCCAAAGCGGGTACGATCACTTCCGGTGAAGACCGCTTTATGGAGTGGAAAACAAAAGACGGCGACTATGAAAACACACAGTATGCCCAGTTTGATACTTTCTTTGAGGGTATGTTCCAAAAGAAAAGACTGCTGGATATTATCAAAAACTTTATCTGCTTTTCTAACGAGGGTATCAATTCATTCAAAATTCTTGCCGGATACCACCAGTATTTTGCGGTTAGAAAGGCAATCGAATCTACAAAACACGCTACCGTTACCGATGGTAAGGGTGGTGTGTTCTGGCACACGCAAGGGAGCGGAAAATCGCTTTCTATGGTATTTTATGCTCACTTATTACAGCAAGCATTAGACAGCCCGACTATTGTTGTAATTACCGACAGAAACGACCTAGACGACCAGCTTTATGGTCAGTTTGCAAAGTGTAAGGACTTTTTAAGGCAAGAGCCTATGCACGCAGAAAGTCGTGAAAACCTTAAAAATTTGCTTGATGGCAGAAAAGCAAACGGTATTATCTTTACCACAATGCAGAAGTTCGAGGAGTCTCACGAGCCGTTATCTGAACGCCACAATATTATAGTTATGGCTGATGAAGCACACAGAGGTCAATATGGACTTACCGAAACAGTAGACGCTAAGACCGGTAAGGTTAAAATAGGAACTGCTCGTATTATTCGTAATACACTTCCTAATGCTACATATATCGGCTTTACGGGTACACCTATTTCTTCTAAAGACCGCAGCACTCGTGAGGTATTCGGAGATTATATCGACATCTACGATATGACACAAGCTGTTGAGGACGGTGCTACACGTCCTGTTTACTATGAAAGCCGTGTAATCAAGCTCAATCTTGACGAAGCGACCTTGAAGATGATTGATGCCGAATATGATATTATGGCGGAGAATGCCGACAATGAGGTTATCGAAAAGAGCAAACGAGAGCTTGGACAGATGGAAGCTGTTCTCGGCAACGATAACACCATCAACTCCCTTGTCTGCGATATTCTCGACCATTACGAAAACAACCGTGAAAATCTGTTGACCGGTAAGGCGATGATTGTTGCTTATTCTCGCCCTATCGCTATGAAGATTTACAAGCGTATCTTAGAACTTCGTCCTGCTTGGACAGAAAAGGTTGCAGTTGTTATGACTTCCGGCAACAATGACCCAGAAGAATGGCGTGAAATAATTGGAAACAAGCACCACAAAAACGAGCTAGCAAAAAAATTTAAGGATAACAACAGTCCTCTTAAAATTGCAATTGTTGTTGATATGTGGCTGACCGGATTTGATGTGCCGTCTCTTGCAACAATGTATGTTTACAAACCTATGTCCGGACATAATCTTATGCAGGCTATCGCCCGTGTAAACCGTGTGTTCCGTGATAAAGAAGGCGGACTTGTTGTTGACTATGTAGGAATTGCTACAGCTTTGAAACAGGCAATGAATGACTATACCTCCCGTGATAAAAAGAACTACGGCGATACCGATGTTGCAAAGGTTGCATATCCGAAGTTCTTGGAGAAGCTGTCGGTTTGCCGTGATAAATTCCACGGATATGATTACTCTAAGTTCCAAAACGGAACAGACCTTGAAAGAGCAAAAACAATTAGCGGTGCTGTCAACTTTATTATGGGCAGAGAAAAAAATGATGAGAAAGACTCTTTCGTAAAAGAAGCCCTTATGCTCCATCAAGCATTGTCTCTCTGCTCTTCTTTGGTTGATGAGGACAGCAGATTTGAAGCAGCGTTCTTTGAGTCTGTGCGTGTACTGGTTCTCAGGCTGACGAATGCCGGTGTGGGCAAAAAGATTTCTCTGCCGGAAATGAACGCAAGAATAAACGAGCTTTTGAAACAGAGTATCAAGAGCGATGGTGTTATCAATCTTTTTTCCGACATCAAAGAGGAGTTTTCTCTGTTTGACCCGAAGTTTCTCCAAGAAGTCGCTAATATGAAAGAAAAGAACCTTGCGGTAGAGTTGCTGAAAAAACTGATTGCGGAGCAAGTGTCCGTTTACCGTAGAACAAATGTGGTTAAATCCGAAAAGTTCAGCGAGATTATGCAGCGTTCTATCAATGCATATCTTAACGGTATGCTAACTAACGAAGAAGTAATTGAAGAAATGCTGAAGTTGGCAAAGCAGATTGCAGCCGCACAGAAAGAGGGCGATAAACTCGGACTTACTGCTGATGAACTTGCTTTCTACGACGCTCTGACAAAACCGCAGGCAATCAAAGACTTCTATGAGAATGATGAGCTGATTGCCATCACAAAAGAGCTTGCTGATACCCTCCGTAAGAATAAGACGATTGATTGGCAGAAACGAGAGTCCGCAAGAGCAAAAATGCGTATGCTTATCAAAAAACTTCTGAAAAAGCACAAGTATCCGCCTGAAGGTATGGAAGACGCTGTGCAAACTGTTATGACACAGTGCGAGCTTTGGACTGATAATGTGATGGAAATATAGGGGTGTAATAGATGGAAACAAAAAATAGCAAATCTAATGCGGCTTTTTTACATTGGATGAAACCAATAATAATTGCATTAAAAGAATTAGGTGGACAAGGAAAACCACAGGAAGTACGTTCTATCATTGCTAAAAATGAACATTTAACAGAAGAAGAACTGTCAGAAACAAGAGGAAAAAACAACGTCAATAAGTTTGAAAATGAAGTTGCTTTTGCAAGAAATTATCTTGTTTCGGGAGGATATCTTGATAAAAGTGTTTATGGTATGTGGAAATTAACGGAGCAGGGATGGAATGTTGATATGACGGATGAATTGGCTTCGGATATATTCAAACAGGGAATGGCAGAAATGACTGACAAAAGAAATAGTAAAGCGGATTATCGATGGGTTGAGTTTTATATGAATTTTGCGGATGTCTTGCTTCAATATAAGAATAATCGCTTCGATTTAATTCATAAAATTAGAGAAGTATATTCTAGCATAAATTTTAAATTACCCAAATTGGAAACGGATAATAATATTGTGGATATAGACCCTTTTACAATTTTTGCTTTATTTAATAAAGGTATTACAAATGATAATAGAATAAAAATTCTCAGAGCAATAGCAAAAATATTTAATATAAAAGCCGATGTGCCGATAGCTTTTGACGGAGTACCTGTCGTAAATAACTTAAAAGCAACATTTTATTATTTTAAGGGAGAAAGAGATGCTAAAGATATAGATAATCTTTGGGAGTTGTTTGATAATGCCATTCAATATTCTAATGCGTTAAGTGAACCATATAAAAGTAATATGCAAAAATCTTATGATGAAGTAAGAAAACAAAAAGGTGTGAACTGGAACATTACGATGGGATTATATTGGATAAGACCAAATATATTTATCAATCTTGATTCTCGCAATAGAGAGTTTTTAAATGACGTGGATAATATGCCACATTATTTTACTTCAATATTCGCAAATGTGAATAAAGGGCTTCCAGATGGTGCAAATTATTTCTATATGTGTGAGCAGGCGAGAAATGCTTTAAAGAATGAGGAATATCCATATCATAGTTTCCCAGAATTATCGTATTATGCGTGGAAATCGACAAAGGAAGAAAATGAAAATGATAATCCTACAACACCTGTTGATTCTAATGTAAAAGAAACAAACTACTGGCTTTATTCTCCGGGCGATAATGCTTCGATGTGGGACGAATTTTATAATCTTGGTATAATGGCTATCGGTTGGGATGATGTTACAGATTTGAAGCAGTTTGTATCAAAGGAAGCAATTAAGGAATACATGCGAAAAACATATGACGCAAGCTATTCATACAAGAATAATGCACATTGCCTGTGGCAATTTGCCAATGAAATAAAAGAAGGCGATGTTGTGTTTGCTAAAAAAGGTATGCACAAAATTGTAGGAAAAGGTGTTGTTACTTCTGGTTATGTTTATGATACTTCAAGAGATACTTATAGGCATATAAGAAAGGTTGACTGGCAGAATAAAGGCGAATGGGAACTCCAGAAGCAAGCTGCAATGAAAACATTAACTAACATTACCCCTTATTCTGATTATGTTCAGGAATTATTGGACTTGTTTGCAGAGGATACACCAGAAGAGGTACAGGAACAGAAAGAGATTAAATACCCGTCATATTCAAAAGAAAAATTTTTGAATCAGGTCTATATGGATGAGGATACATATAATACACTGACTGAGTTACTTGAAACAAAGTATAATGTGATTTTACAAGGGGCACCGGGAGTTGGAAAGACATATGCAGCAAAAAGACTTGCATATTCTATTATGGGACAAATTGATACCAGTCGTGTCGCAATGGTTCAGTTCCATCAGAGTTATTCTTATGAGGACTTTATACAGGGATATAGACCATATAAAGACGGATTTGAACTTGAAAATGGTGCTTTCTATAAGTTTTGTAAAGAAGCGGAGGAAGATAACGAAAGACCGTATTTTTTTATCATAGATGAAATTAACCGTGGAAATCTGAGCAAAATATTAGGTGAACTTATGATGCTTATTGAAAAAGATAAGCGTGGTGAGAAAATAAAGCTACTTTACTCGAATGAATGGTTCACAGTGCCGAAGAATGTACGGATTATCGGGATGATGAATACAGCAGACAGAAGCCTTGCCCTTATGGATTATGCGTTACGTAGGCGATTTGCTTTTTTTGACTTTGCACCAGCATTTGCTTCGGATGGATTTAAAAATTACTTAACAGAAAAGAATTCTTCTAAACTTGAAAAATTGATAAGTACAGTTGAATTACTTAATAATGCAATTGCGGCAGATGAATCTTTAGGAGATGGATTTAGAATTGGTCATAGCTATTTCTGCACAGATGATGAAGTGACAGATGGATGGCTGAAATCAGTTGTAGAATATGAAGTTATTCCCCTTATTAAAGAGTATTGGTTTGACGAACCCGCTAAGGTAAGGGATTGGTCATCCGCACTAAGGAGTGCCATAAAATGATACGCATACAAAACATATACTATATGCTTTCATATGCGTTTCAGGTCTTAAATGAGCAAGGGTACAAGCAGGTTGCTACCGAGGAATTTGACAATGTTGCGGAGTTGTGTGCTGCTATTCTTATTAAAGGGCTGTCTTTGCAGATAAAGCGAGGATTAGGTAAGGAGTATGTGGTTCAAAGTGAACCGTTATCCTCCCTCCGTGGAAAAATAGATATAGCTGCTTCGATAAAACAGCAATCAATGTTGAAAAAGCGGTTGGTGTGCAATTTTGATGAATTCTCGGTTAATTCATATATGAACCGAATTATTCGTACTACGATGGATGTTCTCGTCAAAAGCGGAATCAGTAAGGATAGAAAAAAGCAGCTTCGCAAATTGCTCATCTATTTTTCAGAAGTTGAACCATTGAGCCGGGAGAGCATAAACTGGAAGCTTCAATTCAACAAGAATAATCAGACATATCAAATGCTGATTTCCATTTGTTATCTGATACTTAAAGGGTTGTTGCAAACGACCTCTGACGGAAGCACAAAACTGATGGACTTCCTTGATGAACAGCGTATGTGCAGGCTTTATGAGAAGTTCATTCTTGAATACTACCGTAAGGAACACCCTGAAATTCGGGCGTCAGCGTCTCAAATTCCTTGGGATACTGACGATGATTACAGAGAAATGCTCCCTGTTATGCAAAGCGATATTATGCTTAAAAGCGTAGATAAAATTTTGGTAATTGATGCAAAATACTATGCTCATACCACGCAAAGTCAATACAATACAAATACGCTGCATTCTGGAAATTTATATCAGATATTTACTTATGTGAAAAATCTTGATACAAGCAACTCCGGTAATGTTGCTGGAATGTTATTATATGCCAAAACAGATGAGATTGTGTTGCCAAATAATGATTATAAAATGGGTGGAAATCAAATATCAGTTAAAACACTGGATTTGGACTGTGAATTTGCAGAAATAAAGAGGCAGTTAGATGATATAGTACAAAGATATTTTGACTGTTCTTAATTACGGGCAGGATATTCGCAAAATTTACAAGGTCTGTTATGAAACTAAAATAACAGACCGAAAAGAGGTATGAATATGGGCGAGATTGTAAGAATGGATAATGGGAAAGATAATGAGATAATGGCAATGATGAACGATGCATCGCTATGTCCATTGTTAGAGGAAACAAAAGTTGGTGTTTCCAATTACACAAAATTACCAGTAACAAGATTGGCTGCTATGGGAACAGCGTTTCAACCATTGACAACTGCTGTGCAAACCGCAGTAACCGGAGCTGGTGGAAGTGGATTGTACTATGTTAATACAGCCGGAAAAACAATGTTTCAGATGAAGGAAACGGGCAATTTTATCGGTTCTCTGAAAACATCAGCAGGTTTGGTTGGCGGAGGACAGGCTCAGATGATGCCGCTTGCTTTTGACCCAACAATGCTTTTTATGGCGGCTGCACTTGCGAATATTGATAAAAAACTGGATTCTATAAAAGAAATGCAGCAGGAAATGATGGATTTTTTTGTTCAGAAGGAAAAGGCTGAATTAAAAGGAAATCTTACATTTCTGTATGATGTGTTCAATAATTACAAGTATAACTGGAATAATGAAATGTATAAGAATAGCAATCATACAATGGTGCTTGCTATAAAAAAAGAAGCAGAAGCAAAGATAGTATTTTACCGTGAACAGATAATTGCCAAAGTAAATAAGAAATCTTTGATTCATAGTGACCAGACGATAAATAAGCAGTTGCAGGCGGTACAAGACCAATTTAAAGATTACCAGCTTGCATTATATACACTTGCATTCTCCTCATTCTTAGATGTAATGCTTGTGGGAAATTATGACAAAGAGTATTTGTCCGGTATTTCAGAAAAATTGGATGATTATTCGATGAAATACAGAGAACTTTATACGCAGTGCTATGAAGAAATATCTGGATATTCTTCTACTTCTATACAATCCTCTCTACTGAAAGGATTATCAAAGACAACGAAAGCGGTCGGCAAGATTGTAGAGAGGATACCAGTTGTTGGAGATACGCAGGCTGATGAAACGCTCATTGCAGCAGGGGAAAAGCTTGGCGACATAGGAACAGAAAAAATTCGCAAACAGATGCGGCAGTTGATTGAACGACAGAGTAACTTTGTCCGTCCGTTTATTGATAATATTGATACTGTAAATCGACTGAATAATAATCCGGTACAGTTATTAGTAGACAAGGACAATCTTTATATTGCAACGATAGCATAATTTACTCAAAGGAATTTTAGAAGGGGGCATAGAATGATGGCAAAGCAAAAGACCTATATCGCAATCGACCTTAAATCATTCTATGCTTCTGTGGAGTGTAAAGAGCGAAATCGTGACCCTTTGACAACAAATCTTGTTGTTGCAGATAAGAGCAGGACAGAGAAAACAATCTGCCTTGCGGTATCTCCGTCATTAAAAAGTTATGGGATACCTGGCAGACCACGCTTGTTTGAGGTCGTACAAAAGGTAAAAGAAGTTAATAACACCCGAAGATGGAAAGCACCAAATCGTACATTTACTGGTTCGTCTGATGACAGTACAGAATTAAATGCGAATCCAGCATTGGAGATTGATTATATCGTTGCACCACCTCGTATGGCATACTATCTGGAGTATAGTACCAAGATTTACAGTGTTTACTTGAAATACATCGCTCCGGAAGATATTTTTCCTTACTCGATTGATGAAGTATTTATAGATGCAACAAATTATCTGAATACCTATCAGATGACCGCAAGGGAACTTGCCATGACGATGATACAGGATGTTTTGAAAACAACTGGAATCACAGCAACAGCCGGAATCGGCACGAATATGTACTTGTGTAAAATTGCGATGGATATTGTGGCAAAGCATATTGAACCGGATAAGGACGGTGTGAGGATTGCCGAATTGGATGAAATGTCTTACCGCAGACAGCTATGGAATCACAGACCGCTTACAGATTTCTGGAGAGTAGGTAAAGGTTATGCAAAGAAACTGGAAGAACACGGACTTTTTACTATGGGAGATATTGCAAGGTGTTCCATCGGAAAGTCGAATGAACTGTATAACGAAGAACTGCTTTATAAGTTGTTTGGAATCAATGCGGAACTGCTAATTGACCATGCTTGGGGATATGAACCTTGTACGATGGAGCAGGTCAAAGCCTATAAGCCGGAAACCAACAGTGTATGCTCAGGACAGGTACTTCACTGCCCGTATGATTTCGATAAGGCGAAGTTAGTTGTAAAAGAAATGACCGACCTTATGGTTCTTGATTTAGTAGATAAGGGACTTGTTACTGACCAGATTGTGTTGACGATAGGTTATGATATAGAAAATCTGACAGACCCAGACCGAAGCAGAAAATACAAGGGAGATGTCACAATTGACAGATATGGAAGAAGAGTTCCTAAACACGCTCACGGAACAACAAACCTGAAAAGGCAGACATCATCAACAATGCTGATAACCGATGCTGTGATGAAACTGTATGACAGAATCGTGGATAAAAATCTGCTTATCAGAAGAATTAACATTACAGCGAACCGACTTGTAGACGAGAACTCAGCAAAGAAAGAAGATGAATATGAGCAGCTTGACCTTTTTACGGATTATAAGGCAAAAGAACAGGAGCAAGTCAAAGAAGAAGCAGCTTTAGAGCGTGAAAAGCGTATGCAACAAACAATGCTTACGATAAAAAAGAAGTTTGGGAAGAATGCCATCTTGAAAGGAATGAATCTTCAGGAGGGAGCGACAGCCAAAGACCGTAATGAACAGATAGGTGGACACAAGGCGTAGAAAAATAAGGTATATGATTAAGGAAACAGAATATGAGATGGATATATGAACTTTCGTGGCTGTGGAAGTCAATAGGGATATTTATTCTAATTGTTGCCATATGTGAGTGGTGTGTAGCTTTGATTTACAAAGGAATGAAGAAGCGTTACGGAGTGAAAACAGCAATATGCGTTGCATTCGTAGCAGTTATTCTAGCTATCATTTGCAGTTTTCTACTCGCACAGACACCTATGCCACTGTAATGGAGGAAGATCATGGAGAATCAAGACAATCACAGATATGATGATATTATCAATCTGCCGAATCCGACTTCAAAGAAACACCCTCGTATGTCCCTTTATGACAGGGCAGCACAGTTTTCTCCTTTTGCGGCACTTACTGGACACGAAGCAGCTATTAAGGAAGCTGCAAGACAGACGGACGAAAAATTGATGCTGAGTGATGAAGTCATAGCAGAATTGAATGAAAAGCTAAATCTGATTGCTGAAACCATCGGTACACAACAAAGGGTTAGAATCACTTATTTCGTACCGGATAATAAAAAAGCTGGAGGAGCATACATTACCTGCTCCGGTTGCGTAAAGAAGTTTGATGCATATGAACATACAGTTATTATGGAAGATAAGACGGTCATCCCGATTAAGCAGATAAGTGATATAGATGGAGAAATGTTTGGAGATATGTATTAGTAGTTGGAAAGGACAACAATGGAAACAAAGCCAAGGATTTTATACCTACAAAAGATTTTACTGGAAAGAACTGATGAAGAAAATCCTCTTTCCACAACACAGTTAATCAATATATTGAATGATGAATACGGAATATCTGCACATAGAACGACGGTCACAAAAGACATTGCAGCACTTCAGGAGTTTGGAATGGATATTGTTACTATCCACTCTACTCAGAGCAAATACTTTGTAGCCAGCCGCAAGTTAGAACTGCCGGAACTGAAACTGCTGATAGATGCAGTGGAGTCATCGAAGTTCATCACAAAGAAGAAAAGCGAAACTCTGATTGAGAAGATACATACGATGACAAGTCCTGGGCAGGTGGCAAAGCTGAAGCGTAATAACTATGTGGTCAATCGTATTAAGCCGGATAATGAGCAGATATATTACATTATTGACGCTATAAACGATGCCATCAACGCAGGCAAACAGATTTCTTTTCAGTATTATGATTATACCGGATTAAAGAAAAAGGTTCTAAAGAATAAGGGCGAGATTTATAAACTCAGTCCGTATAAACTTCTCTGGTGTGGGGACTATTATTATGTTCTCGGATATTCTGAGAAGAAAAGTAAGGTTATCAATTTCAGGGTAGACCGTATTGCTTCCAAGCCGGAGATATTGAATAAGGACATTATTCCTATGCCTGATGATTTTGATATTGAGAATTACACAAAGGAAGTTTTCTTTATGTTCTCAGGCGAGAAAGTTCTTGTGGATTTACGGTGTGATAACAGCTTGATGAAAACAATGGTTGACCGTTTCGGAGAAGATGTGACAACCCTTGCGTATGATATGACTTCTTTCAGGGTACAGACCGAAGTATCAGCCAGTCCGACCTTTTTTGGTTGGGTGTTTGGCTTTAATGGCAAGGTACAAATACTTGCACCGGAAAGTGTGAAAGAACAGTACAGGCAGATGATTGCACAAGCCGATGAGGGTATGCAGCAAAAAGAAAACAAAGAACAGGGAATCTAACACTCCAAAGCATACGATGTCAAGAAACGGCAGAATCTTCCCGCAAAGCTCGCAGTATGAATATGCCGAGGGTGTGGAGTTTGAAGTTTATCCGTCTGCGGATACAACCGCCCCAAACTATCATTGTGAAATTTGGGTAGCCGTGAACGAAAAAGGCGAGTAATAAGGACAGCAACTGCGAGTTGCTTGTTTGAGATAATGCGTTAGACTATAATAAAGGTGTAAGGGAGGTACTGCATAATGGATACAAAACAGGTCATACTTGAACTTCGTACTCAAAAGGGAATGTCACAGGATGAGCTTGCAGAAAAAGTTTTTGTAAGTCGTCAGGCAGTTTCACGTTGGGAAAACGGAGAAACAGTTCCGAATACGGAAACATTGAAATTGCTGTCAGAAGTATTCGATGTTTCTATAAATACACTTTTAGGCTCACCGAGAAAGCTTATTTGTCAATGCTGCGGAATGCCGCTTGAAGATGATGATATTATCGGACACAATCACGATGGTTCTTTCAACGAGGACTATTGTAAGTGGTGTTATGCCGATGGAACATATACTTACAATGATATGGATGATTTGATTGAAGTTTGTGTTAAAAATATGGTAAGCGAGAATTTCACGGAGGAACAAGCCCGTTCTTATATGAAAGAGCTGCTTCCTACTTTGGATTACTGGAAGAAATATGATGAGCTTAGTGATAACGGTCAGTTTGAAGAATTCAAGAAAAAGTTAATCAATGAGATTAACGAATTGAATGTTGACGGAATGCCAAAGGTGGAAAAACTGAATGCCCTTGTGGGAAAGTATGTGAATCTTGAGTACCGACTTCCGAATGGGCAAGCGGCTAAGTTTTTGAATGAGGCAAAGACATATCTGGGCAATCAGCTTGAATGTGAATACGGCGGCGATAGATGTTTCGGCGTTGTTGCAGATATGGATTTTATTCTTATTTGCACTTATGAAGAAGACGGTAAAAATCCGGAACTTGTATTGTATAAGAAAAGATGAGAATAGAGAAAAATAGTAAGCCATTGGAGTTAATGATTTCAGTGCAAGCAAAGGAATTTTGAGGTGTTAGCAAATTGCGACACCTCTTTTCTTTTACGAAAAACCTACTTGAAAAATTTTTCGTATCAGGTATAATAAAACTATCGAAAGCAAACTGCTTCCGATAGAAAAGAAGGCGAGGTGCAGGTATGAGAAGCAAGAGTCCTGAACTTATGAGTGAGATAAAAAAGTATATCGAGGATTATTACCTGCAAAACAGACAATCCCCATCGACTACAAAGATTGCTGAAGCGGTTGGTATTGCCAGAGGTACAGCATACAAATACTTGGTAGAGATGGCTCAGAAGAATATGATTGAATATGACGGGCAGGAGATTCGTACCAATGTGACCCGTAAGTACAGTGGCGAACAGACACAGACGCCGATTGTAGGTTCTATTCCTTGTGGCAGTCCTCAGTATGAGGAAGAAAATATTGAAGAATATGTATCACTTCCTACTGCTATTTTCGGCAAAGGAGATTTCTTCATATTAAGAGCGAGCGGTCAGTCTATGATTGAAGCAGGGATTGATGACGGCGACCTTGTGGTTGTTAAAAAGCAGGTAGAAGCCAAAGAGGGCGATATAGTAGTTGCTCTTGTGGATAATCAGAATACGTTGAAACGCTACTTCCGAGATGATGAGAATAAGAAAATCATTCTCCACCCGGAAAATAAGAAGATGAAAGACATTATTGTAGATGAGTGCTGCATTCAAGGTGTGGCTTGTCATATCATCAAAGAACTATAACAGAGGACAGACGAATGAGAACACTTGAAGGAATTCGCTATCTAATCAATTTGGATAGTGCGGAAATACAACAGAACTTTGCCGGAGGAGTTGCACCGCCGGACAAGGTGGAGTCGGAGGTGGACACAACTTGAGTATTTATATGTCAAGAGCCGAGTTGGAAGAAATCAGCGAAGGCTTGATAACAGCTTATGCTAATAAGTTTAGCAATCGAGTGATTCAATCCATCGACATAGAACATTTCATTACAGAATTTCTTATGTTACGAATTGAATACGCTTCTTTCGCAGAAGATGATGCAGGCAGGATTGGTTTTCTGGCAGATGGAGCAACACCACTGCTGATACATCAGGACGGAAAAATTATTCCCTTTGTTTTCCCGAAAGATACCATCGTACTTGATAAATTTCTTCTTGCCGAAAAGGAGCAGGGACGTCGCAGGTTTACAATGGCACACGAAGCGTCACATCATATCTTGAGTAAGATGTATGCAATGCCGAGTGAAGGACGCTTTCATGCAGAGTATGACAGTGAGCGTAGTTATTCCAAAGAGGAACTGGCTCAGATGTTTGCGTCTGTTGAGTGGCAGGCAGATACAATGGGAGCTTCGCTTCTTATGCCGAGAAGAATTATTGAAAATGCCTTGGCGAAATATAATCAGTCAAATCCGATAAAGGTTTATGGCGATAATACCATTACTTCAAATGATAAAGCAGTTATCCGCAGAATGGCAGCTTATATCGGAGTATCTTATACAGCCTTGGTTATCAGATTGAGAGATATGGGACTATTTGAGTATCACAATATCCTTGAGTACATTTCCAATGAGTTAAATCTGGGAGGTGTTTCGCAATGAGGTTACAGACTCAGGTAGCACCTGAAATACAAAAGAGATTGCTTCTGTCAAGAGTAGAAGCAGAAAGCCTGAAAGAGCGTGATATTCTCTGCCCGACTTGCGGGTTCAGGATACAGAGAGTTTTTTCAGACGCAACCGGACATTTGAGTGTGAAGTGTCAGAAATGCAAGAATGTCCACATCTTAAATCTCGCTTACTTCCGAAGAATCCGTAGGAACGGATATGGCAGGAATTGCAGGCGATGAAGATTACAAGTAAATATCGAAACGATTTCTAATCGAGTAAGCGGAGATAAGCAATTTATTTGCTAAACTACCAAGCACCGTACGAAGCCGGATAAGTGAAGAATAGAAGTATTCTTTGCTGTCCAGATTCGACGGTGCTTTTTTTGTTGCTGTTTTATTCGATTATGCTTCGTGCAGTATTAGGTCTTTTCCCTTACTTGGGAAAGGACTTTTATGTTTTATAACGCATGGCAGTGCCAGATAGCTGAGTACCCGTAATCTCCGAATTTTGAAACTTATCAATTTTTCAAAATTCAAAGGAGATTACGGAAATGACAAACAAACTTACATTAACAGAACAAGAAGAATTATTTGAAAAGAATTGTAAACTGATAAATCTTAAATACGAATATAACGGTTATACCGGAGATGAAAAATGGGCGATTATTACGGAATTGTCTGTAAAAGAGCTTTGGGAGAAGTATCCCCTTGTTATAGAAAGATATTCTCCGTTTGTTCATCTTTCCATTGCACAGGGAGAGGTAATTGACGATGCAAACCGAAATGAGGATAAGTATGCAAAGAGAAGCAGTCGCACACTTGACTGCTATGGATATGACGATGAAATGTCATCACAGTTCCATAAAGAACTTGCCATTATGTTTGACGACCCGTTTGAAAGAGCAGAGGAAGAAAGGCTTGAACTGGAAAGAGAAGAATTGCGTCAGTGTGAAATCAGGAAAGCAAGGATAGCACTTTCAATGTTGCAGCCATTTCAAAGGGAACGCCTTATGAAGAATGTATGCTGCGGTCTGAGTTCCAGAGCGATTGCAAAGCAGGAGGGCGTATATTACAGCTCCGTGGATAAGTCCATTGCTGCGGCAAAGAAAAACTTTATCAAATTTTATGAAAATCTCTGATTTTGGGTGTGCATTTCAGACCCCTTTGTCCAAATGAGTGAAGGGGTTATTTCATTCCGGATACGAATGACACTTTAAAAATTTGATTCTTGTGAGGTTATGTATATGAAAGAAAAAATGATTTGTCGTGGGGATTTATTCTACTATGACTTTGGAGATAACAGTGGTTCAGTACAAAGCGGAGAACGTCCGGTGCTTGTCGTTCAGGCAGACGATTATAACCAGAATGCTCCAACGATTATTGTTGCAGCGGTTACAAGTGTAATCAAGAAAAGATATTTGCCATCGCACATTATTCTTGGCGAGGAGTTTGGACTGAAGAAACCGTCAATGGTTCTTCTGGAGCAAATTCGGACAGTCAATAGAGAGGATTTGCGTGAATACATAGGTACGATAGATGACGATAAACTTTTCAGGCAGATAAATGCAACTTTGAAAAAGACTTTTGGACTTTGGGTTTACAAGCCGGAGAGGAAAGAAAATATTCGTTGTCTATGCCCGAAGTGCCTGAATGATTACATCCACAATCCGGACTATATTGTAAGGCGACTTGACCCATTTGCAAAGCGAAAAGACAGATGTGATAAGTGCGATGGGGATGGTTGGGATTATGTTGTTACCGACAGATATTCATCAAAGAAAGAAAAGAGGTGCAAGAATGTCTAATAGCAGTGTAAAGAAGCAGAGTTATAATGTACCTCTTTGGCATAAGCCTAATTTGTCGATTGAAGAAGCATCTATATATTCCAATATTGGAACAGGAAAACTTTATGAAATGACGGAAAAGCAAGATTGCCCATTTGTACTTTGGATAGGAAGCCGCCGAATGATAAAGCGAAAAATTTTTGAGAAATATATTGCAAATCAGTATTCTATTTAATAAAAAAGTCAAATCTGCGATGAGCAAATTCGCATCGTTGGCTCAGTGTAGATTTTTGAGTATGCTGTAACCACGCAAAGGAGGTTACAGCATATGAACAACGAAAAAGATGAAACAATCTATAATGTCCCACTTTGGGAGAAAGTAATGCTTACAATTGATGAAGCCGCAGCTTATACAGGTGTTGGAAGCAGAAAAATCAGACAGCTTACCGATAATGAAAGATGTCCGTTCGTTTTATGGAATGGCTCAAAGCGACTTATCAAGAGAGAAGAATTTGTTGAATTTATAAAAAAGCAGTATTCGATATGAGGAGGTATTATTGTGAGTAATCCAGTAAAAAAAGAAAGATTAGAAGTGCCGATATGGCATAAGCCGTATCTGACCATTGATGAAGCTACTGCCTATACCGGCATTGGCAGAGAAAAACTTCGTGAAATGACAAGGTTTGCTGACTGTCCATTTGTGTTATGGGTGGGAAAACGCCGAATGATAAAAAGAGAATTGTTTGATGAGTACATTGAAAAAATGTATGAGATTTAGGAGGTGGAACGATGAATGTGGATTTTGCAGATGAAGAAATGATTGCTTATCGGGAAAGCCTTATAGAAAAGAAAAAAGAGCAGCCATTTTGGAAAAAGAAATGTTTGTCGGTAAATGAAACAGCCGCTTATACAGGTATCGGAAGGGGAAAAATACGAGAGCTGATGAAAAGGAAAGACTGCAATTTTATGACGACAGACGGTTATCAGGTGTATGTCATCATCGACAAATTTGTGGAATTTTTAAATAGCAGGAATGAAATATAGGAGGAACAGCCGTGGCAAGACCAAAACGAAAAGATAAAACAAGGACAGTTCTTCGGACGGGAGAACTTCAAAGAAGTGATGGAAGTTATCAGTACAGTTGGACTGATGAAAACCATAAAAGAAGATATGTCTATTCAAAAACGCTTGAAGCACTCAGGATTAAAGAGGAAGCGATTGAGAAAGACAAAAGTGATGGCATAAAAGCGGAAGCACGATATGTTACACTCGATGATTTATATGAGTTGTGGAAAGACCTGAAGAGAGGATTGAAAAACAACACTTTTGAGAATTACAAATATATTTATGAAACCTTTGTACGTCGGCAAATCGGTTCTAAGAGAGTTTCAACATTTTTGAAATCAGATATTAAGAGATTTTATAATTATCTGGTTGATGAGCGAGGATTGAAGCCAGCAACGGTTGATGGTGTCCACAACATTCTTCATCAGATATTTGATATGGCGGTTGATGATAACTATATCAGAAACAATCCGACAAATAATGTTTTAAGGGAATTGAAAAAAGCTCATTGCTTCAAGACAGAGAAACGCAGGGGACTTACTCGACCTGAGCAGGAATTGTTTATGGATTATCTGAAGAACTCTAATGCAGCAGTGTATTGGTATCCGGTGTTTGCAGTAATGCTTGGAACGGGGTTAAGAGTTGGAGAAGTTACCGGACTCAGATGGTGTGATATTGATTTGGAAGATGGGATTATAGATGTTAATCACACGTTGGTTTATTATGACCACAGAACTTCTGAAGGAAAAAAGGGCTGCTATTTCAATGTGAATACTCCAAAGACAGAAGCTGGAAATAGACAAGTTCCGATGCTCGATTTTGTTAAAGAAGCATTTGTTATGGAAAAAGAAAGACAAGAACTGCTAGGGGTTCACTGCGAAGCAACCATAGATGGATATACAGATTTTATATTTCTCAATCGCTTCGGACAGCCACAACATCAATCAACTTTGAATAAGGCAATCCGACGCATAATCCGTGATTGCAACGATGAGCAGTTTTTGAAAACAGAAAACCCAGAAGTGCTTTTACCGCATTTTAGTTGTCATTCGCTCAGACATACATTTACAACAAGAATGTGTGAAGCAGGTGTAAATATAAAAGTTATTCAGGATACACTCGGACATAAGGATATAACAACAACCTTAAATATCTATACTGATGTAACAAAGGAACTAAAAAGAACTGAGTTTGATGGACTGGATAAATACTTCAATAATTCAATAGCGTAGGAAAAAGTGGCGTACTTTAAAATGAAAATTGGTACGCTGCTTTTTTGGTCTGATTGACTTATTTAATAATAATGATTATAATTTAGTAAGCAATCCGATTGAAGAACCCATTCTCTCAATCGGGATTTACATCAAATACATCAAATAATACAACTGCTTATGCGGAAAGTAATCAATTTTAAAGGTAAACAAGGCTTTTTATCTGGTTGAAAAAAGCAAAGTAGGGAGTTGCTCAGGAATATGAGTGGCTTCGGAATTGCGTCGGAGAAAGTTCCGACGATGAAGAGTATCGGTGGAGAAAAGAAGGCTGCTGCGATATCTCCTGAGAAGGCAGCAGAACCAGTGGAAAAGATTGATTTTTCTAAGGTGAAGATCGAACCGCTTTTCGAGGAAATGGTAGATTTTGATACATTTAGCAAATCAGATTTCCGTGCTGTGAAGATCAAAGACTGTATTGCTGTTCCAAAGAGCAAGAAGCTTTTACAGTTTACGCTGGATGATGGAACTGATGCAGACCGCACGATCTTAAGTGGTATTCATGCATACTACGAGCCGGAGGAACTGATTGGAAAGACTGCAATTGCAATTGTAAATCTTCCTCCGAGAAAGATGATGGGAATTAATTCCTGTGGAATGCTGATTTCTGCTGTTCATGAAGAAGAGGGAGAAGAGAAACTGCACCTTCTATTAGTAGATGACCATATTCCGGCAGGGGCGAAACTGTATTAAGATGTACCGTTTTGCCCGATAAACGAGATGTACTTCATTTGTTGAAATTCTGAAAAAACAGTGATTTACATTAAAATTACATTATTTAATGCAGAGATCGGTGCAGATCGAAAAAAACGCATAATTACAAGCGTGAATGGGCAGTCCCAATCGGGATTGCCCATTTTTAAAATAATGAGAATTGCAAATTCGAAGTTGCAAGTAGGAATATTATATTTATTTAACATAAATTAGCAAGAATTCCCCTTCCTCTTCAGGTGGCGGGATGAATTGCCATAATGTCCAAATCTTTGGAAAAGATTATATACAGCGACCAGTATAGGGATCGTTGCTTTTTGCATGTATCCTCCAAAACTTTTTCTAAAACATGGAGAGAACACTTGTTCTTATGACAAAAATGTGTTATGCTATCATCAGTCGATAAGAGAAAAGAGATGATAGATGTGAATAAATTGGACAATAATGCACATTCAGTATTCCTCCTGTATTACCATCTGATTATGGTCGTAAAATACAGGAGAAAAGTGATTGATGATGATAGTTCTAAAAGGGCGGAGGAGATTTTTTCTTATATTGCACCCAAGTATGGAATTACCTTGGAAGAATGGAATCATGACAGGGATCATGTTCATGTGATGTTCCGGGCTCAGCCGAAAAGCGAACTCAGCAAATTTATCAATGCCTATAAGAGTGCAGGCAGTCAGTTAATTAAGAAAGAATATCCACAGATTCGAGAGAAACTTTGGAAAGAAGCATTCTGGAGCCAGAGTTTTTGTCTGCTCAGTGCAGGAGGAGCACCAATCGAAACCATACGGGCTTATATTGAAAGTCAGGGTGAAAAAGCATGAACAAAGCCATAAAATTTCGTATCTATCCAAATAAAGAGCAGGGAGAACAGCTTGCAAGAACCTTTGGATGCTGCCGGTTTCTATACAACGTGATGTTGGAAGATAAGATGAAAGAATATCAAAAAAGTAAAAAGCGGTTGAAGAATACGCCGGCTTTTTATAAAAAACAGTATCCGTGGCTGAAAGAGGTGGATTCACTGGCACTAGCCAATGTGCAGCTTCATCTGGAAAGGGCATATCAGAACTTTTTTAGAAATCCGCAGAGTGGTTTTCCAAAGTTCAAATCAAAACACAGAAGCCGTGCAAGTTATACGACGAATGTAGTAAATGGAAATGAAGTACTCTGCACTTCGTCGTGAAGTAAGAATCCAGAATGAAGACGGTACAGTATCGGAAGAAATCAAGGAAAGAACCTATGACCTTAAATCCAAAGGACAAGGACGCATGATTCGAGAGAGCATTCCTGCCAGCGTATCTTTGAAGGAGTTTGACTACAACGCACGAGTAGAGCTTATCAATCCAGTTGCTGATACAGTAGCTACTGCTACCTATATGGGTGCTGATGTTGACTGGTACATCAAGGCAGATGACATAATTTTGGAAAATTCTGCTAGGAATCAGCCTAATCCATCAAAACAGAACCATGAGGAAAAATAACACTTCTTTAACATTACCTTTATTCATGTTATAATCTAAAATTAGAGTAAGGTTAGGAGGGGTGAAATGTCTACAACAGATAATGGCGGAGCAATAGCTATAAAGGGATTCAATTATCAAAAGGCTTGTATAATTTTGGTTATGATAAAGAATTATAGCCGAGATGAGTTTCACATTATTCCAGAAGCAGAAGATGATTTTCAAGTCCATATAGATGATAAAAATATTTTTATACAGGTTAAAGGCTCAAAATGTATGACTTTAAATAAGTTAATTAAAAAAGAAATAATTGGGAAAAATCTTATTCCTGGTCAAGATGAAGATATTCGTAAAATCTTCTTTTGGGACATAAGTGCGTCTTTTAAAAAAGAGCTTACAGTTCTTCCAACGGGCAATATTACCTCTCCACTTTTAAAATATACAGATGAACATAAGGATAAAATTACTACAGAACTACAATTAGATGAGAGTCAAAAAGAGAGGTTGGATAATCAATTTCTTTATACAACACCATTTAACAATGACTTGACAGAAGCAATATCAAGATTGTTTGGCGAAATGGTTACGCAAGGGTTGCATGTTGATAAGGAGAGCGGTCGAGCAGTTTTGGCTGAGCTATCCCTTATGATTGATCAAAAAAGTGAAGTACTTGTCAGTGGTGATGATTACACTGAGAAGACAATTAATGGTGAATATTTGAAAAATATTTTTATTCGTGTTCAACAGTTAGATTTATTTGATGAGATATTAGATAAATCTAAATATAATACCTTTAAAAAGGAAAGAATTAGATTTGAGCGAACTAAAATATTAATTCACTATCAAAATACTAAAAAGAAAGCCAAAGAGCATTGCAATTGTTGCAATTTAGATTTTGAAAATTCATCGGAAGATGAATTGATTGACGAGCTTGTTACTATTGTAAGAGAAACTGATGATACAATTAGCGATGTTAATTTACTTGTTGCTATTTCGGTTGAGTGCCTTTGTGATTTATGGGAGGGAGAATCATGATAATTGAATCATTATCTATTGTTGATTTTAAAGATAAAACTGCTACCAGTTATGACTTTTCCGATGGCACTAATCTTATAGTTAGTACTGGAAATAAAAAAGGAAAGTCTAGTTTACTTAAATCGATATATTACACATTAGGATTTGATATTAGACAATTCCCAAGTGGTTGGAATATAAGTAATAAAGTTTTTCAACTAAAAGTCAAGTTTGATGATGGTATTAGCCATACTGTCACACGCCAGAGTGATATATATAAAGTAGATGCAGACGATACACCTTTGAATTCAAAGGAATATTCAGAATGGCTTCAAATAACATTGGGTATAGATATGAAATTACCAAATAAGCAATCCAAGAAACTACATTCAGTATATTCAACGGCATTGTTATTGCCATTCTATATCGATCAAGATGACTCTTGGGACGGTGTACTATATCGCAGGGTATCAGATACATTGGGACAATATAGTGATGTACCCAAAGGGATTTTTGAATATATTTTTTCAATATCAGATATTGAAGTGCAAAAATTACAGAACCAAATAAATCAGTATAGTGAGTACATTAAAGTTTGTAATAGTATTATTGATAATCTGGGGAAAGTTTTAGACAACTACAAAGAAAAAACATCAGAAGTCCCCGAAGCACAGGAAATTGATAGAGATAAGCTTGATACGGAAATAAAAAACTATTTGAGATTGGTTAATGAATATGGAGAAGTAGCACTGACATTTAAAATAAAATTAGTGAAGAAAAGAGAAGAGTTGGACTTACAAAGACAAGATTTTGATGAATTGAATCAACTTTTGAAGATGAACGAAAAGCGTCATAAGTATATTGAAACAGAATGTAAATATTGTCATTCAAAATTAACACAAGAACAATCTCTTACCAGATTAGGGCTTAACAATAACAAATTTGAAATTATTGTATTGAGAGATAAAATATCAAAAAAGATTGAGAAATTGGAGCAAGAAGTAAAAGATATTCAGTGCCAACAATACACGGTTGAGGAGAAAATAGACGAATTAAATAGTAGAATTCAAAAATCTAAGCAATTACTGACAATAGATGAATATATCAAGGCTAGGGCTAAGACGGTTGCAGTATCGGAAATAGAAAATACTGTCGAGAAAGAGAAAGCAACTCGATTAGAGCATGATACTAAAAAGAAAGAACTTCAAAAAGAAAAGCGGAAATTGGAGAAAGAAAAAGAAGATTTAAAAAATCAAATAAAAACGACTTTTGACGATTTTAAAAACAGAATACGAATCACATTGGGACTTACAGATTCTAATGAATTAGGATTTTTAGAGTTCAAAAAAATTGATGGTAGTGGTATGGATAAAAACATCAAATATCTTGGCTACTATTTAATGTATTTTTCATTGATAGAGAAATATGGAATTTATAAAATACCTTTCTGTATGGATTCCTTTATTAAAAATGAAATTTCTACTGATACCGCAAATACATTGTTCCAAGCGATTGAGAAATACTTCTTATCTTTAGAACATCAGATTTTCTTTTCAATAGTAACAGACAATGTTCAATATTTAGAAAGCATAAAAAGCTATAACATTATTCAAGTAGAAGAACATTTGCTATCCTCTGATAAATATGAGGCTATTGCTTCTCAAATAATGGAAGTGCAATAAAAATGAGCAGGTGGTAAATGCCACTTGCTTTTTCATACCCAAGAAAGGAGTGATACAATCTTTAAACATAAAGGAAAACGAATCAAAGCTAATGATGTAAGTGCTTCAAAAGATGGCGCTGTGTAATTCCAAGCCTATCATTTTTTGAGACATTTTTTATGCTTATGAATCAACCTGCATTCTTCTGGCAATTCTTTTGACCAGGGCAGGTATTTATCCAGTATCTCTGGATGATTTAGATAGTCGTTATTGGGCATGCTTTCCAGGATGTATTTCAGGTATTCATAAACATCCAGATCATTGGCCCTGGCGGATTCTACTAATGTATAGAGAACGGCATTGGCCGTTGCACCTTTAGGTGTGTCTGCAAAAAGCCATGCACGTCTTGCTGTGGCAAAAGGTTTTATATTTGCTTCGCATAAATTATTCGAGATTGGCAGCCTGCCATCTTCTAAAAATGTTTCCAGATAGTTTCTCTGGTTTTTAGAGTATACCAGCGCAGTTGTCAGTTTTTCATTCGTAGTAGAAAGGGCCGCTGTTTCTTCCACCCACGACCAAAAGGCCTCGAGGATGGGACGTGACGCATCCTGACGCTTCTGTTTTTTATCTTCATAAGGCTGATCCTTAATCTCTTGCTCAACTTTAAAGAGGAGATTGATGAACTCCCTGCCTTCTGCTCCCTTGGACCCGGGGATTTCCTCCCCTTGATTATCCAACGGGATGCTTTCTATATAGTAACGCCGGCAATAAATTTCCTTTGATGCTTCCACCTTTTCATACCCTATGTATGCATCCGTGGTCAGATATCCGTGAAATCCCCATAATAGGTCTTTTGCAACGTCACCGCTTCTGGTGCGGGAGTAATGGAAGAAGGCGGCCCGAATGTCTTCACAGGCACCGCTGCGAATTACCCACATATAGGACTCACTGCTTGCCTTTTTCCCCATTTCCTTATTACACTGGATTCGGGTTTCGTCCATGTGCAGAATCTGGCAGTTCAACAGCACCTCATGAATCCTGTTATAAATGGGGGTCAGCCATTCCTCGCTGCAGCGAATGGTCCAATTGGTCAAGTTTCCTCTTGACAACACCAATCCCATCCGATACCAGTCCTTCTCCTGACGGGCAAACGGCAAACCCTGTGCAAACTTCTGATATATGACCTGGGTCACAAGAGAGGAGGTTGCTATTGAATGAGGTAGTATCGGTGAAGGAACTGCCGCTTTCTGAAAGTGATCTCTTGGGTTTTCACTTCCTTCTTTTCCACACATTGTACACTTTGCCACCTGCTGAATGATCTGTTTTACCTTCAGCTTTGCCGGTTCAAACTCCACTTCCGTACGGACGACCTTTTTACCGATAACGATTAACTCTCCACCACATTTAGAACAGGTCTCCTTTTCTGGAATTACATACTCCTCTACTTCCTGCGGCAACCCTGCAAGCATTTCTTCTCTTACCCCAGGTTTCCGTGCTGTCCTTGTATAACCAGGAACAGCAATCTCCTTTTTCTCTTTAAGCAGCCCTCCCGCAAGATCCTGCAGAGAGGTAACAAAGATAATTGTCCTTCCATTTGTGATACTTCTGTGGAGGAACCAAACAACTTCTTTCTTGCATGAAGAAGTGCCTAGATCATGTTTTCGATCTGTATATTCTGTTTTTGGATAATCTTATCTTTTGCTTCGATTTCCTTTTGTTGTTTTTCGGCAAGCACTCGAAGTTTCAGCAGTTATTCATGTTCTGTCATTGGTATACTTATCCTTTGTTTTCTTACCTATAATTATACCATTTTGGAGCATATAATGCCATCTTTTTTGCACATCCCAAGCACCGAAAAGTGCTAATTTTACGCGCTTTCCAGAGGCTTTATCTGTCACTTTTCAGTGGTCAAAAACAGGTGGACTTCGCATCCATTTTTACCGGATGGAGCGCTCTTTTCTGTTCAATTTCCAGCCCCTGTAAAAGCCACTGCACTTGCTGGTAGGATATCTCTTTTACTTCCGAGGGATCTTTTGGCCACTGGAATTTCATCCCATCCAGAAGCTTTTTGTTTGCTAAGATAAAACCATTGCTGTCGTACCGGAGCACTTTGATTGCGTTTCTTTTCCGATTACAAAACAGGAAAACATATTCATTTATAAAAGGATCCAGTTCAAACTGCATATTAACAATAGCTGCAAGCCCCGCCGACTGTTTGCGGAAGTCTGTTGCCCCACATGCCAGGTAGATGTGTCTTGCATCTTTTACAAACAGATCCATCATAACTGTTGTACCTGATGGTACTGGTGAGGCTGGTAGCTCCAGTTTGGCAAACTGAGGTGCTACAGGTTGTATTTCCCTGGATTCTATATGTAGCCGTTTCTTCCAATAGTAAAAAGTAGACTTTTTTATATGATTCTGCCGGCACCATGCAGCCATAGACATACCGCTAGATGCCTGCTCTTGAATCCGTTCTTTCCATAAAGCTCTATTATCCTGATCCATTGCGTGGCCTCCTAAAGATATTTTAGGTCAATTTTACAGAATTTTCTCGGGAATTACACGACGATATCTTTTGGAGCACTTACAAATTATCAAGCAGGCATTAATGGAATTAACACAGAATGTTGCGAAAGATGGAAAGAAAGACAATGAATCCGTTCAGGATAAACTGCTGGCATTGTTAATAGAAGATAACAAAATATCTGCTAAAAGTGCAGCAGAGAAGTTGGATATGTCTGAAAGACAGATACAGAGATTGTTAAAGACTATGAAAGATGATGGTATAATTGAAAGAAGTGGATCAAATAGAAACGGCACTTGGAATGTTCTATAGTTTTTTAATGTCGTAATATATGACGTAAATAATGTCGTAATAAATGACGCATATCATGTCGTAGATAAAGGAGATGGATTTCATGAATTTACAGGAAATACAAGATAAACTAAATACCTTGCTTCAGGGAACGGAAAGAAAAATTGTCTTTTGGTACGATGATGATGCAGCGTATGCGGAAGATATACCTGAATTGAAAAAGTAAATTCCGTATGCAGAACTAAATTCCACACCCCCTCTAAAAACCTTGAGTTTTTATAAGTTTCTTAAGACAAACCCCTTAAATGATGTTATAATGATCCTAAGATTTGAGAAACTTCCTGTTTTTGGGTATGGCAAACAAGACCTATGGATTTGGTGTATGAAAAAGTTAATTCCACAGGTCCTGCTTTAAATTTAAGATTTGTCTGTCCTGACAGAGGTTTTTCTTATTGGTTCTAGTGTTTCAGCAGCTTAGGTGATAAGATCACCTCATCGGGTGGGATGAGTTTTAGCTGCAGGGCCCCGAGTACTTCGGGGCCATATTTTTTTAATGCCAGTTCATATGGCGTTTGGTCTCCCAGATTTTTCCTTGGAGCAGAGTTGATATGGTTCACAACCCTGTTGAGATCCCATTGGGTCAGTGATTCAAACAAAGTGCCTTTTGGCAGAATCATTCGAAGCATGGTATGTACATTCTCAATTCCGCCTTTCTGGTTGCTTCTCATGGGATCACAGTAATAAATGCTGGTTCTCTGAAACCCTTCCGGATCCGTTTCCAATCCGTCCGGATCTCCGAACTCTTTGCCCCGGTCGGTCAACAGGCAGGGGAACAGAGACTGGAATTCATAGGCATCTCCCAGAGAAGCCTGCAAATGCTCAAATACAAGCCGCACAGCTCCCGGAGATCGGTCCATACGATGTGCCAGCAATAGTTCTATATCCGGGAAATACAGTGTGTGAATGCATTTGTCAGAGCCTCGGGCTGATAATACGGTATCCATTTCAACGAACCCGCCAAGAGACAGCCCCAGAACTTTAAAATCCGAATAGGTTCGTCCTTGAAATACCTCACGATTTACAATCTGTGTTTTATGGCATTTACGGGCTTTATATTTCACCTGGCGTTTTAAATCGATATTCCGAGAAAGAAGGATCCCCTGGTCAATGTAGTTATAAAGTGTTTTTACAGACAGACCCAGTTCCGGATGATTTGTTACAATAATATAAGGTGACTGTCCCTGTGCAATCAGCGGAGCAGCGACAGAATCAATTCTATGAAGCTCTGAGCGTGTAAGATTGATTCCGGATCATGCGCCTTCCAGAAGTTCTTCATACTCCCTTTGAGCAGTACGGGCATTATAATTATATTTCGTTGGGATGGAACAGAGATTTTTTCTCTTACTGCATCCATTGCAGACATAAGGAGCATGTAAAAGACGGGTGCAGGATTCCCGTTCAAATCGCAGGCAGACCTGATTGCATTTATGGCAGGATCTGCAATGCTTGTCGCAGATAATCACCTTTTGGCATGCATTTGTTTTCTTACAGCGAAACCGATGGATACAGAAGTTATAAGGGTTGTTAAAACTCCCTCTGTTCCAGGTATTCTGAGAACGATGTTTTCTGATCTCCTTGGAAATCGTTGTAGGATCCTTACAGAGAAACCTCGAGATATCTTTGAACGATGTACGCTGATTCAGTGTGTCTTCAATGTACTGTCTGTCCTCAAAGGTCAGATGTTTCTGATTACCGGGTATTGATTTCGACATAGTGTACCTCCATGCCGTCAGAACAACAGATATCAGAATACTACAGAATTAAGGGAATATCAAATACTCGTAGAAATTGGATGTGAAAGGGTTAACTCCACATGTGAAAGACTAAACTCCAGTTAGGATAACCAGAGTAGAATTTACTTTTTTAATTTACAAACCATATAAAAATTAAAAATGGTATTGACCTATACATAGGGAATGCGCTATAATGTTTAGCCAATAAAAATCGAAGGAGGGGTGAAACCCTATGTATCATGTGGCTATTTGTGATGATGATAAGGTATTTATATCATATATTAGAAAAATTTTTAATCAAGCTAAGGGGAGTAATCAATATCAATTTAAAATTCATGAGTTTTATTCAGGAGAGGAATTGGTTAATAGTTTAGATACTAGTGTGCATTTAGATTTACTTATTTTGGATATGGAATTAGGTGGTATTGATGGGGATGAAACTGCAAGAAAAATTCGTGAAAAATTCAAAGACACTGTGTTGGTATTCTGTTCAGGAGTGCGTGCTCCAACGGTCAAATCATTTAAGGTGATGCCCTATAGATATTTGTTGAAATCGCATTCAGATGGACAATTTGTATGTGAAATGAAAGAAATTTTGACAGAGGTAACAAAAAAGTTTAAAGAAGAATATATGGTAGGGCATTATAGAAATAATGTAATTCGGGTTAATATTCAGGATGTTTTATATGCAGAAAATGCAAAAAGAGGTAGTAAAATTACTGTATGCTCAGATTGTGAAGCGGCAAAATTTGAGGGACAGATACTGGTAGATGATAAACTGGATGCATTGGTAGCTAAATATCATGAACTTGCTTTTGCACATAGTAGCTACATAATAAATATTGGACATATTGAAAAAATAGTAGATAATGAGGTTTATTTGGATAATGATGAATGCTTGTCTATATCAAGAACATATCAAAAAGAATTCCGCCAAATTTTTACAAAAAGTATTGCTGGGAAATATTAATAAGAGAGGTGGGAAATAATGGGATGGTTGGATTTGCTTATCCTGTTTTTTTGTTGTATTATTGAAGTTTTCCTGCTGTATGACTATTTTAACAATTTTTTTGAATTTAAGGTAAAAAGAAAATACATTAAAATATTATGTGCAGGAACAATAGGTGCAATTTTTTTGATTAATATGTTGCAAAGTAGTATTTTGAATTTGATTCTTATTCCTATGATACTGTGGATTTTTGTGACAGTATTATTTGACTCTAAATTAGGAATCAGATTTGTGTATTTTATTATGGCGTATAGTGTCATGATTGGTATGGAGTTTTTGTACATTATATTGTCCAATACAACAACAGCATTGTTGGCGAAAACAGGTTTAATTCCGGTGTCAGAATATTTATGGCAATTATTGCTTATAAAATTTTTGAATTATATTGCGTTTATTGTATTAAAACAGATGTCTGCAAAATCGAAAAAACGAATGACGAACAAACTGTTTCTTGTTTATCTATGCGTGCCTGTGTCTACTTTAGGTACTATGCTTATCGTGTTTTATTCAGGAATAGATATCGGAAACAATATGGTTTTAAAGATATTAATGACATTGTTTTTTGTATGTATGATAACTGGAAACATGGTATTATTTTATGCATTTCAAAAGTATACGGAAAATTTAAGTGAAAATTCTAAACAGGAATTAGAACTTCTTTATCAAAGAGCTGAAGTAGAGAGATTGACTAAAATTGCTGAGTGGAATGACAATTATAATGAAATTGTACATAATACATCACATTATCTTAAGGTAATAGGACAGTTGGCTTATGAAAGAAAAAATGATGAAATATGTAAAGTGGTGGATAAGCTGAATGGAAAGCTAAACAGGGAAGAGATTTGTGAATACAGCAATCATAAAATGTTAAATATAATTTTGTTTGAATATTCGACTAAAGCAGAAAGTGCAGGGATTGTTTTTGATGCATATGTGGAACCCGGCTGTATTTTGAATCATATTCCGGATGTTGACCTGATTACCATGTTAGGTAATTTACTGGATAATGCTATTTTGGCTGCATCAAAGAAGGAGAAGGATTCCTCTGTTATTGTAAGAATTTTTATGCAAAAGGAAGGAAAACTTTGTGTGATTAAGGTAGTAAATGATTTCGTGGAAAAAATTCAGGAGGATAGGGGAAGATTGATAAGCACGAAAAAAGAAGCAGGAATGCATGGGATAGGATTGACAAGCGTTTCAAAGATTGCCGAGCAGAATAATGGATATTTAGAACATTATATTAGTGATGAAAAATTTAATGCTGTGGTAGTGCTGGCGGTTTGATTAATAATTACATATTTAGATAGAATGATAAACTCCCTTTCAGGCAGGTAATAAAATGAGGATTACCTGAAGTCTGAAAGGGAGTTTTTTTGTTATTTAGATTTGTAAAATAAAAGGGGTTTGTGAAAAGTTTGGACATTAAATGTCGAAATCGGGACATTGTATTTAAATATTTTGGAAATGGGTGTATGATGCACAAAAAAATATAGGAGGATAAATCTATGAAAGTAAAAAAAAATTGGGGTAAAGGTGTAATGAAGGGTTTAAATGTCTTAGCGTTATTGTTGGTTATGCAGACTGCAAATTCGGCATGTATATGGGTGGCTCACCAACCTGAATTTCCAAAAGCGGCTAATAAGTTTAAAGTCAAGTGATTTGGAAACTGTGATGAAATAGTCGGCAATCGTGTAATATTTCGGATTGGTTGTTGACGAAAATCATGTATTAATATAAAAATATTGGCAAACTTATAGAAATATAAGGACGCAAAGTTAGAAGTCGAAAGATTAATAATAATCAAAGGTGGTTCGACTGCTACGTTTGGTGGCAGTTTTTTGTATTCACGATAAAAATAAAACCATCTGCTATGCAGGTGTGTCCCCAAATAGCTTTAGCTTCAAGCAAAAACCTCCTTTGCTATAATAAGTGTAGGAGATTGACAATATTGAATAAAAGAATAGATCAAGAACAGGTTTTTCGTATTCATTTCCAAATTGAAAAATTAATTGATGCAAATCCTAAAGTTGGAATTGTATTAGGCTCTGGCTTAGAGAATAACTTGAAAAATTTCATGTTGAAAAAGCAAATTGATTTAAAAGAAATCGATGAATATCCTAAATCTACTGTGGAAGGTCATAGTGGAAAACTGTTGTATGGAACACTTGAGGGGGTGGAAACTCTCATTTTTTTAGGGCGTATTCATTTCTATGAAGGATATTCTATGGATGAAGTGATAATTCCTATGAGAATTGCAGAATTAATGGGGATTAAAATCATGATTCTGACAAATTCAGCAGGCGCAATCAATTGTCAGTATGAGGTTGGTGATTTTGTTTTGATAGAAGACCATATCTCGCTTTTTGTACCTAATTGTTTAATGGGGGAGAATGACGAGAGATTTGGGATAAGATTTCCAGATATGACACAAGTCTATGATACTGAGCTGATCTGTAGAGCGGAGGAAATAGCAAAATTGGAGAACATCAATATACATAAAGGTGTATATGTTCAACTGATGGGACCTAGTTTTGAAACTGCTACAGAGATTAGAATGCTTCGAAATTTGGGAGCTGATCTTGTAGGAATGAGTACAGTCGTCGAGTCAGTTTGTTGTAGGCATATGGGGATTAGGGTATGTGGAATTTCCTGTGTTTCTAATATGGCAACGGGTATAACTAACCAAAAACAGTCTTATCAGGATGTTAAAGATACTGCTCAAGCCGTTGCAGATAAGCTTGTAGTTTTGTTGAGCAGATTAGTAAGCAGTTTAAAGGAGGAACCGGATTTGAATGAAAACCAGAATTTATAATGCAAGAATATTAACAATGGAAAATGAAAAAGAAATATTTCAAGGAGAAATATGGATCGATGATGAAAGGATTTCTTACGTAGGTAAGAATATTGATATATTAAATCAACACTTTGATAAGGAAATTGACGCTGAGGGTAATTTGCTTATGCCAAGCTTTAAAAATGCACATACTCATTCAGCAATGACTTTTGGGAGAAATTATTCTGACACCTTAAAAGGTGGAGAATGGTTAACTAATGTTATTTTTCCAATGGAAGCAAAAATGACGCAGGAGCATGTATATGAGCTTTCCAAGATTGCTTTCCTTGAATATATTGTAAACGGAATTACGGCTTGTTTTGATATGTATTACGAACCACAGTCAATGTCACGGCTGTCAGAAGAATATGGTTTTCGAACAGTATTATGTGGTGCAATAAATAATTTTCGAGAAACACCAGAAACAATAGAAAACGCATTCTTACACTATAATCAATTACATAAGTATATATCATATCGATTGGGAATTCATGCTGAATATACGACTAGTTTGGAATTGTTAGAAAAGATGGCAGAAATGGTTCATAAATATAAACAACCATTCTATACACATGTTTCAGAAACAGAACAAGAAGTTAAAGATTGTATTGATAGATATGGAAAGACTCCAACACAGCTATTTGATAGTTTGGGTTTATTTGATTTTGGTGGAGGAGCTTTTCATGGAGTACATCTGACTGACAGTGACATTTCAATATATAAGAAACGTGGATTATCGATTATAACTAATCCGGGCTCAAATCTAAAACTTGCCAGTGGTGTGGCAAGAATCAGCGAATTTACGGAGAATGGTATTAATGTTGGTATAGGAACAGATGGACCAGCAAGTAATAATGGTCTTGATATGTTTAAGGAAATGTACCTAGTGTCAACACTTCAAAAGCTTATCAATAAGGATGCTTCGGCTTGTCCTGCTAAACAGGTTGTACGGATGGCAACACGAGGTAGTGCTATTGCAATGGGGTTAATCGATTGTGATATTCTAGCAGTTGGAAAGTATGCAGATATGATTATGATTGACCTAAAGAAACCAAATATGCAACCTATTAACATCTTAGAAAATGCTTTAGTATACAGTGCTAATCCAACTAATATTCTAATGACAATGATTGGTGGAGACATCAAATATTATAAAGGTGAAATTTATATTAATGAGGATATTGAAGATTTGTATGGCAGAGCAGAGGAGATTGTAAAAAAACTTGCATAAAGAGGATATGAGATGAAGATATTGTTCATTGTAACTAGTTATTGGGCAATTGGTGAGATGGAGATAGCAGTTCAGTTTGCCAAAGGATTAGCTAATCCTCAAGATGTATTGTTCTGGGTACCAAGAAAGCATGAGAATTATGTAAAAACAAAGGGTTTTCAGACTGTATCTTTGTATTTTAACATGGTAAAACTTAATAAAATAATGCTAGAGAATATTCAAAATTCATTTGCCCCAGATTTTGTTGTTTTGTCGGATTACCTCAACTATGTATTTTGTGAGAAACACTATGGGTTAACATTAGATGATTTAGATTATTTTACAGGAACAATTGGTGGTTTTGATTTATACAATCAGGTAGAAAATCCACGAAGAATGGATACATATGGATTCCAAAGCAAGTTAACTACGGTTGACGAAAGAATAAAGTTTATATTACATCCATGTCCATTGCTGGAAGGAGATGTAACTAATGAAAATAAAAATCGCTTTGCAGTTCGTTTGGTGGACAAACTAACACTGCGAAGTAAAGAGGAAAAGGAAAACGTCAAAAAAGCACTTGGAATCAATATTGAACAAAAGGTGATACTTATCACAAATGCACAGTGGCAATCTACTTATCGAAAGTATGAGAGAGCAGTTAGCTTTGTGGAAAAGGCTGAACGTTATTTTCAGGCTATATTAGAGGAATTATCAAAAGACTATTACGTCGTAGTAATAGGAAAAGAAAATGAAGCAGATAGTAACATTCATTATTTACCATCTGTTTCGCCAGATACGTTTGATAAATATATTGATGCAACTGATTTATTTTTAAGTCGAAATATTATTTCAACATCCTTTGCGAAAGTTATATTAAAAGGGATTCTAGGGGTAGTGCTTATTAACTCAAGTGTGGATGAAGATGCATACAAGTGCAAGACGTTTCCTGTGGGATGGTATGATTACATCGCTCCATTAGAATCAAAAAGCTTATATTTTCAATGCTTTAAGCAGTACGAAATGTTTGAACAGTCAGATTGTATTATTAAAATTAAAGAATTATTTTGTGAGCCACAGGATCAGAAAGTATTGAAAAAATATCATGAACAGTTAAAAAAGTTAAAAAATGCACAAGATATATTCAATGAGCTAGAAAGGAAGAGTGTAGATGGAAGAGATAATGATTCATATTAGTAAGTTAAACAAGTCATATGGATCCAAGCGTGTGTTAAAGGATATTGACCTGAATGTAAAGAAGGGTGAATGTCTCGGAATTGTTGGAAAGAATGGCACAGGAAAAACCACTCTTTTGGAATGTATTGAAAATATAAGAAAGTGGGAAAGCGGAACAGTTTCTATTCAGGGAGTTAACAATTTAGGAAAATATAAAGAAGTGTTGGGAGTCCAACTTCAAAGTTCTTCACTTCCTGCTGATATCAAGGTTATAGAAGCAATGGATTTGTTCGCAGTTGAACATGGAGTTACTTATTCTAAGGAAGATTATGAAAAGTTTGGAATTCAGTTCTTCCTAAAGAAAAAATATAAGCAGCTTTCAACAGGTCAGAAAAGACGTTTACATTTATTTATTGCAATTCTTCATGATCCACAGATTGTAATATTGGATGAACCAACAGCAGGACTTGATATTGAAGGAAAAGAACAGCTTTATGCTGTTATTGATGAATTAAAAGCTAAAGGAAAAACTATACTGATTACTTCTCATGATATGACTGAGGTAGAAAAATTGTGTGATCGGGTAGCATTTGTTATTGATGGTCGTATTGTCAGAATTGATGAAATGAGTACACCAGAAAATGAAGGAAAAGAATTTGTAATATGTATTAAAACTCAAAAAGGTATAGGAAACTATATTGAAGGTATTTCATCGGCTACATATCATGGCAAAACAAAAGAATATGAGGAATATCACTGTATTTCGATAGCATCTTTTTTGAATGAATTCTTATTATTAGTTTTACAAAATGATGATGAAATTGAGGATTTATATGTTAGAAAGAGTTCGATAGAAAAAGAATTAGCGGATTTAATAAAAGGAGCGTAAACATGAAAGCATTCAGAAAAAATATAGCAGTTTATTACAAAATAAATTTTAGAAATGTTTTTTTATTTATTTCATCCTACTTAATGCCTATAGTATTTTATCTGATGTTCAGTGCGGTATTTGTATCTATAAGTGAAGAAAATAAGAAAACTATAATACGTAGTATGTGTCTTTTTGCTATTACAATGAATAGTTTAGTGGGATTACCAGGAAACGTAATCCAATATTCGGTAGGTGATATTAACAGGGCATACATTATTGGAGGAATTAGGTTATGGCATGTGTTTTTATCAATTGCAATCAATAACATGATTAACTCTATTGTTGTTTGCACACTTATTATTCTCACAGCACCTGTATTTTTCCATGCCGCACTGCCGGCATCACTGGGATATTTTTTATGTACATTATTGGCGTGTATTGTTATATCAACATTGATTGGAATTGTAATAGGAATGGTTTGTAAGTCAGACAATGTAGCTATCATTGTGTCTCAGTGTTTGTTTTTACCATCTATTTTCCTGAGCGGAATTATGATGGATGTCAGCATACTTCCATCAGTAATGAGAAAAATATCAAATATTTTTCCTCTGACTCATATGTTTGTACTTACAGATAGAATACAGCAGGTTTCGGCAATTTATATTTCATGCATAACTGTTGTATGTCTTGTTGTGGTTATTCATAGATATAGAAAAATTATTATTTCTCAGTAATTAAAAATCTTTGAGAATAATGAAAAATATAAAAGAGTAGGAGGAAGAAGAATGCAAGAGGTGGTTGGGTTTATTCCAGCAGCAGGAGTTGGAAGCAGAATGAGTGGGTTTCCAATTATGAAGGAAATGTTACCTATGCCAGCTTCTGTAAGTAAGGATGAAAAAACATCAATCTTAATAGATAATGCGATTCGTTCCATGATTGACAATGGTATTACAACTATAGTGTTTGTTGTAAATGATGAAAAAAGAGAACTGATCAATTATATAAATAGAGAGTATGTTTATCCACAGAAGATACAGGCTGCATTTATCTATCAGCGAATTGACGGAAAACACTATGGGGTGCCGTTTGCAATTGAAAGTGCATATAACTTTCTAAAAGGCAAAACAGTGGTAATGAGATTCCCAGATACATTACTTTTGGCTGATGTTAATCTGGAAGGCTTGCTCAAGTGTCACGAATCAAATAATTCTGATTTAACATTGGGAATATTTCAGACTGCATATCCTGAAAGGCTTGGTCCAGTGCATATGGATAAGGCTGGAATGATATCTAAGCTAGAAGATAAGCCTAAAGGACCTACTGTGTACAATACTTGGAACTGTATTGTGTGGGGAGACAAATTCACGGATGAAGTTGTGCACTGCATCAATGAGAAAAAATCACAGGGTAATGAGAAAGAGATGATAATTGCAGAAATCATGCAAAAGTTTATCGCACAAAAAAGAGCCTACGCTTATGAGTTTGAAAATGTTGTTTGTATTGACGTTTCAAGCATAAAGGAATTAGAAAAAATTTGGGAAAACAAGAATTAATATTGAGAAATGGAGATTAGAAAATGGAAAACAACAATGAAAAGAATTTAGAAAACTTAAACGATACTAGTGCATTACAAGAGTTTATCGAAGTATTAATAACTGACGAGGAAATGAAAGAGAAATTCATTGCTAATCCAGAGGAAGTATTAAAGGATTACGAATTAAACGAGTCACAGAGATTATTATTAATGTCACTTGAACAGGAAGATATTATGAAATTATCTCCTGAAAATGTTGAAGAATTTTTCTCAGCAGATTCAGCTGTTTACACTCCAGAAACCGATGAAGACTTATTAGATTCTAACAGTCAGGGGGAAGATGATTTACTATGATAATGCCAGATAAAGTAAGAGAAGAATGTTTTCGTACTGCAATATTTATGAATAAGTTTGAAAAGGGAAGAGAAAAGCGTAAAGCAATGTTAAGCGTTCAATATGAAAAAAATGCTGGAAATATTGAAATTGCATATACATATGGTGCATATTGTTTCCTTTACGGAGAAAAGGGAGATATCCTTGACCAGAAAGATGCGATAGTTGAAGCACAAAGAGTATTTAATATGATCAGACAGATGGATAAAAATGAATGGCTTGCCAGATATTTCAGTATCCGTTTAAATATGCTTGTTTCAGATGATTTCAGAAATGATAAAGACATTTATGATGAGATAGTTGAGTTCGAGCAAGATGAAAAGATGGACGATATTGTCTATACTCAGATGACTAAACTTATGAAAGCAGAATCTTTATTTAATATGAAAAAATATGGTGAAAGTAAAGAATTGTTAAAGCAGATTTTGGACAATCCTAAGAAGATTGTTAGATTAAAAGATTTCTTTTTTAATCAGGTTTCATCTCTTTATAGAAAGATGATTATATGTCAGGAAAATGAATTTGCAGATGAAGTAAAAGAGATACAGGACAAGTTGTTTGTAGTATAGGCTTGGAAGGGAAAAAGATGAATCGAACGAAAATAATGGTTTGGACACTTGGAACAATTTCTGCAGGTGAGATTTCAATAGCAGTTAGGTTTACCCAGGGATTGTCAGATGAACTGTTTGATGTATTGTATTTATTACCTAAGAATTATCAGGATGTTATTCCGGAAAAGACAAAGCGTTTCACTTTAAATCCAGAAGACAGTAAAATTGAAAATAAACAAAAAATACAATCAATTGTTGATGAATTTTCTCCAGATTTCTTTTTTTTATCTGATCCGTATACGGCTCATTTTGCAAGTTCCTGGACAGGATATTCATTTTCAAATATACAGGAGTTTAAAATACCAATCATAGGTCTGGACGAATATGATTTAAAAGAATTTAAGAGAAAGAAAGATTACTATGGCGGTATGTTAGTTAATGATCGTGATTTGATTGAAGAATGTGATTATTTGCTTCAGGATGTGCCTGTAAATCCAATGAATGATTATGTTGATAATAAAGTATGGAGATATTCTTTATTTAGCAGTGAAGATATTAATATTTCACAAAAAGAAAAGATAAGAAAATCAGTTAATGAAGAATTAGAGATTGATGAAGATGCTAAACTTATCATGCTTCCAGTGTCGTCTTGGGAAAGTGTTAATATGAATCGTTTGCCTATTTTGGATGGGTTTATTGAGAATCTCTTGAACCTTGTTTTGTTTTATCTTGATGAGTTGAAATTAAACGAGATGGTTTGTTTACTACATGTTGGAAAGCAAAAAATAAATTACAAACCAACAGGGAATGTTACATATAAAAATATATCATCAATGAATTCAGATCTGTATGAGAAATGTATAGTTTCCAGTGATATTTTTATGTCATTTAATGCGGTTTCTGTAAGCTTGAGTCGAGCAATTCTAAATCAGGTTCCTTCAATATTGATGATTAATGAGAAGGTTTTGAATTTTGCTCTTCTTGAAGATACTATCAAGAAACTTCCCGCTCAATATGGTGAAATTGTAAAAAGAATACATATTGCATATCCATATTACGCGAGTACATTTGGATGGTACAAGTTTATTAGGTCAATTACTCAAAACAATGATTACTATGATCTTTTTACAACAGTTCCAGTTTTTTCATATTCAAAGATGAAAGCTGCTATTAGCGAAGCTCTTGATAGTAATCAGTATTACAAAACAAAAACAGAAAAATTAAATACCTATCTAAATCATTTGTTAGAGTTAGATTCCCCAAACGAAATCATGATACAAATATGTGATAAAAAAGGAGTTTAAAATGGAGTGGACTAAAAAAGGTTTTCAAGCCCAAAATATTAGTTCCGTATTATATGAGTATTCTGTAAAAATGGATCATATTGCAGAAAATGGAACAATCAATATGACCCATTTCCTTACAAGCGAGTATAATATGATTCCCCAAAGACAATCGAAACACGCTAGTTTATTAGACACAAAATACGAGATTGTAAATATGTTTTATTCCCCAAGCGGTAAAAAAACAATTGAATGGACTTTTGCAAAGGAAAAAAGTTTTTCTAGTGTATTGTTTAATATGTCGGTAGATTTGGCGGTAGATTATTATCAAAAGGAAGGAAAAGAGTTATTAGATGGACAATGGGAGATAATAAATGAACTATTCTCAATGTTTCCTAAATTACCTGTAACCGGTCTTATTCATGCCTTTGTATATGACATTATAGGTATGGATCAGATATTGTCACATATTGTATCAAGTGACAGTAATTATGTGGATTTTGACGACAGACTATCTATTAATTCTCTTGATCATAAATCATTTGATATGTCAGCGGGATTATATGATGCAAGCAGTGAATATAAGAATGGAGACATGAAGGTTGGATATTTGGGAGAAGCCGTTTATCATGATAGAAAAACAGTGGTTTACTATTTTTCATGTGATAATGCTTCTTTTCAAATGAGCGACAAGAATAAATCTAAAAAAGGATTTTCCTATTATAGAGGAAACATTGCAATTGATTATGAAACAGGCATTTTGTATGGAGCAGATATGACTGAGTATGTATTTTCGGGAAATAATCAATTGTTGCGTCGAGATATGATGATTAAGGCGAAAGAGGTAAATTTTTTATAGGAGCAGCATATGAGTGACTTAACAAAAACGGCAATTGACTACAACCTTATTATGATTGAATTAACTAATGGTTGTAACCTTGATTGCGAATATTGCTATAGAAGTAGGTTAAAACTTAAAGGTAAAATGTTGACACAGGAGGAACTGCTATTCAGACTTGGAAGAATCAAGGAGAATACAGCAATTCTCTTTTGTGGAATGGGAGAGCAACTCACTCATCCACAATTTTACGATTTTTTAGAGCTTGCAGGAAATCATAGGATTCAGTTAGTTACTAATGGAACTATAAGAATCGATATGGACAGATTGACACGGGCAAAGAATGTTCAAAGCATCACATTTTCAGTTGATGGACATGATGAGGAAACTGCCCAAAAAGCATGTAGTCGATATCGCTTTGATATCCTAATCAGCAATCTAGAAAAATTGCAGGAACAGAAAGGTATCCAGATATCAATCAATTTTGTTATTTCTAAAGATAATGTGGATTACTTGTTTGAAATGGCAGATTTCTGCAATCAGTATCAGGTAAGCGCTTTAAATTTATTATTACCTACTACAGATTTAAAATGGGTTAGTAATAATTATGATAGAATCCATGAAGTGCTGTCAGAACTTAGAAAATATGTAGAAGAAAAAAATTATACAATGATTGTTAACCTGCCAGATACTATGTTTTGTATGTATAATGGCTATATAATTCCTTACATTTCAGTGGAAGGATACGTGAGACCATGTTGTTCACATAACCGGGGTGTACGTGTCGATGGTCAGATTCAGAAAAACAATATGGAGGAGATTATGAATGATACTCCCTGGAAAACGTTTATCAATGAATTTGATTGTGACAAATGTAGTATGAATCAGGTTCGTTTTTCATTTGAATGAGAGAGGAGAGAATGTAATGTTACCAATGGATATATTAGATGTTCGACCTACAAGTATTTCATTGGAGGTATCCACAAAATGTCCACTAAATTGCGTATACTGTGAAAGAAAAGGTAAAGGCGAGAATATGGAAAAAGAACAATATGTGGAACTTATGAAACGCATAGAGGAAACTGAACATATTAAGAATGCCGTTTATTGTGGTATTGGAGAAAGTTTCATGAATACTGCATTTTATGAAATGGTAAAAACTTCTCCATTTCAGGGAATTAGTATTATTTCAAGTGGAATGTTACCAATTAAGTTTGATGAATTAAAGGAAATGGGAAAATTAAAACTGGCTATATTTTCAATTGATGCAGTGACAGAGGAAACGATTAAGAATACCTGTGGTGAAAACTATCGATATGATATCCTGTTTGAAAATTTAAAAAAACTTCGTGAATTAACAAAAGGTGACAGGAGTGTCATGTCTCTTTTGAATTGCACGATCAATAAATATAATTATGATACACTTCCTGAGATTGTAGAGTTTGCGAAGGAACATCAGTTTAAAATTGTCCATTTTTCATTACCTTGGGGAATGGAAGAATTTATAGTAGAACATTTAGCAGAAATAGAATTGGGAATTATGAAAGCAAAGTCAATTGCAAGTAAGGCACATATTCTTTGCGATAATCCTTTCCGTTCATATTGCTGTATTCAGTATGATTCTATTTTACCTTTCGTAAATATTGAAGGAAATGTTTTCCCTTGTGGATTTGCACTTCACCAGAATTATCAAGTTGGAAACTTGATTAAGGAGAGTTTTGAAGATATTTGGAATGGAGAACAATATAGTTCGTTTAGACAAGGCGGATTATGCGAAAAATGTTTTATGATGCGAATGGATAAGCTTCGCAAAGGAGAAGTCAATGCAGGAGAGTAAAGAGAAAGTTTTAGAAAATAAAATTTTAAGTCAGATCAATAAGGTATCTAATACCATCGGAATCGAATTAACAACTTTTTGCCCGTTAGATTGTATATATTGTACAAGAAAAATTAATGAACGTTGTGATCAGAACCTTTCGATGGAGAAATTTGAAGAATTATATAAAAAAATAGAAAATTATGAAAGAGTTGTTATATGTGGAATAGGTGAGCCATTTGTTTATCCACATCTATATGAGGTTCTTGAAAGACTAAAGGATAAAAGGGTAGTTTTGATTACAAGTGGAAGTGTAAAAATTGATTTTGAAAAACTTAAGCACGGTAATTGTATCGAGGTAATGATTTTTTCAGTTGATTCACCTACAGAAGAGGGAATGAAAAAAATAGCATCAACTTACAACTGGGAAAACCTTCAATATAATCTTTCGCAGGCAAGGGGATTTACAAGAATAATTAACTGCACTATCACAGAAGAAAATATTAAGGACCTTACAAGTCTTGTTCAGTTTGCAGCTGAAAAAGGTCTTAGTGCTATTAGTTTTACAATGGATATCAGAAGAGTCGAAAATGGTGAATACAGAGAAGATGTTAATCAGATTCTTCTGGAAGCAAAAAAAATTGCTCAGAAAAATCGAGTATTTTTTATGGATAATTCAACAAACTTTAAGTGTCTGAGTTGGTCTAATCTTGTTAATTACATTAACTTGAAAGGTGATTTTTTCCCATGTTGCCATGGCGTGAATTCTAAGTATGTTTGTGGAAACATTTTTGAAAGCAGCATTTCAGAGATATTAGAATCTGAAAAAATGCAGGCATTTAAAAAAGGACATTTGTGTTTTAGCAATTGTAAAATATTTGATGACTGTTGTAAGTTACATGACTTGAGGTAAGTGTAGGGAAGGCTAGGTAGATTAAAATGAAAAATTTAAGTGTACATTTAACAGATACTTGTAATAATTCATGTATTTTTTGTGTAGTAGGTTCTCATGTTGGAACACCTGAAAAAGTAAATAGAAAGTTAGTATATGAATTCTTAAAGGAAAACAAAGATGGAGGGTTCGAGTTTGTAAATCTTCACGGTGGAGAGCCAACACTTCTTGAAGAGTTCCCAGACATTATAAGAATGATTAAGGAGTTGGGATATCCTAATATTTCTGTTCAGACCAATGGACGTTTATTAAGTAATATGGAATTTGCAAAGCAGACAATAAATGATGGTGTTAACTTATGTGTCATATCTCTTCATGGTCATACTAAGGAACTTCAGGATTATTTTGCAGATGTAGAGAATAGTTTTGATGAAGCAGTTCGGGGAATTAAAAATGTAATTTCATTGGGATGTAAAGTTAGAACTAATATATGTGTCTGTAAGCAGAATTATACTCAGTTGGCAGATATCGTTAAGTATTCAATGAGTCTGGGTGTTTCCCATATTAATATTTCAAATCTGCATACAGCAGGAAACTGCCTTAAGAATTTTGAACTTGTAGTACCTAAACTTAGTGAGGCTATTCCATATGTTAAAGTGGCAGTTGATGCATGTGTTGAAGCAGGTGTGAAAGTTACTCTTGAAGGTTATCCAATGTGTGTATTGGGTGATTATTCAAAATATCTAATTGACTGGGAAGAGAATCAGTTTAAGATGCTTTATAAGAGTTTTGTATTTAAAAACTATAATACCTTTATGGAAAACAATGCCAAAATGAAGGGGGAGGTATGTAAGGAGTGTGCTAAGAGAAACTTATGTGGTGGTGTATACAAAGAGTACGCAGGTGCTTACGGATTTGTAGAATTGATTCCAGAAGCAGAAGAGAAGAAAATAGTGTAGAAAGAAGGGCCACATATGAAAAGTAAAAGGATTTATGTGGGACTGGCTAATTCAGTACATGATTCTGCTATGGCAATTGTTGATGAAGATGGAAATGTTTTGTTTGCTGAAAGTACTGAAAGATACCTTCAGAATAAACGTGCAATTGGCGTTTCACCAGATCACTTTGTCTGGACAAGAAAGGTATTGGATACTTATGCTAAGGATGCTACACAAATTGTTCTTTCAAGAAGCTGGTCTGATAAAATGAACAGCATTGTGGATGGGCAGATTGCAAAGGTAATAGAATCAGAACCTATTATTGACAAATATTCTTCTCAAATTAATGATGAACTGATATATGAATTCTTTTATGGTAAATTCATGGCATATGCTAGTAGGAATATGCTTGCATGTCCAGGGGTATCATTTGAACATGAGTTAAAAAGCAGAGAGAATAGTACTGCAAAAGTTATTAAAAACATTGGATGGAATCATCACTTGTCTCATGCGGCTACGGCGTGTCTTACATCAGGAATCGAATCGGGATTGTGTGTAATCCTAGATGGTTATGGTGAAGAAAGTGCTGGGGCAGTCTATGAATATAATCAAAATGAAGAATCATGGGAAAAGATGTTTGTTTGCGATGAAGATCTTAGTTACAAGAGTACGGCAAGTCTTGGCAGTTATTATTCTTTGATATGCAGATTCTGTGGATTTGATTCATTAAAAGGAGAAGAATGGAAGGTCATGGGACTTGCCTGTTATGGAAAAATAAATCCAGAGTTCTATAATGAACTTCGTGAATTAATCTGGATTGAAAATGGACATATCATTGAAAAGGAAGTACTGAAAAAAAATAAAGTAGTTGAGAAGCTGACAAGATATAAGATAAAAGAAGGTCAGGACTTTTTAGAGGTTGCTGATATTGCTTTTACAGGACAGAAATATTTTGAAGATATTCTTCTTGAATTTCTTAATATTTGCTATGAAAAGCACCCAAATAAAAATCTTTTATTTGGAGGAGGATGTGCACTTAATTCAAAAGCAAATGGATTAATAATAAAGAATACCCCTTTCGAGAAACTTCATATATATTCGGCACCTTCTGATGATGGCAACGCCCTTGGAGCTGCTTACTTAAGTTTCCTTTCAATGGGAGGAAAGAAGGATAATTTAAAACTGCTTACTCCTTATTTGGGAAGTAACTTTGAACAGGATAAGCTTTATAAACTTAACAAGTATGGATGGGGTAATATTGAATATGTCGGGGAGAAACAATATGAATTAGCCGCAAAATTGTTATCAGATGGAAAGATAATTGGTTGGGCTAATGGAAGAGCGGAATTTGGACCAAGAGCTTTAGGAAATCGTTCTATATTAGCTGATCCAAGATATTCTGAGGTTAAGGATCATTTAAATGCGCATGTGAAATTTAGAGAAGCCTTTAGACCATTTGCACCGTCTATTTTGGAGGAATTTGCAGAGGAATATTTTATGGATGCCGAGGATTCACCATACATGCAGAAAACACTTCTTTTTAATGAAAATAAATATGATGTTGTTCCAGGGGTTGTTCATTTCGATGGAACAGGAAGATTACAGACTGTAAAGAAAGAATGGAATCCGCAATACTATAGATTGATTCATGCTTTTTATGAAATTACAGGAGTACCGGTTTTATTGAACACTAGCTTTAACGTCATGGGAAAACCTATTATTCATTCTGTTGAAGACGCAGTAGCGGTATTTACAACTTCAGGTATTGATGGTTTATTTATTGAAGGATATTATTTATCAAAATAATAATGATTGAAGTTGTTATTATATAAAAAATATTCTAGATAAGAACCAGGGTGTAATAGATGTCGGAGAAATGGAAAGTATGATTTCATCCTTTGCTGATATGCCTAAACGAATGTCTTTGGTAGATGAAGAACCTTGGCATACAAAAGGAATTAGAAAGGCTGTTGTGAAGAACTTTCTAATCTACTTTTGGGTAGATGATGCAAACAAGAAGGTACAGGTTTTCAACATCGTATTTGCGCAGGCAGTTGAAAACAATATGTAAATGAAGATACGATGAAGGAAAATTTGCTATGAATAACTGATTGAAAGTATGGGATAATAATGGTATAATTAATCCATAGTTAAGGAGGTGCATATTATGCCACAGATTATTCCAATTAAAGATTTAAAAAACACTTCAGAAATATCAGAAATGTGTCACAAAGCTGAAGAACCTATTTATATTACAAAAAATGGATATGGGGATATGGTTATCATGAGCATGGAGAACTATGAAGAGACGATTCGTAGACTTAGTGTGTATAGAGAACTTGAGATTTCCGAACAGCAAATTAAAGAAGGAAGAACAAAAGACGCAAGAAGTTCTTTAAGTTCTATAAGGGAAAAATATGGGTTATAGACTTAATATTACTGATAGAGCGGAGGAATTACTTGATCAGTTGGTAAATTATATCCTGTTCAAATTCAAGAATGAACCTGCAGCGAAACATTTGCTGGACGGAATTGAACAGATATATGACCGTTTGGAGGATAATCCATATCAATTTGCAGATTGCAGAGATTCTTTTCTTAAGAGTAAAGGATACAAAGAAGCAGTAGTAAAGGATATGGATTATATTTTGATTTTCCGAATTGATGATGATGTCGTATATATACTTGGTATTTTTCATCATTTAGAAAACTATAAAGATAAGTTATAATGTGAAGCATCAGACCGTGAAAAGTCTGGTGCTTTTTTAGGAGATGGTAACCGCAATAACGCATTAGGGAAAGCCTGATTCACTTATCTTTCAGGAGCAATCCTGTTAATTATAATAACAATTACACAATGCAGATAAGAATGGATGAATGACATCTATTCGGGAGTTATAAGCCGGATAGATGTTATTCATCTTTTTTTATATAAAAACTGCAGGAAGCAAACCTCCTGCAGTTAACTGCTTTATTATTTGATTGTTACTACCGTCCGGTTTGCTTTGTAGCGGATACGGAAAGTTTCAAGCCGAGCGGTTGGAAAATTTTGAGCAGAGTCTCCAAATTTGGTGTGGTTTTAAAGGATTCAATTCTTGCCACGGAAGACTGGGGGATTCCGCAGATAGAGGCAAGCTCCCGCTGGCTGATTCCAAGGGCATTGCGCTGTTCAATCATAGCACCGACAATAGAAGCAAGATTTTCAGCTTCTTCGATATCTTTTTTGCTTTCAGGGTCAATTGTTTTTACATGGTTTTTATAGTCATTCCAAGTTTTCATGCTTTTTCAGCCTCCTTTCTGGAAAGGTATTCATCGCGCTCTGCTTTTGCTCTGGCAATTTCACGGCGCGGTGTTTTTTGTGATTTTTTACGAAACTGGTGAAGAAGGACAAAGGTGTCATTCTCATAATAGAAATAGAATACACGATTATTTCCAGGGCGCAATTCCCAGATGCCATCTTCCAGATGTTTTGTGACATTCTCAGGCAGGCGTGTTCAATTGTCCTGGAGAAGCTGGATGTATAGAACTGCCTGTTTATATTGTATGCGTGCATCTTTATTTGTGGATGCTTTTATTCGCAATGTTTCAAGAAGCTCCCATATTTCGGATTCTCCATTATCTTTTTCATAGAATTCGATTGTATACATCCTTAGTATGCTCCAGATTAGTTTATTTATTTCCTGACTTAATGATAGCATAAATGCTATCAAAAATCAATGCCATAAATTTTTTTTAAATGATTTCAAAAGGAGTGTGATTTTATATGAGTATATTGAGAAAATGCAGAAAAGACGAAGAATGTGGGGCTGGGTATTTGTAGCCCCACAATTAATCGGATTGATTATATTTGCTGTAATACCACTTTGTATGAGTTTCTTTATTAGTTTTCACGATTGGGATGGAATTGCGGAATCCATGAAATTTGTGGGATTCCAGAATTTTATCGGCCAGATAAAAAGCCCGGATTTTAGGAAGGCATTAATAAATACGGGAATTTATTCGCTCATGTTTATCCCGGTTAATATCATACTGGCTATGGCGTTGGCACTGGCGGTTCAAAAGATTAAAGGAAAGACGTTATATAGGCTGTTTTACTTTATGCCGGTAGTTACCGGTTCTGTCTCCGTAGGCGTTATCTGGACGTGGATTTTAAATGGAGATTTTGGGCTTATTAATGGTTTTTTAGCCAAGATTGGGATTGACGGACCGAAGTGGCTGACAGATCCTAAGATGGTTTTATTATCCATTGCGATTGTTTCTGTATGGTGGAATGTGGGGTATAATATGGTCTTGCTTCTTGCAGGCTTACAGAATATACCGGAGGTCTACTACGAAGCGGCGGAAATTGATGGGGCTAACAAGTGGAAGGCATTCCGTCATATTACGATTCCGATGATATCACCGACTTTGTTTTTTGTAGTAATCATGACGATTATCAATTCTTTCCAGGTCTTTGACCAGGCTTTTGTTATGACAAAAGGGGGTCCTGTGAAAGCAAGCTATACACTGGTTTATCATATTTACCAGACAGCTTTTATTGATTTTAAAATGGGTCGGGCATGTGCATCATCAATGCTTTTGTTTTTAATTATCCTGGCGATAACATTGATTCAAATGTACGGTTCTAAAAAGTGGGTGAATTATGAACAATAGAAAAAAACTGAAACCTGGAAAAGTATTACTGTATATCATACTCAGCTTAGGCGCATTTTTAATGGTACTTCCTTTTATATGGACAATTTTAAGCTCACTAAAAACCATGGGGCAGACATTTACCTCACCACCGGTAATTTTCCCAAACCCTGTTAAGTGGGAAAATTATCCGAAATCACTATCCGCACTTCCCTTTGGACGGGCATATTTCAACAGCTTTTATATTGCGTTTATCGTGGTAGTCATACAACTACTTACAGCTACCATGGCGGGGTATGCATTTGGCAAATTAAAATTCCGAGGGCATAACGCAATATTTATTCTGTTTTTGGCAACAATGATGATACCATCACAAGTTACCATGATACCATTGTTCATTATAATGAAGAATGTGGGCCTTCTCGGAAGCCATTTATCACTGATTCTTCCTGCATCGCTATTTAATGCTTTTGGTGTTTTTCTGATGAGACAGTTTATTGCCGGGCTTCCGGATGAGTTGGAGGAGGCAGCAATCATCGATGGTGCAAAAGTACCACAGATTTTTGTTAAAATCATATTGCCGCTTGTAAAACCATCGTTAGCTGCTTATGGGATTTTCGTATTCCTGGGACAGTGGAATAACTTTCTCTATCCACTTATATTTTTGAACAAAACAGAAACTTTCACAGTTCCTTTGCTTTTAAATTTTTTTAAGGGAACTTATGCGACAGATTACCCATTGCTTATGGCTGGAACGGTTATTTCCGTATTGCCGGTATTGGTGGTATATATGTTTTTCCAAAATCAGATTATTCAGGGTATTGCGATTACTGGAATGAAGAACTAGTATAGGCGACATTAAATACCTTGCTGATTCAATCGTCGATGTTACTCAGACCTTATTGATTTTTAGATCTTAAATGCTGAAAATCAGTAAGGTTTTTTCGGCTATTTACTCTGTGCCCGGGATGCAGTTACAAGAAATCTGCAGGAGTGCCGGAAGTTCATCGTCAACAAATTTGGCAAAAGCCTTTTCATCCTGAGGCAGGAGAACATCTGCATATTCCATCACGGCTTTCGCTGTTGGTTTTACAGCAGAGGATGAGTTACTCTGAATCATAACAAAGAGAGCGGGATTCGCGACCAGCCGAGCACTGTTGGACTCACATAATATAAGTGCATCTTCCGGGACACAGATCAGTGCCGCCTCTAATGCTTCTCTGATAGATTCCTTATAAGCGCGGATCAGGTAGACTTTTTTAGCACCGCCCTTCTTCAGTAACATCGTATCTTTTGTACCGGTTCCGTTTTCCTCTTGTATGTCAAAACGTCCATTTACTCCCTTACATATTCCGCAGCCCTGCCCTCCTCTGGGACATATATCACCGTGATCGCGAATGGAAATCAGTTTAAATGCGACAACTGGCATCTTATCTTTAACGGCATCAATAATCTGAAGTGCAAGTGTTGTTTTTCCGCTGTTTCTTCCTGTTGCCCCGATCATTACCATTCGTTTGGCATTCATAGCCGTTGTTTTTTTAAAATTTAGTTCTCTGCTCATGTAATTTCACCTGTATTAAAATTAAATATTGGAATTCTAGTATCGCATCATCCGATTATAATGGTTTTAGGTGAGAAAATCAATGAGAATTTTTTATCTTACTCAAAAACTGTCAGAATACCAAGAATAAAGATCGAGTCATATGGCAATAAAAGCCAAAGCAAAAATTCAGAGGAGTCGGATTTGTACATTGTAGATAAAATAACAATCAAATGAGTACACATATTTATAAAAGTTGACAATGATAAAATTTCGTGATAAAATATTCTCACAAAAAATTTTTTCTGAAATAAAAAAGAATTAGGTTAATGAATTTTGTAGTGTCGTTACTGGCTAGATTCACAAAGAAAGACACGAGGATATCTTTCAATTATGAGTGAAAAAATCAAAAACGTAACAGCCGCTGTTTTGTGCGGCGGAAAAAGCAGCAGAATGGGATTTGACAAAGCGTTTCTGAAAGATAATGAGCAGTATCTGTTGGTGCAGACGGTTCAAAAACTGCAGACTTTGTTCACACAGGTCGTCCTGATCAGCAATACAAAGACTAAGTTTTCTGACCAGAAAGAATTTTGTGGGATTCCTGTCTTGGAGGATCTTTTCAGCGAAAAAGGTCCCATCGGTGGGATAAGTACTGCACTCAAGCAGGCACAGACAGAGTATGTTTTTATTATGGCCTGTGATATGCCACTGCCGGATGTCAATCTTATCGGAAAGATGTATCGGGGTCTTAACTTGGAACAGGTTTTCGTCTGTAGTTATCGAAAAAAGCCAGAACCTTTGTTTGCATTCTATCATAAATCTTGTCTGCCTGTTTTTGAAAAGCACATCGAGAAAGGGGAATTAAGACCGCGCAGTACCTTTTCTTTTCTGAAAGTTGGGATATATGAACTAAACGATGAGGAGAAAAAAAGCATTGTGAATCTGAACACGCCGAAAGACATTCAGAAATGGAATCAAACAAACAACAAGCAGTAAGTGTTTTTAAGGGAGGCGCATTGGGATGGATATAAGAGAAAAAGAAGAAAAACTTAGGATTATTCGTCAGAATGGGGGAAAACAGGAAAATATTTTGGAGATTTTAATCAATCTCCAGTTTGACTCAAAAGAAGGATATATTGATGAGGAGACAGCGGCACTGGTAGCAGAAGAGCTGCATATGACGGAAAGCAGAGTCTATGAAATCATAAGTTTTTATGCAATGTTAAAGGAAAAACCACAGGCAAACTATGTCCTGAAAATCTGCAATAGTTCTCCGTGCCACTTTTCGCGATCGGAAGAAGTCTGTTTATCTCTGGAGAAGAAACTTGGCGTACCGATCGGAAAGACAACGGATGACGGTCTTTTCGCCTATCACTATATTCCCTGTGTGGGAGCTTGTGATATCGGCCCGGTTATTAAAATCAAAGACACCGTAATCGGCAATCTTGATGATGAAAAAATATCTGCATTGATTGACGATCTGCGAAGCGGCAAAGAGCGCGTATAGGCGAAAGGAGAAGAATGAATATGGCATTGACGGAACCAGTACTCTTAAAAAGAGTAAGAAAGATGACAGATTCCACTTCTGTGGAGGAGTTTATAAAATATGGTGGCTTTGACGCATTGAAAAAGGCCGTTGCTATGGACGAAGAGGCGATCTTGGATGAACTGGATACAGCGAAGCTTATGGGCAGAGGCGGGGCTGGCTATCCGCTGGGAAAAAAATGGCGGCACTTGTATAGCAGTCAGGAGACACCTAAGTATATCGTCTGCAATGCAGATGAAGGTGAACCGGGAACATTTAAAGATAAGATGCTTTTGGAGCAGGATCCGCTGAGTGTGATAGAAGGTATGATTATCGCAGGCTATGTGTTTGGTTCAAATGATGGCTATATCTATATCAGAGGAGAATATCGGCATATTCAGGCAGTTTTTCAACAGGCTTTGGATCATGCGCGCCAGGCCGGATATCTCGGAGAAAATATCATGGGGATTCTGGGATTTAACTATGATCTTCATATTGTTTCCGGCGGCGGTGCTTATGTATGTGGGGAAAACTCTGCGCTCCTGAACTCTATTGAGGGAAAAACAGGACGACCGAGAGTAAAACCTCCACATCTGGCAGAAGTGGGGCTTTACTTGAAACCCACACTAGTTAACAATGTGGAATCCTTTGCCTGTGTTCCTGCGATTCTCAATATGGGCGCAGAAGCCTTTTTAAATCTGGGGACAAAAGATGGAGGGGGCACAAAGCTCATCTGCCTGTCCGGCCATATAAAAAATCGTGGCGTGTACGAGGTTGCGCTTGGCACTCCGTTGGACGAAATACTTTACAGTGAAGAATATGGCGGAGGAACTGCTACAGGAAGACCTATCAAGTTTATCCACTTTGGCGGTCAGTCAGGTCCGATTGGGACGGGTGAGCAGGTAAATGGATTGCTGTATGACTACGGAGAGTTCCGGCGCAACAAGCTGGCAATCGGTTCGGGAGCGATCGTAGTCATGGATACCAGTGTAAATATCGTGGATTATATGACAAGTGTGATGGAGTTCTTTGTACATGAATCTTGCGGGAAATGCACCCCATGCAGACTTGGCACGACACGTCTTTTGGAGTTGCTGCAGAAATTCCAGCGGCATGGAGGCGAGAGAGGTGATATGGAAAAGTTGGAAAAAATGCTCGAACTTATCACAAATCTGTCAGCCTGCGGACTTGGTCAGTCCGTATCTATTTCCGCTAGGTCTGCCGTGAATGCTTATAGGCATGAATTCGAAGCATGTATCAGCTGATGATTTGGCAACGAAAGTGTTGTCAAAAGACAAGAGAGAGAAAGGATGCGCACGATTGGCTGCAATAGAATTAGAAGAGGCACTTGAACTGCTGACGAAACGTGTGAACAAGAATACAAAAACAGAGAAGCTGGATCTTTTATCGGCTCTCGGCAGAGTCTGTGCAGAGGAGGTGACAGCGAGGGTGCCTGTTCCTCATTTCCCAAAGTCGGGAATGGATGGATATGCACTTCGAAGCTGTGATACAAAAGGGGCTTCCAGGGATCACCCCATTCACTTTCGGGTTGTCGGCGAGATTTGTGCCGGGGATGAAATTTATCTGACGGCAGAGGCTTTTACAGCCGTTCGCGTCATGACCGGTGGTATGGTGCCAAAGGGATACGACTGTGTGATACGGCAGGAAGACACCGATTATGGACAGGAACAAGTAGAAATCTATGTGGAAGCAGAGCCCTGGCAGAACTATTGTCACATCGGGGAAGATATTGAAGCCGGAAGACATATAATATCTTCCGGGACTCGCCTGAATGCAGGACATATCGGTGTTCTCGCCAGTTTGGGAATTCCGGAGATCACAGTGTTTACCGTTCCCAAGGTGGGTATTATCTCTACAGGCAATGAGCTGAGGCCTCTTGCGTGCCCAATAGGAAAAGTGGGCGTCTATCCAAGCAGTGCTTATACAATTGCAGCCAAGCTGAAGTCCAAAGGCATGGATGTGTCCTTTATGGAAGTGTGTGCTGACGATGCCAGTAGTTTTTCGGAACTGGTGAATACGAAAATCAATGAGATAGATTTGCTTATTACTACTGGAGCACTCTCTGTGGGAAAGAGAGATTTTCTGGCAGGAGCACTGGAAGAGATGGGAGCAGAAAGGATTTTTCAAAAAGTGAACATGCGTCCCGGTACTCCTGTTATGGCGTCGTTGTTTCAAGGTAAACTGATACTGAGTCTGTCAGGTTACCCCTTTGCCGCGATGGTGAATTTCCAGTTGTTTTTCTGGCCGGCTGTGGCGAAGATGACAGGGGATGATTCCCTCGTATGGAGAAAAACAGGGAAGACAGTAGCACAGGGAAACATGAAGGAAGCAAAAAAAAGGCGGTTTCTTCAGGCGTTTGCCGATGATGAGGGGGTACATATTTATGACAGGAATCAGCAATCCTCGGTCTTGTCGGAGATGCTCTATTCAAACTGTATTATTGACCAGAAGCAGGGAACAGCGATTTCACCCGGCGATACAGTAGAAGTTATTTATTGGGATTAACAATAAAGAAAATAATTAATTCAGAAAGGAAGTATGGATAGATGGTTATAAATTCTGCTACCAAGATGGTGACACTTACCATAGACAATCAGTCGTGTACTGTGCCGGAAGGTACAACGATTTTGAAAGCGGCCGAAAGTCTGGGAATCAATATCCCGACACTCTGCTACTTAAAAGAACTGGCTCCCGATGCCTCCTGTCGTATGTGTATTGTTGAGATAAAGGGCGGGCGAAAGGGAGGTCTTGTACCCTCTTGTTCCGAGCACTGTGCCGAAGACATGGTTGTCTATACTCGCTCCGAGCGAGTTGTGGAAGCACGCAGATTTATCTTGGATCTGCTTCTTAGCAACCACAATCTGGACTGTTTTACCTGCGCGCGCAACGGAAGCTGTAAATTGCAGGAGTACTGTCTGGAATATGGAGTTGAGAGAACCAGCTTTGCAATCGGAAAACACATATCCGCAGAGGCGGACACTACGAATCGCTTTTATGAGTTCCGCCCTGACAAATGTATCATGTGCCACAGATGTACACGTGTCTGTGAAAAGCTGCAGGGCCGCGATGTACTCAGTATAGCAGGGCGCGGATTTGATGCCCATATCTCTACTTGTTATGATATTGCCCGAACAGATCCGACTTGTGAATCCTGCGGAAATTGTGTTTCTGCATGCCCTACAGGTGCTCTTTCTTCCTACGACCAAAAAAAGAATTACCGGTCCTTTGAAGTGACTTCTACACGAACCACCTGCCCACATTGTGCAGTCGGCTGTCAGTATGACCTGTTGGTCAAAAACGGCAAAATCGTTGGAGTCGATCCTGCCAAAGGTCCATCCAATCAGGGAATGCTTTGTGTGAAAGGAAGATATGGTTCCTATAAATTTGTACATGCGGGTGACAGGTTGACGAGTCCTCTAATAAAGAAAGATGGCAATTTCGAGCCGGCCAGCTGGGAGGAAGCGCTAAGCCTTATCGCAGATAAATTCAAGCAGATTAAGAAAGAAGAAGGACCAGATGCAATTGCCGGATTCTCCTGCTCTCGTTCATCAAATGAAGACAATTATATGTTCCAGAAAATGATGCGTGCGGCAGTGGGAACTAACAACGTGGATAATTGCGCCCGTGTCTGTCATAGCCCATCCGTTGCGGGTCTTGCAACGACACTGGGATCGGGTGCCATGACAAACCCATTCGATGACATTACAGCTCCTGATGTAGACGTGATGCTGATTGTAGGCACCAATCCGGAGGAGGCATACCCGGTGTTCGGGTCAAAGATTCGCCGCGCAGTACGCGAGGGGTGCAAATTAATCGTTGTCGATCCCAGAAGTATTGGACTGGCAAAAAGTGCCGCAGTACATCTTCAGATAAAGCCCGGAACGAATGTGGCCTTTGCCAACGGTATGATGCATATCATTCTGGAAGATGGTCTGGCCGATATGGAATATATCAAAGAGCGCACAGAGGGCTTTGAAGAATTGAAGGAGATCTTGAAAGATTACACACCCGAAAAGGTGGCAAAAATCTGCGGTATTGATGCCGATGACCTCCGAAAGGCGGCACATCTGTATGCCAAAGCCAAGAAGGCTCCAATTATGTACAGTCTGGGAGTTACGGAGCACTCTACCGGTACGGAAGGTGTGATGAGCCTGTCCAACCTGGCTATGATGGTGGGAAAAATTGGGCGTTCCGGCTGCGGAATTAATCCGATACGAGGACAAAACAATGTGCAGGGTGCCTGCGATATGGGATGCCTGCCGGGAGATTTTCCGGGTTATCAAAAGGTAAAGAATCCGGATGTGCGAAAGAAGTTTTCCGAACACTGGGGGACAACACTAAGCTCTGCAGACGGTTTTACAGCGACAAGAATACCGGAAGCCGTTGCGGAGGGCAAGGTGAAGGCGTTGTATATTTTCGGAGAAGACCCGGTGCGCACCGACCCGGATATCACACATATTAAAAAGATGCTCAAAAGCCTGGATTTTCTGGTTGTCCAGGAACTGTTTATGACCAAAACAGCCGAATATGCGGATGTGGTCCTGCCAGGCATGTCATATGCAGAAAAGGAAGGCACCTTTACCAATTCTGAGAGAAGAGTGCAGCGGATTCGGAAAGCAGTGGAACTTGAAGGAGATATGAGGCCGGATGCAGAGATCTTTTACGATGTGATGAACCGACTGGGATATCCACAGCCCACATTGAGTGCAAGTGAGATTATGCAGGAAATTGCAGAACTTACGCCTTCCTACCATGGTATCAGCCATGCCCGCCTGGATGCAGGGGAAACTTTGCAGTGGCCATGCAAGGATGAAAAAGATAAAGGCGCGGCGATTTTACATGTAGACAAGTTCACCAGAGGACTTGGATATTTCTATCCGGCGAAGTATCAGCCTTCCGCAGAACTTCCGGATGAAGAATACCCGTTTACCATGATTACAGGCCGTATGTTGTATCACTATAATGCAGGAGCCATGACACAGCGTACGGAAGGACTTAACGAACTTTGTCCCTCCTCCTATATGGAGATGCATAAAGTCGATGCAGATTCTCTTGGAATTAAGAATGGAGATCGGGTAAAAGTAGCCTCTCGGCGCGGCGAGATCGAGACAACAGCGATTGTCGCAGATAAAGTCAAGTCCGGAGAAGTATTTATGCCCTTCCATTTTGAAGACGGAAATGTCAACTACCTGACAAATGCGGCAATCGACAGCTTCGCAAATGTACCGGAATATAAAGCATGCGCAGTGCGTATTAAGCGTGCGTGATATATGATAGGAGAGAGTGGGATGTGCAGGTGTATACCTCTCAATGCTATGATGCAGGGGTCAAAAGAAATTTTGACCCCTGTTTTACAATATTCCCTTATTACCTGTTGCCAACGGTACAATACCATGGCATCATATGTTCCAGTGTTACCCTCCTTTATAGACGCTAATCTATTTTTCCGCGATAACATTTCCCTTTTCGTCTAACAAAGGTGTTAATGCCGATGCACCTAAACCTACATAAGAAATGTAATTTACACCAGTTTCCTTATCGACGATGACCACTAATTTTCCACCTTCAAAACTCTCCTCACCCTTTATGACAAATCGTTTTTCTTTTTTATTAATCATATTCGATCCTCACTTATCTCAATATTTTGTTTGTATTTTAACATAACTTAAAAAGTACTTCAACATAACTTAAAAAGTAGTTTAATACGGAAACCAGTATCACTGCTCATGTAGTAAGGAAGTTGTGATATGCCATGGGTCATGGTACTTAATATGCCCTTTTTATAATGCTCTCCATATGAAGCTGTGCTTCTCTGCGTATCTTTTCTTCATCCAGTGTCAGCACTTCTCTGTTCTTCATAACAATTCTGCCATCAATAATAGAATCCGTCACATCGTGTCCATTCGCAGCCTCTACAATCGTATTCACAAGATTTTGTGAGGGAGTCAGATGTGGCTGATCGATATTTAACAGGATAACGTCGGCCTTTTTTCCTTCTTCTACACTCCCCAGCCGTTCGCCTTCACCAATAGCTGTCGCACCTCCCTGGGTCGCCATCTTAAGAACGGTCGGACAGGTCATCACTACAGGATCAAAGGAAGGAAGTCCCCAATATGCAATCATACTGTAACGCAGTATCTTCATTTCATCAAACAAATCGAGATTAGAAGGAGCTGCGCCGTCACATCCAAGTCCGACGTTTAGACCTGCATTTACAATCTGAGGTGCTTTAGGGAATCCGTGGTTTGCCAGATTCGCTCTTGGGCAATGAATAATCTTTACATCCCGCTTTGCGAGAGTGGAAATGTCTTCATCTGAGAGCATGACATTATGGGCGGTTAACAGATTAGGCCCTAGTACTCCCATAGATTCCAGAAATTGAACCGGACGGAGCTTATAGTTTTGCAGGCAGTAACTTACTTCATCCTTGTGTTCACATAGGTGAGCATGAATGCCCGTATGTAACTGGGCTGCGGAATCTCTGACCATCTCGATTAGTTTTGGTGAGCAGGTCATTACCTGGCGAATTGCAAACCAAATAGAAATTCTTCCATTGCCGGCATTATGATAATTCTTGTATAATTCCCGCGTGTGTTCAATGGATTCTTCGGCAGTTTCCTTCATCGCTCCGGTGATGGCATTTCCCATATCCATCGTTGATTTGGCTATCGCTGCACGCATACCTGACTCCAGGACTGCATCAGCCACCCGATCCATATGTACACCACCGGAATCGGCAAATGCAGTGGTTCCATTTTTTATCATTTCCAGACAAGATAACTGAGCACTGACATAAGAGTCTTCTGGTCTTAGATTACTTTCAAAAGGAACCAGAAATCTCGTCCAGACCATCGGATATTCATCAGAAACTCGTCCTCTGAGCAGTTGTTGGCAAGTATGTGTATGACCGTCCACCAGACCCGGCATCAAAAGCTTTCCACTTCCATCAAGAGACTCTTTTGCGGTAAATTCATTTTCCAGCTCTTTTTCATTTCCGATTTTTTTGATATATGAGTTTTGAATTACTACACTACACACATCTGACACTGACATATCCGGTCTCAGAATACGACAGCCTTTGATTAAAATATCACAGGTATCCATTTGCAATTTTCCTCTCTTTCTCTGATTTCATCCTGATTAAACAACATGGGTTAATCTAAGAACTATATCTGCAACCAACGCAGAGAATATAAAGGTCCCCGAAATAACCAACAACGTAACAAGCACCATCTTCCAACCCATTTTAACAAAATTTTTCAAATCCTTACCCAGAGAAATCCCGGCGAAAGCTCCCAAAGCTGTCACAGGAGCCATAAATGCCACCTGTGAGGTGGTTTCTATGATCCAATTCTGTATCGGTGAGATCGGACAGGCAAGTAAAAGAGCAGTGAGAGACACATACATCATGGAAGGCAGATGAATAAAGCGGCTCATTAATTTGCTCAGCGATAAACCGAATAAGGCGATGGCATCGAGTATGAAGATTCCGAGAATAGAATCACCAAGGGGCATATGATAGCCAATCAGATTGGTCAATACCATGATGACGGACACCAGACATAACAATGCCGTCTGCGAAATAACATATCTTTTCATCATCTAGTTCTCCCTCTGCTTCTTTCTCCCTAATTTTGGCTCCAGCAAGGCGTACAATTTTCTGGTCAGTGGCAATCCTATAAAGGTGCCCATATATATCCCGATGATGCCGGTAAGCATATCGCTGGTACCTCCAAGTACCATGATATCATCTGCATAAGTCGGATATATTTCCCCTAATACACCGGTAGCTGCCAGCATCATAGAACCGCTTCCCACGCCACTGGCCATTCCAAGAGCAAGGGGATGAAAGATGTCCCAGGATGCCACAGCACTTGCCAATATGCTAATAAAGACAGTACCGATTACCGAGCCCACAATATAGACTGCGAATGTACCTTTTGTCTCTGCTGCATCCGGTCCATATATATCGGTGGTAAGTCCCAGATTTGAATCTCGGTTAATTGAATAACAGGCTCCGATCGCCTCTTTTTTCAAACCAAGAAGAAGTGCAATCGGCAGTGATAAAAAAATAGTTCCCAAATTACCAAACTCTTGTAGAATAAGTGCCGGTCCAACAGCTACTAGTTTGCCCAGATTTGCCCCTGCTGAGATCCCCATTTTGGCCATAAATGGCGCTAATACGACCAGTACCAGAGATCCTCCGGCTTTAGACTGTTCAGTATCCAGCAGTTTCAGAACATCCGGCCCTAAAAGACCGCCAAGTATGACTGCAAATACCATCGGAAATAATGTCAGTGTTCCGATCGGTGTGTTGATTTTTACAGTCCCAATCATATCACATAGTATTGCCAAAACCACCGCAGCGACATACACCTTCCAGTACTTCTTAACTGCTGTTTTTGCATGCTCCATCCATTCATTCTCCTTTCATTTGCTGTGTTTAAAAATCCTTTTAATATTTTGACCCCTATGATACACGGATTACTCCGCACGTTGTGCTCACGTATCTTCGCTCCGCTCCGGTCGGTGCTAAACGAACATCCACTGGATGTTCAGCACCCTACAAACATTCGAAATACACCCTAATCGGGTTGCTTTCTCATGTTTGTTCGGGTCCCAAGGTCATGCTTTTTCATGCAAGCATGAAACGCAGGACCTTTTGACCCTAGTATCATCATATCATAGAGATAATTTCCTATGTAGACACAAAAAAGCGATGGGAATCCATCGCTTTTCATGAAACTACAGCTGTGTCTCACTTTTTTTGAGTAATTTTAGAAACTCTTGAGCTGCATCTGACAATATGTAATTATTTCTTACGATCCACCCCAGTTCGAGTGTCGCTCCTTCGCAGAGGGGAATAGCCAGAATATCTCGATATGCAAGATCGCATGTGTGATAGCCGCTTCCGATCACAAACCCATGCATGTGACGCATCAGCGAATAGGCAGCTGCACGATCTGAGACTGATATCACTTTATTCATCTTGTAATAGGGAATGATCATTTCTGTATATGCCGAATTCACACCGGGCACATGGTCATAAGTAATAAACGGAAAAGCTTCTAACTCCTCCCCTCTGATCTCTTTATTGCTGGCAAGTGGATGTGTATCTGCGAGGTAAACATGGGCTGTACGATATGCGATATGGTTAAAGACGATTCCCCTTCCTCGAAGCTCCTGCATAATCTGTCCCTTACTTTGGCTGTCAAAGAAAATCAGGCCCAGATCAGACCATCCTTTTTCCACATGAGTGAATACTTCCGACGTTTTGCATTCATGGAATCCGGTATGATAGTCTTGTAAATCTATTGTTTTAATCATTGACATAAAAGAATCCATTCCAAAGATATGGTGCTGCGCTGAGATAAACAGGCTTTGTTTATTCCCTTTTTTACCTTCATATTTCAAGTCCAGATAGTATAAACGATTCAAAATCCCATTGAATTCAATCACTAATTCTTTTCCAGCGGCCGTCAGGGTAACCCCCTTTGAAGTACGCACAAATGCTGTAACACCGTAATATTCTTCCACTGTCCTGACCGCAGCGGATATACTGGACGGTGCTGCAAACAATCGCTTTGCCGTCTCACTGATGGAACCGTAATCTGCCACTTTGACAAAATACCTCATTTGCTGTAATGTCATAATTCCCCCCTAGAATACACTTTATCATCCTTATAATGGATGGCAAAATATTGATGGGTATCATTTTTAAATTTTTGTTGTTAAAGTGATTAGTTTTTCTAAAAAATCATCGTAATCCCTGGCATATGCTAATTCTTTTACATTTTGCATCTCAGACAATACTTCTACCAAGATATCAAATACCCCTGTAAAAACTTTTCGTGAAGCGCTATTTACGCCAATTAGTAAAACAATATATACAGATTTTTCGCCCCATGTCATTGGCGTTTCGCAGATGGCAAAGGAGAGAAATCCAGTCAAAACATCCTCTCGCAGCGAATGGGGAATAGCGACACCATTAAAACCGGTATCAGATAAGCCTTCGCGCTGAAAAACACTTTCTGTCAGACTGTCAAGTGCAAAGCCCTGGTCAATGGCCATTTTTGTCATTTTTTCAATAGCGTCAAACTTATCTTTGAAATCAGGATTTTTATAAAACAAATCCGGTTTAACAAAATTGTGAAGATAAGATTTTAAGGCCTGCGATCTGTTGACTTGCAGAATGTGATTTGTGCTTTTCCTGATATTATCTATATTTTCATCGGTAAGAAATGGATCAATAATCACATAGCGATCATTAAAGTTCATATCGATTGCAGAAATAATAAGATCTGCTTTATAAATACCCTGCTGATATTGAGTTAGAGAAATAATATATTTTAAATGCAGTGTATCAGAAAAAAGGTTTGATATTTTCTCTACTGTTTTCTTATAAATGCCGTAGTAATCGGCATAGATGAAGATACAGGATACTTTGTTCTGGTTGTGTAAACTATTCTCGAAGTATCCGCCGATGTGCAGAGCAATAAAAGCAATCTCATCCTCAGTTAGATGAACTTGGTAATCATTTTCGAATTCTTGAGCGATAAAAACTGCGATATCATAGATTAGAGGATAGGTTCCCTTGAGCTTGTTGGTTAACGGGTTTTTAACAAGATATCCACTTTGCACACGATTAAAGAGGTTGTTGATATGGATGATAAACCGTACTTTAAAATCATTATCAAAAGGATCAAGATGATACGTTTGCACAACCTTATCAAGAACATTTTCGCCTATGTTAATATACTTCTGATCGATAAATTTATCAATGTTTTCAATGTTAACGGCATTAGGGTCAATAATGGTAGTATTGTTTGAAATGGTCACCAGTAAATAATAAAGCTCGGCATTGTTAATCTGAATATCATAGGTGGAACTAAGGTATTGAGCCAGCTGTTTTGCGGAGTTATATTGTTCGGAATTCTGAAAAGTACGAATATCGTGTTCATTATCTTCAAGGGTGACACCGTTACGTATTCTTTCGATCATCACAATGACATGTAATGCAATATTGTTTAGGGTATAGTCATTCGAAAATAAATCATTTTCCTGTATCAGTATTTGCAATATATTTTTTCGTAAATCCCAGAAATGATAATGTAATGTCAGCAGCTGAACTTCGTCCTTTAAGGCAAAATTATAGCTGTCGGGCATGATCATGTTGCGCATTAAGGAGCGCTTGGCCCGTTCGTCACCAACAATACATATATTATTTTTCTTACGTTTTAAAGAAAGTTGAAAAGATTGTAAGGTTTTTCTGATATTTTTCAGGTCGTTTTCTATGGTTGGAATGCTAATATGTAATTCATCAGAAAAGTCAAAGACATCATACCCATTTTGGGATGCGACTAATTTTTGCATAATATAATTCTGACGTGTCTGTGGAGTATCTGCTCTTTGATGGTCTGTTTTTTCTCTATATGAAAAATAGTTGTCGCCAATTAAATAATAACCCTTAGGGCCAGATTTAATCAGTATGCAATCATCGCAAACGTCATTAATCGCCGCGATATACTTTCGGATTTGTCTTGTGGAAACATTTAATTTATCTGCTAACGTTTGAGCCTTTATCCACGTATCACTTTTTTTGACCATGTATTCCAGCAAAAGATTTTGACGATTTTCTTCCAAAACATACCTCCAGATTGGGCCGTAAATTAGATCCACAGATTGTTACGCTCTTCGAGCTCTCACAATCTTACAAACATTCGAAATACACCCTAATCGGGTTGCTTTCTCATGTTTGTGCGGGTCCCAAAGTCATGCTTTTTCATGCAAGCATGAAAAGCAGGACCTTTTGACCCTGGTATCATTATATTATACTATATTTTCATAGGAAGACAACAAAATATTGGGATAAGACGGTTGTGTATCATAACATGGGTTCCGCACTTGAGGAATTTAAACTATTGGAATCTGCACAAAAAACCCCTTATAATTAGTTTAAACATTAGATGTTACAGAATAAAACAGGAGGAAAATATGGAAAAAGTAACGAGTGAGCAATTAAATCAAGCCGCAATGCAAATGATTATGTTGGCCGGTGATAGCAGAACTTTGTTGACAGAAGTGATAAATGAGACGCTTGAGGGGGCATCTGCTGAAGAAGTAGATGAAAAAATAAAAAGTGCTAAAGAAAAAATAGTAGAGGCACATCGAATCCAGACGGATATGATTCAGAGCAGCATTGAAGATAATGAACTGCAGACAACACTTTTATTCTCGCATGCTCAAGATACACTTATGACTATCTACTCAGAGCAAAATATGACAAAGCATATCATTCATATGTATCGCAAATTATCGGAACAGATGAAGCAATAACAGGGAGGAATCGGCATGAGGGAATTCAAATATACCATTACGGATCCTATGGGGATGCATGCAAGACCGGCAGGACAGTTTGTGAAAGAAGCATCTCGTTATCAAAGTAGTATCACACTGACAAAGGGCGGCAAGAGCGTTGATGTAAAGAAAATTTTCGCTGTGATGGGACTTGCAGTCAAGTGTGGTGAGGAAGTCAAGATTTCACTGGATGGAGCAGATGAGGATGAGGCTGCTGATGGCCTTAGGGACTTTATGGAAGAAAATCTATAAAGCATGGTATTCAGGAGAGCAATACGATGCAGCAGAAAAGAACAACAAAAAGAACAACAGTAGGAGGAAAAAAGGATGAAGGTTTTACTAGTTTGTGGATCAGGTGCAAGTTCAGGGTTTATGGCTGTCAATATGCGAAAAGCGGCAGCAAAAAAAGGAATTAAATTAGAGGTTATAGCAAGAAGTGAGTCGGAAATTGAGACCTATATTGATGAGATTGATGCTTTGATGGTTGGCCCTCATCTGGCCTATATTATGGATGATATAGATGAATATACCGATGGCCGTGATGTTAAGGTGATTCTAATGAAGTCAGATTACTATGCTGCACTGGATGGTGAAAAGGCAATCGAGCATTTGATGGAAAGCATGGGAGGATCACTATGAAAAAGCTATTAAGTTGGTTGGAAAACAGTTTCGCTCCTAAAATGAATAAGATGAATAGCAATCTATGGGTAGTGACAATTAAGGACTCTATCAATCAAACCATGCCGTTGATATTTTTGGGCTCAGCATTTTGTATGCTGACGCTGCCGGGTGATATCTTTAACCTTGAATGGTGGCCGAATTTTTGGGTTCCCAATGGCTGGACAATGGGAATGATTTCTTTAATGATATCTTTTTTGGTGCCATTCAATCTCATGGAAAAGAGTAAATTAAGACAATCCCGGATTATTGCAGGAATCAGTGGGGTGATCTTATTTGCGATTACGATCACACCTCAATTGGTACTTGATGAAGCCGTTGGTTTTTCGCATAGTGCATTTGGTGCCGGGGGGATGTTTATTGCTATTATTACCGGTATTATTACCGGTGTTATTATGAAAGCTTTTGGCAGGTTCTCGTTTTTCAAAGAAGACTCAGTAATCCCGGATTTTGTCCGAACATGGTTTGATCAAATGTTGCCGGTGGCTACAGTTGTTGTATTGGGCTGGGTTGTTGTTGATATCCTGAAATTTGATTTTTACAATGTTATTTTAGCTATCTTTTCACCGCTTAAAGCAGTCACGGAGACTTTCTGGGGATTTGTCCTGATTGAATTAATCATAGTGGCCTTGTATTCAATGGGCATTTCCGCGTGGATTCTTACCCCGATTCTCACGCCCATCCAGATGGCTGCCATTGAAGCAAATATTGCAGGTGCGGCTGTAAATGTGTTTACAACATCTTACCTTTACAGTTATATCCGGATTGGTGGTGCAGGTTCGACACTGGCATTGGCAATTATGATGTGCCGCTCAAAATCAACAAAATTAAAATCACTTGGGCGGGCGGGGATTGTCCCATCCATTTTCAATATTAATGAACCTATTGTATTTGGAGCGATTGCCTGGAATCCGATTTTAATGATTCCGATGTGCCTGAATAGTGTAGCGTGCAGCAGCATTGCACTGCTTTTTACGAAGGTTATTCCGTTTGCTAAGATTCCGGATATCTTATTTCAGATGTGGTACTGTCCATATCCGATTGTTACATGGCTGGCTACAAGTGGTTCGATACCGAGTGTTATTCTCATATGTGTCATTTTTGTCGTAACCATACTCATCTGGTATCCGTTCTTCAAGATCTATGAAAGACAGTGTCTGGCAGAGGAGAGTAAATAATTCATCATATTGTGAAGAGGAGGAAATGAATGCGCAAAATATCAAAAGATTTTCCAGAAGATTTTCTGTGGGGTGGTGCTGTTGCTGCCAATCAATTAGAGGGGGCTTATCTGGAAGATGGAAAAGGCCTTAGTGTAGCCGATATTAATGAATTTAGAGATGATATTGCAGTAGACAAAAAAGGTAACGCAGAAATTACCACGGAATATGTCCGAGAGGCAATCAGCAGCAATAATCGAATATTCCCCAAACGACAGGGAATTGATTTCTATCATACATATAAGGAAGATTTGAAATTATTAGGCGAACTGGGATTGAAATCATTTCGGACCAGCATTAGCTGGGCGCGAATTTTCCCTAACGGTGATGAGGAAGAGCCAAATGAAAAGGGGCTTGAATTTTATGATAACCTGATTGATGAAATGATTAAAAATGGAATGGAACCGATGATTACGATTTCTCATTATGAAATGCCGCTTAATTTAACCTTGAAGTATGATGGATGGTATTCGAGAGAAGTGATTGACTTGTTTGAAAAATATTGTAGGGTGCTGTTTGACCGCTACCATGATAAGGTTAAATATTGGATTGTTGTAAATCAAATTAATTTAATTGGGCATGAGTCGTTTAATCATCTGGGCATTGCTGAAGATAAGGTCAGCGATTTGAATTCAGCAAAATATCAAGGAGTACACAATGAAATGGTTGCATGTGCACGTGCTACACGTTATGCACATGAAAACTATCCGGATATGCAAATAGGAATGATGCTATGTTTTGCCGGAGCCTATGCACAGACAACCAGACCGGAAGATCAATTGGCAACATTCAAGCATAATCAGATGGAATATTTCTTTTCTGACGTATTGCTGCGGGGATATTACCCGGGATATGCATTCCGATTTTTCGAGGATCATAATATACATGTGGAATTCGGAGAAACGGATGAAGAAGACTTAAAGTATACGGCTGATTTTTTCTCTTTCTCATATTATTATACGATGCTTTGCAGCAAAGAAAGTTATGAGAATGGAAATAAGGTGTTCCGCAATAAAGAACTGCCGGCCAATCCATGGGGGTGGAGTTTTGATCCGGCAGGATTAAGAATTATTCTCAACGAGGTTTATGATCGATACCAAAAACCTATTTATATAACCGAAAATGGTACGGGATGTTATGATAAACTAGAAAATGGAAAGATTCATGATCCTTATCGTGTGGAATATTATCGTGATCATATTGAGGCAGTAAAAGAGGCTATTAAGGATGGTGTTGATGTCCGTGGATATTACGCATGGGGACCGATTGATATTGTTTCTTGTTCATCCAGCGAAATGAGTAAGCGATATGGTTTCATCTATGTTGACCTTGACGATTATGGAAAGGGCAGCGGGAAACGGATAAAAAAAGATTCTTTTGATTGGTATCATAAAGTAATTAAGTCCAATGGACAGGATTTATTGTAAGTATAGCAGAGCATTGCTAAAGAAGAACGAATAAACAAAGCAGGCGGTAATGTCCGTCTGCTTTGAATTGCTCTGCTTTATCTGAACCGATTATACAAAAAGATTTACATTTGCCTCTTCTGCGTTTCCGAGATAGGATGTTACACCCGCGAACTCTATGCCGTCGATGAGCTCTTCTTTTTTTATGCCCATTACGTCCATGGACATGGTACAGGCCACTAGTTTTATGCCATTATCCATAGCTTTTTTCATCAGTTCTTCGAGGGAACTCACATTTTTATCTTTCATGACTTTTCTCATCATTTTGGTTCCCATACCGCCCATGTTCATTTTGGAAAGTTTTAGTTTTCCTGCACCTCTTGGCATCATGGTTCCAAACATTTTTTCAACAAATGTTTTCGAAACATGTTGTTTTGTTTCCTTTCGAAGTGCATTCAATCCCCAGAAAGTAAAAAACATCGTGACAGGACGTCCCATAGCGGCCGCGCCGTTGGCAATAATGAAGGAAGCAAGAACTTTGTCTAAATCTCCACTGAATACGATTAAAGTTTTTCCCTGAGGAGAAATAGGCGCAACCTTAGCTTCTGCCTGAGATGCATCGCATTCGCAGCGATCAGATCCCTTCTTTATGGTGACAATGTTCTCGCGTTCTTTTCGTTCTGTTTTAAGAAGTATATTTCCGGTTCGTCTGCACCAGGCATCAATATCCTTTGCGAATCCCATATCGGTCGCGGAAACCTGCAGGATCTGTCCCGGTTTTAATGCAGAGAGTTCTTCATGTACTTTCATAATCGGACCGGGACACTGCAGGCCACAGCAGTCTATGATCTTGATTTCTTTACAGTCACACGAAGAAATATCCTCGGAACTATTTTGTTTTTGTAATTCCTTCCCGGTCCCGGAATTGTCATCATCATGCATCGATTTATAAAAGGATGTTCCGGCCGCAAGCACTTTTACCTGGGTGAATCCATGCTGCATCAGTATACGGGCTGCATTATAGGAACGTATCCCGATGGAACAGTAGGGGACGATGAGCTGATTTTTATCCAGTTCTCCCAGACGGCTGCGCAGCTTTCCGAGAGGAATATGGACCGATCCGGGAATGGAAAATACCATTCGCTCCACATCCTCGGTCACGTCCAGGATTGTGTATGTACCTTTCTGGCTCTGATCTGCCATCAAAGAATCCAATTCCAGAGGTTCGATAAATGACACGAGTCCCTCCAAAACATTCTGTGCGACGAAGCCGAGCATATTTACAGGATCTTTTGCTGAGGAATAAGGGGGTGCATAGGCCAGTTCCAATTCTGCCAGATCGCTTATGGTACCTTTCATTCGCATTGTGACGGCTATGGTATCGATTCTCTTATCTACCCCGTCCTGGCCGATGATCTGTGCACCATAGATGCTGCCATCTTTGCCAAATATCAGCTTCAAGGTGATTGGTGTGGCTCCGGGATAGTAACCGGCATGGGATTTTTGATTGATCAGTATGGTTTCATAATCTTTGCCCTTTTGCTTTCCGGAGGCCTTTAGTGATTTTTCATTCAATCCCACCGCAGCGGCAGTCAAGTCGAAGATCTGTGCAGCAGAGGTTCCCATCGAACCTTTATAGGCAACACGCGCCCCGGTTATATTGTCTGCACAGATACGTGCTTGTTTATTGGCAGGCCCCGCCAGCGGAATCATTGTTTTGCTGTCTGAAATATAGTGGGTAACCTCTATGACATCACCGACAGCGTAGATGTGTTCATCTGAAGTCTGCAAAAATTCATCCACCACAATCCCGCCTCTGGCATTTACCTTTAGGCCGGCTTCTTTGGCGAGAGAGCTGTTAGGTCTTACTCCGATGGAAAGAAGCACCATATCTGTGGTGACGATCTTGCCGCTCTTTAGATGTATCACGGTTTGATCGTTGACTTCCTGGAAAGATTCCACACCGTCTTTTAAAATCAGTTCCACCTGATTTGCTCTGATGTTTTCATGGAGAAGCTGTGCCATCTCATAATCTACCGGTGCCATGACCTGATCCATCATCTCTATGATGGTCACATCAATTCCAGCCTTTTTAAGATTTTCAGCCATTTCAAGTCCAATAAAACCCCCGCCGATCACGGCAGCGCTTTTCGGAACTTCTTTTTGAATCACTTCTTTGATGGCATCAGTGTCAGGAACTGTCCACAAAGTATAGATATGACTGCTGTGAATTCCCGGAATCGGTGGTTTCAGGGGCGAAGAACCAGTGGCTATGATCAATGTGTCATAAGATTCTTCGTATTCCTCTTTGGTTTTCAGGTTATGGACCCTCAGGGTCTGTTTATCCTTGTTAATACTTTGCACTTCACAGGAAGTACGAACATCTATGTTGAACTTTGCTTTCATGGTGGAAGGTGTCTGCAAAAGCAGCGCATCACGGCTTTGAATGACATCTCCGATGTAATAGGGGAGACCACAATTGGCATATGAAATATAATCTCCTCTTTCAAACATGACAATTTCCATAGATTCATCTTTTCTTCTTAATCTTGCAGCAGCAGTTGCCCCTCCGGCCACGCCACCGATGATCACTGTTTTTGACATTACCAAACCCTCCATTTGATTTATAAAATAAATTTACAGAAAAAGAGAAAAAAGTTCAGTGATTCAGTCACACACAGAGGGATTTACTTGATAAGATCTGCGGTATTGTGATATCATCATCATAAAGAATAAGATAAGGAGGTAATTCATATGCGGTTTTATCTAGTTACAGTTCTTTATTTACTGTTTTTTTTAATACGATTAAAAAAGGATAAAGGAAATCTGATCAATGGTTTTTTGTTTTTTGTTCTGATGCTGCTTAGTGGATTATGTTTTATAAGATTAGCAGATACAACGGGAAGCAGATTTTTACTGCATCTTGCAACGGCAATTGCTGTACTCATAACTATTGTCCTTTTAAGCGGGACATTTACTATATTACTTATGTCTTTTGGAAGTGCATATGTATTGCTGAAGAGAGAGGGAAGGAGTCTGTCAAATCTGCTGAGCCTGTTTTTGGGAATTGGTATCATCGGCTGGTTGCTTTTGAATACACTTTCATTTCAAAACACAAGTATGAATAAGACGTTTTCTGCGATTATGCTGGTACTAAACACAGTGTTGTTTTATTTAGTATTTATGTTTTCCAATTTCTTGCTTGCATCTTTTGTCTATCGGATCTATTATCCAATACGCAGGCAGGACTATATTATTGTTCTGGGTGCAGGCTTAATCCACGGCGATAAAGTTTCACCACTGCTGGCAGGACGTATCGACAGAGCAATTAAAGTTTATAGAAAACAGCTAAAAAACAAAGGGGTTTCTCCGATTATTATCATGTCCGGAGGGCAAGGACCTAATGAAGCACTCCCGGAAAGCCATGCTATGAGGGAATATGCAATAGATCAGGGAATACCTGAGCACCATATATTAATTGAAGACAAATCTGTCAATACATATCAGAATATGCTGTTTTCAAAGGAACTGATAGAAAGCAAAGAAAAAGATATGTCCCACACTCATATCTTATTTTCTACTACTAATTATCATGTGTTTCGAGCCGGAATGTATGCTAAAAAAGTCCATCTGAGGGCACAGGGGATCGGTGCAAAAACAAAATTCTATTTTTGGTATAATGCCTTGCTGAGAGAGTTTGCTGCTATATTGGTTATGAATAAAAGAACACACATTATCTGCGTAATTTTCTTACTGGTAATAATAATAAGTTCACGTGCGCTGATAAAATAATGTGGATGCTTTATATGAGGTTTTTAACATCAATTAGGATAAAAACTTCCATTAGGATAGATAAATAGGAAGAGTTTCTGCGAAAGAAAAAACAAAATCACCGGTCATCCGGTGATTTTGTTTTTCAGAAACTTTAAGCAATCAGATAACAATGATTGGTTTTATCAGATCTTTTGGTTTTTCGTCCATCAGTTTGAATGCATCTTCGATTTTATCGAAACCGTTGAATGTATGGGTGATCAGCTTTGTGGTATCAACACGACCATTTGAAATCATTTCCAGCATTTTGTGAATACGCAGTGCACCGCCCGGGCAAAAGCCACCGCGGATGGTCTTGTCTGCCATTCCAAGTCCCCAGGACAGAGCCGGCATTGCAAGTGTATCGGAGATATCGAAGAAATTGACATTGGAGATATAGCCGCCGGGTTTTGTCATGTCGATAGCCTGACGGAATGTCTCTGCATTTCCCCCTGCGATGATGACAGAGTCAGCACCTTCCTTTGTCATTTCCAGCACCTGTTTTACGATGTCTCCGTCCTTGTAGCTGATAATATCGGTTGCACCATATTCTTTGGCAACTTCTACACAGTTTGGACGGGTTCCGACAGCGATAATTCTGCCGGCACCGTGAAGTTTTGTTCCTGCGACACTCATCAATCCGACAGGACCGATACCGATGACAACAACGGTATCACCGAATTCAACATTCGCATTCTCAACACCGTGAAATCCGGTTGACATCATGTCGACTGTCATCACGGCAGCTTCGGGAGACACATTCTCCGGGAGAAGTACCAGATTGGCATCTGCCTGATTGACGTGAAAATATTCTGCAAATGTTCCGTCTTTGGACCCCAGAAATTTAAAACTGGCCATAAGTCCTTCATCGTGAGGATTATATTCGCCTTGTGTGTTCCACGAGAGCCAATTGGGAGTACAGCATGGTACCACTACAACATCCCCTGCTTTAAATTTGCTTACGAGATTACCAGTCTCGACAACTCTGCCGACGGCCTCATGTCCCAGAATCAGATCCTTTTTTGGGCCATTTCCGCCGTGAAGAACATGTGTATCCGATGAACAGGGAGCCAGAACAATAGGCTCTACAACAGCATCAAGAGGACCACAAGCCGGTCTTTCTTTTTCAATCCACCCTGCATGATCGATGGATAACATTCCATAACCCTTCATATCTTTGTTACCTCCTTAACATGATTGTTAAAAAATTATCGTTATGTTTATTATAAGATATTGCAGCCAAATAAGCAAATCCAATCTATGAATAAATTGTTTTTTTGCAAGTACAATTTGAATGATACCAGGGTCAAAAGGTCCTGCGTTTCATGCTCGCATGAAAAAGCATGACCTTGGGACCCGAACAAACATGAGAAAGGAACCCAATTAGGGTGTATTATAAAAAAGGATATATTGCTGCAGTACAAAACAGGCAGCAGTGTATAATCAGCAAAGAAGCATTTCCACAAGAAATACGGTCATACAGCAGAAGATGCTGACTTTAAAGAGGTTGGCTCCACGCCATGCAAAAAAGATCCCAACGAGCAAAGCCAGAAAACCCGATAGAGGCGTCTGCGCTGCGGATAAAATAGCAGGAAAGGTCATCACTGCCAAAGTGACATAAGGAACATAGTAGAGAAAAGAACTGACATATTGATTCTGGATTTGTTTTCTCACTAAGGTGAGGGGCAGGACTCGGATTGCGTAAGTAACACCTGCCATGATAAATAAGTAAATATACACGTTATGATTCATCTGTCACATCCACCTCTTTCTTGGAAACCGGGAACAAGATCGCCGCAAGCCCCGATAGGATCACTGTCAGGAAAATGGTACGAGTACCTGCCGACATATGGGCCAGCGGCGGCAGCTTTTCGGATATAAAACTTAGAACAAAGCTTACGATGACCAATACAGTCAAAATCTTATCTTTCCGTCCCGGCGGAATGATTACTGCTAAGAACATTCCATATAACGCAACACTCAGTGCACTTACTGCACGAAGAGGAAGTACATTTCCAGCTACAACGCCGATAATTGTGCCGACTGCCCAGCAGGGGATGGCGATGAGTATTGCACCGAAAGTATAGTATGGGTTCAGATAGCCTGGACGAGAAACAGAAATCCCGAAAATCTCGTCTGTGACGGCATATCCAAGCAGCAGGCGGTGATGAATCGGCGTATTAGGAGATAGCTTCTGGCTCAGAGCAAAACTCATTAACAGATATCGGGCATTTGTGATCAGTGTTACAAGTAAAACCTCCAAGTATGTGGCATCTGCTGCGATCAGTGCGAATCCCGCATATTCTCCGGCTGATGCGTTATTCAAAAGACTGGCCAAAAACCCCTGGAAGGCATTAAGCCCTGCGTTTCGAGCTGCAATTCCTAAAGTAAAGGATACTGCAAAGTAACCCACTGCTATCGGAATACCGGCATTCATTCCTTTTTTTAATGCTATAATATTCGATGAGAAAGTACGGTCACTTCTATCTGACATTTTGAATGCATTCTTCTGAATCTCATCGTTCATATCTCCAATCATCCCCTCCAAATATGTATTTTGTTTAATTTTAAGTCGGATATTGCTATTTGTAAAACGAATAATTATAATAATATCATTAGATAATCTTATGAAAGGGAAAATTGAAATGCTCTCACGATACCACGTTTTTTGTAAGGTAATTGAAAATAAAAGTTTTACAAAAGCAGCAGAAGAACTCGGATATTCGCAAAGTGCGGTAAGTCAGATGGTAAAAGCTCTGGAACAGGAGCTTGGAACACACCTTGTAATTCGAGACAAAACAGGAATCACACTGACAAGAGATGGGGAAAGCTATTATCCATCTATACAGAGAATCTATCATTCGGAAAATTTGCTTGGAAAGAAACAAAGGGAAATGAATGGTCTTGAAGACAGCATCATACGGATTGGCACATTTACCAGCATCAGTCGAAATGTCCTGCCACAGCTGATGCAGCAGTTCAAGGAAGGATACCCCAGTGTTCATTTTGTATTACAGCAGGGAGAGTATACGAGTATCAGCCAGTGGATCAGAGATGACAGCGTGGACTTTGGATTTACCAGTGAAACAATGAGCGATGGATTAGTTACAAGACCCTTATATGAAGATGAGATGGTTCTGGTTTTGCCTGAAAATCATCCTCTTAGCAGCCAGGATAGTGTTTCCTTAAAGCAATTGACTAAGTTTCCCTTTATTCTTCTTGATGAGGGAGAGTGCAGTGTATCCCTGGAGGCCTTCCAAAAACAGGGACTTGCACCAAATATTGAATATAAGGTATATGATGACTACTCCATATTAGCTATGGTCAGACAGGGGTTGGGAATTTCTATCTTATATCATCTGGTTATCGCCGGGTTTGAAGATGGACTGGTGATAAGACGTCTGGATCAAACGCCGAAACGCACCGTTGCCCTCACATGGAAGAACTGGGATACAATGTCTTTGGCTGCCAGAAAATTTGCTGAATTTGTAATCAAAAGAACGCCGGAAATCGTATGCGGGCTGATCAGCTAGAGAAAAGGGGGACAGAGGATCGGCAATGTCTTCACACAAATACCATTGTTTTCAAGGAGGATTACATATATGAGAAAGAAGATACTGAATTACTATGAAAATGCATCTTATTATAAGAAACTAAAATTTCTTATAGATATGGTTCTGACTGCTGTGACATTATTGGTGTTATCAATTGGGATAATTTGTGTTGAGATGATCTCAAAAGAGATATATGAGCGAAATCAGGAAAAACTGTTTATGATGACGTCGAATATAGAAGAAAAATTTAAGAGTGTGGAAGGGGTAATTACAGAAATTCATCAAAACAAAAATATACAAGATAATCTGACATATTCAAATCAAAAATCAGAAAATTTGAATCTTACAAGTATGCGCAGGGAATTGAATTGGCTGTCAGCCGATCAAAAATATTTTGAAAGTCTTATTATCCTTAATCAAAGAGATGAATACATGGTAGGTACTATATATGATAAAAGTGATTTTTTTCAGAACATGTCGCTAGAAGAGATTGCTGCTTTGGTAAAAGCAAAACCCAGACATGGTGTCTGGATGTTTGACAGGGACTTAAACGAAGCAATTTATGTGCACAGTATATATAATACAAGAGATAACCAGATGAAGAATATCGGTACTGCGATTATAAAGGTGAACATATCTTTTATCCAGGAGATACTAGACAACTCGGGTGTTTTTACGGATGCAGATTTTTTTGTACTGGAGATGGATGGACAATATTTTTCAACAAATCTGTCTGGTTATCGTTCATATGTGAATTTTATAGAAAATATTAATTGGAAGGGACAGAAGAAATCATATTCATTTCATAATGTTAATAATCATTATTATTATGTGCTTGAAAGTAATATGGAATCAAATTCAAGGGAATTTAAATGTTATTATTTTCTGCTTAATAAACAAATGATCAAAAAGGTAGTTTAGATCACGCAGATTTTTCTTCTTATTATTCTTGCAGTGTTGACCCTGGGAAGTAAATTACTAAATAAGTCGCTTGAGCGTCTGATTTCACCGATCAATGAATTGGCAAGGCTGATGAGTCAGTTCAAGGAGAGAAAAGACTACGACAAACTTAAGAATCTACAGATTCCTCAAGTGGCTATGAGGCGTAATGATGAAGTGGGGATCTTATATCAGAGTTTTAATAATTTGATCAATCAGATTGAGGAATTAATTATTAATGATTACAGAGCAAAGCTGTTGAATCAGGAAATAGAATATCGATTCTTACAGGCTCAGTTAAATCCACATTTTTTATATAATACATTAAATTCAATGAATTTTATGGCATTAAAAAATGGTGACTCGGAATTGTCGGGGGTGATAACTTCCCTGGCATTTTTACTACGAAATAAATTAGATAACAATAGCCGATTTGTAAGTGTTGAGGAGGAGCTTGGTGTCATACAGGCATATATAAAAATTCAGAAATTAAGATTTAAGACCCGTTTGACCTATACATCCGATGTTCAGGAAGAGACAAAGGTATGTAAAATTCCACGGCTTATTATTCAGCCATTAATCGAAAATTCCGTGAAATATGGGGTAGAGAAGGTAAATCGACCCATGGAGATAAAGTTGAATGTATATTTCGACTGTTTGAAATTAGTCATCAAAGTATGTGATAACGGTCCTGGATTTAAAAAGGATATAGAAAATCAAAAGCGGGAGAACAAATCAATAGGTTTGGGACTTAAAAACATTCGAAAACGATTGGACCTGTTATATAGTGGAAAAGCGAAACTTGAAGTTGAATCAATACCAGATAAACATACGACAGTTATAATTTGTATTCCACAGGACAATCAGTGATTGCCTGTAGAGCGATAATCATGGAGGAACCAATGAGAAGGTATAAGATGATTGTAATTGACGATGAGGAGATTAGTGCTGACGGGGTTAGTATGTTAGTTGAACAGAGCGGATTAGCGGTTGATATGGATGGAGTGTTCTATTCGAGTATTGAAGCATTAAAATACTTGAAGGAAAATTCGATTGATATTGTTATCACAGATATTAGTATGCCAGAATTATCGGGGCTGGAAATGATCGAAAAAATGAAGGAGGCTAATTCACGTTCACTTTTTATTATTCTGACAGGGTATGGTAGCCTTGAGTATGCCAAAGAAGCTATGCGATATGGAGTACGACATTTTTTATTAAAACCATGCTCGCCATCAGAATTAAAGGAGAGCATATCAGAATGTATGGGAGAAAGGGACAGTCAGGCACAGGAACGTTTTCTCCGCTTGAAAGAGGTTATAAAACGGCAGATTCTAAATCAGAATATCAAAAATGAAGAAAATAATATTCTTACGGCATCTTTTCAGATGTTGATGTATGAGGAAAGATATTATGAATGTATACATGGAGATTTAGAAACGATATTATATGACAGAGAATATGGATTTAGCAATATCAAGGGAACAATGATCTATTATGTAGATAATACGATTTCGATTTTACCTGGACTTAAGAAAATTGCAAAAAGGCATTCGCGGGAAAGAATTGTGATCTATTATTGTGATTCAGGTAGAGAACTGACAGTAGAAGAAATTTTTAAGCAGGGTCGAAGTATGTTTGCATATGGTTTTTATACTGATGAATCTTGTGTTATAGAGGCTGGAAAGGTCGGTGAAGAGAAAGAGTTACAGAATTTTCAATTAGAATTACCCTTCCGTAAGGTTACAAAGTTATTGGAAAAAAATGATTTTTCTGAGGCGAGAGATCAGTTTGGGAAAATCTTGAAGGTTTGTAGAGAAAGGAAGGTACCACCACAAAGACTTTTGGAACTAACCGAAAAATTTTGCAGAGAATGGATGAAAAATTTCGGTGAGGAAGCAATTCAAGCGGGAATAGTTAAAGAGATTCTGACGGTGAGTAATAGTGAAAAATTAAAGGATGTACTGGATAAAGTTATACAGGTGTTGGGTCAATATAAGGTGGGTGAGCTTGCTGATGGAAAAATATCCGAGAACTTAAATTTAATTATTGAAAGGTATTATAATATAAGTGAATTATCCCTGAAATGGATATCTCAGAACTTACTGTATCTCAATCCAGAATATATGGGAAAGGTTTATCAAAAGGAAACCTCTCAGAAGTTTACTAGTAAATTGTTGGAAATAAGAATGAAAAAAGCAGAAGAATTTATAAGGGATGAAAGACGAGTCTCTGAGGTGGCTAGCCTAGTGGGGTTCGAAAACAATCCTGATTACTTTGGTACCCAATTTAAAAAGGTATATGGCTTGACACCTTCTCAATATGGGAAAAGGTTAAAAATGAACAAAAAGAATAATTAATGTTTGGTCTATAGTTTTTATCTCTGCAGAGGCTCTGGAAATAAACCAGAACCTCTGTTTTTTAAGGAATTCACACCTTTTTTTATCTATTATAAGTCAGGTGACTAGTTTAGAATATAGTTAACTAAAATAAATGGAGGAGAAAAAGATGAATAAGAAAAATACACTTTTTAGGGCTGGATGTGTAGCGCTGGCAATGGGAATGTTGCTGAGCGGCTGTGGTTCAAATTCTGGAGCAAACAAGGATAACGGTGACGGCAATAAGGACAATAAGACAACGATAAGAATGTCATGGTGGGGGAATGATGACAGGCATAAGGCAACCTTAGCTGCTATTAAGAAATTTGAGGAAAAGAATCCGGATATTAAGGTTAAGGCAGAGTATGCTGGTTGGGATGGTTTTCAGGAAAAGATGACAACACAGATTGCTGGAGGAACTAATCCCGATTTAATGCAGATTAATTATGACTGGTATCAAGCGTTTTCACCAGATGGAAATGGTTTTTACGATCTGAATAAATTAAAAAGCATCATCGATTTTTCGGGATACAGCAAGGAAACTCTGGAACCAGGAGAAATAAACGAAAAATTGAATGGTATATCGTGTAGCGATAATGGTTCCGTTATAGTTTTAAATAAAACTACATATGACAAATTTGGTGCTGAAATCCCTACAGATTGGGATGGGTTTGTTGAGGCTGCTAATAAATTTGATGAGGGCTATTACCCATTAATAGCGCCTCAAGTTGAGTTTATGATGATAAATATATATTTATCTCAAAAGACTGGAAAAGCATTCTTATCGGATGATGGAAAAATTCAAGTAAGTAAAGATGATCTGCAAGATGGTTTTGACTGGTATCAATCCTTGATAGATAAAAAAATTGTTCCGACCGGAAAAGAGGTTTTGGAAATTGCAGGGAAATCTGATCTGAGTACAGTTAAAGAATTTATTGAGGGTAAAATCGCAGGATGTATGACATGGCCGGCACAGGTGTCAAGTCTGGAATCTGTATTAGAAGAGACAAATCAGGAACTAGTGGTCGCGAAATTTCCGACAATAGAAGGGGCAAAAACATCAGGTATTATAAAGAAACCATCTATGCTATGGTCAATCTCTAAAGATACTAAACATCCAAAAGAGACCGCTAAGCTGTTAAACTTTTTAATAAATGATCCAGATGGCATCAAAGCCTTAGGTACTACTCGTGGAGTTCCATCTAATGAAAATGGTTTTAAAATCCTTAAGGATGATGGGAAGATTGATGGAGTTTCGGAGGATTTGTTTGATTATGTCAAAAATACTGATGGAATAACTGAGAGTCCTTTCTTTGAAAGAGCACAGATATCAGAGGTTTACCAAGACGCGACAGAAGCTTTTACACTGGGAGAGATTGACTCTGAAAAAGCTGCTGAACAAACGATCTCGGGAATAAAGGAAACCATTAAAACAATTAATAATAAGTAGGAGATCATATGAAGAAAGAGCAAAAAAAGGTTAAGGGGAAAAGAAAATATACTGGATTAATTTATATAGCACCCTGGCTGATTGGATTTTGCATTTTTACTTTATACCCATTTATAAGTTCGTTGGTGTTAAGTTTTACCAATTATGATTTGATATCAAAGCCTAAATTTATTGGAATTGATAATTATATAAAATTATTCACTGGGAATAAAGAATTCACAAAATCACTGATTGCAACTTTAAAATATGTAGTTTTAACTGTTCCTGCACAGCTTGTATTTGCTTTGTTTATTGCATTCATATTAAATTTTAAATTAAAAGGAATTAATCTATATAGAACGGCTTATTACATTCCCTCTATTTTAGGAGGAAATGTTGCAGTTTCTATTCTTTGGCGTTTTTTATTTTCAGGGAATGGATTGGTTAATCAGATACTGGAAACGATAGGTTTGAAATCAGTTGGTTGGTTATCAAACCCGACAGCAGCTATGCTTTGTATTGCAATACTGAAGGTCTGGCAATTTGGTTCATGTATGGTTATCTTCTTGGCTGCTCTAAAAGAAATACCAACAGAACTTTATGAGGCAGCGCAAGTTGATGGCGCCAAGAAATGGACCATATTCTTTAAGATTACAGTTCCTCTTATTACACCAACAATATTTTTTAATCTTGTTATGCAGTTAGTTAATGGGATGCAAGAATTTAATGCACCTTACTTAATTACTCAAGGGGGACCATTAAAGTCAACATATTTGGCAAGCCTGATGATTTATGAGAATTCATTTAAATTTTATAAGATGGGATATGCCAGTGCAATGAGCTGGGTGTTATTTATCATTATAATGGTTTTAACAACAATTCTGTTCAAATCATCAAATAAATGGGTTTATTACGCAGATGAAGGGGAGTAGACAATGCAGACACAAGCGATTCAATCAACTTCGGTGCACCACAAAAAGAAAATTAGATGGAGTACATTTTTCCGATATGTTCTTTTAACAGTAATTGCATTTTTAATGTTATACCCTATTATTTGGTTACTTGGAGCATCATTTAAATCGAATGCAGAGATATTTTCTTCAATAGGATTTTGGCCAAAACATTTTAAGTTTGATGCTTATGTAAATGGATGGAAGACTGGAACAGAGTTTACCTTTGGGACTTACTTTATAAATAGTTTTAAGATTGTTATTCCGAAAGTGATTTTTACTTTGATTTCATGCAGTCTGACGGCATATGGATTTGCCCGTTTTGAGTTTCCATATAAGAATGTACTCTTTGGCTTTGTTATTGCAACTCTGTTTTTACCAGCTGTAGTAACAAGAATTCCAATGTATATTTTATGGAAAAATTTAGACCTGTTGGATACTTATGTTCCATTAATTGCAAATACAATATTTGCTCAGGAACCGTTTTTTGTGTTTATGATGGTACAATTTATGCGTGGGATCCCACGAGAATACGATGAGGCAGCAATTATAGATGGGTGCAATTCTTTTCAGGTACTTATCAAGATATTGTTGCCCATACTGAAACCAGCTTTAGTAAATGTGACCCTATTTCAGTTTTTATGGTCAATCAATGATTTTTTGACACCATTAATTTATATTTCAAGTGTCGAGAAATATCCAATTTCTATTGCACTTAAGATGGCTATGGATACATCAGGGGGTGTTACACCTTGGAACCAAATTATTGCGATGAGTATAATTGGATTATTACCTTCTATTATTTTATTCTTCCTTGGAAGTAAACAATTTATGGATGGAATACAGGCTGGGGGAATTAAAGGTTGAAAGAACTAAGATAACTCAAAGTATTTACATGAAAAGTTAATTCTAAGAACCCATTTTGCAACTAAAAAAGTTTAGGAAGCAAAGTGGGTGCTTTTTATTAATGGAATTGATATTTCATCTATGTTACAATAACCACTATGTAATAGTTTTTTTGCATATATCAAAAAACAGATAGAAATAAGGAGAAATAACTTAATGAAACAATCGTTAGCTGTAAAAAACATACGTTACTTAATTACCTGTGATACAGAGGATCGGGTGTTGGAACATGTAAACTTATATGTAGAAAATGGTGTGATCAAAACCATTACGGATGAAGAGATACAGGCGGATGAGGTGATAGACGGCACTGGCATGTGTGTTTATCCGGGTCTCATCAACGCACATCATCATCTGTATCAAATCTTTACCCGGAATCTGCCGCAAGTCCAAAATATGGAACTCTTTCCGTGGCTGGTATCGCTGTATGAACTCTGGAAAAATATTGACCAGGATGTCATCTATAAAACATCACTTGTTGGTATGGGAGAGCTTGTAAAAAATGGCTGTACAACCTGCTTTGATCATCACTATGTCTTTCCGGAGGGGCAGTCAGATTTAATAGATACACAATTTCGTGCCGCACAAGAACTAGGGATACGAATGCATGCATCCAGGGGAAGCATGTCCCTGAGTAAAAAAGACGGCGGTCTTCCGCCTGACAGTGTAGTACAGGAAACGGATGAGATTATCCGGGATTCCCAGAGACTTGTAGAAAAGTTTCATGATCCAAATCCATATTCCATGAGGCAGGTTGCTCTGGCACCTTGCTCGCCCTTCAGTGTAACACCTGAGCTGATGAGAGAATCCGCAAAATTGGCAAGAAGTCTGGGAGTACGTCTTCACACGCATCTGGCAGAGACGAAAGATGAGGAGAAATTCACATTAGAGACTTATGGAATGAGACCGCTGGCTTATATGCAGAGTCTGGGATGGATAGGCAAAGATGTCTGGTTCGCCCACGGTATTCATTTTAATGATGAAGAAATACAACTTCTGGCCGATACGGGAACAGGGGTAGTACATTGTCCAATATCAAATATGAAATTGTCATCTGGAACAGCCAGAATTTCAGATATGCTGAAACTAGGAGTGCCTGTAGGTCTGGGAGTCGATGGAAGCGCAAGCAATGATGGATCCAACCTTCTGGAAGAACTGAGAGTCGGTTATCTTCTGCATAGATTAAATGATGGAAATCGGGCGCCATCTGGATATGATATGCTTAAACTTGCAACAACAGGCAGTGCCTGTGTCCTTGGAAGAAACGATATAGGCTCAATTGCCAAGGAAAAAGCAGCAGATTTCTTTATGGTAGATTCCAATAGACTGGAATTCGTAGGTGCCATGGAAGATCCGAAGTCCGTTCTTGCAACAGTAGGCCTGAAAGGCCCTGTGGATTATTCCGTGATCAATGGAAAAATTGTTGTCAGCAAGGGACATTTAAAAACAATTGATGAAGAAAAAACACAATACGAGGCTGATAAATGTTTTCAGAAATTTATTAAAAAAAAATAATAAGAGGAACATAAAAGGCTGCGTGTGATTTACAGGTCAAAATATGGAGTCATGAGCAGCCGCAGATGGGTTAATATACCAATCCTTCCCTAAAAAACACTTGACTTTTTATGATAAATATCCTATTATATAGAAAAGTAAACACGTTTACCTAGAGACTATAGTCAAATGACACATTGGTGATTAAAGAAAACCTTGAGGGAATGGAGAAATTATGGAGAAAATTCAAGTAAAGAATGTTTATAAGGTTTTTGGCCCGTCACCTAATCAGATGCTTCATTTTCTGGAGGAAGGAGAGGACAAAGAAACTTTGTTTAAGAAGCATCAGCATACTGTAGGAGTCAACAATGTATCCTTTACAGTGGAAGAAGGAGAAATTTTTGTGATCATGGGCTTGTCCGGGAGTGGAAAATCAACTCTGATTCGATGCATGAACAGGCTTATTGAGCCGACTAGTGGAGAAGTTTACATAGATGGAGAAAATATTATAACTGCGAACCGGTCCCGGCTGACAGAGATACGAAGAAAGAAAGCGGCAATGGTTTTTCAAAACTTTTCACTTTTTCCACATCGGAATATCCTATGGAACGTCGCCTATGGTCTGGAAGTTCAGAAAGTAAATGCTGCGCAGCGAAACAAAAAAGCACTTGAGATGCTCCAACTGGTGGGGCTTCAAGATTACCAGAATGTAAAGCCTGGGGAACTCTCAGGGGGTATGCAGCAAAGAGTCGGACTTGCCAGAGCACTTGCCACTGATGCCGATATCTTGTTGATGGATGAGGCCTTCAGTGCACTGGATCCTCTCATAAGAAAGAACATGCAGAATGAATTGCTGGAACTGCAATCGCAGATAAAAAAAACCATTCTGTTTATTACGCATGATCTGGATGAGGCATTGAAAATTGGTGATAAAATTGCAATCATGAAAGATGGCTGTATCATACAGATTGGAACACCAAAAGAGATTCTCTGTCAACCTGCAGACGATTATGTCAGAACTTTCACGCAAGATATCAATCAAAATGAGGTTATCTTTAAGACAAAAGTTCCTGCGAAGATGATGAGAAAGGAGGAAATCTGACATGTCCTTTCTCTTAAAGATTCCAATCGGTGATTATGCCGAGAAGGCTGTTGACTGGCTGACACTCAACTTTTCCGGATTTTTTGACGGGGTAAAAGTAGGACTGGAAAGTATCATTGAAGGAATCAGCTGGTTTTTAATGCTGATACCAATTTTTCTATTTGTCGCCATTATCATGTTGGCTGCATGGTGGTTGTCAGGGACGGGCCTGGCTATCTTTTCAGGGATTGGTCTGCTGCTTATAGATAATCTGGAATTATGGCAGCCTGCTATGGAAACAGTAAGCCTTGTTATTACAACGACATTGATTGCCATGGTGATTGGACTGCCTGTTGGAATCTGGATGTCTTTAAGCAACAGAGCAGAGAGAATCCTGCGCCCGATTCTGGATTTTATGCAGACAATGCCGGCATTTGTTTATCTGATTCCAGCGGTTTATTTTTTTGACTTGGGAACAGTTCCGGGTGCAGTATCCACAGTTATTTTTGCCATGCCGCCGATTATTCGGCTGACGAACCTGGGTATCCGGGAAGTTTCGGGCGATCTCGTGGAAGCTGCAAAGTCTTTTGGATCCACCACATCACAGATGCTTTTTAAGATTCAGGTTCCTCTTGCCATGCCGACAATCCTGGCGGGGCTCAATCAGACGATCATGCTTTCGCTTTCGATGGTTGTCATCTCCGCAATGATTGGTGCGGACGGGCTTGGCAAGATTGTACTGCAGGGTATTACACAGATGAGACTGGGAGATGGTCTGGAAGGGGGAATAGCCGTTGTCATTATCGCCATGATTCTGGACAGACTGACACAGGGATTGGGAAAGGAGAATAATAAATCGGGTAGAATGTTTATCAGGTTACGGTTGAAGAAGCAAAATCCCTAAGGAGATTATTATGGAAAAGAGAGTGTTGGCAGCAGTTTTATCATTAGTAATTCTTATGACCGGATTGACGGGGTGTGGGAAGAAAAAAGAGGAAGGAAAAACAGTAAATCTTGCCTATGTAGACTGGTCTGATTCTGTCGCGATAACAAATCTTGCAGCGGCTGTGCTGGAAGAAAAGATGGGGTATGATGTGGACATAAAGATGGCGGACATTGCTCCTATCTTCACCTCCGTGGCGAGTGGGAACACGGATGCTTATCTGGATACTTGGCTTCCTGTCACGCACAAGAGCTATATCGAGAAATATGGGGATGATATGGTGGATCTGGGTCCTGTTTTTGAAGATGCGCTTCTGGGTTTTGTGGTTCCGACCTATGTGGATATTGATAGTATCGAGGATCTAAAAGATCAACAAGAACTGTTTGACGGCAAGATTATCGGGATTGATGCAGGTGCGGGACTTATGCTTGCAGCCGAGGATGCGCTGAAAGATTATAAGCTGGATTATAAATTGATTAACGGAAGTGCGGCAAGCATGACAGCAGCTCTTGGCAAGGCGATCAAAGAACAAAAGCCTATTGTTGTCACTGGATGGACGCCTCACTGGATGTTTCATAAATGGGACCTTAAGGTACTTGAGGATCCAAAAGAGTCGTTCGGAGAAAAAGAAACGGCCTATAAATATGTCAGAAAAGGTCTGGCAGAGGATATGCCGGAGGTAAATGCATTTTTTAAAAAGTTTTATCTGAAGAATGAAGATCTAAATAATCTGATAGAGGCAATTGAAGCCGATGAGAGTGATCCGCTTTCTGTTTCCAAAGAGTGGATGAAGGAACACGAGGAATTAATCAACAGTTGGCTTAAGTAAATTCCTTGACGAGTGCATCAAAAAAAGATAAGATTAAAAAATGAGTTAATGTGTTCACAAAACAAAAAAATATGCAATTGGATCATATATATGGCTGTTTATGAAAAAGGGATTGAGACAAAACGACGTTTTATCTTGTCGATGTATAATAAACTAAGAGAAAGGGATGCCTCAACGATCACCGTCAGGGAGATCGCAAAGGAAAACAATTGCTCTCCGGCCGCACTGTATAAGCATTTTGAAAGTCTGGAATATCTGATTGTTCTCGGCTCCATCCGATTCTTTATTGACTATATGATTGAATATGGTCAGCTGATGGACAACGATGATAACCTGATGGACGCTTATATTCAAGGATGGATGTTATATAACAAATATGCATTTGACAGGCCGGATTTGTTTTACAGACTCTTTTGGGGTGAATATAACACGCTGTTCGCCGATGCACTGATGGAATATTATGAACTGTTTCCGGTGACAGGATCAGAGCGATATCCGGCTTATTACTATACACTTCTGTTCTCAGATAATGTTATTGAGCGAGATTTTCTGATCTTAAGGCGAGCTGCAAATTATAATCTTCTGTCAGATGAAGATGCTGAGTATTTCAGTAAAACGAATACCTTGATAGTGAAGGGAATGCTGGAAATGTATATGGGGCGCGATCTGAGAGAAAGAAGACAGGGAGAGCAGGAATGTAATCAGCTGCTTCTTAAAAATCTTGAAAAGGTATATGTTTTGGAGAAACATAGGCCTGAAGGTGAGGAGGGATAGAGATTCAAATTGCATGTTCGTGAGCACATTACCTTTTTTTGACCTTAAAAAGTGTACATGTTAACTTTTATATGTTTGTAGGGTGCTAAACGAACATCCAGTGGATGTTCGTTTAGCACCGACCGGAGCGGAGCGAAGATACGTGAGCACAAAGTGCGAAGTAATCCGTGTATTGGAGTATGGTATGGAAAATTACTCATGTGGAGGAAAACTTTATGGTAATAACAGGAAAGAAACGTTGGTTTGTACTTATTATGGTATCTCTGTTGGCGGGGGTTATGGTTTATGTCCCTTTTTTGCGGTACAGTTATTATGATCAGATGGTGATGCTGTTTTCCGAATATAAACCAGTTGCATCCGCAGCGAATGTCAATGAGTTTATCGGGGATTTTAGCTTTTGGTTTGGATTGGTCTGTACATTCGGATACCCGGTTGGAGGAATTTTGGTAGATCGATTTGGCGAGAAATGGCTGCTGATAATTGGGGCAGTCATAATGGGCGTCTGTTCTTTCTGGTTTGGGACGGTTCCAAGTGGCACGTCCATAATTATCATTCATATTCTGTATGGTGCCTGCACCAGCTTTTTTATCTGGAATGCATATCTTAAGACCGTGCGCAAGATGGGAAATTCTAACGAACAGGGTTCCATGTTTTCAACTTCTGAATTTGTCAGAGCAATCATGGGTATGCTCCTGGGCTTTTTGGGTGTTGCTTTGCTAAACCGTGCTATTATGCCCGGAAACACAACGGATTTGTCTGTTTTGGGGGCGCAGTGGAGAAATATGTTGTTCTTTAACGGTGCGCTGTTCCTCGTATTGGCAGTAATCGTGTTCATTGTACTGCCAGATAACATCATCGGTGCAGAGGATGCAGAACTTGCCGAGTCCAAAGGAACGGCTCTCACACAGGAAAAAATGTCAGCTGCATCTATATTCAAAGTATTAAAGATGCCAGGTACTTGGCTGCTATCTCTTTTGATCTTTTTCTGCTTTTCCTTTACTTCGGCGGCGAATGGATATCTGGGTTCCTATACGGTAAATGTTCTGGGAATTTCTCAGACCCAGGCAAGCACCTTTGCAGTTGTTCGTAATTACATAATCGCAGGAGTTTCTACACTTGCCATTGGTTTTATCTCCGATAAGATTGGGTCGAAGATCAAAACGTTGGGATACTATCTCGCCATCGCGACGGTTTTAACCGTGGCAGTGCTTCTGACAAAAAATGCAATGTTTCTCTGTATCGGCATCACATTTGTCTTTGCCATAGTCTATAGTGGTATGCGCGGCATTTACTTTGCAACTTTGGGTGAAGTTGGTATTCCACTTTCACTTACGGGTGTCGCGACGGGGATTATTTCGCTGATTTGCTATCTGCCGGATGTCTTTTTTGCAAAGCTTGCCGGAATCTGGCTTGACAAATATGGAAACTTTGGCTATGACCTGATCTGGTACTGGGTGATTGGCTGTGGTATTCTCGGGATTTTGGTTTCTTTTGTTTCGGTACGATACGCTAAGAGACTTAAATCGAATAAAGAAGAATGAAAAAAGAGGATGAAAAAAGGAGGAATAGAACATGAATAACAAAAACAGACCTTTTCGGCTTGGGATGCACACATACACGCTGCACTTTTTCGGTTTTGGGGAGAGTTGGGGATTTGGAAAGGATTATTTCTTTGAGCAGACAATGTCTCTCTATGAACTGATGGACAAGGCGGTGGAGTGGGAACTGGATGGTCTCCAGATCACGAAAGTGGATCTTCTCACCACTTCAAAAGAGGAACCTTTCTCCGAGAACAACTTGAAGAAGGTGGCAAAAGCTGCCAAAGATCATGGCTTATTTTTGGAATTTAATGCTTCCTTTCAAGCAGGCAGCGATTCCCGTGTAAACTGCGTTCCGAAAGAAGCACTTGAGATTGGTCATAATCTGGGTGCGGAACTTGTAAAGTTCAGCCTTGATATCCTTCGGCCGAAAGAATTCTACGGATCCTGCATGCATCCGCATGTTATGCGCCAGATGGCCGACAGATATGATGAATTCATGAAAGTAATGCCATTGATAGAAGAATATGGGATGCAGATCGCGATTGAGAATCATACAGACACATTTGCAGATGAGATCTTATGGCTGGTAGATAAGCTGAATCATCCGTTGATCGGCACCTGTGTGGATACGATGAATTCTCTTCAGGTCATCGAGAATCCCTATTATGCCATGGAGCGTATGCTGCCAAAGGCATATTGCTGTCACTTCAGTGATGACAAAATTGTGGTCGACCCTCTGGGCGTACACGATATCGGGGCTGCACATGGTCAGGGTTCTATGGACTGTCCGAAAATGCTTTCACAGATTCGAGAAAACTCCTGTATGGATAAGATTATTTTTGAAAATGAAATTGCGTTTAAGAGCATGGAGGAACCGATTGAAGAAGCGAGGGTCAGAGAGATGCAGGCCTGTGAGGAAAGTGTACGTTATTTGCGTGATGTTTTAAAACTTGGTGTAAGAAATCGATAGACAACTTAGTGGAAGATAGGAGGCAATTTGCTATGACAAGAGAACAGATGATACATAACGCGGCTATGGAGATTATGCGCGATGTGGGAGTTAGAATTCACAATGAAAAAGCAGCAGCGATTTTAAAGGATCACGGGATTAAGATGGAAGGCGGCACCGCATTCTTCACGGAAGAACAGGTTATGCACTGGGTCAAAAAGGCACCGGAATCCTTTACCCTCTATGCAAGAAATCCAAAATATGACACAGTGATCGGAAAAGATCATATCAATCCGGCGGCCACCTACGGATGTGCCTTCATTGATGATTGGGATGGAAATCGCCGCCGCGGAACTATGGATGACTATATAAAATGTTTAAAACTTGTTGAGGCGGAAGACAGCTATTCGATTAACGGAGGGATCATGATTCAGCCTGGAGAAATCCCTGAAAAAACCGCCGCAGTCGAATTGTTCTATACAGCGCTTTTGCATTCTGAAAAAGCCATTATGCTTCCGACAGGTTTTAAAGATGAGATGGAATTAATCGTAGAAGCGGGCTGTGAACTGTTTGGCGGTAAAGATGCTTTCATAGAAAAACCGAGAATGATTGCGCTGATCAACACAGTCTCTCCGCTGACGTTAGATGAGAGAATGCTGGACTGCCTGATGATACTCGCCGAGTATGGACAGCCGGTGATCGTTTGTCCTGCGGCCATGTTGGGTGCGACGGGATCTCTTTCCATGGCGGGGACGATTGCCAGCGGCGCAGCCGAGAGTCTTGCCGGAATTGTTCTGGCCGAGATGATTCGCCCCGGAACACCGGTTGTGTTCGGAATTCAGTCAACCGCAGCGGATATGCGAGGTGGGATCACCTTTGCATGCGCGGCACCCGAAGGAACTCTGATGCAGGGATTTGCCACAAATATGGCAAAATTCTATGGGCTGCCCTCAAGAGGAGGCGGATGTCAGACAGATGCACCGCGTATCAACTGTCAGGCCGGGTATGAATCAATGCTGACATTTTCATCCGCATATCGCCATGGAATCAATCTGATCATGGAAGCCGGCGGAGTCATGGACAGTGTAAATGCAACATCATTTGAAAAAATGGTTGTCGATTTTGAGATCATCCGTCAGGTGAAAGCATCTTTTGCACCGATTAAAGTGAACGAAGAGACCTTAAACCTGGAAGAGATCAAAGAGATCGGCCATGATGGAAGCTTTGTCACCGCAGACTATACGTTGGAAAATTTCAGGGATCTTTACTCTCCGCATGTCGGACCGCGAAGTGGAAAAGGAGATGCCTATTTTAAGGAAAGCATCGACACAGAGATGGAGCGGCTGTTAAAGAAATATGAGAGCAATAAGCCAAAACTGGATACCGAACAAAGAGAGAAAGTAAAGGCAATACTGGAAAAGTCAGGTCGTAATCTGAACTGATTTTAACTGGAGCGAATAAAATATCCAGCTATGTTAAGAGAGCGGCAGAAATCTGTTGTGGATTTCTGCCGCCTTTATATTTTGATTGGTTTATTGTTATTGTCAAGTATTATTATCTTTTTGTTGATTGGCTTTTACAAAGTTTTGTTTATGCTTATCCTATCTTCTCCAATATGCTTCCCGCTACAGACAGCCCATTGGCAGATGCCTGCTGGAGTCCACGCGTTACGGATGCACCATCGCCGATGGCGCGAAGTCCCCTGACGCTGGTTTCGAAATCTTTGTTTACAACGACTTTGTTGGAGTAGAACTTGACTTCCACGCCGTAGAGTAAAGTTTCATCACTTGCGATTCCCGGTGTCACTTTATCAAGGGCAAGAAGCATTTCTTTTAAGTCGACCATGATACGATGCGGAAGTACCAGAGACAAATCGCCGGGGACTGCGTCCTTTAAGGTCGGGATCAGGTTGTTCCGGCAGAGACGCTCCTCTGTGGTGCGACGTCCGCGCTGAAAATCTCCGAATGTCTGTACAAGGATTTTTCCGTCACAGAGCATATTGCTCAGCTGGGCGATATGTTTTCCATATTCGATCGGTGTCTTAAAAGGCTTCGTAAAGTTCTTGGATACCAGGAGAGCGAAGTTTGTGTTGTTCGTCTTGTACTCCTGGGATTTATAGGCATGTCCGTTGACAACGGCGAGTCCATTTTCATAATATTCCGTCGCAACCTCGCCGGACGGGTTAGTACAGAAGGTACGCACCTTGTCGTCGAAGGTTGGTGTATAGTATACAAGCTTGGCTTCATACAGATTTTCATTCAGGAATTCCATGACTTCATCGCGGACTTCCACACGGATACCAATATCTACGGTTCCGACCTCAGTATGAATGCCGTGGTCATGGCAGATGTGGCTGAACCAGTCAGATCCCTCGCGCCCGATGGCGGAGACAATCTCCGGGGCACAGAAAGTTTCGTCCTTATCGGTTACAATTCCCTTTGCTTCATTATCTTCAATGATGATATCCTTTACCATCGTGTTAAATTTCATTTCAACACCAGAAGCAAGAAGATGCTCCTGCAGACGGGTATAGATTTTGTACCCTTCTTCTGTGCCCAAATGGCGGATGGGACATTCAATAAGCTTCAAATTGGCATTGATGGCTTTGCGGCGTATTTCACGAAGCTCTTTTTGCTTGTCGATACCATAGACATTGGTATCCGCACCGAACTTCAGGTAAATATCATCCGACTGCTTTAACAGATCCAGTGTCTGGTCATATCCCAGTATCTCAGGGAGATTTCCGCCTACATCCGGGGAAAGTGACAGCTTCCCGTCTGAAAATGCACCTGCACCTGCGAATCCGGTGGTGATGGCGCATGGCTTGCATCCCGCACAGACACCTGTCAGGCGTTTGGGGCAGTTACGCTTTTCGATGGGACGACCCTTTTCAATCATCAGAATCTTGAGATCCGGTTTTTCAGCAATCAATTTATATGCGCAGAAAATTCCGGACGGACCTGCTCCGACGATGATGACATCATAGCTTTTTGAAACATTTTCCATTGAACATTGCTCCTTTTTATCTGTAAATGATAATTAGTGGTTGAATGTTGCACGACCAATTGGCATAAAGATACCAGTCTGGCCGACTTATTCTACCACAGATTAGAGAAAAAGGGAAGTGCAAAATAAAAATCATGAATTTTATGTCCGCAGTCTGAAAGTTTTCGGTGCCAGTTTATAGACCAGTATGCAGGCGGCAATGCTATATATGATACAGAACACGATTGTCATTATTCCAAAGATCAGCGTTGACATATGAAGCTTCATCATGAAAAAGCTGAGGATATAAGTTAGCGATGTCACGATCCGATAGGTTCCGCTTTTTACCTCAGTTCCGGAATTAAAAGGCTGCAGCAGATAATAGATCGTAAGATGATGAATGGAGAAGAAGATGCTCATGCATAGGATCGATATAAGGATCACCAGATAGTTTACCGGGTTTTTTGTACCGCCCGAGAAGCACAGAATCAGCACAAGACCAATTCCTATGATAAAAGCCGGATATACATTGATCTTGATAATTTCACGAAGACGAATCTGAAAAAGCTTCAATATATAACCCGGCTGTTTATAGAACGAGTAGGTCAGAAGACTGTGGTCGCAGTTCATAAACAGAGCTTTTGTAAAATCTGTTCCCCGATTAATGCAATACATAATCCATACAAAGTAAGGCAGCCATGTCAAAATCAATTCATTGGTCTCTTTTTTTGCTGCCGGTTTTAAATGTAAGGCAAGTATAACAGCACTGATCAGGCAGGTACAGACAATAGCAATTCGTTTCGTTGATTTCCAGAGTATTTTCTGATGACGCTTGATGAATAAATCGTTCAGGTATTCAAATCCCTCTCGGCTGCTGTTGATTGAAAGATCTGCGGAGATGTTTTTTTGGCTCATCTCCTTTGTCATGTTAGCAACGGCATCCATCTGATTCATCGTCTGGAAAAGCAGCTGTTGATTGACTTCCCGATAAGAACCAAAAGAAAGAACTTTTTTCAGTCCGATCAATCCCGCAGGGATAAAGATCAGCAGAATTCCGGCAGATAAGAGTTCCGGCAGCGTGATTCCAAGAGCAGGAAGACCGTACGTAATTCCCAGAAGAATTCCGGTGAACAGCCAGGTGAAATTCCCTATACTGTTTTCGCTGTATACGGTTTTGCCCTTCTCATAATTTTGTAATTTTACGGAAGTGAAAGCAAGCTTTGATCCTGCAATTGAAAAAGGAAGCAGGATACACAGCCATACGGGCAATCCCCACTTAACACCGAACCACAAGGTAAAGGGAAGAAAACCGATGATCACTTTCAGCGTAGAGTATAGATAATTGACCAGGGTATACTCTTTGGCATTCATCCGCATGAGGATCATCGCATAATACTTATCCTTTGACGGATTAAAAACGCTCGTATTCAGATAGTCACCCATGATGGTTAAGAGTAAAAGCAAATGCAGAAAAGTCTGGCGTTTCGGAGAACCTGAATATAACAGACCAGCCTCACAAATCATAAAGGCCAGATAGATAAACTTCCCTAAAAACACCGAGATGATCTCCCAGCAAAAGGAGAATATATTGGCCAGAATTTTAAATGCCTTAACTTTGTAAAGGGATTCCGGAAGCACTTTTTTCAGCAATGGAATCTGCTTGAGTGAATAAAGTATGGTATTCACACGGTATGTATTTTTCAGGGAGAATGAAATCTTTAACGTCTTATTCATATCCTTCCTCCTGAAGAGCACAGATAATTCTGTCTTTGAAGTTCTGGCTGTCAAGATTGGACTTTTCGACAACCTCAAGTTCACCGTGGCTGAGTAAGATAATCTCGTCACACAGATCAAGAGCGAGATCTAAAAGGTGTGTGGAGAAGATGGTAATACGACCTTGTTTTAAAGTACGAAGCATCTGCTTCATCTCTTCGGCCACAACGACATCAAGGGATGTCAGCGGTTCATCAAGAAGGAGTATATTAGGCTGAGCAATAATATTTACCAACATCTGCATCTTGTTCTTCATGCCATGTGAGTAGTCCTTCATAAGCTTATCACGGTCTGCAGGTGCAATTCTCATATATTCAAAGTATTCATCGATAGGTTTTATGTCTTTTACGGACGTTTCATTGATATCAAGGAAAAACTTAAGAAATTCCCTGCCCGTCAAAAACTCAGGTACTGTAGGGGTTGACAAGACGTAGCCGATATCTTCAGGTACCACCTCACGCCGTGTATCGCAAGATTCAAGGAAAAGGTTTCCACTGTCCATCTTGATATCCCTGTTCAGGCAGTTAAACAGCGTTGTCTTGCCGGCGCCATTCCGCCCGAGGAGGCCATAGATCTTACCCTCTTCAAATACAAAGTTAATATCACGCAGCACCTCTTTCTTCTCGAAACTCTTTGATAAATGTTCAATTTCAAACCTCATTAAGTCCTCCCTTGTTCAGTAAAGCTTCATAGATTCCGACTTTGATGGAATCTATGCGATAACACCTTTTTGCAGCATGACATTCGCATAAAGTGCATGTTCACCAGTGGCAATAATTGCGTAGGCTTTCTTTGATTCTTCATAGAACTTAAAGCGTTCGATGTTTCCCACAGCCAATTCTCCACGGGGATCATGCTCCGCTACAATTCCCTTATAGACATCCCAGATTGGTGTTTTTACATCATCTCCGGGCATGACACTCATCAGGCTGACAGGTTGTTCTACATAGGTATCCAGAGGAAACAGCTGAAGGATCGCATCCAACAGTTCCGGGATTCCGTGACCGTCACATCGGATCACAACCGCACTCTTCCCCATACTCTCAGCGGGAAAATTTCCATCGGCGAGAACAATACGGTCACTGTGACCCATTTCGGATAAAACTTTTAACAATTCAGGGGATAGTATCTGAGGAATTCCTTTTAACATAATTTGACACTCCTTACTTTATGGATTTGATTTTCTTTCTATCATAGCACAGGAACGAAGGTATGTGAATAGAGTTTATCGCATCAGCAAGTCAAGCCACTTGCGTTTTTGACAAATTGTTATATAATAGATATGGGAATGAAGTTCTCCCATGGACTATCCAAAATTGCCTGTAGGCTGATGACTTCTGTGTTGACCACGGAGTGATCAGCTTCTTTTGTGTAAAAATATATTTAAAAGTGGAGGATACTTATGAAAGAGAAAGTAAACAGAGTTTTTCGAACTTACGGCGGATTATTTTTGCTTGGTGCTGCCGGAATTCCGATTGGTGCAGTGGTAGGCGTGATTGAGACATTTTTTGGAAGAGGACTGCTCTTGATGTCCCGGACCCGTGAGCAGCATCCGCTGTATTTTATCCCGTTTCTTGCCCTGGCCGGTGTGTTTATCGCATACTGTTATATGAAATTTGGCGGTAAGAGCAGTCAGGGAATGAATCTTGTCTTTGAAGTGGGGCAGGGCGAGGAGGAGATTATACCAAAAAGGCTGATTCCCTTTTCAATTCTGGGAACGTGGCTGTCAAATCTCTTTGGCGCCAGCACAGGAAGAGAGGGCGTTGCAATGCAGATCGGTGCAACGTTTTCACACTGGGTGGGAAGACGTCTTCCCTTTAAAGATGCGTCAAACATCTTTTTGGTCACTGGACTTGCAGCCGGTTTTGCAGGGTTGTTTCAGACACCAATCGCAGCAGTTGTGTTTGCCATGGGGATTATGACTGCCGGTGTATTGGAATATGAAGCGCTGATTCCGGCATTCACGGCAGCTTATACGGCCTGTGAGGTTTCCAAAGCACTGGGACTTAAGAATACGGCATTTGCCCTAAGTGCGGATCATACAATCAACGTCTCTGTCTTCTGGAAAATGATTGTACTTGGAATGATCTTTGGAATCGTGGGGGCTGCTTTTGCATGGTGTCTGAAATGGACAAAAAAGCTTGTGGCAGATAAGATCAGCAATCCGATGATCCGTATCGCAGTCATGGGTGCCGTGATCAGTATCTGCATGTTAATCCTGTATCAGGGACGCTACTCCGGTACGGGTTCAAACCTGATTACAGACAGCTTTACAGGAGGAAAGATCTATCGTTATGACTGGCTGCTCAAATTCATCCTGACGGTGGTCTCTTTATCCGCTGGTTTTCAGGGCGGAGAGGTTACGCCCCTTTTTGCGATCGGATCAAGTCTCGGTGTGGTACTCGCAGGGATCTTCCACTTGCCGGTCGAGTTGGTGGCGGCTATGGGCTATGTCAGTGTGTTTGCAGCCGGCACCAATACCTTCTTCGCACCGGTTCTGATCGGAGCAGAAGTATTCGGGTTTCAGTTTCTTCCGCACTTTTTTATCGTGTGTACAATTGCATATGCGTTTAATATGAATAAATCAATTTATACCATGCAGAGAATAAGATAAATCAAGAATTGAAGAAAATTCAATTAATATAGAAGTTTTTGTATATCTGTGGTATTCTAAGACTATAAAACTCGACTGTGCAGTATTCTTGCAGCCGGTGTCAATGAAAGGAGAGATTTGTTTATGAAAACTTTAGTTTTGCTCCGTCATGGAGAGAGTGAATGGAATCTTGAGAATAAATTTACCGGGTGGACAGATGTTGATCTTTCAACGAAGGGAATTGAAGAGGCGAAAAACGCCGGAAAACTTTTAAAAGAAAAGGGTTATGATTTTGATATTGCCTATACTTCTTACCTGCAGCGTGCAATTCATACTCTGCAGCTGGCATTAAAGGAGATGGGGCGTGAGAACCTGCCGGTTGTGAAGACATGGAAGTTGAATGAGCGCCATTACGGTGCTCTGCAAGGTCTGAATAAGGCAGAGACGGCAAAGAAATATGGGGAAGAGCAGGTTCAAATCTGGAGAAGATCTTTTGATATACAGCCGCCGGCACTGAAACCGGAGGATGACAGAAATCCTGCAAGACAGGAGTTGTATAACGAAATTGATAAGGCCGATCTTCCACTTACAGAGAGCCTGAAAGATACGATTGCCCGCGTGATTCCCTATTATGAACAGGAGATTCTTCCGAAGATGAATGAGAAAAAACGTGTCATCATCGCAGCACATGGTAATTCCCTGCGTGCACTTATGATGTATTTTGAGGGACTGACCGAGGAAGAAATCACGAAAGTGAACATCCCAACCGGTGTGCCGCTGGTGTATGAGTTCGATGATCAGGGCAAGATGAGTAAGAAATTTTATCTCGGAGATGCCGCTGAAATCGAGGCTAAGATGAAAGCCGTGGCATCACAGGGCAAAGCGAAGTAACTGAATGAAAAGCCGATGGCTTTCAGTGATATGATGTGGGGGTCGAAAGTAATTTGACCCCCATGATATATCTTCGCTCCGGTCGGTGCTGGACATAAGGTATTACGAGTCTTTTCCGTATACTTCAATCTGCGTCAGTGCCGGGAAAGGGGATGGCTCATCAGATGGAATCAGTTCTGAAAGTTTCAGCCAGCTGACTCTCTTTTTCTCAAAGTGGAATTCCTGTCCGGAGGCTGTCTTTTGCAGATCAATATTCATTGCAGAATCGTCTGAAAATGTGAGTTTTGCCGCCTTCCACCAGTTATCGTGTGGGAAATCAGCACGCAGATAGAGGGTGATGCAGTCAATCTCCACCTCCCTGCCAAAATCCAGTGTAAGAGCGGCATTCGGGTCACGGTTGATTCCCCAGGATGAATAGGGCCATGTTCCGTGAGAGGAATTTGCAGTGACGCCGTCGATTGCATTCTTAGCTGCGAAGACTGATTCTCCCCGTGTCTCTACATTGGCGGATGCATGGGGATAGCAGGATTGATTTTCGTGAGAGTCGTTGACATTAAAAGCGAGATTTTTGTAAGTTTCAAGCTCATATTCTTTTGCCTTTTTCAGGCGAATCAGATGCTTTTTTCCTGAGAATGCCTTTGGTGAGAGATTGTTTCGCATTTCCTCAAACGGGATATGGTATACATAATTCCCCTTAAGATAATTCAGTGACTGTCCCAGGGCGTCGTCGAGTTGGATCCAGAGAAAAACAGGTTTTCCGGAAGTTTCGATCAGAATCTGATCCCCTTTGTGATAAGCATCTGTGTAGACGAGATTGATCTCTTCCTCGCCTCGTCCAAGCGCCAGTGTGCAGCCGTCTTTGTCCATTATTTTGATGCAATACATGTTACATAATCCTCCTTAATTTATCAGTCTGAGTTTCTGTTCTCTTTTCGGTAAGAAGATGGGGCTATACCAGTGATTCTCTTGAATACTTTGCTGAAGTAATAAACATCGTTGAAACCTAGTTTATCTGATATCTCTGCCAGCTGAAGGGATGGAAATTCCCGGATCAGCTCGCAGGCATGGTGAATCTTCATTCGGTTGAAGTAATCCATCGGGGTGACATTTTTATATTTTTTAAATACCCGGCACAGATAAACTTTGGACACGTTCAATTCATCTGCAAGCATCTGAAGAGTGATGCTGCTTGACAGATGGTTTTGAAAATACATATCAATTCTCCTCACAAGCTCTTCTCCGCTTATTGTACTTTCATTCGATCCTTTATTTCCCGATGTCAGATCAGCCATCAGCTGGGTGAAGTCACAGGCAAGTTCCTTTGGTGATGAGGAAAAACACAGAATGTTTTCCACCAGAAATGTGCTGTCAAGGCCTGCTATTTTCTTTACTTGAAAGCTGCGTTTCAGAGAGTTCAGGATAAATACAAGCTCTGACTGACAGGATAGGATCGGCCTTTTTTCTGTTTGCCATCGCTTTAAGAGCCGCAGCAGGTTCGAATAAATCAGCTTATAGTCTTCCTGTCTTATCAGGAGTGAGAGCAGTTCGATCATTCCGGATAAATCCTCGGGTGCCGGATCCTCGAGAAGTTTATGATTGTATCCACTTGTTCCGGGTATGACATTCCTGGTGCAGCATTTTCTTGCAGTCCGGATGTCATATGTCAGTGACTTTGCACGGCTCTCCATATAATAGATCGTGACCGGAAAAGAGAATTCTTGTACAAGAATGGGTAGTATCTTCTCCAGGTACATATCTTCCTTTGCTTTCAGATGGTCTGTCTGAGGGATCAGCAGGACCTTTTCATTGCTGTAGATACCATCAAAACAGAAGATGGAGGCGGCTTTGACTTCTTTCTTAAAGATCTCCTTTACCTTTTCTCCGGGCAGATATCCCGTATTCGGGTGGAACATCGTGTCAGTGTGATTTAACGGATTAGAAAAGATCAGATAGAGAAGTGTAAGTGGTCCGTCTGAGATAATCGGCTCCAGATTAAATGCCTCATTTCCAATCAAAAATGAATAGATGTTTTTGGGAAGATATCTGCTTTCCAACCTCATAAGACACTGCCGGAGACATTTATCCAGTTCGGAGAGTTCCACGGGTTTTAAGAGGTAATCTTCGACACCGAGTTTCATTGCCTGCTTGGCGTATTCAAATTCCTGATAGCCGCTGACGATGACCGGAAGAGCATCAATATGCATTTTCTTCATATTCTCAATCAAAGTCAGACCGTCCATGTCACTCATGCGGATATCCGTGATGACGATCGCTGGATGGGTGGCCTGGATCTTGGGCAGTGCCTCGGTACCGTCTGTGGCGGTGCCTACAATTTCGTAATCCTGATTCAGATCAGTGATTTTTCGGTGAAGGGTTTTAAGTGCAAAAACCTCGTCTTCCACAAGAAATATCTTAATCATATTCTTCTCCTTTTGCAGCTTTTGCGTTCCACAATACCTTGAGGTCTATATATGCCCCGGGTGCATCGTGATTGTTGCCATAGTGAAAACGAAATCTCTCTCCATATAGAATGCAAAATCGAATATAGATGTTGCTGATTGTGAGATTTCCGATCTTACGGTTGATAAGGTCTTTTTGTGTTTTCAGCCCCGCATCAGATTCTTTCAGTTGTTTCGATATTGTTTCAAGGCTTTTGGTCGTGAAACCAGATCCGTTGTCCGAGATTTTAATGTGCCAGGAAGCTGAGTCACCGGACACAGTGACATTTACCACGAACCGATCGTTTGAGGAGCGAAATCCGTGTTTGACGCAGTTTTCAGCCAGAGGCTGGAGGGTGAATTTGGGGATAATTTCCGCATCCAGACCCTCTTGTACAGATATTTGAATCTTTAATTTCCCATCATATCGTTTCTGCACCAGAAAAGCATAATTCTCAAGATGCGATACCTCGTCAAGGATGGTGTAAGTATCACGGCTGAAATCAGACAGGTAGCGGAGCATTTTGGAAAAGCGGATACACAGCTCGGATACTTCAAAATCATCGTTCATGTAGGCCACGCCCTCGATCATGGAAATTGTGTTGTAGATCGTATGCGGATTCATCTGTGACTGCAGCGCCAGATAGTTCGCACGTTCTTCGTTGGTCTTACTTTGAACGCTTACATTGATAGCATGCTTCAGGTGTTCAAACATTCGCTGGAAGGAATGATTAATATTATCGATCTCTTCAATATTATACTGCTGACCAAGCTCCAACGAAAGGTTTTCCAAAGAGACATCATTGAGAGATTCACTGAGTTCGTTTAATGGGGCAACCATACGTTTTGTGAGAATGCGAAATAAGATCAGCACAATGGCGATCAGTGAGACGAATGCCAGTATGGAAAACAGAATCATCTGCAAGCCCCAGGGAACAACATCCATCACGGGACAGTACATGACGGCGGTCCATTCGGAGTAGGGTGATGTGATGTAGGTAATCTGTGCCCTGTTCTTTTGCAGACTTCCCTCAGAAGTTTTTTCCTCGGATACCAGTTGGAATATATCTCTTGAAAGATTTTTGGAACGGGTCGTCTCGTGTGAGGTCTCGGGATAGATCTGAGTCCCATCCGAAGAAAACAAGAGTATTTGTCCCGATATATTTTCAATTGAGCAGGCCAAAGCGATGTTTTTATATTCATTTTGTACTTCAACAATACCATAATTATGGAAGCCATCTGTAACCAGGCGTGCGATGGAGTATACGAGAGCACCCTGACTGGAGAAGCTATCCTTGTGAACGGGAAGAATTACCTTTTCCCCATCTGCCTGACAGACCTGTTCTTTCCAGGGGTAGGTTTCTGCCGATTTTTTAATATAGGATGGATTTTCATCGGATTTTGTCAATGTATAATAGGTGTCATCATTGAATGCAATTGTGCGGTAGGTGGAGAGATCCGGCGCATCCAGCGTCAGAAAGTAATTCATCATCCGACTGTCGTATTCCGGCAGTACTGCTGTGTTTTTGGAATCAGCCATCATATCAATGAAAGAGCGGTTAAACAGCAGACCGGTCAGAATTCGATCCATCCCCGAAAGAGATGAATCAAGCTTTGACTGGATTTTAGATATCAGCTGATGCTGGACATCGACATTACGACTGTACTGTTCCCGGTAGATTCCGCCAAGCACAGTGACAAACAGAAGAGAAAAAAACAATAAAAAAGCCACAGAGTATGTGACAAAAAGCTGATTGAAATACTTTTTTCCTTTTCGCGTTTTTCGCATGATGATGTCTCCTCTTTTGAATCTTGGTACTATTCTATCATTCATGCCCATGGAAAGCAATGAGAGGCTGTTTTTTTTCAGTAATTCATGGTATCATAAAGGGTCAAAAGGTTTTTAGACGTTAATGTTACATGGGGGCAGGAAAAGGTATGAAAAGGTTAAGATATTTATATATTATGACGGCTGTAATAGCAGCCGCAGTATTGGGTGCAGGAGGATGTGGCACAGACAGGTCAAACGTGAAGAAAGAAGGGGTTACGCTGTCATTTATGATGCCGCAATCTCATTATCGTGATTTTTTTCAGAATGAGATCCGGCGTTTTGAGAAGGAAAATCCGGACTATCACATTGATGTCTTGCGTATTCCGGACAATCAGTGGATTGATGTGACGAAAGCGAAAGCGGCAACCGGCGAGCTGACAGATTTGGTGCGTATCGACAGAGGACTGATGGAAGAGATTGGAGCAAAGCGTTTTGTGGAAATGACCGAGAAGGAAAAGTGGTATGACCGTGTCCTCCCGGAACAGTTGGATAATAAGAAGATAGACGGGAAACTTTATGGTCTCCCCATTGGCGGCACGAGCAGCGTGGGTCTGGTCTATAACCGTGATATTTTCCGGAAGCTGAACCTGAAGGTTCCCAGCAATCTGGATGAGTTTCGAATGGCCTGCAGGCAAATAAAAGATGGCGGCTATACGCCTTTTTATGTATCAGACAAGGATTCCTGGACGACGGCATTTGGATTCTCTACCACAGTTTCACAGACAATGACAGATGATACCTATCAAAAACTTGTAAAGGGTCAGATGAAATGGAATAACGAGGAATACAGGTCGGTTCTGGAGGAGTTTGCGGCAGTGAGAAAGGAGGGTTTTACGAATCCGGACTATACACAGGCAACTTACAATGGAGCGGTGGATGCCCTTGCAGCTTCAAAGACTGCAATGTACTTGTCCGGCCAGTTCTGTATTCATGATGCACAGACATTGAATCCGAAAGTGAATCTTGCGATGACACCTGCACCCTATAACGGGGATGTACTTACAATTAAAGCAGGGATGGGTCTGTTTGCTGTCTCTGCAGAATCTTCACATATCAAAGAGGCAAAAAAATTCCTTGACTGGTTTTCGAAACCAGATAATATGAATGAGTTCAACATCGGGTGGAATCACACTCCGGTGTTCAAAGATCAAAATATGGAGATGTCTGACTGGCAGCAAAATCTGTATGATAACTATATAGTTCCGAAGAAAACAGCTCTGGAGATTAACGAACGGCTGAACGGCATCGATATGACAGGTTTCTGGGCAGATCAGCAGAAACTTTACACCGGTCAGATGAGTGCCAGGGAAATTCTCGATCGGTGGGATCAGTCCTTTGAAAGCCAGCTTTCTCTTCATGAACAGCATTGATGTTCAAGTTTACGATCTTACATCTTTGTGGGATAACATGTGACATTCTGTTTTGAATGATTCGTATCTATAATAGTGATAACGATGGAAAGTTCATCCGGTTTCAGGTCTGTATAAAAACATGAGCCTGAAATCCGTAATGGTATGGGAACGAATCATTTAAAGGAGGAAGTTTTTGCTATGAAAAATTACAGTAAGGTTCTGGCGGCTACGCTGGCGGTATCGATGGGACTGGGCATGATCGGATGTGGATCCGGATCAGACAGCAAAGAAGACAGTGCAAAAGGAGGTTCAGCATCATCATCTTCGGCATCTGCCAAATCAGACAGTAAGTCCAAAAGTGGAGATGATCTCAGTGGAAAATTGGTTTATTGGTCTATGTGGAATGACACTGAGCCGCAAGGTGAAGTTTGGCAGGAGATCAAAGACGGTTTTGAAAAAGAACATCCCAATGTGGATATTGAGATTCAGTGGTGCGGACGAGATAATAAGAAGATCTTAAAACCAGCACTGGAAGGCGGAGAGACGATTGATGTATTCGAATATCCGATTGAGATTGATTTGAAAGATTATATTCTCGACATGACGCCATATGTCGACAAAACATATCAGGCAACAGATGGGAAGAAGCTTTCCGAGGTGGTTTTGCCAAATCTTCTGACGACACCGAAGTCAATGCTTGATGTAGACTATCAGCCGGCTGTCGGATATAAACCGTGGATGTCACTTTTTATGTACAGTCAGGCTGCATTCGACAAGGCAGAAATCAAGGAAGAGCCAAAGACCTGGGAAGAGCTGGATGAGGCATGTGCAAAGCTGAAGGAGGCAGGATATTCACCACTCACTTTTGATGATGCCTATGCGTCATGGCTTCCGGGCATGTATCTCGACAGAGAAAAGGGACAAGACTGGATCCGCGAACTGGTACAGGATAAGACCGGTGAGATGTGGAAAGATGATGCGGTTGTCAAGATGGCTAAAGCATATGAGGATTTCGCGAAAAAAGGTTACTTTGACAAGAGTGTAAGCGGAAATAAATATCCTGCCGGCCAGATGGATGTCGGAAACGGTAAAGTGGCTATGTATTATAATCTGACAGGTCTTACAACGGAAGTAAAGGATGTCACCGGAGATGATTTCGTATGGGGCGGATTTTCTTTCCCGGATGTTGAAGAGGGACAGAATAAATTTGAAAAAGAGGATCCGGCAGGCTGCACAATGCTGGCAGTGAATAAGGACACGAAAGATCCGGATCTTGCTATGGAATTCATCGCCTATGCACTCGATCAGGAAAACGACCAGAAGATGGTAGAACATGCCGGAACAACACCTGCAACGGCTGGGACCGAGTGGCCAAAGAGTCTGGAGAACATGAAAGATGTATTCACGTCTAATGAAACTCCGTTAAAATATGGTGCTGATATTGCATCAAATGCTGATCTGGCTCCTACGATTCAGGAGAACTTTACAAAACTTGCAGCCGGAGATATCACGGCTGACCAGTTCGTGGAAAATATGGCAGCGGCTGCAAAGAAATAAGAGATCCGCAGCAGGGAGTAAAACAAGACATGTCAAATGGAGGGAAGAGGGGAATTTACCTCTTCCCTGTTTTTGAAATTATCATTGGTTGTATGAATCTCAAGAGAAGAAAGGGTTATTTATATGAAGAAAAAGAACTGGTTTCTCATCCGTTTTCTGGCACCGGCCGTTATCTGTATGGTTGTGATTTTCTTATATCCCAGTGTCAGAACGCTGCTTATGAGCTTTTTTAAAGTGTCTTTTATCACAGATAATATGAGCAGCTGGGAGTTTGTCGGACTTTCTAACTATAAGGAATTGCTCACGAGTCCTCTGTTTCGTCAGTCCATGGTCAATTTTGTGAAGATCTGGCTGATTGGAGGCGTTATTGTATTAAGTCTGGCCATGTTGTTCTCTGTTATCATCACATCAGGAATTAAGGGAAAGAACTTCTGGCGAGCCGCAATCTATCTTCCACATATCATCAGTTCTGTCGCGTTGGTTACGATGTGGCTGCAGTATGTCTATAACAATCAGTATGGGATGATGAAGAAGATGTTTGAAGCACTTCACTGGCAGAAGATGGCCGACTTTCAGTGGACATCGCCGGAGCATCTGTTTCTTGCGATGATGATTGCTTATATCTATGCCGGCGTCGGGTTTTACATGTTGATCATGGTTGCCGGAATCGATGGGATTTCACAAGATTACTATGAAGCAGCAAAAATCGAAGGTGCCGGGGCATGGAGACAGTTTACGGATATCACCGTTCCGCTTTTAAAGGACATCATCAAGCGCTGTATCGTGCTTTACTCTGCGGCGGCTGCGGCATTTTTTGTATATTCAACGTTGTTTTCCTTTAATACGGAAAATGCGACGGTTACCCCGATGGTTTATATGTATGAGGTGGTATTTGGCAATTCGGCCGGTTCCGTGGAATTGAATGTCGGAGCGGGTGCGACGGCGGGTGTGATCATCATGGTGATTGTCTTGCTTTTAAATACCGTCCTTGACAAGGTCATTCGCACGGAAGAGGCAGAGTAGGAGGAAAAGTATGAATAAGAAGAGAAATTACAAAAAAGGACTCCGTCAGGTGCCAAAGTACATTCCTCTTGTGATCTGGCTTGGATTTACGATTGCCATGATTGGATGGATTTTTATGGCATCCTTGTCCACCACAAGCGAGATCTACAGTGACAGCATTCTCTCAAGTGGTTTTCATCTTGAAAATTATATCAACGTCATGAAAAAGCACAAATTGGGCATTTACTTTATGAACAGTCTGATCTACTGCATTGTGGGTTGTGTGGGAATTGTATTGATTTCGGCACCGGCGGCATATGCACTTTCCAGAATTAAGTTCAAAGGAAAACATATCGTCAATAACATCTTCGTGATTGGCATGTCAATTCCACAGGTGATGCTTGTTATGCCTTTATTCAAGATGGCGACATCGATGAATCTGATTGGATCCAGATGGACACTAATGATTCTCTATATTGCCGTAAATGTACCGTTTGGCGTGTTTTTTCTTTCGGGATTTTTTATCTCGCTTCCGAAAGCTCTTGAAGAGGCTGCCGAGATTGATGGCTGTACTCCTTCCGAAGCATTCTGGAAAATCATGTTCCCGTTGGCACAGCCGGGAATCATGACACTTACGATTTTTAACTTTATTAACATATGGAATGAATATTTTATGGCATTGATCTTTGCAAATAAGACAGAGCTTCGGACTGTTTCGACCGGTCTTCAGGCAATCGTACAGTCTATGAAATATTCCGGTGACTGGGCTGGGTTATTTGCTGGTGTTATCATTGTATTCCTTCCTACATTTCTTCTATACATCTTCCTGTCGAATAAGATTATTGCAGGTGTGACAGGCGGAGCCGTGAAAGGGTGACTGAGATGGAAAAAAATACACAGCCCAAATGGGTACAAGATACCTGTCGGATCTTCGGACTGGATCACTTGGAGAGAATTGTATCATACAGTAGGAAAAACTGGCCGGAAGATGTCGCACATGTCATGAGAGTTGCCGATGCTGCCTGTGAAAATAGTTTTTTGTTTGATTTTCCCTGGGATATGGAGCAGACGAATCAGCCGATGATCTTTGAAGATAAGATTGACTGGAGTTTCATTCCAAGAGGAGACCGGGAGTTTCTCTGGCAGTTTAACCGTCATCGATTTCTGCTGTGTCTTGCAGAGGCTTATCAGATGACAAAGGACGAAAAGTATGCCAAAAACTATGTTCGTCTGCTCGCCGACTGGATCGATCATGCAAAACCGGGTGAGAATATAGGCCTTGGACCATGGCGAACGCTGGAGACGGGAATTCGACCGGAAACCTGGCTCCGCACAGTACCGCTGGTTTTGGAAAGTGATATGGTCGATGCTATATTCCTCCAAAAGGTGTATGACTGTCTGAAAAAGCATCAGAACAGACTGCTTACAAATTTTGACGATCACAAATATATCAGTAACTGGGGAGTACTTGAAAGCGAGGGACTTTTTCTGCTGTCTCTTGTTCTGCCGGATTCTAAAGAAGTACTGCAGACGGCTCTTACACGCCTTTGTAAAGCTGCAGCTATTCAGGTCCTGCCGGATGGGATGCAGTGGGAGCAGTCTCCGATGTATCATAATGAAGTTTATCATGGCTATCTTGCGGTACTTTTCTATGGACGACGCGCCGGTATTTTGATGCCGGACATCATCTGCAAGACGGTAGAGAACATGGCATATGTCAATTATAAGTGGATGAAACCGGATCACACGCAGTTCGCCCAGGGCGACAGCGATACAACTGATCTGAGGGATCAGATCAGCGCCGGTGCCCTGATCTTAAAAGATGAGATGCTAAAATCCGGCGGTTATGAGAACCTTGATTTTGATAATATCTGGCTGTTCGGCGATGACGGACGTTGTATTTATGAAACGTTGGGTGCACAGGAACCTGACTTTTTGTCACTGGAACTTCCCTTTGGAGGAAACTATTATTTTCGGAGTGGGTGGGATGAGAACGCAAATCTACTTCATTTTCACTGTGGAGATACCGGCGGAGGACATGGACATGCAGACAAACTGCATTTTGATCTCGTGATTTGCGGAGAAGATCTGTTGGTCGATTCCGGAAGATATACCTATGTGGACGGATCGGAGCGTTTTCGATTCAAAGAAGCTGGAGCTCACAATGTCACCCTCGTGGATGGCAGGGGATTTGCACCATGTGATACTTCGTGGATTTATCAAAAACTATGTACCTGTGTGAAACAGGAATTTTATGATGGCAGTCTGGCCGGATATGTAGAGGGAAGTCATCTGGGATACTGGGAAGATAGTGTGATTGTAAACAAGAAGATTATCTGGATCAAACCAGACATCTATATAATCTGCGATAATTATCTGAGCCATGGCAGTCATCTTTACGAGAACCATCTTCACTTCAGCGGCCATGGAACAGTAGAAGATTTGGCAGGGGATCTTCATTTCACCGGAGATGAGATGGAGGCTTATGTTCAGTTTGTCACGCCGCAGACAGGAGAGATCCGCCACACATGGCAGTCTTTTCATTATAACGAAAAGCATCAAAACCAGACATATGTGGGGACAGTCCAGACGAATGATTCCTTTCACCAAATCACAGTAATTAATGGCAGTAAAAAGGGAAAGACCTCGAAAGTTCAGGTGAAAAATATCAATCTCAGGCTTTCCGGATATGAGAGGGATCTGGATCGGAGTCAGGCCGAAGGTCTTCAGATTATCTCTGGACAGAAAGAATACGTTCTTTTTCTCTGTCACCAGGAAGTGATGACACCCACGGATATCCTTTGCTGGGAAAACTGCAGGGGATATGGAAAAACAGTTCTCTTTGACCGCAGCATGGAAAAAGATGAGATTATCGCAGGGGAGATCCTTTCCTGGTAGCTGCCAGGGCAGGGCTGCCTGGATTGGAGGTTAGAATTGGGACATCAGATTTGTTTTTGGAATGTAGAGAATGGATGGTCGAATGCTCTTCCACTCGGCAATGGGAAGATGGGTGCGTCGGTCTATTATAGAGATCACGCTCTGCATGCAGCTTTGAATCATTATGACTGTTACTATCAGGTGTTGGAGCGTTATGCCGATCCCAGATATCCGGATAAATGTGATCTGTCCGCTCAGGTGCAAAACCTGTCAGGCAAGATGACATTTGAGGATGTAAAGGCAGTGGTGGATGAAGAAAGACAGAATCCAGACTATGAGTTCTTTCATTATACCAAAACCTTGCAAAAGTCTCAGAACGCTCAGCCTTTGGGGGGAAGACCTCTTTATCAGGGTACAAGTGGTCCGCAGGGTGGAGAGATCGTGATTGGATTCTCCGAAAAGGTCAGGACCGATCACTCACTGCTCGCTTTGAACATCGAGGAAGGAACCATTGATTTTTCGGCAGGAGAAGGAAGAAATCAAGTCACTGCTCATCTGTATTTGTCAAAAACACGGGATGGTATGGTGTTCGAACTTCATCAAAGCTGCGCTGGACTTTGGAAGAATGGAAATGTCACGAGACAGAGAGCACGCGGTCAGAGCCGTTATCATTATCAGGATATCTGTGAAAATAATGCTGTTACAATGCTCTGTGAATTTCACCCGGAAAAAGAAGCTGAAGATGCCAGACCCTTTATACAGGAAACCACATTGTATGTACCAGACGTAAACCCGGATTTGGAGTCCTTTTTCCTTATCGCTTCGATTGCTCCGGGGAAAGGAACTGCACGTCATCGGGCAGAAGACCTTTGGAAAAACATAACCTCGGACAGGAATGCACACCGCATAGCCTGGAAATCTTTCTGGAAATCAAGTATTACGCTTCCGGACTATTATCTGGAGACACTCTGGTACCTCTACGTGTACCTGCTTGAGTGCTGCAGCGGCAAAGGCAGTGTTCACAGTGAGCAGGCCTGCGGTCTGAGCGGTTTGTGGGACATCAGAAAACCATGCATGTGGGGAAGTATGTGGTACTGGGACGTGAATATTCAAACGGCGTTTTACGGTACATTTTCCTCGAATCATATGGAACTTGCAAAAGTTTTTTGTGACGGTTTTTTGTCATATGAACCGGACATCAAAAAGTTTGCAGAGGAATTCTATGGAGAGGAAGGTTGGGCACTTGACTACCCCCATCCTCTCTATCACTGCATTCAGCCCTGGTGTGCGCTGTTTCTGTGGAAATACTATACTTATACGAAAGATGAGACCTTTTTAAGAGATAAGGTTTACCCGACATTTTGTGAAATTCTGGACTTTTATGTAAAGACAGGGCGGCTGGATGAACACAAAATCCGGCACATTGATTACGATATCTGCCCGGAGCAAGGACCAGTAACGAGAGACAGTGTGATCACAACAGCCGCTTTGAAACAGCTGACAAAGGATGCAATACAAGCCGTAAAAATACTGAAACGTCCAAAAGAGGAAGTGCTTGATTTTGAGCGTTTATTAAGTGAGATACCAGAGTATGCACTGACAAGAGACGGCAGCAGATGGAAGGATTCGTTGATGGTGCAGGATGATATATTTTTGCGCCATCCGTCGGTACTGATGGCAGTTTTCCCAGCAGATGAGATTCATCAAAAGAGTCCGGATGCTTTAAGAGAACTTGCAGATTGCACGATCCGATATGCTGCGGAAAATACGGAAGAGGGAACTTTCGGATTTGAGTGGATTGCCGCTGCATCTGCGAGAATGGGAGAAGGAGAAAGTGCAGTTCGTATCTTGTATGAAAAGGGGCTGGATCTGATGCTACATTCGAACGGTTTGGGATATGAAGAATCCGAACGTTTCATCAATTACTGCCATTTGACGAAGCCTGCGAACTACCTCCCGGCGATGTGTGAATTCTCCGGAGGAGTGACGGCGGTGATAGGTGAGATGCTTCTGCAGGAACTGGACGGTGTCATCTATGTATTTCCTGCGATTCCCGATGGGAATGACAGCTATGCCGAACATAACACACAATATGCGGCGGCGGATGATCTGATCCACACAGATTACGGACCTTGGAGGGACTGCGAATTCGAGAATTTGCTGGCACCTGGTGCTTTCGAGGTATCAGCCCAGATGAGAAATAAAAAAGTCACATGGATTCAGATATACGCCAAAAGGGATGGACGAATGTCTCTTTATCTGCCGGCGGAGCTTTCTAAAACCAGCTCAAGATATGAAAGTGGGCAGGGTTTGGTATACACGTGTGACATGAAACAAGATGAGACTTTAGTGTTTGGCTCACGGTCAGAATCTTTGGAGAAAGATGGCTTACAAAATCAGACTGAGTTTTCAAAAGTGCAGGTACACCGTGCTTCCATTACACATCGGAGAATTTTTCTGGGGGAGAATAAAGACACTGCATTCTATAAGGCGGTGGATTCTTTTGTCTGCCCCTATGATTTTGCCGGGACCTTGAGGTATCCTATGACGCCCTATATCTTTGATTTTACAGAAGAAAACGAGAAAGATTACAGTGAAGTATATGATATACAGATTTTGCAGGCCCAGCGTTCGGTACTTCTTGCCGGCGGACCGAGGACTGTTGGAACTACAGCGTATTCGGAGGATTTAGGTTATGGATTTTACAGTGATCTGGAGGGTGCAATATCTATTCGAAAAAGAATGAAACCAGATGTACTTCGGCGTGATTTCGCTGAGGGTGAGGTCCCTGTGATATTTGGAGTGGAACTTCCGGCAGGCAAGTACGACCTGCTGATCATCTCTGGGGATGAAAAGGAGGCTTCATTTACCGAGCTTGCCGTAAAAGAGGCAGGAGTTCGGGCACAAGGGCGAAGGCTGGATGCAGGAAGATACCAGTATCAGATCCTGCCCATTATGCATAATTTTGACGGAGTTCTAAAGATTTCTATCAACACAAAACAAAATATGAAATGGAAACTAAATTCTATCTTTATTAATAAAATATTTATGGTATGATACTAGGGTAGAAACCCGTAAACCAGGAGGGATTTATGAACAAAAAATTATATCAGGAGGCGTTTGAAAAGGGGCTTAAGATCACCAGAAATCATCTGGAAGATTTCCGGGGTGGTTTTCCGGCACCGGCCAGTGAGGGCAATCGTTATCCGAAAATCGAGAATAATGACTGGACTGCAGGATTCTATACGGGAATTCTGTGGATGTGCTATGAGTATTCTAAAGATCGCGCCTTTTACAATGTTGCAATGGAGCAGATACAGAGTTATCGTTATCGCATCGACCACCGTGTGGTCGTAGATCATCACGATATGGGATTTATCTACAGCCTTTCATGCGTGGCGGCTTATAAGATCACAGGGGACGAGTTTGCCAGAGAGACGGCACTTCTTGCAGCGGACAACTTAAAGTCCAGATTCCGAAAAAAGGGTCAGTTTATTCAGGCATGGGGTGAACTGGATCTGAAGGAGAATTATCGTCTGATCATTGACTGCCTCTTAAATCTTCCAATTCTCTACTGGGCGGCGGATATCACAGGCGACTCTTCCTACCGGGATGTGGCTGAAAAACATCTTGCTACAACCAGAAAGGTAATCTATCGTCCGGATTATTCGACACATCATACGTATTACTTCGACGTGGAGACAGGAAAACCAGCTTATGGTGCCACAAAACAGGGATATTCCGATGAATCCACCTGGTCGAGAGGGCAGGCCTGGGGTGTGTATGGGCTGATGCTTAACTATATGTATGTAAAAGATGACACCATCCCGGATGAGTGGAAAAAGGTGACAGACTATTTTCTGAGACATCTGCCGGAGGACAAAGTGGCATACTGGGATTTCCATTACAGGGATGGGAAGGAACCACGTGACAGTTCGGCATCTGCAATTGCAGTATGCGGAATCCTTGAGGCCTATAACCGGGGGATTTGTGATGAAAATTATCTGACCCAGGCTTACGAGATTTTGGAAAATCTGGCAAAGCTCTATGCGGCACCCGAAAACGATGAGATGAATGGCATTCTCCTTCACTCGACGTATGGACGTCTGCTTGGAGATGGCATCGATGAATGCTGTTTGTTTGGGGATTATTTTTACATGGAAGCATTGATGCGTGTATTGAGACCGGAGTTCAGGACTTATTGGTAATCACAGGATGCGGATTGTTAAGAGAACAAGAGGAGAGGCAATCCGAGGCATCATGAATTCTTATACGTAAAGGGAAAGGAATGAACAAGAACAATGGAAAAACCAGTATTAGTGATTATGGCAGCCGGGATGGGAAGCCGCTATGGCGGACAAAAACAGATTGACCCCATCGATGAAGAGGGACACATCATTATCGATTTTTCGATGTACGATGCGAAGGCTGCAGGATTTGAAAAAGTGATCTTTATCATCAAAAGGGAAGATGAATCCGATTTCAGGGCAGCAGTTGGAGAGCGCATTGCGAAGTACATGGATGTATCCTATGCCTACCAGGAGCTTGACAACATACCGGCAGGCTGTGAAGTTCCCGAAGGACGCACGAAACCATGGGGAACTGCCCATGCAATTTTATCCTGTTCAGATCTGATTCACGGACCATTTGCTGTGATCAATGCAGATGATTATTATGGGAAAGAAGCATTTCAGCTTATCTATGATTATCTTGCATCCCATACGGATGATGACAAGTACCGTTATGCCATGGTCGGCTATCAGCTTTCTAATACCGTCACGGATAATGGTTATGTATCCCGCGGAGTTTGTGAAATCGACCCGAGCGGTCGGCTTGGAAAAGTTCAGGAGCGAACCCATATTGAGAAGAGACATGACTCCATCGAATACACAGAAGATGACGGGAAGACTTGGCATATGCTGCCGAAGGACACGATTGTGTCTATGAATCTGTGGGGGTTCGGCAAGAGTATCATGAGAGAAATCGAAGCAGGGTTTGGTGCATTTTTAAAAGAGGGTATAAAAACAAATCCGTTCAAATGCGAGTATTTTCTTCCGTCTGTAGTTAGCAGACTGCTGGATGAGGACAGAGCTACGGTGGATGTCTTGACATCCCGGGACAGATGGTACGGTGTTACGTATAAAGAGGATAAGCCACTGGTCGAGGCTGCGATCAGAAAGATGAAGAAAGAAGGCTTATATCCCGAAAATCTATGGGAGGGTAATAATTGAAACCAGTGACAGAGAAAGAATTAAAAGAAGCTATTTCTAATTTGGCCATTCCGGGCAATGTAATTTCCTGTGAGCCCTACGGAAGCGGCCATATCAATGATACATATCTGGTGAAACTTGAAACGAAAGAAAACCTGAAGAAAGTGATACTGCAGAGGATTAACACAGAAGTATTCACAAGACCAGATGAGCTGATGGCCAATATCTCTGGGGTCACTGCATTTTTGCGGAAGAGGATCCTTGAAGGCGGAGGAGATCCGGAGCGTGAAACTTTAAATATTATTCCCACGGTTGACAAAAAGTCATATTATGAGAATAAATCCGGGGACTGTTTCCGGGCCTATAAGTTCATCACGGATGCGTACTGCTTTGATCAGGTAGAGAATCCACAGCAGTTTTACGAGAGTGCGGTTGCCTTTGGCAATTTCCAGTATCTTCTGGCCGATTATCCGGCAGAGACTCTGCATGAGACTATTTCTGGTTTTCATGATACGAAAGCGCGGTTTGAGGTTTTCAAAAAGGCGGTATCAGATGACATTATGGGACGTGCTGGCGAAGTGTCAGATGAAATAAAGTTTATCATGGAACGAAAGGATGTTGCAGACTGCTTCACAGATTTACTTGCAAAAAAAGAGATTCCTCTTCGCGTGACACACAATGATACAAAGCTGAACAATATCATGATTGATAAGAAATCACAAAAGGGAATCTGTGTAATTGATCTGGACACGGTTATGCCGGGACTTGCAGTCAACGATTTTGGCGATTCGATTCGCTTTGGTGCAAGCACAGCATTAGAGGACGAGACGGATCTTAATAAAGTTTCCTGCAGCATGGAATTGTTTGAACTTTATACCAGAGGATACTTAGAAGGCTGTCGCGGTAAGCTGACGCAAAAAGAGGTGGAGCTTCTTCCAATGGGCGCAAAGGTGATGACTTACGAATGCGGAATGCGTTTTCTTAATGATTACCTAGTGGGAGATACCTATTTTAAGACAGACCGCGAGCACCACAATTTGGACCGCTGCCGTACACAGCTGAAACTGGTGAAAGATATGGAACAAAAGTGGGATATCATGAATGACATCGTCGGTAAATTATCCGGAAGATGAATCCATGCGTTTCTGCAATCGTGTCGCTGCCGTCACCAACGTGTCCGAATGTTGGTGGCAGCGATCCTGATAAAATTGTCAGGGTGTGGATCTTGCACCGTCCAATGCGTGTATCGCATCGCGAAGAGCCTCTGAAATGTTTTTGTTTTTCTTTTCGCAGTAGTCCTGCAAAATCTGGAAAGTTTCAGCATCGACCCGTGATCGTACAACAAATCGTTTTGGACTGTCTGTCGGTCGTCCTCTTTTTTTTACCACGTATAGCGCCTCCTTTTCAATAAATATATCTCAAAAGAATTATAACGTTATGTACTACAGAATGCAACTATACCTTTTTCAGATCCGGGTGTACCGGATTCAGACAGAGGTAATACGAAAACGAGGAAGGAGTATAGATGGGATGAAGACATTACATGTGACTGCTGCAATTATTATAGAAGAAGGGAAAGTTTTTGCCACACAGAGAGGATATGGTGAGTTTAAAGACGGATGGGAGTTCCCAGGCGGGAAGATCGAAGACGGCGAGACACCAGAAGAGGCCCTGCGCCGTGAGATCATGGAAGAGCTGGATACAAAGGTAATGGTAGGAGAACTGTTTGATACGGTAGAGTATGATTATCCAAAGTTTCACCTGTCCATGCAATGCTATCTGTGTCAAGTGAAAGAGGGAGATCTCAGATTAAAAGAGCACGAGAATGCAAAATGGCTGGACAGGGAGCATCTGTTTGACGTCGACTGGCTCCCTGCAGATATCGGAATTATCAGCCATCTGGAAAAAAAGCTTTCATAGTGCAGCTCGGTGTTGCTGTGAGGCATTATGGTATCCCGTGAAAATCAGATGTCAATTAAAATAAAGCGATATGCATAAATGTTTTGAGATTTTTTGTAAAATAGTAATATATAATTACTCTTTTTTTTGTGCTATTATGATAATACCTGAGAGTTCTCAGGGATGATGTGAAAGACAACGAAATGGTAAATGGAGGAATTATCAAAATGTTGACAAAGAAACAAAATCTGTTAGAGACAATACATGGTGGAAATCCGGACCGATTTGTGAATCAGTACGAATTTATTCATATCTTTATGAGTGATCCGTATAATGCTTCAGATCCGGCCCCGAAGTACGGACAAGTCAATGTGACAAATAAATGGGGTATCACAAAATCGTGGCCTGAGGGAACTCCCGGAGCATTCCCGGTTCTTGACGAGGAACACAGAGTACTTAAAGATATTGATGACTGGAAGAAAGTCATAAAAGCACCGAAACTTGTATTCTCTGAGAGTTCCTGGGAACCGGCAATAAAGGAAGTTGAAGGTGTTGACCGAAACGAACAATTCGTAGCACCTTTTGTAGCACCGGGACTTTTTGAGAGACTGCACTATCTGATGGGCATGGAAGATGCCATGGTTAATTTTTATGAAGAGCCGGAAGAAGTAAAGGATCTGATTAAGTACATAACAGAATGGGAACTCGAATATGCAGATCTGCTCTGCAGTCACCTTCATCCGGATGCACTGTTCCATCATGATGACTGGGGCAGCCAGAAGTCAACATTCTTCTCGAAGGAGATGTTCGAAGAATTTTTCGTGGACGCCTATAAAGAGATATACGGATATTATAAGAATCACGGTGTGGAGCTGGTTGTCCATCATTCAGACTCCTATGCAGAGCCCTTTGTACCAGATATGATTGACATTGGGATCGATATCTGGCAGGGTGTTATGGCGACAAACAACATTCCTGAGATGATCAGAAAATACGGCGGAAAGATCTCCTTTATGGGTGGCATCAACTCCGCAACTGTAGATCATCCAGGATGGACAAGAGAAGAAATTGCAAAAGAAGTTCAAAGAGTCTGTACCGAATACGGAAAGGACAAACACTATTATATTCCCAATATTATACAGGGACTGCCTGTGTCTACCTTTGAAGGTGTCTATGAGACAACTTCAGAAGAGATTGATAAGATGAGCAAAGAGATGTTCTGATTCCAGGGGGATCTCTGCCTTGATTGATTATGGGATCAGCCGCCCGCCAGAGTTTGGCGGACGGTATTTTAATGATACAGTCAGAAAATGCTAAGGAGTGCGTATGATTTATTTGTCTCATTTTTCTTTTCCTGGTGCAGAGGAAGAGATAGATTTTCGAATGTCGATCAAAAGAACCTGCTATGACAGTTTTTATCCGTTTCAGATACTGTCAAAGCATCAGTTGTACCTGCTTGATTTTGAGCCAGTGACGATTTTATATGGAGGGAACGGATCCGGAAAAACGACTGCTTTAAACGGCATTGGAGAAAAGTTGGGTCTTGTGAGAGATACGCCATATAACCGCTCAAATTTCTTTGACGATTATACAGATAGATGTTCGTTTGATTTGTGTCATGAGATAACGCAGGCCAGCAGAATCATTACAAGCGATGATGTATTTGATTTTATGCTGAATCTAAGAGCTTTGAATGATGGGATTGATCACAAACGCGAAGAGTTATTCGAGGAATACCTTGGTGCAAAGTATTCTAAATTTCAGATGAGATCTTTGGATGATTATGATCAACTCAAGAAGGTTAATCTTGCCCGAAGAAAGACACAGTCAAAATTTGTCAGACACAGTCTAATGGATAATGTCCGAGAACATTCAAATGGAGAGAGTGCTTTTTTATACTTCACGGAGAAGATTCAGGAAGAAGGACTATACCTTTTGGATGAGCCGGAAAATAGTCTTTCTCCCGGAAAGCAGCAGGAACTTTTGAGGTTTTTGGAAGATTCAGCGAGATTTTTTGGATGCCAGTTTATTATGGCAACGCATTCTCCTTTTCTTTTGTCTATGAAGGGTGCTAAGATATATGATATGGACGAAGAACCAGTGGATGTGAAAAAGTGGACCAAACTATCAAGCGTGCGTGCTTATTATGATTTCTTTAAGGCACACGAGGATGAACTGGGGGAGTAAGCACAATTACATACAGGAGAAGAATTATGATACAGTTACTTTTGGCAATCATCTATCTTGCTTTCATTAGTCTGGGTCTTCCGGATTCATTGCTTGGCTCAGCATGGCCGGCGATGTATCCACAATTTGGAGTCCCTATCTCTTACGCGGGAATCATATCCATGATTATTGCACTTGGTACAGTGGTGTCAAGCCTGCAAAGCGATCGGGTTACCAGAAAGTTTGGAACAGGTAAAGTCACAGCCATGAGTGTTGCCATGACTGCAGCGGCTTTATTTGGATTCTCTGTCAGTCATTCTTTTTGGGCACTCTGCCTTTGGGCAATTCCCTATGGACTAGGGGCCGGAAGTGTTGATGCATCGCTGAATAATTATGTGGCACTTAACTATGCAAGCCGTCATATGAGCTGGCTTCATTGTATGTGGGGAGTCGGGGCTTCTTTTGGCCCGTACATTATGGGATATGCATTGTCAGGCGGATATCGCTGGAATATGGGATACCGGATTATCGCTGTCGTTCAGATGGTTTTGACCATTATTCTTGTAATCAGCTTGCCTCTTTGGAAACGTGGAAGTAAAAGTCTACTTGAAGAAGAATCGAAAAAATCGGTCGGGCCTTTGAAATATCATGAGATTTTTAAGATTCCCGGGGCAAAAGAAGTGATGCTTACTTTTTTCTGCTACTGCGCGATAGAGCAGACAACGGGATTGTGGGCCAGCAGCTATCTCACACTGAAGTATGAGATTTCAAAGAGCACAGCTGCAGGCTTTGCCAGCTTGTTTTTTATTGGAATTACAATCGGTCGGGCGTTCAGTGGTTTTCTTACAATTAAGATGAATGATGCGAAGATGGTTCGCCTGGGAGAAGGAACCACACTTGTCGGTATTCTGATATTGTTACTGCCATTCAATCAGAAAGCAGCGATGCTGGGACTGATTTTGATTGGTCTGGGATGTGCCCCCATCTATCCCTGTATTATACATGCAACACCAGAGCACTTCGGTGCAGATAAATCTCAGGCAGTGATCGGTGTTCAGATGGCCAGTGCCTATGTGGGAACGTGTCTGATGCCTCCTTTATTTGGTGTTATTGCCAATCGTATCAGTGTGGGATTGTTTCCGTTTTATCTATTGTTGATCTTGATTCTTATATTTGCTATGCACGAGTCACTTCTCATCAAAACAGCAAACATAAAGTGACAGTATCCTTTGAGAATGATAGAATAAAGAAAATGTATGGAAAAGTGAGGATTAAATTATGGATAGAGAAGTACGCGAAGCTATAGCCGCGGGTGAAAGAGCTCTTAACAGTCTGAAATACGCAAAAGAGGATCTGGACAGTGCAAGATCATGGGGGATTGCTGATTTGCTGGGAGGGGGATCAATCATCGGGCTTATGAAGCATTCTAAGATGAATCATGCCGTATCACATATGGAGGAAGCCAAAAGTAATCTGCGTGTATTTCAAAGAGAACTTCAGGATGTGACGGTGAATACAGATCTGAATTTGGAGGTTGGAGATTTTCTGACATTTGCGGATTTTTTCTTTGACGGAGTTGTAGCAGATTATCTCGTGCAATCGAAGATATCGGATGCAAGAAAGCAGGTGGATCGTGCGATCCGGCAGGTAAGCCAGATTGTTTCAAGCCTTCGAAGAATGGGATAAATCTGTTAAATCAAAAAACATAAAATAAAGAGGTAATGTAGAATGAGCAAAGTGATTTTATTTCAAGGAGACAGTGTCACCGATGTGGATCGGAGGGCAGAAGGCGGAGACGGTCTGGGCAATGGCTATCCGAAGCTGATCGCAGAGCGTTTAAAGGAACAAAACGAGAACACTGTTGTTTTGAATCGAGGAGTATCGGGAAACAGAACTTGCGATCTCATAAATCGCTGGACCAGGGACTGCATTGATATCAAGCCCGATGTACTGACGATCTTAATTGGTATTAATGATTGCTGGAGAAAGTATGACAGAAATGATGAGACATCCCTTGATGCCTTTGTATCCAATTATACAAAATTGATGGACCGGTCAAAAAGCGAAACAGATGCCCGCATTATCCTGATGGAGCCCTTTGTGCTTCCCTTCCCGGAAGACAGAAAAGAGTGGAGAGTCACGTTGGATCCCTATATTCAGGCGGTGCGCCAGTTCGCGGTAAAATATCAGACGGGACTGGTAACACTGGACGGGATATTTTCTAAAGCGGCTATTCGTGAGGGGTATACCGCACTGGCTCAAGATGGTGTCCATCCGACGCCATTGGGACATCGCCTGATTGCAGAGGCGTGGCTTGAGGAATATCGAGGCAGGTAGGAGAATATGGCTTTATACGCAATTGGTGATTTCCATCTGGCGAATTCTGTGGATAAACCCATGGATATGTTCGGGTCAGTGTGGAAAAATCATGAGAAAAAGATACAAAAATACTGGAATCGGCGAGTAACCATGGATGATACTGTGGTCATAACCGGAGATCACTCCTGGGGCCGTAATCTTGAAGAAGCCGGGGCAGATCTTGCTTTTATTGCTGATCTGCCCGGGCGAAAAATTTTGCTTCGGGGCAATCACGATATGTTTTGGAATGCAAAAAAGACCGAGAAACTAAATGAAATATTCAAAGGGAGGCTTTTTTTTCTCCAGAATAATTTCTATACTTACCAGGATTACGGACTGGTCGGGACTAAAGGATATTGTTACGAAGGAAAGGACTCATATAAGCATTTTCTGAAAATCAGAGATCGTGAGCTGGAACGCTTAAGGACGTCATTTGAGGCAGCAAAAGACGCCGGATATCACAGATTTATCATGTTCCTTCATTTTCCACCCACAAGTATCGGGGAAGAAGAAAGTCCGTTCACACAGATGGCCGAAGTTTATGATACTTCAAAGGTGATTTATTCTCATTGTCATGGAAAAGAACGGTTTGATGACAGTTTGAAGGGATATTTCAATGGGATTGAGTATCAATTAGTATCCGGTGATTATCTGAACTTTAAGCCGGAGCTGATTTTACGATGAACTAAAAAGGCGAAAGGAGTATACAATGGTTAACATATTAGCGATAGGAAATAGTTTCTCTCAGGATGCGACAACATATCTGCATGATTTGGCCAAGAGCGGAGGGATAGATACAAAAGTTGTAAATCTTTATATCGGTGGCTGCTCATTAGAGCGACACTGGAATAATATAGAGCACAATAAAGCGGATTATCAGTATCAGTTAAATGGAGTCGAAGGGGAACATTATGTAACAGTCGAAGAGATCCTGAAAGAGGAAGAATGGGATTATATTGTAACACAGCAGTGCAGTGGTTACAGTGGTCTAATGGACACCTATTATCCCTATCTTGGAAATCTTCTTGCCTATGTGCAGACAAAATGCCCCAATGCAAAACGGGTGATTATGCAGACCTGGGCCTATGAGGTCGATTCCACACATGAGCACTTTGAATTTTATCATAACAGTCAAGAGGAAATGTATAAAAAACTTTCGGAATGTTATGATAAAGTTGCCGATGAGTATCGGACAGATCTGATTCCTGCCGGTGATTTGATTCAAAGTCTGAGAAGAAAGGAGCCCTTCCTCTATCTGGAAGGTGGAAAGAGCCTTTGCAGAGATGGGTTTCATATGCATCTTCTATATGGAAGATATGCCGTCGCAGCACTCTGGTTCGATCATCTTTTAGGCGGTAATATCATGGAGAATCCTTATCGGCCGCCAGTTCAGGATGGAAAACAAATGACGGAAGACGAATTTCATATAATAAAAAACAGTATAAAGGAAATTGATTGATTCGGGGGAAGGTCAAGCCTTTCATGTTTGGAAACTATGATTTTGTCTTCGTCACTGTTTGGTAAATGATAAATGCGGCCAGTGTGATGGCAAAGCTGATCACAAATGGAAGCAGAAATCTTGTAGACAGAGGACCCTCGATGGAAGTCCCGGCCAGTACATAGGGAATCATCTTAGGGCTTAAGCCAAGGATTGATGCAATTATATATTTGCTCCACGGCATTCCTGCTGCACCAAAGAACATGCTGGTTAATCCGATGGGAAGCGGAGTGATCCGAGCGATAAAGCAGGTCGTCGTAGTGTTGTTCTGATTAGACGAAAAGAACTTTTTTGCTTTCTCATTCTTCTGCAGCATCCGGGTGACTTCTTCTGCGCCGAGTTTCTTTCCAAGATAATAACTGATCGTTGTTTCACAGATCATTCCTGTTATGCTGATAAGAATGCCCCAGACAGGCGGAAATATTATGCCGATGGCAATGCAGACAAGCATGTTGGGAATTGCCATGATGATTGATCTGAGACAATATAGTCCAATCAATGCCAAGGCTGCGAAAAACGGAGACGATGGCGTATAGTGTATGATATCATCAACACTCAGATTGTGGACGACCGGAATAAGAATAAGGGTAATTATTATGATAAAACCTATGGTTAATTGTTTCCGATGTGAGTAAAGCCAGCGCATCAAAATCCTCCTTCTTGTCCGGGGTCATCTGACCCTGATAAATGTTTGTTCGGGTTCCAAGGTCCTGCTTTTTCATGCTCGCATGAAAAGCAGGACCTTTTGACCCCATATGATACACGGATTACTCCGCACTTTGTGCTCACGTAATCCTACAAACATTCGAAATACACCCTAATCGGGTTGCTTTCTCATGTTTGTTCGGGTCTCAAGGTCATGCTTTTTCATGCAAGCATGAAACGCAGGACCTTTTGACCCTGGTATCATAAATATTAGTATACTTGAATACTCAAAAATTATCAATTGGAAAAGGTAAACGAATAACTTCACAGAAAGTTCACAGAAATTATTAGCACTCACTCTTGACGAGTGCTAATAATTGTGTTATAACATATTTAGAACGAAGGAAGGGAAAGATAAAGATTGTAAGACGAGAAAGTAATAAGTAACATTTCAGACATCACAGATTTAATCAGAAGGGAGCGATAATTATGTTGATGCCGAGTATTTTTGGAACAAACATGTTTGATGATTTTATGGAACCTTTCGAAAACAGCCTTTGGACGAATGGTCTGATGAGCACAGATGTCAAAGAAAACGATAACAATTTTGAGATTGCTATGGATCTGCCGGGAGTTAAAAAAGAAGACATTAAGGCGCAATTGAATGATGGTTATCTTACCATTGAGGCTTCATCCAAATCGAAGAAAGACGAGAAAGATGAAAATGGTAACTATATTCGCAGGGAAAGATACACCGGAAAAGCAAGAAGAAGCTTTTATGTTGGAAATCAAATAACACAGGAAGACATCAAAGCAAAATTCGAAGACGGGACATTAACGCTTCTGGTTCCAAAAAAAGAAGAAAAAGCGCAAGTGGAACAGAAACAAAATATATTAATTGAAGATTAAACCCATTCTACAAGGAGGAAAAACTTATGATAGTACCAAGCATTTTTAACGATAGTTTATTCGATGACTTCTTTTTTGAACCGTGGTTTAACGACGGAAGTTTTAGCAAAGCGGAGAAGAAACTTTATGGACATCACGGAAAGAATCTGATGAAAACAGATATCAGGCAAACTGATCTGGGTTATGAGCTTGAGATGGACCTGCCGGGATTTAAAAAAGATGAAATTCAGATTTCGCTGGAGAATGGATCTTTGAAGGTCAGTGCTTCAAAGAATCTGGATGAAGAAAAGAAAGATGAAGGGAAGTATATCCGCCGTGAAAGATATGCAGGTGCCTGCGAGAGAACTTTCTATGTTGGTGACAATCTGAAACAGGAAGATATTAAAGCATCCTTTCATGATGGAATCTTAAAGGTCGAACTCCTGAAACCGGATGAAAAAAAGATTGAAGAGAATAAATATGTTGCCATTGAAGGATAATTGGCCCTTCTTTATATAGATATGATAAACGAGCGGAAGGCGTAAAGATGTGCTTTCCGCTCGTTTTATCAGATAGTGTCGGTTGAAACAAGAATCCCCCTGCTTTAGCTGTGGGGAGTGTCAAATTAAGATCTGCCACTAAACAGATGAGATAAGAGGTCTTTCATTTCTCGATAATAAGGGGAAGCGGCAGGGTGAGATTCCATAGGTTTTAATGCGTCAAACATCTTCATATAATACCAATTCTGCTGCTCCCTGCGGGCGTTGAACTTGTCCCAGAATTGTTCACCGATTTCTCTGTAGTCGGATATGCTGCTTCGAAGATTTGATACCTTGTCAGCTAATATTAGCATCATTTCCCGGTCACCTGCTCCAGACAGGGAGGCAATCGCCGCACTTTTTCTCTCTGTCCAGCCTCTGGATTTATCCTCTGTGTGAAAAGCAACCAACGAAGCTACATCACTGCCGAAACGGTCACATATTTCTTCCAGGGTTGCGGGGGTATCTTCGACGATATCATGAAGAACACCAGCGATTAACAGGTTATCATCCGCGTTCATATGGAACAAGATAAGCATTGTCTCCAAAGGATGAAGAATATAAGGATGACAGGATCCTTTTCGAACTTGTCCGGCGTGACATGCGGTTGCATATGTGATTGCTTCATTGATCAGATGGTTTTTTTCGGAAGACATATTCACTCCTCATAAAGTATAACTGCAGATTGTGCATATGACAGTATCTATCCCTAGTATAATTCATTTCTGATTGAAATGGAACAAAAAGATCCCCAAAGTTAGCCTATATCTGACTTTGGGGATCTTTTTGCTGAAAGTATAGCAGTGCACATATATAACAAATGAGAAGCATAAATATTGTTCAAATGTGACAATGTTTTCAAATCATCATGATTAAGTATTGCGGCAAACGCCTGAATATGGTAACATACAGTCAGAAACAAAATAAAACAGAAAGAAACGGTCAAATATCAACCACTATTTTGCAGTATGTAACGCTTTGATTACTCGGAGGTTTCAATCCTGACATTTGCATCTATGAGAAAAGTGTAATCGATATCTTGGGTTAAGGTATCGGTGATTACATAATTCAAGCGGTCAATGGGCACTAGGAAAACCTGACCATTCTGAGAGAATTTCGTGTGGTCTGCCAGCAGAAAGACCTCAAAAGATCGGTCAATCATATGCTTTTTAACCGTTGCATCGTCAATCGCTGAATCAGTGACAGAACGTATAGAAGAAACTCCTGAGCAGGAAATAAAAGCCTTATTTGGGTAGTATTCTTCGATATCTTTTACGGTCATTGGGCCATGGGTAGATAAACTGTTCACAGTTAATATACCGCCCAGACAGACATAAGTGATATTTGGTTTCTGATATTTCACCGCTTCCGTCAAAAATGCGATAGAATTGCTGATTAGAGTGACGTCAATGCCATCCGGTATACATTCCGCAAGAAATATGGTGGTGGAACTGTTATCTACGTATATCATATCCCCGGGTTTTATATAGGATGCCGCTTTTTGACAGAGCTTTCTTTTTACGTCTGAATCCTGGATATGGGGATATAGAGACGACTCATTGATGATATCCAAAGTCTGGGACTCGGTGCTTAAACTTGCATGGTTTGCGGTGACACCTCCGTGTATTCTTTTCACGAGGCCCTCATTCTGTAATTCTGTGAGATCGCGGCGTATCGTTTCCCTGGATGCATCCAGGTGCTCGGCAAGGAAATTGACACGCAAAGTGGAGTGTTGACTCAACAGTCTCAATATTTCACGTTTTCGTTCTATTGCATACATTCATACACCTACCTTTCGAACGCTATACCACGCGAAACGCATGGTCTGGACTGCGTTCCCATTCATGATATAAGTTACGGTTCAGAGTCGCGCCCGAACTGAGCCGTAACCGATATGGGTATCATACCATTATTTATTATAATAATCTATATCTATCTGTAAAGATGAGAAGCAAAAATCATGCCGTAAAGGGCTGCCTTTGCGGTAAATTATTTCTGGTGACATTGACTGTTGTGCAAAGGGGGATACAGATGATTAACGTCTTAATATTCGATGATGAAAGAAGCACAAGAGAACTTATGGATACGCTTTCAATTTTTGAAGGGCTTGAACCGTCCTTACAGAAGATTGTGAATGAGAACAGGGACAACATATGCAAGATTGAGCTAAGGGGAAAGAACGATGCAAGCGTGAACCTTCCGACATTTAGCTTGTCGGAGCCGGATGTCATGAGAGATTTGTTTGAGACGTCAAAGAAAAAACCGAAGAAAAGACGCGGTGAAATTTCCGAGGCCATTAATTATATCAACAAGTACTATAAGGAAAAGATTACTCTTGAAGAACTTGCCTTTAATTGTGACCTCAATCCGAACTACTTCTGTGAGATGTTCAAAGAAGAAACAGGTAAGAATTTCTCAAAATATCTGATGGATATCAGGATGGCACATGCTAAGATGTTGCTGCGGGATACGAGAAAACCGGTTTATGAGATTGCTGATGATGTGGGATATCAGGATGCCAGATTTTTCAGCCAGCAGTTCCGCAAGGCGGTGGGTTTAAAGCCAAGTCAATACAGGGAACTTATGCGTGTGCCGGAGAAGATAAACTCTGTGGTTTCCATCTAGAACAGGTGGGCATTGGCCAATGAAACATATGCATTGAAGATAAGAAGACCTTTTCTGAAAAAAGCATTTTCAGTAAAAGGTCTTTTTTGGCAGTGCAGCAGTAAACCAGCTATTTTTTCGAAGCATTTTTTGGAAGCTTCCAGTCATAGTGATGATCGATGAGTGCTATATTATGCCGTGACTGGTTGTTAATCTTCCGTATCTTCTTGGGATCACATTTCGGTTTTCGGTCGTAAGTGAGCAGACCATTTGTCTCCTGCTCTACATCGGTGAGCTGTGTGTAACAGAATCCATAGATATAATCCGACTGGAGGATAGTGCTGATTACAAAGCAATACTGTTCCAGAAACTCATCTTCATTTTCTGCACTGGTATATCCCCAGCTCTGTGTATCTGAATGATTATAACGAATTCCACCGCATTCCGTTATCATGATAGGTTGGCCGTCATATCGAAAGGAAGAGGCAAAGATACTGCGTCCTGCCGGATACGGGGAGAGCAGAAGATTCAAGTCTGATGCAAAACGCTGAAATGTTTCCTGCATCTTTGGCGTTTTGGGAGTGCCATGTGCGTAGTTGTGAATGGCGCAGATGTCTGTCTTTGTCTGCTCCCACCCATCATTGTTGACGACAAGACGTACAGGATCATATGCTTTCAACAGGTAGTAAAGTGAAAGTGTATAATCCTGCTGTCTTTTATTGCGGCTGACATCAGGTACACCCCAACTTTCATTGAAAGGAACCCAGGCAACAATGGAAGGATGGTTATAATCTCTTACAATGACTTCCATCCATTCTTTCGTATAACGGGTAAGGGCATGATCCGTAAAAAGACAGGCAGAAGGGACCTCCTCCCATACCATAAGACCAATTTTGTCGGCCCAGTATAAAAATCTGGGATCTGCAGTTTTCTGATGTTTTCGGCAGCCGTTAAATCCCATTTCTTTCATGAGCATAATATCAGTTTGAAAAGCATTATCATCAGGTGCGGTTAACAGACTGTCCGGCCAGTACCCCTGATCCAGAATCATCTTGGGGTAATAGGGATGATTGTTAAGATATATCATCCCGTTTTCTGCATGAATTTTTCGCATGCCAAAATAGCTTTCTGCAATATCACAGATCCTATGTTCGGAATTCAATCTAAAAACAACATCATAAAGTGCTGGATGTTCCGGTGACCAAGAGCGACCTTCCCCGTGGGTATTGGTATGGAAAATCTGATCTCCTGCCAGATAGATATCCTTTTTAAAGACGGTGGCACTATTGACAGAGTAAGAGTCCTGACATACCAATTCTCCTTCATAGGTAATCTTTACGTCCAGACGCATATCCGGAACCAGCTTGCTGAAGCTGGCTTCAAGCTTTAATGTGTTCTGATCAAAATCTGGTGTCATCTTAATATTCGTTATGTGAACGGCATCGACGGGCTCAATCCAGACGGTCTGCCAGATACCGGATGTTCGAGTATACCAAATCCCAGAACTTTCCTCTTCCCAGAACTGTTTTCCTCTTGGAATGGTCTCGTCAGTAGAAGGGTCCTCGATATAAACAGCAATAGAATGTGGACAGAACTGCTTATTTATATGATTAGTGATATCAAAGGTAAATGATGCACTTCCGCCTTCGTGTTCTCCGCATAAAGTTTCATCAATATAAACCTTGCAGAAGTAATCAACAGCTCCAAAATGAAGTAAAAGCTGCTTTCCATTCCATTCTTCTGGAAGTGTAAATTCTCTTTTGTAGAAACATCGATCGTGAAATGATGTATCATGAACATTGCTTAACTTACTCTGAAAACAAAAAGGGACTTCAATCTTATGCGTTAGATGACAGCTTTTTTGTTCCCAGTGGTGAGTCAGTGCTTCTTCTTTATCGTCAAAATCAAAATCCCATAGGCCATTAAGGCTGAGCCAGTTTTTTCTCATAAACTGCGGTCTGGGGTATTCACTTCGTAACATATAAAAACCTCCTAGTATATTTGCTAATTCTTTTCGATATTTAAAAATGAAACATAATTTATGTAACAAAATAAAACCTACATAATTCGTAGAACTTATATATATAAAAATACATGGAAATTTAAAAATATGCTATAGCAAAAATGCACAAAAAAGAGATTTGCATTTTGTACAATATCACTTTGAGTGCAATTTACTGTATGGATACTCCAAATCACACGAAAAAATATCAAAAATAAATAATACAGAAATTATAGAATAATTGTTGACTGTGAGATGAATTAGTGCTATATTGATGCTAAGAACATTAAAGATACATAGAAAATGTAAATGATCTCTCGGAATGTTAATTGATCATGCCAGCACTGTTGGCAACAGAACATTGAAAAGTGAATATTATCTAAAATGAAATAAATGATGAAAAAAGAATATGAGAAATAGACATAACTGTCGTTATGCTTGAAAAATCGGTTATAATAAAATTGGATTATGCCGCTTGCAGAATCAACTTTCTGAAGGCAGATTCAAAGGGCATATCCCAGGAATCCAGATGTTGTAACATCAGGATGTGATAGAGGCGCAGTACCACGTCTTAGTTGAGCGATGTCTGCCGTCTTCTAATTTAAAGCCTAATTTCTCACGTTTATTTGAACGTTCTGCAGAAGTTCTTGCATGATACTCAAGCTTCCTTTCATCAGAGTCACGAGGTGGAATATTAAATAGCCTTGGATTATCATTCGCTGCCACATGCACGGTTCTTCTATATCTAGAATCAGAGCAGGGATGTTCACAGGAGCATCCATATTTTCTACTGGCTAAGGAGCATCTGGATTTCACACGGTGTTTGGAAGTTTCAGAACAATCATGGTTCATCATCCGCCTCCCCCGCATATAGCAACCCCATCTTTGCCAAGGGTGAAGTCATCCTTGTAAGGCAGTTTGACCTCACCTTTTCCACTAAGGTCAATAAAAGGTGTGGTATGTGCCCGTCTGAAATATTTATAATAAGGCATTGCATCATGTGTAAAATTCAGAAGAATCTTTGCGACATTAAAGTCAGGAAGAAAACTTTTCATTCTGAAAAGGTTAAGCAGAAAACCGTGTGAATCATGCTTTGAAGCTGGATTTAATAACAGAAAAACAGTCCAGGTAGAACGGGAAATAGAATCAGATTAGGATAGTATTTACGAAGATTTTTAGGAACAAAGTCTTGATAGGCGGAATGACCGCCAGAGTTAACAGGTAACAAAAATCGCCTCCAATCGAAAATTGTATGTCGCCCGCAAGCGAACGGTACTTTTTGATCATAGGCGCGAATTGCCGCATCTTTCGAATAAACTGTCAAGTGGTTTTGACAAAAGGTGGGAGATTTTAATAAAAAAATGATCTGAAAGTTTTGAATTTACTGACTTAGAGATTCCGAGAGATTATATGTAAAGAATGGAGGATGGGAATGAAAAAAGAGAAAAAAAATTTACCAAATAGCAGCCAGATGGGGGCAGCAAAGGGGTTAAAAAAGCGTAATAGTACGTTGGCCTATCTTCGAAGACACTGGATGCTTTATGCAATGCTGGTTTTGCCGGTTTTGTACTATTTCCTGTTTTGCTACCGCGCCATGCCCGGTGTCGTTATCGCCTTTAAAGATTACAACATGTTTAAGGGAATCTGGGGCAGCCAATGGGTCGGCATGGAATTTTTTGAACGAGTGTCCCATTCTGCCACCTTCTGGCGAGCCGTTCGGAACACAATGGTATTAAATGTGCTTGGCCTGGTATTAGGCTTTCCACTGCCGATTATTCTGGCATTGTTTCTAAACGAAATCACTCATAAATTTTTTAAAAAAGCCGTACAGACTTTCATCTATCTGCCACACTTTATTTCCTGGTCAGTGGTAGGTGGCATGATGTATCAGTTTTTTGCTTCATCAGGAATGATCAACACGATTATTAAAACCTTTGGTGGTGGCGAGGTTCCCTTCCTCACCAGTAAGCCCTGGTGGATATTTACCTATTTCATCGTCGGTGTTTGGCAGAGCCTTGGATGGAACACAATCATATATCTTTCCGCGATGACGGGAATAGATCAAGAAATTTATGATGCAGCTCGCGTGGATGGATGTTCCAGATTCCGGATGATGACAGCCATCACGCTTCCCTGTATCAAAGGTACAATTGCAATTATGCTGATTATGGCGGTAGGCGGTATGGCGAGCATCGGATTCGAACAGCCTTATGTTATGCAGAACAGCACGGTAATGGAGGTAGGCGATGTAATCAGCACCTTCGTATATCGAGTGGGACTAGAACAGGGAGACTTCAGTATCGGTACTGCGGTGGGACTTGCACAGTCGGTAATCAACTTTGTACTGGTAATCAGCGCCAATGCCTTTAGTAAGCGCATAACCGGCGACGGTATCTGGTAAAGGAGAGAAATCTATGAAGCTTAAGAAAATCAAGAAAGTTGATGGATTTAAAATAGTGACAGTGTTGGTAGTAGTGTTTATCGCGGCATGCTGTTTATTTCCATTTTTGCATGTACTGGCGGTGTCCTTTTCCGACAAAACATCTGTAATCAGGGGAGATGTTCTACTTTTGCCAAAGAAGATAGATCTTTCCGCCTACAAAGCTGTATTTAATAATAAGGGATTAATGCGTTCCATGTGGTTTACACTGATTTTAACAGCAGTGTACACGATAATAAGTGTGGCGATGACAATATTATGCGCCTACCCACTTTCCAGACCGGGCTTGAAGTTTAAATCACCGATCCTACTTTATATTCTTTTTACCATGTATTTCAGTGGGGGTATGATTCCGGGATACTTAAACATAAAATCGCTCGGATTGCTCGATACTTTCTGGGTACTAGTTCTTCCGACCGCGCTGTCTACCTATAATATGATTTTGATGAAGAGCTTTTTTCAATCGCTTCCAAGAGAATTGGAAGAGTCAGCCTATGTGGATGGAGCCAATGACTTGGTGGTGCTGTTAAAGATTGTACTTCCCGTCTCCAAAGCCATGCTGGCAACGATGGTCTTGTTCTACGCGGTAAGTCGCTGGAATGGATTTATGGATGCAATCCTCTACATCAACGATGAGAGGATGTTTACGATTCAGCTGCGCCTGCGTCAGCTCATTCAATCAAGCCAGGTGAGTTCCATGATCGAGGACATTCCAGAAATGAAGGGAAACTTGATCGCAGAAACAATTAAAGCCTCCTGCTTGATTTTCAGCATGATCCCGGTTTTGGTTGTTTATCCTTGGTTGCAGAAATACTTTGTCAAGGGTGTTATGATCGGTTCCGTTAAAGGATAAGCGCGTCCTATGAAGACAAGATTGTACAACTCGGCTTAAAGAAGATACTGGAAGCCCGTATATGAACCAAAGTTATAGAACAACATGTATGGATTCCGCTCGAAACAGGATTGCCACATGGCAGTCAAAGATCTATGTATCAGCATTGTACGTAAGTGTATCAATTACGTAGTAGATGCAAACATCAAAGGATTCTGACCATATGGATCATGAATGGGTTCTGAAGTTTGTCACCTACTACATTCAGGATCCGAACATTCTGGGTCTGATCCGGAAATATCTGAAGGTCGGGGTGTTGGAGGACGGAGACAGCTTTCTGGTAGTATATGCGGATGATTATCTGGCAGGATTCGAGTACAGAAGTGAAGCAGGGCGATATCTTAAAGAGATGTAGAAATGATTAGGAAGAGCCGTATGCGGAAAAGCTGCACGGTTCTGGAAAGGATTTCATATCGCAAGATATGATTTTACTAAATGAGTGAAGTTATTCTGTCAAGTGTGGCAGATTGACGATAGATATACGCTTCATCTGAAACACAATAAAAGCGCTGCAACGAGACATTTTAGAGCAAATGCTTCGTAAGGCTACCAGCGCTGTCAAGTATCCATGCAGTCAAGGTGGATTAAGTTTAACGTTTCAAATAGCTGCTTAAAAATAGTTGTCTGAACTGTTATGAATGAATCCAGACTGCCAAATGAAATTAACTTTACAGGGAGGTAATGTCACATGAGAAAGATGAAATTAGGTAAACAGATATTTTGCGGAGTATTGACATCGGTTTTGGCACTTAGTCTGGCCGGATGCGGCGGAGGTTCAAATGGTTCCTACAGTAAGGCAGCAGATAAGAAATCTGGTGATACAGAACAACTTACTGTTATGGTGTATGACCGAGGCAACACGACGGAGACCTATGGAAGCGCAACTAAAAATTACTGGACGCACTGGATTCAGAAAAAGTTTGGAGATCCAAACAATATAAAACTGAAATATGTTGCAGTGCCCAGAAATGAGGAGACCCAGAAGATTAATACGATGATGGCTTCCGGTTCAGCACCTGATATTATCTACAGCTATGACAGCAATCTGATTACGCAATATGGTAGGGACGGCGGCCTCGTGGAGTTGAGTGATCTAATTGATAAGTACGGAGCTAATCTGAAGAAAAATCTTGCGGATGCCCTGCCTTATGGACAGTCAGAGGGAAAACAATGGGCGATACCAGCGAAGCGTTCTCTAGTCGGATGGCAGACCACTTATATCCGGAAAGACTGGCTGGATCAAGTCGGATATGAGCTCAAGACCGATGAAAACGGTTACTATCATATGAGCATTGATGACTTTACAAAACTGATCAGACAATTTAAAGATCTGGACCCCTCAAATCAAGGCGGAGAAATGTATCCATTAGGTATGGTCGGTGCATGGAATGCAACGCAGACTAGGCCCATTATCTGGTCCTTTCTTGAAACCAGTAATCTGACAGACGAAATGCATGCTTGTTACGATGAGCGTTTTTGGCCAGGTTACAAGGAAGGCGTAAAGTACTTGAATCAGTTATACAACGAAGATCTGGTAGATCCAGAGTTCTTGACGGATACAGACACTTCTTATACAGCATTCAACGGTCTTTTGAGTAATGGCCGTACTCTAGCCTTTGCCCAAGACGCAAATGCTGTCCTTACAGGCGTAGAGGCTCTTTATGAGGCGGATCCCAAGGCGGAGATTGTTCCCTTCTACCTTGACAATGTGAATGGAGAACAGTTCAACAGAGTATACACACCGAACGGTATGTACATTTCGATTCCTTCTACTTGCAAGCATCCCGAAACCGCGGTCAAATATCTCGACTGGCTTGCAGATTATGATAATGCTAAAGTTCTGTCGTATGGATTTGAAGGCGTCCATTACAAGATGGATGGAAATAAAGTTGTTACCATTCCTCATACCGATGAGGAAAAAGCTGCATCCGACGATGACTTCGAACGCCTTACAGTAGGTGATCTAGGTATCATTTATAACGGGGCACCTTATGGGTATGAGGATTCTACAGAGGGAATGGATGAGGTAAAAGCAAAGTCGACACAGTTAGCGCAAGAATCTGATAAGGTCGCTACGGTTGGCGGGCAGACAGACTACTATTTCCAGGGAATTCAAACCGAGGCTGATAAAAAGTATTCTGGTCTTGTACCTAGTATCGAGGATGAGTTGCCACGACTGATCGCCTGCGATCCGGATAAGTTTGATTCAGAGTATGATGCAGTACTGGATAATTACCTGAAACATGATGGGCAGAAAATCATCGATGATAAGGTTAAACTTTTTGAAAAATTGGAGGCAGAAAAGTAGCATTGCCGGCAATATGAAAAGTATCGGTCACGGGTTCGATGACCGCGATCGCTATACAGACAAGTACCCCGCGAAATGATAGCGGGGTACGGACGGACAGAAGGAGGTTTGAAAGAATCATGGATACGTACTTTAAAAAGGAGCTGGCTCCGGGCAAAATGATCCGACCTTTTATGGTGGCGGGTGTTTTGGAGGAAGACTATCCGGGAGAACGCACGAGCAAAGCTTCACACGCTTATATGGAGCAGATGCTGGCACAGGCACAGATAGACTTTGCCAATAAGGAGTTTCAGGAATTTAATACCTTTATGCTCTGCGGGATGGAGGGCAAATGGACGGTATGTGATGCGCAGTCGCCCAGGTATGCCGCTGGACACTACTATGTGATGGAGAAGGTGGCATTGATGCCGATTTATCTGGAGCTGGAAAGTGAAAGCGTGCAGGATATTACCGTGCGGACACACGAATGTCGGCTGGTAATGCTACTAAACGGCAGTACTGTTTACGATAATAAAGACTTCTATGACAGAAAGCATCCCCGCAGCTATGTGTTTGAGCATGAGGAAAACACGAACTTCGAAACAATCACGCTTCATCTGAACGCCGGAAAAAATATTGTGATGGTCGTCACGGGAAAAATTGACAGAGGAACGGGCATCAGCTTCAGCATGGAACTCGTCTCTAGCCAGGCTCAGCTGTATGCTACCGTACCGTTAAGCATGGACGAAGAAGTAAGGACGGAAATTATTCGCAGCCAGATGGAGACCCATATGGAAGACGACAGCTATGTGCAGGGCGAAATACCGAAACTGTATGTGGGCGGCTTTCCGCTTTCGCATTGTCAGGTTAGGCTGCAGGTTGTATCCGAAAAAGGTGATATGATAATATCCTCAGTGTGTGGAAGCGCAGATGACCCTAAAAGTGTAGCTGATGCGGAAGAGAATATCGCACTCGAAGGAATCAATGAGCCCGGAGAGTATCAAGTTGACTTAACCTGGCTACTTTCCAATGGCGCGATGCTAACGGAGAAAGTCTTAAATTTCACAATGGTTGAGGTTCTGGCCCCTTATCCCGGCTGGGAGCATTTCGAAGAAAGACGGCAGCAATCGCTGGAACGTCTGGCCGCTCAGGGGAATGCGCTTGGACTCTACCGTCTGGGTCGGGCCGACGAAATTGATGCCGACAAAATCCGCGTCATGTGTGATAAAATTGAACGGCGCGCCGACTGTGCTGATTTCGATTTGATGCCGCTTTTATGGCTGATGTGGGAGGATCGAGAAGCTGGCCTCCTTGCTACGGAGATCACGCAAATGGTGAAACAAGCCGCTCTTAATTTTCGTTACTGGGTGGATGAACCGGGAACCTCATCTATGTTCTACTGCTCAGAAAACCACAGGGTCGGATTTCACGTCTGTGAATATCTGGCAGGCCTTTTGTATCCCGAAGACATTTTCACAAACTGCGGTCAAAACGGGATGTATCATTCCCTGAAGGGGCGCATGCACCTTGTAGAATGGCTGAACCAGCGCTGCCGCGTGGGCTTTGACGAGCCGCATTCAGACTCTTATCTGCCCGTGACAATCTCGGCACTCCTGGTACTTCGGGAGGTACTGCCGCGTGAGGAATATCTGCTGCGCAACATGGTGAATATTCTACTTGATTTTCTGACCTTCATCTTTGCAGTCAGTGATTTTGAAGGCGTAATGGCAACACCGCGGGGACGTAGCTACAACATGCCATTGCGAACCAGGTTCTCCAGCACCATAAATGGTCTGTTTTGGATCTTCTTTGGCAATGCACCGACCAACATGAAGTTCGCCAATCAGGAAATGGCGTTCAGCTACTATGTGCCGCCGAAAGCACTTTGTGAGCTGGCTGATAACTTTACGCCGGCGACCTTTACATTCAAAGAAGGAATCATGCATTTCGACAAGCACAATGCTGATTTTACAATTCGACGTACGCCGGAGTACATGATCGGTGGGGTCCGCGATCATAATGTTGGGAAATGCGATATGCATTTTATCTCGTCGATGATTGTGCTACCAGGCGATATCAGTATTTTCTTTTCCTCACCAAACAATGTTGCAGAGGGAAGCGGTCTGCGTCCGGATTACTGGGCCGGGCAGGCGTTTTTGCCACGGGTGCTGATGCACGGTCGTACACTAGCGGTCATCTGGCATAATGTAAATAATCCGGACATCTGGATGACACACTGCCATTTCAATGCTCGAAAGTTTGATGAAGTTATTTCCGAAGCTGGATGGACCTTTGGCCGTAAGGTGGACAGCTATGTAGCAATCTACTCAAGTGCACCGCATTCCTTCCGCAAAGAGGGTCTATATGCCGGAAGAGAACTGATTTCTTTTGGTAATGAGACTGTATGGCTGGCTGAATGTGGCAGCAGGCGCGAGGACGCCAGTTTCACCGATTTCATAAAAAAAATGCTCGCTGCAAAGGTTGTTCAGGAGGGAGAAAAGTTTACCTTCGACTCACCTAGTAGCGGACGATTGGAATTTGGTCTCTCAGAGGGATTTTCAGTCGATGGAAAATCGGTTGAGATTCCTGATGACCTGGTATCCTCTCCATATCTGCGTTCCCACTATGGAAGTGGACGATTTGACTATACCTGCCCCGGCTTTAACGTCACGCAGTGGTCGTATCCCGCTAGTGAATAAAAAACATAACCGTTGGGTCAGCCGTGTAAAAGCGGCTGGGCCCAATGTATTAGTGGTTCGCGACGCAGGTTTGCAGTTAAAAATGCTGTCGTTGCCTGTAGGAAAGGAATAAGAAAAATGAATGAGAAGCTAAAAATAGAAGACTCGGCCTATGTTGCAGGTCTGCGAGAACCGGAAGAAGCCATTTGCCTGATCAGCGAAAGGATGCTGACGCACCGACCCCGCGTTGATCTGACCCTGCGCCCATATTTTAAACAGGAGCACATGGCCTTGACACCCATCTCGCAGATGGCAGAGCTGGATCTGAATTACGTCTATAAAAAGGCCAACGTCGGAGATATAGCCTATATCCGCACCAATGTGGTGGCTGACAGAGACAGCGAAGCCGCGCTTACTATCGCTGGCAATGCCAAGATCTGGTTAAATGGCGCGGAGATATATTGGGGCGGAAGATTGGAAAAACCACTTTCGAAAGTGAAGGATGAGGCCGAATACACCATTATAAACGTGCAGCTGCAAAGTGGTAAAAACGACCTGCTTATCCGATGCCAAAAGAGAGAGCATAACTGGGGCCTTCTGCTTTACATCGCTTATCCCCGATATCCGTTCCGTTGGACAAGGGATTATCTTCTTTCGGTGCGTCCGACCCTGCCCTTTGAGGAAACAGAAGGAATGGAGGGATTTGCACACATCGGACCTTTTCCTGCCGGCACCGATATCAATTCATTTGAGGAAGAGCTTAAGCAGAATAGATTTGCTTACCAGGATCGCACAAGACTTCCCTCTGGCGACGAACTACGATGGGAACCCAGATGGAAAGAAGCGGACCTGGGCAGCCGGGTAGACTTCGCAGAGGTATACGGTGACAGCGAGGGATGTGCCTATGCATTGACTTATGTGCCGAGCCAGGAAGGAACGAAGTATGAGCTTTGGCTTTCTGTTTCTGGAAATGCCCGTGTTTTTGTGGGTAAAAAGGCCTTTGATGTATCTGGCGGGAGTGTGACAGCCATACCTTTTGAAGGGAACGGAGACCAGTTAGAAGTTCTGGTCAAGGTTCCACGTACTGCCAGTGCATGGTGGATGAATGGCGCTGTTCGTACAATAGATGGCAAATCGGTAAGCAGTGTACCTTTCGTAAAGGTTGGGAACAAAGGACCCGCACAGTGGATTATAACCGGGCCCTATGTTACGGAGGCGGGAGACCCACTGGAGATTCCTTTTGCGCCGGAATACGAGATACAGTTTAAACACCCCTATCCACTGGGGAACTATCAGCAGACGTTTTGGCGCATGCCGCAGAAAGAAACCTATATCCGGCCCTATCGGGACGGTATATTTTTCGGGCAGTGGTTCTATGCTGTTCAGGTGGGGTTGCACGGCCTCATGTATGCGGCCAAAACGACCGGAAATATGGAACAGCTCCAGTATTATGTAGACAGCATTCAGACGATGGCCGACTACTTTGACTACAAGGATTGGGATAAAGACCAGTTCGGTGATCCCACGCTCACCCCTAGGGCTTGGGGGCTTCCTGACCTGGACGCCTGTGGCACGATCGGTGTATCATTGATCGAAACTTATGAAATAACCGGTAATCAAAAGCTGCTCTCAGTCATCCATGCCATTGGAGATGCTGTGATGACGCATATCCCGCGGTTTCCGGACGGAACTTACTTTCGGGTAAAGACCATGTGGGCCGACGATCTGTATATGAGCTGCCCATTTCTCGCCAGGCTGTATCGGCTGACTGGAAATAGTGTTTATGAAGAAGAGGTTCACCGGCAGATAGAAGGCTTCCGAAAACGTCTTTGGATGGAAAAAGAACAGATTTTTTCACATATTTATTTTCCAGAAGAAGAGCAGAGGAACGGTATTCCCTGGGGACGCGGTAACGGCTGGATTGCCGTAACTCTCACTGAGATTCTGACTCTCTTGCCGCAGGAAAACCCAAAGTGGAAAGAAGAGCTATGCTTGTATCAGCGATTCATGCGAGGTATCCTGACTTGGCAGGATGCATCCGGCATGTGGCATCAAGTACTCAATCGGCCTGACTCTTATCAGGAAACCTCCTGTACCGCCATGTTCCTGCTTAGCATTGCCCGTGGTATCAATCGTGGCTGGCTGGATGGCAAAATTTATCTGCCATGTATTCGAAAAGCGTGGACAGCTTTGCTGCAAAATTCCGTCGATTCCGTGGGAGACGTTTACAGCGTTTGTTTGGGATCGGGATGTGCAAAGGATGCTGAGTACTATAAACAACTTCCGGCCAAGAAAAATGACGATCACGGAACAGGCATCGTGATGATGGCGGCAGCCGAACTGATGAAACTCAAAGGATTTAATTAGATATCTACAAAATTCTACCCTCTTAGGATTGAGCAAACAGGCGCTTGTCCGGAGAGGGTATTTCTTTAAAGTAAGTAAATCAACTTACTTACAGCCTGATCACAGCAGTGAACTAAAATGATGTTCTTTTAAAAAGTGCGCTTACGAAGAACGAAAGTTCACAATGTAGCGTATTTTTTGCTATGTGAAAAGTCTTCCAAAAACTTCTTCCTTAAAAATATGAAATTCTTAGAACTTTCTTCTAATATAAAATGGTGTAGTAAAAAGTACTAATATCCTAAAAAAATCAGAATACATAAAAAGCCCTAAATTACGCCATAGTTTAAAATAGTATTTCTTCCACTGATTATTTCGGGTGCACTGGGGAATGTACCCATGCAGTTTTTCAAAGAGCGCGGCACATGTCCCTGATTACTCAATAGCTGAGTAGTTCGCGTAAATTGTTGGAATTTTCACTACATGACAAAAAAATTCAAATTAAATAAAATGTTTGACGAATAGAGACAAATAAAGAATAATTTTTGGAAAAAAACGTGATAACGAAAATTAATTTCTTTTTAGTGTTGACGTTCTTGCTATAACGTTATATAATGTCATCTATAGAAACACGATAACATCATATAATAATATCTAGGAGGAAGGATTATGAAACAGGAGCATATCGATCAAATCAATGAGGCAGTCAGAGCAGTTGCATCTAAGGAAAGGATCAATCATTTTTATTTTGTTGCATGTGGAGGTTCTCAGGCATTTCTGATGCCGGGTCAGTATCTGTTCGACAGAGAAATTGAGATACCTTCCAGTGTGTACAGTTCCAACGAATTCGTACATAGAGCGCCAAAGGCACTGGGGCCGGATTCTGTGGTTATCACTTGTTCTCATTCGGGAAATACCCCGGAAACGGTAAAAGCAGCAGAAGTTTCACGCGAGAAAGGTGCCACAACGATCGCTTTATCGAATTTGGTAGATTCACCGCTGTGGAAAGCGTCTGAATATTGTCTCCATTATGACTGGAGAGATGCCGATGAAAGTGATAAGAACAAAGGCATCTTGTACCGTCTGTTGTTCTCTGTGTTAAACACAATTCAGCCGTGTGAGAAATATCAGAAGGGTATAGATGCAGTTGATCATCTGAATGGTGTGATTGAAGATGCAAAGACAAAATACGCAGATAGACTGAAAGAATGGGGAAGCAAATATAAAAGAGAGACTCTTATCTATACGATGGCCAGCGGCGCCAGCTATGGGGAAGCTTATTCATTTACCAGCTGTCTGCTGATGGAGATGCAGTGGATCCATTCCAGTGCTATTCACTCGGGAGAATATTTCCACGGCCCCTTCGAAATCACGGACTTTGATGTACCATTTATTATTATCAAAGGTGTCGGAGCAACCAGACCCCTGGATGACAGGGCCTATGCTTTTTGTAAGAAATATTCGAATGAAATTATGCTGGTTGACGAAGCGGAATTCGACATGACAGGTATTGATGAGGAAGTTCAGGAATACTTTGCACCGCTTCTCGCGGGGGCAGTGCTTCGATCACTGGCAGATGAATTCGCATATCAGCGGGGACATGATTTGGGAGTCCGCCGGTATATGTGGAGAATGGAATATTAGAGATATACCCCAAGATAAAAGGAGGAGCGGTATATGAAGAAGAATAAGAAAGCAATTGCGTTACTGTTGACTGCTGTTATGTCACTTTCTCTTCCGGCATGTGGAAATGCATCCGGGGATAAAAGTAGTTCGGGAGATAAGACAGTTTCCGGAAAGGACAGTAAAGGAAAGGTAGAGATCAACTTCTTCCATCGCTGGCCCAACGATCCGAAGAATGCGATGTTCCAGGGATTAATCAAAGAATATATGGATGAGAATCCGAATGTTACGATTAAGATGGATGCAATCCTGAATGATCAGTATAAGGAAAAAATTCGCATGGTCGTGACGACAGATGAGATTCCGGATGTTTTTTCATCCTGGTCGGGAACCTTCGCACAGGAGATGATCAATTCAGGAAATGTAATGGAATTGAACGAGATCTATGACGATGATACGCAATGGTCGTCGAAGATTGCCAAAGCCAGTGTTGACGGATTTACTTTCGATGATAAGATCTATGGAATACCCTGGTCACAGGACGGGAAGGTCTTCTTCTATAATAAAAAGATCTTTGAGGAGACTAAACTTGAAACGCCCAAGACATGGAAGGAATTTATAAACGTGCTGGATGAGTTGAAAAAGTCTGGTTATGAAACTCCGGTTGTGGAAGGTTTATCGGACAGCTGGGCAGTTCTTCATTATCTCGGAACCATGAATCAGAGAATGGTAGATCCAAAGGTACTGGAGAAGGATTACGATTCGAAGACAGGTGAATTCACAGATCCCGCTTATCAGGAAGTTTTGGAAAAGTGGAAACAGCTTACTTCCTATATGGGAGAGGAAAGCGTTGCGATCGACCACGAGACAGCCAGAAATACGAAGTTTGCCACAGGTGAGGCACCAATCATGTATATGCAGCTTGCCGAAATACCTATGCTTGAAAAATCGATTCCGGAAGGCTTTGAATATGGATTTTTTAATTTCCCGGCATTTGAGGAGGGAAAAGGAGATCCACAAGCACTGACAGGTGCACCAGAAGGCTTCATGATCAGTAAAAATGCAAAGAATCCGGAAGAATGTGTAAAGTTCTTAAAATGGCTCGTCAGCAAAAACGGCGGAGCAGAGCTTACGAAACAAAGCGGCGAGATTTCCAGTGTTGACGGAGCTGTGGATGAATCAAGTGCATTGCCATCGCAGCTGGAAGCTATGGAGATCATAAAATCAGCATCGACACTTTCTCCATGGTTTGACAATGCATGTGACCCTTCGGTTTATACTGTATACGGACAGGGAGCACAGGCAATTGTCACGGGGGATGAAACTCCTCAAAGTGTTATGGAACAAGTACAAGAGGCTGCTGCCAGCCTGCATTGATGATAGAATGAGAGGCCATACGTTGGCCTCTCATTGAAAATGGAAAGAGGTGGAGTTCCATCATGAAAAGGCAAAAAAAGCAAAATTTACAGGCGTTCCTGTTTGTCATTCCGGCCCTTATAATTCTCGGACTTTTTGTGTTTTACCCGCTGGTGAAAAATGTAATCTATAGTTTTCAGTCTTTTGGATTGTCGGATGTAGAGAAGGAATGGGTAGGACTGGAAAACTATAGAAAGCTTTTTTCAGATAAGACGATTCCCATCAGTTTGAAAAACAATCTTCGGTATGCGATTGTATCAATTATCTGTCAGGTAGGACTGGGACTTGTCATCGCGGCAGTTCTGGAAGATGTAGCATTTAAAAAAATATCACCTTTCTTCAGAAGTGTATATTTTATTCCTACTCTGATTTCGATGACAGTTGTATGCCTGCTTTTTGATTTCATATATAACCCACAGATGGGGTTGTTAAATAGTTTCCTGAAGAATATAGGGCTTGGAAAATTCGCAAAAATATGGCTTGGAAATAAAAAAACAGCGATGTATTCGGTAATTGCTGTGTCACAGTGGCAGAGCCTTGGCTATATCGTAATGTTGTTTATCGTTGCAATTCAGAAGATTCCCGAGGATCTCTATGAGGCTGCTACCGTGGATGGAGCCGGAAAATTGAAACGATTCTTTTATATCACAGTTCCTCAGGTCAGATCAATGTTCTTTGTAACGATGATTCTCACTGTGGTCGGGGCATTTACCGTATTCAACGAACCATACATTTTGACAAGCGGTGGTCCAGGTACGGCGACAATGGTACTATCGCTGCACATGTATCAGACCGGATTTGTCAAAAACAACATGGGCTATGCTTCGGCAATTGCGATGCTTATTTTTGTGATTACTGCGGTATTATCCTCTGTGCAGTTCTTTTCTTTTGGCTCGGACGAGGAGGGATAATTATGAGCAGACAAAAAACAAAAAAGAAAAAAGTTTATGGACCAGGAGAGATCATCTGGATCGTAGTACTGGTTTTACTGGCAGTCATTATCCTGTATCCCCTTTTCTGGATCATCATGTCATCGTTTAAGGATTATGCAGGCATCTATGGTGATGTATGGGGAATGCCGGATGTGTGGCACTTTGAAAACTATTCTCTTGCCTGGAATCGTGGTATTTCGCAGTATTTTGTCAACAGTGCGATTGTTACCGTGTGCACGATCATCGGAGTTGTTCTGGTGTCAACGTTTGCGGCATTTGGCATCTGTCAGATGAAAGGGAAACTGGGAAATATACTGTTTTTGATTTGCATGTGCGGTTTGCTGCTTTCTCCGCAGGTTTGTCTGCTGCCACTCTTTATGCTGTTGAAGTCGATGGGAATCAAAAATACTTTATCGGCCATGATACTCCCTTACATAGCATTTCGACTTCCCGTGTCTATTATGCTGATCCGATCATTCTTTGTCGGAATATCAAAAGAGATGCAAGAGGCGGCCATCATAGACGGTGCCGGGCTGATGAAGATCTATACGAATATATATCTTCCGCTTTCAAAGCCAATCATCTCAACAGTTGTTATCATGACGGCATATTATGCGTGGAATGAATTTGTTTTTGCAACTATTTTTGTCGACAGTTCGAATATGAGAACTATACCCGTTGGTCTTATGGCATTTCGCGACGGTCTGATGACTGAATGGGGTGTAGTTCTCGCGGGAATGGTAATTGCCTGTCTGCCTATTGTTGTGTTATTCTTGTTTATGCAGAAGAGCTTTGTAAGAGGTATGACAGCCGGAGCAGTGAAGGGGTGAAAAGAGAATGAAATTAATTGCAATCGGTGATAATGTGACAGACTGCTATGTGGATGAGGGAGTTTACTTTCCGGGAGGAAATGCGGTAAATGTAGCGGTGAATTGTAAAAGAGACGGTGCTGAAAAAGTACAATATATCGGCGTGTTTGGAAATGATGACAAAGCGAGATATATTCAGCAATGTCTTGACGAAGAGGGTGTGTTCTATGAGCGCTCACGAAAGGTATATGCTCATAGCGCGCAGCCGAAAGTATATCTAAAAGACGGGGACCGGGTCTTTGCCGGTGGTCCAAGAGAAAGTTGCCAGCATCTTTTTTCCATCAAGATTGTAAAAGAAGACATCGATGTGATAAAAGAGTTCGACATTTGCCATACCAGTTGTTTTTCAAATCTTGAGTATGAGCTTCCAGTATTGTCCGAGGTATGTGATCTGTCTTTTGATTTTTCTGAAGAACATAAAATGGATTATTTGAAGAAAACATGTCCCTATCTGACTTATGCATTCTTTTCAGGGGAAGGTTTAAGTGAAGAAGAATGTAAAAAATTGCTTCATGAAGTCTCAAAACTGGGGACGAAGATTGCAGGTGTTACGAGGGGAATGAAAGGCTCCATCTTTTATGATGGGAAGAAGTTTTATCATCAGGGAATAAAAAAAGTTCATGCAACGGATACCATGGGTGCAGGAGATAGTTTTATTGCCGGATTTTTAACATCCACTGGAGATGGAGGTACAATAGAAGAAGCGCTGGATTACGCCGCAGAACGTTCGGCACATACTTGTACGATGCCAGGTGGCTTTGGGCATCCGCATCCATTGTAAGGGTACTGTTGAATTGAGAACTCACGTGGTATATAATATGTAGTATACAGATAATCTTGTAATTGCAGAAAGCAAGTTTGCAGCAGCAATTATATATGTCATGGTTCGTAATAAAATTTTAACAAGAGCTGGGAGAATTTTGTATGCTAGATCAAAATGCACTGACTCCTTTGTATGAGCAGCTTAAGAACTCGATTACAGAGGATATCAAAGCCAAGATATACAGACCCGGTGATCGTATGCCTAGCGAAACGGAATTAGAACAGAAATATGGGGTCAGCCGAATTACTGTGCGAAGGGCTGTAAAAGAACTCTGCGAGGAAGAAGTCCTTATCCGGAAACAGGGTAAGGGAACTTTCGTGCTGAATGCGGGGACGAAAAACCGCTTGGATCAACTGAGAGGTTTTCATGATGCCATGGGTGAGCAGGGGAAGTCAGTTAAGACAGAAATTCTGGAGCGTTCGATCATCCACGTGAAAGAGTCTTATGCCAAGGACCTGCAGATTAACCGGGATAATGATGTTATGTACCTGAAACGTGTGATGTACGCTGACGACATGCCGATGATGTATGATATGTGCTATCTTCCCATGAATCGTTTTCCAGGTATTGTGGATAAACTGACTGGTGATTTCTCGATTTTTCGGGTTCTGAGGGATGAATATGAGTTAAATCCTGAGGATTATTATAAAGTTATCAAAGTACGCAAAGCGACAAAAGAAGTTGCGGGTTTCTTGCAGTGTACAGTGGGAGACCCATTATTTGATATTTTCAAGATCACTTATAATGAGGAAAAAATTCCGCTGTTTATATCAATCAGCCTGATAAAAGGAGAAAATACTTCTTATGTGATCGCAAGTGATACAGAGGATCATCTGAACCACATCGGCGTCAGGTGGGGAGTGTAACTGAAATTAGTGATTAGAAATCAGGAATAGGAAGATTGCAGAAATTATGAAAACAAAAGCTGTTTTATTTGACTTTGACGGAGTAATAGCGGATACTGAACAAGGGGCCACAAAGTATCTTGAGAAGGCATTTGACAAGTATCATATACAACTGACAGAAGATCAGAGAAGATCTTATATAGGGACAGACGGCAGAAAACAGACAGAAGAGATTCTAAAAGATGCCGGTGTATCAGTTTCTGTTGAGGAGTTTTTTAAGGAAAGGGCAAAACTGGGAAGTTATTATGAAAACAGTCCTGATTTAAAACCGATCTCAGGATTAGAAGACTTTTTGAAATTGCTGAAGAGGAAAGATATCAAGACCGGGATTGTCTCATCTACAAACTGCCGGCTGATCATTACAGCGTTAAACCGCATGCATCTGATCCATTACTTTGATGCGATTATCTGCGGAGATATGGTTGAGCATAAAAAGCCCGATCCGGAAGGCTATCTTACAGCGATGCAGTATGTTGATGCCGGCCCGAAAGAATGCATTATATTAGAAGATTCACCAACCGGTATCAAAGCAGCAGTCAATGCGAAAGCGACGGTTGTCGGATTTAAGGGAAGCGAGATCAAACAAGATACATCACAGGCGGATCTGGTATGGGAGACCTATGAAGAAGCAATCAGATGGTTTCGTCATGCAGACGCTCATCTGAATCTGGCAGAAAGGGATTTTTAACAAAGATGAATCAAAAACATCTGATGATGAAACCGGTCAGAAAGGAATATATGGAACAGTACAACGAGTTACTGCGCTATGTGTTTCAGGTGACAGATCAGGAGCTGAGTTCTCTTGGCTGGGAAGAGCAGGAGATTATAAGAGCAAAGTTTCCGACAATGGAGAAAGCGGATGTGATCGGTTGGTTTGACAAGGATAGCCTGATTTCACAGGTTGCGGTCTATCCGATGAAAATTTCGATATTTGGCAGGATTTATGACATGGGTGGATTGACCGGAGTGGGAACTTATCCGGAATATTCCGGAAGAGGACTCATGCATAAGCTTCTGGAACAGGCTCTGCGAAATATGAGGGACAAAGAGCAGTATATCACATATCTGTATCCGTACTCGATTCCATACTACAGGAAAAAGGGATGGGAGATCATTTCGGACAAAATTTCATATGAAATCAAAGATTATCAATTGCCGAAGAGAACACAGACTGTTGGGACGATTCGCAGGGTAGATATCGATTCAGAGGAATTGAAAGATACCTATGAGAGATATGCCAGACATACCCATGGTGCTATCCTCCGTGATGAGCTCGCCTGGAATGAATACTGGCTGTGGAATACGGATGATATTACAGCTGCCATCTATTACAACAAAAAGGGCGAACAGGATGGCTATGTGATCTATTGGATTTCTAATAACATTTTTCATATAAAGGATATGGTTTTTATAAATGAAGAGGCCAGAGAGGGGCTCTGGAATTTTGTCTCCGCACATTTTTCAATGATTGATAAGGTAGTGGGAGATACCTTCACAGATGAGCCGCTTTCTTTTTTACTTGAGGATGCCGACATAAAGGAAATGATCGCGCCATATTATATGGCAAGAATCGTGGACTTCACAAAATTTGTTGAGAATTATCCCTTTAAACCTGACACGCAGGTCAGAGGATGGGAGTTTCAGCTGACAGATCCGATGCTGGAATTCAACCAGGGGACGTTTAGGCTGACCGTTGACAGGTCCGGGAAAGGAAAAGCCGAGCGAATTGATTTAGTCTGCACAGATGAAATCAATATACAGACTATGACCACAATGCTCATGGGTTATAAACGCCCTGATTATCTGTACAAAATTGGGAGAATACAGGCATCGGAATCGACCATTGATATGCTCGAAGATGCGATTGAGCAGCAGGTACCATATATATCCGATTACTTTTAAAAAATAGCCGAAATGGAGAGTGCATCCATTTCGGCTATTTTTTATGCACCAATATCCCCCGGATACCCATATAGGGTGAAAGAGAACCTAGGCTTTAAAGGCTTTGCGCCGTTAAAAGATAGATCCCTGTCACAGGCTTGTATCAAGCAGAAGACATTGATAGAATATAGTCAAATTTAGCATGAAGGGAGGAGAAGTAAGTGAGAAAGAAAAAAACACATATCTTATTATCAAAAGACGGAGAAACTAACATGCGATTGATTCTATTAGTTCTGACGTTAACAGCAATGATCACAGTAGTTTTAGCTGTCGGGATAGGGCCGGTAAGCGTGAATCCCGGCACAACACTTAAAGTGATTTTGAACAGGGTTCCGGGTATAAGCAATAGGATTCAAGTTGACTGGGGAAAGTTGGACGAAAACATAGTTATAAATCTTCGTCTGCCGAGAGTTTTACTGGGTATGATTGTTGGCGGGTCATTGGCAGTGACGGGTGTATCAATGCAGGCGTTGGTCAGAAATAAACTTGCAGATCCGTTCATTCTTGGGGTCTCGTCTGGAGCTTGTGCTTTTGCAACATTTGGAATGTTGTTCGGGGCATTTTCATTTCTGGGAAAATACGCTTTGTCTATTAGTGCCTTTTTAGGCGCGGCGGCCACCATCATGTTGGTTTATGTCCTTTCCAGAGAAGGTGGAAAAATCAATATTACACAGATGCTGCTATCCGGGGTGGCGATTTCTATGATTATGGATGGATTGACAAAGGTGATTACACTGAGTGCTCCGAACGCACTGGGGCTGCATAATGCCGAGTTTTGGATGTCGGGGAGCTTGGCAGGTGCAAAATGGGGATATCTGACTCTGCCACTTGTGGTGATGCTCCTATGTATGTCTGTTCTGATGATTCATTACAGAACCTTAAACGCTCTTTTGCTCGGAGAGGATACGGCGGGTACCTTAGGGGTCAATGTGGCAAGAATGCAGAAACTATTGGTGTTAATTTCTTCTTTGCTTGCAGGGGTCACAATTTCTGTAAGCGGAAGCATCGGCTTTATTGGACTCATGTGTCCCCACATTGCCCGGCTTTTGGTGGGGGCAGATCATAAAAAAGTATTGCCTGTGGCAGCCTTATTAGGTGGGATTCTCGTAGTCTGGACGGATGTTGCAGCACGTATGATTATTGCTCCGGAAGAGCTTCCGCTCGGAATTTTGACGGCAATTTTTGGAGGCCCTTTTTTTATCGTTCTGCTAAAAAAGAAAAACCGATAGGATAAGGAGGGGTATACTATGAAAGATAAGATAGACTTATCCATTCAAAATCTTGATTTTTCTTATGAAAAAAGAAAGATTGTAGAAGATATCGAATTAAATGTAAAAGAAGGGGAATTTGTTGGTATCATCGGACCGAATGGAAGTGGAAAATCAACGATTCTAAAGAATGTTTATCGGTCACTGCAGCCTGAAAAAGGCGTCATCTTTTGGTACGGTGAAAAGATGGGAAGAATTCCATACAAAGAAGTGGCAAAAAAATTAGGTGTCGTAGGGCAGGAAAATTATGTGCCTTTTGACTTCACAGTTGAGGATATTGTAGTTATGGGAAGAAACCCTCATAAGAAGTTGTTTGATACGGATACACAAGAAGATAAAGAAATTGTGATGGAATCATTAAAAAAAATTGGTATGGAAGACAGTGCGAAAAGAAGCTACCGGTATCTTTCGGGAGGAGAAAAGCAAAGAGTCATTATTGCCAGAGCACTGGCACAAAAGCCAGAGTTTCTGATCTTAGATGAACCCACGAATCATCTGGATATCGGTTATCAATTGTCCACCTTTGACTTAGTAAAAAGCCTTGGGGTGACCATTCTGGCTGCAATACACGATTTAAACATAGCAGCGATGTACTGTGACAGGATTTATGTATTAAAGAACGGCAGGATGATTGCGAATGGAAAACCAGAGATAATTTTGACCACAGAAATGATCTGGAACATATACGGTGTAAAAACGGATATTACATTACACCCGAAAACAGGAAAGATAAATATCGCCTATTTGCCTGAAGGTGTTGTGGAGCAGCATGAACAGCAGGGCAAGACTTTATAAAGGAGAAAGGTTGGAAAAGGAAAAGATGAAGAAAAAGATGAAGAAAAAGATGAGTGCTTTTTTGGCGGCGGTGATGATCTTTTCGGTACTGTCGGGATGCGGGAAAAAGGAAACAAAAAGCGGGCAGAGTGAAAATGTAGACCACAGGGAAAAGACAGAATTAGCATTTGATAATTATGGGAGGAAGATAACCGTTCAGGGAGTGCCCAAAAAGGTGTTGACCCTTGGACCAAACTGTACGGAACTATTCTGTGCTCTTGGGCTGGAGAAGTATGTAATTGGTGATTCTTTGAACAATCATAGTCGTGGAGCTTTGCCGCAGTATAAGGAAACTTACGACAAAATTCCGGAACTGAATCATTCATCGGCGACGCGTGAGTCCGTTGAAACATCGGGAGCCGATTTTATCTATGGGATTGACTGGGAGTTCGGGGAAGAGGGATTAGATGTCGATGAGCTGGAACAATTCGGAATTACTACATATATGAACTCTGCGTCTACGCCAGATGAGATGTACCAGGAAATCAGAGATCTGGGGGAGATCTTTTGTATCGAGGATAAAGCCGAAGCCTATGTTAAGGAGCAGAAAACCAGAATTTCCGCCGTAAAGGATCAGGCCGCGAATCGTAAACCGGTAAACGTTCTTGTCTATGACAGTGGCAATGACGGGATATTTACCTGTGGCGGAAATAATTTCGAAACCTTACTGATAGAACTTGCAGGCGGAAAGAATATCTTTGACGATCAGACGAAAAAGCAGTGGATTACAGTAAGCTATGAAGAGGCAATTGCGAGGGAGCCAGACGTTATCTTAATTCACGACTACGATTCCCCCTCTGTGAAAGAAAAGATAGATGAAATCAAAAATAACGCTGTTCTCTCACAATTAGAATGCGTGAAAAAAGAACGCTTTGCCACAATTGAATTAGAATCTGTTCTGCCTGGTGACCGAATGGCTTATACGATTGAAAAACTGGCAGGGGATTTTCACGAGTTTTCATAAACAGGCACAAGACGTCTAACCTGCAATTAATTCTCCGGATGATATAAATGAGTGAAAATATTACTTGATTTTTATAACTAAAGTGTTAAAATAACAGATAATGTAACTTGTGGGCAGATTTGGATTATGCCTGATTTAAATTAATACGGAGGATTAGTTGGATGAGTCATTATAAAGTTGTATTACCGAACTATAGTGTAGGCAGTGGATGCTATGAGGATATTCCCGAGATAACAAAATATTACGGGAAGAAAGCGGTCGTGATAGGTGGAGAGACCGCAATGTCGAAAGCAAAAGCTGCTCTTCTTGATGCGATAAAGGGGTCGGATGTTGAGATCATGGATTTTATCTGGTATGGCGGAGAATCCAGTTATGAAAATGGTGACCAATTAAAAGAAATGCAGACGGTCTTGCAGGCCGATATGATCTTCGCAGTCGGAGGCGGCCGTGCCTGTGATACTGGGAAGTATGTCGCTGATCAGCTGAAGAAACCGGCATTTACGTTCCCCACGCTTGGTTCTAACTGTGCGGCATGTACGGCAATTTCTGTGATTTACAATCCAGATCATACTTTTAAAGAGTATTATTATCCAGAACCGGCAATTCATACTTTTATTGATATGGATATTGTGGCAGATTCACCGGCGGATTATCTGTGGGCCGGAATCGGCGATGCTCTTTCCAAAGAGCCGGAGGCAGTTTTTTCTTCAAAAGATGATGATCTATTCCACACACCACTCTTAGGAGTTCAGCTCAGCCATGCCTGCACGGAACCGCTGCTTCGATATGGAAAGAAGGCACTGGATGACTGCAGGGCAAAGAAAGCATCTTTCGAACTGGAGCAGGTAGTTTTGGATATCATCATAAGCACAGGAATTGTTTCAAATCTTGTATCCGGAAAGGACTATTACTACAACAGCAGTCTTGCACATTGTGTCTATAATGGTTCCACAGTAGTAGAGAACTGTAAAGGAAAACATCTGCATGGTGAGATTGTATCTTTTGGCGCGCTGACGCAGCTGATGTATGCCGGACAGATCGATCAATTTGATAAAATCGCCGCATTTAACCGTTCTCTCGGACTGCCTGTCTGTTTAAGTGATCTCGATATCACAAAAGAGGATGTTCCACAGATCGCGGAGCGTGCAAAAGATACTGAGGAATGGAGACACAGACCCAAAGACGTTACGACTGAGAAATTTATGGCTGCAATTATTGATGCAGATAAACGCGGAAAAACATATAAGAAGCAATAGGAAAAGAGCTGCACTGTTAACTTTGTATTATCATTTATGCGGACATAATAAAAGAGACCGGAACGGATGTTATATTCCATTCCGGTCTCTTTACCTGCTTATAGTACAAGAGACGGAGCCTGATATACACGGCTCTTTAATTCCTGATCCAGCAGGTACAGCCCCTTTGGGTCACCGGCGAACAAATCATAATTATTTAGATTGTCCTCCGCATTTTTTTCTTCTTCTCCCTGTTCTTTTATGAACCAGTTGAGGAATTCCAAAGTACGGTAATCTCCGCATTCGAAAGCTGTTTTATAAATCTCATTGATAGATGAGGTGATGTACTGCTCGTGTTTCAATACGGCAGGAAGAGGATCTCTGATCGATTCGTAAGATGCAGCAGGTGCATCGACAGCTGTCAGTGTGATTTTAGCACTGTTATTCAGCAAATACTGGCGGAAGAGCATCGCGTGATCGCGTTCCTCCTGTGCCTGTACTGTAAAATAGTTTTCAAATCCCATCAGTCCCTGATCCGAATAATAATCCGCAATATCAAGATAGAGATATGCGGAATAAAATTCCTTGTTGATCTGTTCAACGAGCAAATTCTTTACTTTTGTGTCAAGCACTGTTATCACGTCCTTTCAATTGGTATGTTCACCAGATATTAGCAGTCTGCTTTCCAAAGTCCATGAAGGTTGCAGTATTCAAAAGCAGCAACTGGTTTATCACCTTCTGCAAGTGCAAATGTAGCAATTGGTTCATCTTTTGGAGTAAGATGCTTCATCTCTCCGCCCTTTTCTGTCTCAAGATAGATCCACATAATGTAGTGTTCCTCAGTCATTGGATGAAGTGTTGAACCAACTTTCACGGTGACCTTGTTCCCGTCTACTGTGATAACCGGTACATGTTTTTCTGTTGCTGCATCCGTAGTATTTGCTTTCAGTTCCGTCATAGGATCTCCACAACATACAAGAGTTCCGCCGCCTTCATACACCATGGACACAATATTTCCGCAATGTTCACAACGATAAAATTTTGTTTCACTCATAAAAATACCTCCTGATATTTGAAATGTAAATTAGATATACAGTTAGTTTCGAAACATTTAAAAATATATTGTCGAAATCTAACTATTTAAGCTCATTATACTTAAAATTCATGAAAATTACAAGAGCCAAGGTAAAGATTTCCAATGATATATTTATGATATTTCTGTGATATAAGCCATCACCAGATTGAAGGTTCCCTCCAATCCCTTCTCATGCGTTCTCTCGAGGCCGTGGGATGCACGGACACCCTGACCAATTAAAGCACCTCGAATGTCATGGCCGCCTCGAAGTGCTGCGGAGACATCGGAACCGTAGTGTGGGAAGATATCGATGGCATATTTGATGTTATGATCTTTTGCCAGCTGAATCAGACGGTTTGTCATGTCATAGTCATACGGACCGCTGGAATCTAGTGCACAGATGGACACACTATATTCGTCACCATTTAGATCTGCACCTAACGCACCCATATCGACAGCCAAAAATTCCCTGATATCTTCTGGAATAAAAGAAGCCCCGTGACCAATTTCTTCGTAATTGCTGATCAAGATCTTCAGTGTTCGTTTCGGGGTGATCTTCTCTTTGGAAAGTTTTTTCAGAACAGTAAGAAGCACTGCTACTGAGCCCTTGTCATCAATATGGCGGGTTTTGATAAATCCGCTCTTCGTGTGGACAAAACAAGGATCCAGACTGATAAAGTCTCCGGACTGGATTCCCAGAGCCTTTATGTCTTCCTTGTTTTCAACTTGTTCATCAACGGTCACGATCATATTTTTTGGTATACGTTCCAGAGTCCTTGCTTCATCGTATGTATGTACCGACGGCATTGTCGTGGAGATAGTGCCTGTATAGACTTTTTTGTCCCTTGTATGAATCTTGCAGTAAGCTCCTTCAATTGCCTCCATCAGATAACCGCCAATTGGGACAAGGTTTAAGGTCCCGGTATCATTGATGGAGCGCACCATGGCACCTAAAGTGTCCGTGTGAGCGCTCAAGCCCAAAACTTCTTTGTTTTCTCCGGGGACCGTGATAATAAGTCCGCCCTTTGCGGTGAGCTCGCATGAATAACCAAACTCAGAGATCATACCTTTCACGAAGTTTATCACCTCATATGTGAAACCGGATGGACTTGGAATGTTGACCAGTGTTTCCAAGGTGTCAACAATATAGTTTACTTCATTAGCCATATTCTTTTGCTCCTTTTTCGTGTTATAATACCATTTCACGTTCTGAACGTCAAACATTCTCGAGAGCAATTCGCTTTACCTGCTTTATAGCTTTGGTGACTGCTGGTATCAAGATGAAGATGACAGTCAGAACACCTTCTGCAAGGATATAGCTGTAGTTGTAGATAATCGGATATAGAGAAGCCAGTGTTTTTGGAAAGTTATCAGGCATGTAATCCATCCAGTACAGATATCCGCCAAGGGCGTGGAAAGCACCTCTTGCGATAATTGCAACAAGGTAGCCTTTGATGAGGCCATGCTTCTGATTGCGGAAGAATCCGGCACAGCCCAGGGCGGCGAAAGCAAGCACGTAGTCACAGCACACCTGGAAGAATGACAGGACATACGGTTCCTGGATAAACTGCAGAAGTCCGTAGGCAAAACCGACCAGGATTCCTGTCCCGGGTCCATACCAGTTTGCGATAAGAACGATAAAAAGCATAGAGAATAAGGTGACAGTGCCTCCGAAAGGCATTTCAAATAATTTGATGTAAGATGTGAGAAAAGCGAGAGCGATTCCCATTGCACAAAATACCAGTTTTTTTGCAGAGACTGGCTTTTTCTCTGCTTTCTCAAAGTGTTTGCCGGAGATAGCAGCTCCCAGTAGAAACAAAATGATGATTGCGACGATTGTGATGGCATATCCACTGGTGGTTAGTGTTCCTTCAGAGTTTACCATGAAATTCAACATAAAAAATCCTCCTTCATAATTAGTTCGCAGGAGGGGCCTTATCAAATAAGTAGAAAGCTTCCTTACGGCGGCATTAACCGCATCAAGTGATAAGGGTCAGCGGATGTTTCCGCTTTCTCAGCCAATCGGGGCTCCCCTAGCGCATTTTTTTATTATGTCGAGATAAGTATAGTGCAGCTCTGCAAAAAAGTCAATCTGGATTGATTTACTTTTACGACAAGAAATGTTAAACTACAAGAAGAGGCATGAAAGGAATAGAAACGACATGGATAAACTATGTATTATCATCCCGGCTTACAATGAACAGGCCAATGTCGAACAAGTGATAAAGCAGTGGTATCCCGTTGCCGTAGCACATGCCGGAGAGATTGTTGTCATCGATGACGGAAGCACGGATCTCACATATGAGATCCTGCGGTCACAGGAGAAAAAACTGCCTCATCTTACGGTCCTTACAAAGAAAAACAACGGTCATGGGGCTACAGTTCTCTATGGCTACCATTATGCAATAAAAAATCATGCCGATTATATCTTTCAGACGGATTCAGATGGACAGACGCTTCCGGAAGAATTCGAAGAATTCTGGAAAAACAGAGAACATTTTGACATGGTCATCGGATATCGAAAAGGACGTCACGACGGGTGCTTGCGGGTATTCGTGACAAAAGTCTTAAGAGCAGTGATATGGCTTTGCTTTTGTGTTTATGTCAGAGATGCTAACACACCGTATCGTCTGATCAGGGGACAGACTTTAAGACGGTATATTGACCTGATTCCTCCGGGCTTCCACCTGGCAAACGTACTGATTTCTGTAATCTTCGTAAAAAAGGGATGTAAAGTTAAGTGGCTGCCGATTACATTTAGACCGCGCCAGGGAGGAAAGAATTCCATGAACGGAAAAAAGATCGTAAAGATTGGATGTTCAGCCGTCAGAGATTTCTGGAAAATCAACCGATTATTATGAAGAGGTGAGAGAATTGCGAAGGATGGAATTTAAGATGGAGAGACAGGGACTTCTGGAGACAGGCCAGGAAGTCAAGGTGACTGAGAGCCAGCTTCCGACATCCTATTATTATACGATTGTCCCTGCAGTAGCCATGAGCAGAAATTATGCTGCCTTTGAACGCCTGAAGTCCAGGCAAGGTATCGTAAAAGAGATAAATCAGACAAACAGGGGGTTTTATACAATTGTCGAATTCGATGAAGATGATCCCGAGTCGTGACAAGCCAAGAAAAAGACACGAGATTGATCCCGTGTATGATGAAGATTCCAGAATCCTGATTCTGGGAAGTTTCCCCTCTGTGAAGTCCCGTGAGAGCGGATTTTTCTATGGACATCCGCAGAATCGATTCTGGAAGGTGCTTGCCGGGATCTGTCAGTGCGAAACTCCTGGGACTGTGAAAGAAAAAAAGACTTTTTTGTTGTCACACCAGATAGCTGTCTGGGATGTGATTGCATCGTGTACGGTTGAGGGATCCAGCGACAGCAGCATCAGAGATGTTGTGCCAAATGATCTGACCGAGATTCTCAAGATTGCGGATATCAAAAAGATCTGTACAAATGGTGGGACAGCTTTTCGACTGTATCATAAATATATAGAAAATAATACGAAGGTTAAGGCTGTAAAGCTACCCTCTACAAGTCCGGCGAATGCTTCCTGGTCTTTGGAAAGCCTGATCAGTTACTGGGGAGAATGTCTGATTCTATAGGCGAAAAGAGCTTTGGACAGATAAAAAACTAAACTTTGCATCATGGAGCAAAATATTTTTTGCTCCCACACTATAGTATGAGGTGATTATAAAGATGGAAGAATATATATCGCATGAGCCCCATAAACACGTGTTGGAGGACGGGAAGGTTATCGAACATCAACACGATCATGTGCATACACATACACATCAAAATACAAAGGCTGTGCTTAACCGTCTCTCAAGGGCGATCGGGCATATGGAGTCAATAAAGCGCATGGTGGAAGATGGAAGAGACTGCAGTGAAGTTCTGATTCAGCTGTCGGCTGTGAAGTCTGCAATCAATAATACTGCAAAAGTGATCCTGCAGGATCACATTGAGCATTGTATTGTGGATGCCGTGGAAAGCGGAGATATGGAAGCACTTGAGGACCTGAATAAGGCAATCGACAGATTTATCAAGTAAAAAAACAGAGAGGAAAAAATAATGGCAAAAGAGACGAATAAAATGCCGGATCTACATGTAAAACTGAATCCGGATTCAAGTATTAAACATGTCATTGGCATTGTAAGCGGAAAAGGAGGAGTGGGTAAATCGTTTGTCACTGCTTCACTTGCAAATCAGATGGCAAAGATGGGATATCGCGTGGGTATTCTGGACGCAGACATCACCGGTCCTTCAATTCCCAAGATGTATGGACTTCATGGTTCCATCAAGGGGAATGACAGCGGGATGTATCCGGCTGAGGCGGAAAATGGCGTAAAAATTATGTCCGTAAATCTTCTGCTGCAAAATGAAGAGGAGCCGGTGATCTGGAGAGGGCCCATTCTGGTAAATGTTGTGAAACAGTTCTGGAGTGAGGTAGTCTGGGGAGATCTCGATTACTTATTTGTTGATATGCCGCCGGGAACCGGAGATGTTCCGTTGACTGTCTTCCAGTCCCTCCCGGTCGATGGAGTCATCATCGTATCATCTCCCCAGGAGCTGGTGCGTATGATTGTGACAAAAGCGTATAAGATGGCACATATGATGGCAATTCCCGTACTCGGTGTGGTTGAGAATTACAGTTATGTAAAATGTCCGGACTGCGAGAAAAAGATTGAAGTATTCGGTCAAAGCCATATTGATGAGATTGTGGAAGATTTGGGAACAAAAGTCCTGGGAAAGATGCCGATTCGGACAGATTATGCAAATGCTGCCGATGCGGGAACATTTTCCGGCGTATTGAATGAATACGTTGATGATGCACTGACTGCTCTGGTTCAGCTGTCATAAACAGCACGGATAAGATGATTAAAAAGAATGTTTGACAAGAATAAGCGATCGTGCAATAATTGTTATACGATAGGTATATGGTTTTGATTGTATTACCTATCACAAGAAAAGTAAGCAAACGCTTTGGAAAGGGTGATTATGATGGCAGAAAGCAAAATTAAACTGCCGAATGTAAAAGCCGTTGAAGACTTCGTAAGCGCAGCATCAAAGTGTGACTTTGACATAGACATTTTTTACAATCGCTTTATCATAGATGCCAAATCCATTCTGGGTATATTAAGCATGGACTTGTCGAGAACATTGACTGTTCACTGCTATGGCGAAGACCAGGATTTTAAACAAACTTTACAGAAGTATTCAGTGGCCTGACAGGCACAAAAAGAAGGACATAACAGAGGAACATTCGTTCTGTTATGTCCTTCTATGTATCATGCAGGCTTGTGGAAACAACGGGCAGCTTGTACAGGCGCAAGAAGACGCAGGAAAGGTGATAGGATGGAGACAATCCGTATATCCGTGCGGGCATTGGTGGAATTCCTGCTTCGCAGCGGGGATCTAGACAACCGAAAGGACGGGTTTGCCGATAAAGAGGCGATGCAAAAAGGCAGCCGTATCCACAGAAAGATTCAAAAGAGTATGGGGGCTGGTTATCGTCCAGAATGTCCGCTTATCTATGAGAAACAGTTTGATCACTATACTCTGCGGATTGAAGGCCGTGCAGACGGAATCTTCTATAAAGATGGCATGGATGTGATTGACGAGATCAAGAGTACTTATACACTGATCTCGGAGATTACAGAGCCGGTGCCGGTTCATGTGGCACAGGCAAAATGCTATGCCTACATCTATGCCCTTTTGAACCATAAAGAGCAGATGGGGATTCAGATGACTTACTGTAATCTGGAGACAGAGGAGATCAAACGCTTCAACGAGACTTTTTTAATGGCAGAGTTGGACAATTGGTTTACAGATTTGATCTGTCAATACCAGAAGTGGGCAGATTTTCAGTACTTGTGGAGACAGAAGAGGAATGCATCAATGCAGGGGATGGAATTTCCTTATCCATACCGAAAAGGACAGAAAAAGCTTGTGGCAGATGTATATCGCACGATTATCAGGGGGAAACAGCTTTTTGTAAATGCACCTACGGGTGTTGGGAAGACGTTGTCGGTACTTTTTCCGGCGGTCCGCGCAGTGGGGGAGAACAAAGGAGATAAGATCTTTTATCTTACTGCTAAGACGATCACCCGGACCGTGGCAGAAGAGGCGTTTTCAATCTTAAGCGAAAGAGGCCTGCTCTATAAAGTGATTACGCTGACGGCAAAGGAAAAGATGTGTGTCTGTGATGAGGTGGACTGCAGTCCTGAGACATGCCCACGTGCAAAAGGACATTATGACCGGGTAAATGATGCGGTTTTTGAGCTTCTGAATCACAGTGATACGTTATCGAGAGATGTGGTATTGGAGGCGGCAGATAAGGCACAAGTCTGCCCCTACGAATTTCAGCTGGATTTGGCTACATGGGTCGATGCAGTCATCTGTGATTATAACTACGTCTTCGATCCTGTGGTTCGTCTTCGCAGATTCTTTGGAGAAGGCATGGGAAAGGGAGAATATCTCTTCTTGATTGACGAGGCCCACAATCTGGTGGAACGAGGAAGGCAGATGTACAGTGCAGCCGTATATAAAGAGGATTTTCTGGAGATCAAAAAGCTGATTAAGCCTTACGTACACGATACAAAACTTGCAAGGGTGTTGGAACGCTGCAATCGGCAGCTTCTTGCCTTTAAAAGAGAGTGCAGCAAAGATTACCTGGAACTTGAAAATGTCGGAAATTTTCTCCTTTCTATGATGGGGTTGGTGGGAGAACTGGAACGTTTTCTTCAGGATCTGGGAAATGGAGAGTTGAGAAAAAAGATTCTTGAATTTTATTTTTCTGTGAAGTCGTTTGTCAATATCTACGAAATCATGGACGAAAATTATATGATTTATGCCAGACATACGGCAGACGGACGCTTTATGCTGAAACTATTTTGCGTAAATCCGGCGGACAATCTGCAGGAATGTCTGAATAAGGGAGTGAGTGCAGTATTTTTCTCGGCGACACTTCTCCCGGTCCGTTATTATAAAGAACTGTTGTCCGTGAGAAAAGATGATTATGCGGTTTATGTGGAGTCGCCATTTGACCCTGACAAACGGAAACTGATTCTGACGAATGACGTGAGCACGAAATATACCAGGCGGAGCACAGAGGAATATACAAGAATTGCCTCTTATATCTGTCAGACGGTGGGGCAGAAAAAGGGAAATTACATGGTGTTCTTTCCATCTTATCAGATGCTGAAAGATGTAAACGATATCTTTCAGGAGTCATTCTTGCCCAAGGTAGAGGCTGACGGAGGTGTCCAGGTGCTGCAGCAGGTTTCCGGTATGAACGAGACCGAAAGAGAGGCTTTTTTAGATGCGTTTAGCCTAAACAGCACAGATTCAGAGACTCTGATCGCGTTTTGTGTAATGGGAGGAATTTTCTCAGAAGGAATTGATCTGGACGGGGAACGACTGATCGGAGCGCTCGTTGTGGGGACAGGCATTCCAAAATTGGATACGGAACGGGAAATTCTGAAAGAATTCTATGACAGGCGGGGCGAAAAAGGCTTTGATTACGCCTATCGTTTTCCCGGCATGAATAAAGTCTTCCAGGCCGCGGGACGTGTGATACGAACAGATGAAGATACCGGAGTGGTCGTGCTTTTAGACGAACGCTTCCGGTATCGGGAGAACTTGGATCTCTTTCCGCGGGAATGGAAGACATACAGTACCTGCTCCGTCAAAACGATCGCAGATGAGGTAAAAGAATTCTGGGATCGTTACCCCTGAAATGGATCTGTAAAGGATCCGTAGACGGATACCGGTTCGCTATGTAGGAGCAGATGGGAGGTGTCGCCCATCATCTGGCATCGAAAGTATGCTTCACCCGGAGTACGCTCTTCGGTTCCGAGTACAGTGACGGAGGTCGGGGCGAGAAAGAATCCCTGCCATAACTGGTGGGGAGTCACATTGATCAGGTGAGAGACCAATGCACCTGTGATTCCCAGATGGCAGAAACAGACGACAACATCGTCGCGATGAGTATTTTTCTCAGTGAGATAGCGGTATCCATCCCTGCGATATCCGTATTTTACGAGCAGCTCATCCATCTTTGCCGTGACATATTCGTAATTTTCCTTTAGATTTCCCGAGATCATATCCGGGCTTTGGTGCCATCCGTCCAAATCAAACAATTCCGGATGAGTATTGAGATAATCGGATTTTCGATCCCAGGGGAGAACCTGTTTTCCGGTCTGTGGGTCCACAATTGGGGAATCGAACTCTTTTAGCCAGTCACAGGTGACTGCCTTTCGATCTAATTTTTTTAGCGAGGCAGCTGCAGTATCTTGTGCCCGCCCGAGGGGAGAACAATAGATGTCCGTGATGTCCCATCTACTGGTCCGTTCTGACAGATATTCGGCTTCGCGCCATCCTTTTTCTGTGAGAGAATCGATATCGTAATTGGGTTCTCCGTGACGTATAAATATCAGCTTCATTTTTAAAAAACCTCCAAATTCGCCCTTGTGGGCTGTTTTACCTTAAGTATAACTTAAAAAAAACACCTTGACAATGCCAGATGGCGTGTTATACTTAAGCCACATAGAAGACAACACGTTGAGAAGAAGAGTAAATCGTGAAACGTTACAGAGAGAGACATAAAAGCTGGAAGTGTCTTATCGGGAAACGGTTGAAAACTACCTTTGAGTGGCCCCAATTCGGTCCGGTGATTCCGTTATCATCGTAATGAGTGGTTTTTAAAACAATTTGGGTGGAACCGCGAATGTGATTGATGATTCGTCCCTTACAGTATGTATTTTGATACGGCTGTGAGGGACTTTTTTAGTTAAATAAAGGAGGATGTATATGATTATAACATTGAAAGATGGATCAAAAAAAGAATATGACAAGCCGTTGTCCGTGATTGATATTGCAAAAGATATTAGTGAAGGACTGGGAAGAATGGCTGCCTGTGGGGAAGTCAACGGGGAAATTGTGGATCTCCGTCATGAAATCGACCGGGATTGTACCCTTGCTATCCATACACCTTCAGATCCAGAAGGACTGGCTGCATATCGCCATACAACTTCACATATTATGGCACAGGCAATTAAGAGATTATATCCGGATGTAAAGCTGGCAATCGGTCCGTCGATCGCCGATGGATTTTATTATGACATTGACAGTGAAGAGCCGATTACTCCGGAAGATCTGGCTAAGATTGAGGCAGAGATGAAAAAGATTATAAAGGCGGCCTATCCGATTCAAAGATTTACGAAACCAAGGGATGAGGCGATTGCCTTTATGGAGAAACGTAATGAGCCATATAAGGTAGAGCTGGTTGAGGATCTTCCAAAAGGAGAAGAGATCAGTTTCTATGAGCAAGGAGAGTTTGTAGACCTCTGTGCAGGACCGCATCTGATGAGCACAAAGCCTGTGAAGGCCTTTAAGCTCACAAGTATCGCCGGTGCCTACTGGAGAGGAGATGAGCGCAATAAGATGCTCACTCGTATCTACGGAACTGCATTTCCAAAGAAGGCGGATCTGGAAGAGTATCTGAACAAGATTGAAGAGGCAAAAAAACGTGATCACAGAAAACTGGGACGTGAGCTGGGCCTTTTTATGATGAGTGATGAGGGTCCCGGGTTCCCGTTTTTCCTTCCGAAGGGAATGGCACTTAAGAATGCTCTTTTGGATTACTGGAGGGGACTCCATGTGAAGAATCATTATGACGAAATTTCGACTCCTGTTATCTTGAGCAGATCTCTGTGGGAGACATCCGGACACTGGGATCATTACAAAGATAACATGTATACTACAAAAATTGATGAGGAAGATTACGCAATCAAACCGATGAACTGTCCGGGATCCATCCTGGTCTATGAATCGGAACCGCGTTCTTACCGTGATCTTCCGCTGCGTCTTACGGAACTTGGTCTGGTACACCGCCATGAAAAGTCAGGCCAGCTGCATGGGCTGATGCGTGTCCGCTGTTTTACACAGGACGACGCTCATATCTTTCTGACACCGGAACAGATGAAGGAAGAAATCAAGAAAGTTGCAAAACTTATCGACGAGGTTTACAATCTGTTCGGTTTTAAATACCATGTGGAGCTTTCTACTCGCCCGGATAACAGTATGGGCAGTGATGAAGACTGGGAGATGGCAACCGATGCTCTGCGTGGTGCTCTTGATGAGATGGAGACCGATTATCTTATAAATGAAGGTGATGGTGCATTTTACGGGCCGAAGATTGATTTCCATCTGGAGGATTCGCTCGGAAGAACTTGGCAGTGTGGGACCATTCAGCTTGATTTTCAGCTGCCGCTGCGGTTTAACCTGGAATATACAGGAGCGGACGGCGAGAAACACAGACCGATTATGATTCACCGAGTTCTTCTCGGATCGGTGGAGCGTTTTATCGGAATTCTGATTGAACACTATGCGGGAGCATTTCCGACATGGCTTTCACCGGTTCAGGTAAAGGTTTTGCCGATATCAGAAAAATATGAAGAATATGGAAACCAAGTCCTTGACAAATTGCAGAACGCCAAAATTCGTGCAGAGATTGATCTGCGTTCTGAAAAGATCGGATATAAGATTAGAGAGGCACAAAATCAGAAGGTTCCATATATGCTGATTGTCGGTGCAAAAGAAGAGGAAGACGGATGTGTATCTGTCAGAAACCGCAGAAAGGGCGATCTGGGACAGAAAGAACTGGAAGGTTTCATAAAAGAAATAAAAGAGGAAATTCGAATAAAAGCGAATGATTAAGTCAATACTATCTCCGTATATAAAGGAGGTAGAGACTTATGACAGTATTAAATTGTTCCGCTGCAACCTGTGCTTACAATGTTGATGAGCTCTGTTCAAAAGGAGAGATCAAAGTAGGCGGTGCAAATGCACACGATTCGGATCAAACTTCATGCGAGAGCTTTATTGAGCGCAAAGAAGGTTCTATGAGTAATAGTGCAAGCTCAGGATGTACAACCATAGGTATTGACTGCGAAGCAGAAAACTGCAGCTATAATGAACAATGTAAATGCGTTGCGGGTGCCATAAATGTCGGAGGCAATGAGGCTTGTACCAGCGACGAGACCAGATGCAGTACATTCACACAAAACTGATGATGCCAACTATTCAGCCATAAGCTCGTTTTTGAGCTGCTGCGCTTTGCGCATGGCTGAATAGTAACAAAAAGTGCTTGACGGCTGACTTCAACTATGATATTATAAGCGAGTATGAAAACAAAGAAGAGTATCCACTCTCACCTTAGCGCCTGAAGCGACTAATGGTTAATAAGACGATTGAATGGACTACATATGTCCAGATACGTAAACGGTGGATAGTCTGACTGACTATCTTTTTTTATGCTGTGACAAGCCTATATTAAGATGGAATTTCATAACAAGAGCGAAGTGTAAACAAGGAAAATATTATGGAGGTGTACAACAATTAGCGAATTAATGATTAACGAACAGATACGTGACAGAGAGGTCCGTCTGATCGGTAAAGATGGGGAACAGTTGGGTATTATGTCTTCCAGAGACGCCTATGGAAAGGCACAGGAGGCGGGGTTGGATCTGGTAAAAATTGCTCCGAAGGCGAAACCGCCTGTCTGCAAGATCATCGATTATGGAAAATATAAGTATGAACTTGCCCGTAAGGAAAAGGAAGCCAAGAAAAAGCAAAAAACGATAGACATCAAAGAAGTACGTCTGTCACCAAACATCGGCGCCAACGATCTGAATACAAAAGTGGGTGCAGCCAGAAAGTTTATTTCCAAGGGAAATAAAGTTAAGGTTACTCTGCGTTTCAGGGGCCGTGAGATGGCACATATGAGCAATGGGAGACATATCCTTGATGAATTCGCTGAAAGTCTGTCTGATATCGCTTCGGTTGAGAAGGCACCTAAGGTTGAGGGCAGAAGTATGACCATGTTTTTATCAGAAAAACGTTGAAAGATACGTTGCTTTTAGGAGGAAGTTAACATGCCAAAAATGAAGACAAACAGAGCGGCTGCAAAGCGCTTTAAGACAACAGGAACAGGCAAAATTATGAGAAACAAAGCATATAAGAGCCATATCTTAACCAAGAAATCTCAAAAGAGAAAGAGAAATCTTAGAAAGTCTACTGTTCTTGATGCAACAAACGTAAAGAATATGAAGAAAATCTTACCGTATTCGTAAGAGGTTTTCAAGGAGGAATATAAGAAATGGCAAGAGTTAAAGGCGGAGTGAACGCTAAGAAAAAACATAACAGAACTTTAAAGCTGGCAAAGGGGTACAGAGGTGCCAGAAGTAAACAATATAGAGTTGCAAAACAGTCAGTGATGAGAGCACTGTCCAGTTCTTATGCAGGAAGAAAGCAAAAGAAGAGACAATTCCGTCAACTTTGGATTGCACGTATCAATGCGGCAGCACGTATCAACGGCCTTTCATACAGCAAATTTATGTATGGATTAAAACTTGCCGGTGTAGAACTCAACAGAAAGGTTCTTGCTGACATGGCAATCAATGATAAAGATGGTTTTTCAACACTTGCAGAACTTGCAAAATCAAAGATCGCTGCATAAATAATCACTTCCCGGAAAGCTTATGTTTCCGGGATTTTTTTCATTAAAAGGATAGCAAATTATAAAACCACTGGTCAAATCTCCAGTGGTTTTATAATCTCCAAAAATAAGAAAGCTCCGTAACTAATGGGGAAATGTCTCGTAATTATCACTCATATGAAGTATATAGTTCACGCTCTTATTAACATCTATCGTTTATCATTTAGTCAACTACAATAGATTTATAATGTATGTCTAAACAGGACTCCATCCGGCACAAACGAACCTTTGTGCATTGACATCTTAGTTTACTACAAAATACACGAAAAAGAATGGGGCATAAATTATGAGAGATACAGATGTTATTGAACATATCAAGGAGCTTTGTGCGGAACGCAAGTGGTCGTATTACCGTCTTGCAAAGGAATCCGGACTTCCTTACTCCACAATTAACAACATGCTGCACCGGACGAATATACCGACAGTTCCCACACTTCAGAAAATGTGTGATGCCTTCGAGATTACTTTATCAGATTTCTTTTTGGAGGGCATAAAAGAATACACGCTTACCAATTCTCAGACAGAGCTGCTGGAAATTTACAAAAATCTTTCCAAAGATGACAGGCGAATGCTGATCGCCTATGCCAAAGGCCTTGCAAAACTACTTGATGCACCGAAAAAATAGCCGCGGCGAAGGGACAGATTTATTAGTCTTTTTTCGAAAGTATAACTGTGTTCAGATTGGCACAAACAGATATTACAGCCGAACAATTTGATTTTTGGATTGCAATTCATTACTCGAAGAGGTATGATAAGAATATAACAATCTTTGGCTGCTATGACATACGGACAAAGTTATATTAACAGAAGCTAGAGGCTTAAGGGAAAGCCGGAAAGGGACTAATCATGGATGTGAAAGAAAAGGCATTATTGCAGCACGAAAAATGGAGAGGAAAAATTGAAGTTACAAGCAGAGCAAAGGTGGAAACTCCCGAGGATCTGTCGATTGCATATACGCCGGGTGTTGCCGAGCCCTGTCTTCGTATCGCCGAGGATAAGGATTTATCCTACAAGTACACACGCCGTGGCAATATGGTAGCCGTGATCACTGACGGTTCTGCAGTTCTGGGCCTTGGAGATATCGGGCCGGAAGCGGGCATGCCAGTTATGGAAGGAAAGTGTGTACTGTTTAAAGAATTCGGCGGTGTAGACGCATTTCCTCTCTGTGTGAGGACAAATGATGTGGATGAAATTGTAGATACAGTTGCATTACTAGCAGGAAGCTTTGGCGGTGTGAATCTTGAGGATATTTCAGCACCAAGATGCTTTGAGATTGAAAAAAGATTAAAAGAACGCTGTGATATTCCGATCTTTCACGATGATCAGCATGGTACAGCGGTGGTGACGGCGGCTGCTATGATTAATGCCTTAAAACTCGTGGGAAAAGACATTTCAGATATTAAAGTTGTCACCTCAGGAGCAGGTGCAGCAGGTATAGCGATCATCAAACTACTGGTGAGTCTGGGACTGAAAGAGGTCATCATGTGTGACCGAAAGGGTGCCATCTATGACGGAAGGGAAGGCCTGAATAAAGAAAAGCAGGAGATGGCCAGAATATCGAATCTCGAGAAGAAAAAGGGAACTCTGGGAGAGATGCTCAAGGGAGCAGATGTATTTATCGGGGTTTCAGCTCCAGGGACTGTGACAGAAGAGATGGTAAAAAGCATGGCTCCTGATCCAATCCTGTTTCCGATGGCGAATCCGGTACCGGAGATTATGCCAGATCTCGCAAAAGAAGCAGGCGCAGCCGTGATTGGAACAGGCAGAAGCGATTTTCCGAATCAGATCAATAACGTTTTAGCATTTCCGGGGATCTTTAGAGGAGCCTTAGATGTTCGCGCGAGTGATATCAACGATGAGATGAAAGTGGCGGCAGCATATGCAATTGCCGGCCTAGTTGATGAAAAAGAATTGAATGCCGACTATATCATCCCGAATCCATTTAACAAAAAAGTGGCTCCTGCTGTTGCCGAGGCAGTAGCGAAAGCTGCAAGAGATACAGGAGTAGCCCGGATATAGGTTGGTTTGGAGGTTTAGATATGGAGTTTGAAGAGTTAAGGGCTGAAATGATCAAAGCAATGAAAGCTAAAGACAAGCCAAGAAAAGAAGCGATTTCTTCTCTGGTATCTGCCGTGAAAAAGGCAGCAATTGATGAAGGAAACAGAGACAATATTTCCGAGGAGCTCGTTAACCGTGTTATTTTGAAGGAACTGAAAACAGCAAAAGAACAACTTGACACCTGCCCGGATTCCAGGGCGGATTTAAAGGCTGAGTATCAGTTTCGCTGCGATGTAATCAGTGAGTATGCTCCAAAACAGATGAGCGAAGAGGAAGTTGAGAGATATATGAAAGACAGATTTGCGGATGTGATTGCAACGAAAGATAAAGGTAAGATCATGAAGAAAGTTATGTCTGACATGAAGGGGAAAGCCGACGGAAAAGTAATTAATCAGGTGGTCACGAAGCTTTGCAGGTAAATATACTTTCGATGGAGCACATCACAAAATCTTTCAGTGATCGAATTTTGCTCGACGATATCGGTTTCGGCCTCCAGGAAGGTGAAAAGGTTGGCGTGATCGGTATCAACGGGATGGGAAAGTCAACTCTTTTAAAGCTGATTGCGGGCATTGAACAGCCAGATGATGGTGAAATTACTAAGGGTAAAAATATCAGGATCGGATACCTTTCTCAGACTCCGGTATTTGAGAAAGACGAGACATTACTTGGCCTTGTTTCAAAGAGGAATCCGAAAACCCCCGAGGAATTCACAAAAGAGAGCGAGGCAAAGGCCATGCTTGCAGCTCTGGGATTTACAGAATTTAATCAGAAATTAAGTGAGCTGTCAGGTGGGCAAAGGAAGAGAGCTGTACTCGTTGAGACTCTTTTAAATCCTGTCGATATCCTCATTCTTGATGAGCCGACGAACCATCTGGATGATCAGATGTCTCAGTGGCTTGAGGACAGGCTGATCGGATACCGTGGAACACTCATCATGGTGACCCACGACAGATATTTTCTGGATCGTGTGGCGACGCGAATCGTGGAGGTGGATCGGGGATCACTCTATAGTTATCCGGGAAGTTATTCAAAATATCTCGAGCAAAAGGCTCAGCGCCTGGATATCGAACAGGCATCTGAGAGAAAACGACAGAGTATCTTGACGACAGAATTAAAGTGGCTGGCCAGGGGGGCACGTGCGAGATCTACGAAACAAAAAGCGCATATCCAAAGAATTGAGGACATGCAGAACGTCAAGACTCCTGTTCTGGATGAAAAACTTACTCTTTCGTCTGTGAGTTCAAGGCTAGGAAATACGACGATTGAGGCGGAGCATCTTGCGAAGTCATATGGTGGTAAACTGTTGTTTACTGATTACAGCCATATTTTTTTGAAGGACGAAAGAGTTGGAATTACAGGACCCAATGGATGCGGAAAAACCACGCTTTTAAAGATCATTCACGGGGATATTGAACCAGATCATGGATTGGTAACGGTCGGTGCGACGGTGAAGATTGGATATTTCGCTCAGGAATATGCTCCTATGAATGATGATTTGAAGGCGATCGAATATGTTCGGGAGGGCGCTGAATATATTCAGACAAAAGAGGGTAAAATTACAGCGTCGGCCATGATGGAACGATTTCTGTTCGACAGCACAATGCAGTGGACAAGGATTGAAAAGCTATCCGGCGGCGAAAAGCGAAGGCTGTACCTTTTACGCATCCTTATGGATGCCCCCAATGTTTTGATTTTGGATGAACCGACCAATGATCTGGATATTCCAACGCTGAATGTGCTCGAGGATTATCTGGATAATTTTGATGGGATTGTGATTGTTGTTTCTCACGATAGATATTTTCTGGACCGCGTGGTGCAGCGAATTCTTGCTTTTGAGGAAGAGGGAAAGATTCGCCAGTATGAGGGCGGCTATAGTGATTATCTGATCGCGAATGCAGACAGACGGCAGCAGGATGAGCGTTCTGTGGGCAAAAGCCTGTCCGAATCTGAAGAGACATCGATAAGGAAGAAAAGTACGGAAAAACCAAGACATAACCAGAAACTCAAGTTCACATTTAAGGAACAGAGAGAATTTGAGACGATTGACACAGAAATATCATCATTGGAAGAGCATATTACAAAAACAGAAGACCAGATCCAAAATGCAGCAACCGATTTTGTAAAGCTGAATGAACTATCAGAAAAAAAGGAAAAGCTTGAGAAAGAATTGGAAGAGAAGACAGAAAGATGGATTTATCTGACTGATCTTGACGAAAAAATCAAGGCACAGTCTTCGAAATGATAATTTTCATGTGATTTATGTATTTTTCCTGAAACATAGGCTCAGGATTATAGACACACTGTCTAAGGAATGCTATAATAAAAATACTGTCAGGTGACAGTTTCAAGTACTGTTAATAAGATTCAATTATACAAGGAGGATTTCATATATGGCAAGAAAGATGAAGACCATGGATGGTAATCATGCTGCAGCACACGTCTCATATGCTTATTCTGACGTAGCGGCAATTTATCCGATTACTCCATCATCTGTTATGGCTGAAGCTACAGATGAATGGGCCACCCAGGGCAGAAAAAACATGTTCGGACAGGAAGTTCGCGTGACTGAGATGCAGTCTGAAGCAGGCGCTGCAGGTGCAGTACACGGAGCACTATCGGCAGGTGCACTGACAACTACTTACACAGCTTCTCAGGGGCTGCTGCTTATGATTCCAAACCTGTACAAGATCGCCGGCGAAGGACTTCCGGCTGTTTTTGATGTGTCGGCACGCGCCGTTGCAAGCCATGCATTATCAATTTTTGGCGATCACTCGGATGTATATGCATGTCGTCAGACCGGATGTGCCATGCTCTGTGAATCCAGTGTTCAGGAAGTTATGGATCTGACACCGGTCGCACATGGTGCGGCAATCAAAGGAAGTGTTCCTTTTATCAATTTCTTCGATGGATTCCGTACTTCTCATGAGATTCAGAAGATTGAGACCTGGGATTACGAAGATCTTGAAGACATGGCCGACAAAGATGCAATCAGTCAATTCCGTCGTAACGCTTTGAACCCGAATCATCCGGACCAGCGCGGATCTTCCCAGAACCCGGATGTATTCTTCCAGGCAAGAGAAGCATGTAATTCTGCTTATGATGCACTTCCTGAGATCGTGCAGGAATACATGGACAAAGTAAATGAAAAGATTGGAACAGACTATAAACTCTTCAATTACTATGGCGCACCGGATGCTGAGCATGTAATTATTGCTATGGGTTCGGTATGTGAGACCATTGACGAGACCATCGACCATCTGATGAAGGCAGGAGAAAAGGTTGGCGTTGTAAAGGTTCGCCTGTACAGACCATTTGTTGCAGAAGCACTGGTTAACGCCATTCCGGATTCCGTTAAACAGATTTCTGTTCTTGACAGAACAAAAGAACCAGGATCAATCGGTGAGCCTTTATATCTTGATGTTGTTGCTGCATTGAAAGAAACAAAATTCGATCAGATCCCGATATTCACAGGACGGTATGGTCTGGGATCAAAAGACACTACTCCTGCACAGATTGTAGCTGTTTTTGGTAATCATGAGAAGAAGAGATTTACAATTGGTATTGTAGATGATGTGACACATCTGTCTCTCGACGTAGAGGAAGGTCTTGTAACTACACCGGAAGGTACAATCAACTGCAAGTTCTGGGGACTTGGTTCGGATGGTACCGTAGGTGCGAATAAGAACTCCATTAAGATCATTGGCGATAATACGGATATGTATGCGCAGGCTTATTTTGACTATGATTCAAAGAAGTCGGGCGGTATCACGATGTCTCATCTGCGTTTCGGAAAGAAACCAATTCAGTCAACGTACCTGATTCACAAAGCGAACTTTGTGGCATGCCATAATCCTTCCTATGTTGACAAGTACAATATGGTTCAGGAACTGGTAGATGGCGGTACATTCCTTTTGAACTGTCCATGGGATGCCGAAGGCCTGGAAGAGCATCTTCCCGGGTCTATGAAGTCCTATATTGCAAATCACAATATTAAGTTCTACGTAATTGATGGTGTTAAGATTGGTATTGAGGTAGGCATGGGACCGACTCGTATCAATACAATCCTTCAGTCTGCGTTCTTCAAACTGGCTGATATCATTCCTGAAGATAAGGCAATCGAACTGATGAAAGCTGCTGCAAAGGCGACTTACGGACGTAAGGGTGATGATATTGTTCAGAAGAACTGGGCGGCTATTGACGAAGGTGCAAAACAGGTGGTAGAAGTCAAGGTTCCTGAAAGCTGGAAGAATGCTGACAAGGAAGATGGAATTCATCTGACACATGCCGATAAGGGCAGAAAAGATGTTGTAGATTTCGTAAACAATGTTCAGTCCAGAATTAGTGCTCAGCAGGGTAATGATCTGCCGGTATCTGCATTCATGGATTATGCAGACGGATCCACGCCATCAGGCTCTTCTGCTTATGAGAAACGTGGAATCGCTGTTAATATTCCTGTATGGCATCCGGAAAACTGTATCCAGTGTAACCGATGTGCATATGTATGTCCGCATGCAGTCATCCGTCCGTTTGCACTGACAGATGAAGAGGCAGAGGCTGCACCGGAAGGTATGCAGACACTGCCGATGATCGGTATGAAAGAATACAAATTCGCAATCACTGTATCTGCACTTGACTGTACAGGTTGTGGTTCCTGTGCGAACACATGCCCTGGCAAGAAAGGTGTGAAAGCACTTACTATGGAGAGCTTTGAAGAGAACGAAGATTGTGCAAAATACTCTGATTATGCGATCGATCTTCCTCTGAAAGAGGACGTCCTTGAGAAGTTCAAGGCAAATACTGTAAAGGGGAGTCAGTTCAGAAAACCGCTGCTTGAGTTCTCAGGAGCATGTGCGGGCTGTGGTGAGACACCATACGCACGATTGATCACCCAGCTGTTTGGTGACAGAATGTATATTGCCAATGCAACAGGATGTACTTCTATCTGGGGCAACTCTTCACCTTCAACCCCCTATACAACGAATGCACAGGGACATGGACCGGCATGGTCGAATTCATTGTTTGAGGATAACGCAGAGTTTGGATATGGTATGTTGCTTGCTCAGAATGCGATCAGGGCCGGACTGAAAGAGAAGGTCGAGTCTGTCATGAATGGTGAAAAGGTTTCTGATGAAGTGAAAGCTGCATCCAAAGAATATCTGGATACATTCGATGTTGGCGCAACGAACGGTGATGCCACAGATAAACTTGTAAAAGCCTTAGAGGGCTGCGATTGTGACTGCGATGTACGCAAAGACATCCTTGACAATAAGGATTTCCTTGCTAAAAAATCTCAGTGGATCTTTGGCGGTGACGGATGGGCTTACGATATTGGATACGGCGGTGTTGATCATGTTCTCGCAAGTGGACAGGATATCAACATTATGGTATTTGATACGGAAGTTTATTCTAATACAGGCGGTCAGTCATCGAAGTCTACACCGACAGGAGCTGTTGCACAGTTCGCTGCAGGCGGTAAGGAGACAAAGAAGAAAGACCTCGGCGGCATGGCTATGAGCTATGGTTATGTATATGTAGCACACATCGCTATGGGAGCTGATTTCAACCAGACCGTTAAGGCTCTTACAGAGGCTGAGGCATATCCGGGACCATCACTGATCATCGCTTATTCTCCATGTATCAATCATGGTATTAAGATGGGAATGGGCAAATCACAGATGGAAGAGGAAAAAGCAGTGAAAGCTGGTTACTGGAATAACTACAGGTTCAATCCTGCTTTGAAAGAAGAAGGAAAAGCTGCATTCATCCTCGACAGTAAAGCGCCTACAGAAAGTTATGAAGACTTCTTAAACGGAGAAGTGCGTTACAATTCTCTGAAACGTGCGAACCCTGAAAAGGCTGAGAGACTCTTTACTCAGTCCGCACAGGATGCAAAAGAGAGATATGAATATCTGCAGAAACTGGTTACTCTTTACGGAGAGGATTAATCGGATAATAGTATGAAGCAAAAAAGATCTGTCAAAAATGACAGATCTTTTTTGCTCTGGAAAGTAATCCTGTATCATATGATAAGGTTTACCATAATTTGCTTTTATGGTATACTTAAAGAATCAGTTTTGAAAATAAAAATATATTGATTCGAAAAAAATCAGATATGCGGGGGGAAAATATGTCCATAGATAATACATTTATGATTAAGAAACTGCAAAGACTAGAAGAGATGCTGGTTGCTTTTTCTCAGTTCACAAGGATGCCATTCGTAGAGTGCGATGAGGAAACTTTCGATGATCAGATTCATGTATTTGCAGATGCCACAAAGATACAGGAATTTGCAAAATCTTTCCTTGAGGATAAGATTCTTCTTGCAGGTGTGAAAGTGCCAGTGGAGCAAAAGAAATCCTTTTTAAATTCCCTTTATTCAATCGGTGTCAATGCTGTCATGTTCCATGACGGAGATTCGATCACAAGGATTCAGCTGCAGGATCTGATCAGGCAGCCGGATTTCGAGAACTTGTTGAAGGAGAAGATACCTGTGATGAATCCTTCTCTTCAGCTTTCGGCACTTTATTTTATACAGGAGCTGAGACGCCCGGTACAGCATGATCAAGTGCAGCTGCACGACATGGAAGAGGAAATGATCAGAGATATCGCCAAATCGAGATTTATCATGGGTTTGGAAGTGGAAAAGAAAGAAGGAGATTCAAAGGAAAAGATCCGTATTCCTTTTGTAAAAGACAAGGATGAGAATATACTCCAGCCGATATTCAGTGATTTTGCGGAATTTCAGAAACATTATAAACAAAAGGCATTGAAGATGAAACTTGCGCCCCTGACACTTGCGCAGCTTTCATCTTATCTGATCGAAGATTCAAAGGGATTTGTGCTAAATCCATCTGGGTTTAATCTTCCTCTTTCAAAAGATCAGATTAATATGATAACAGATAATTTTCAGGATCTCATTCCGGAAAATTAAGAAGGAGGTTTTGCTATGACTGAAGCATATGAATTGCTGCAGAAAGAAGAAATAAAGGATATTCATGCTATGGGGTATCTTTACAGGCATAAAAAGAGTGGTGCCAGGGTTATGCTGCTTTCGAATGATGACGAGAATAAAGTCTTTAATATTGCGTTTCGGACACCGCCGGCTAACTCGACTGGAGTGGCTCATATTATCGAGCATACCGTACTTTGCGGTTCCAGAAAATTCCCCTTAAAGGATCCTTTTGTAGAACTTGTAAAAGGGAGCCTAAACACATTTCTCAATGCGATGACCTATCCGGACAAGACAATGTTTCCGGTAGCAAGCTGCAATGACACAGATTTTCAAAATTTAATGGATGTCTATCTCGACGCTGTCTTCTACCCGAATATCTATAAGAATGAAAATATCTTCAAGCAGGAAGGATGGCATTATCATTTGGAAAAGGAGGCAGATCCGGTTACCTATAACGGAGTTGTCTATAATGAGATGAAGGGAGCTTTTTCTTCTGCAGAAGAAGTTCTGGGAAGACAAATATTGAATTCATTGTTTCCGGATACTGCATATGGTGTGGAATCTGGCGGTGATCCAAAGGTGATTCCGTCTCTTGACTACGAAGAATTTCTGGATTTTCACAGAAAATACTATCACCCTTCAAACAGCTACATCTATCTCTATGGAAATATGAACATGAAGGAGAAACTTGAATGGCTGGATAAGGAATATTTAAGCGATTTTGAAGCGATCTCTGTTGATTCAAAGATTGCTTACCAGAAGCCATTTGATAAGAGAAGAGAGATCTGTGCCTCTTATCCGATTCTGGATCAGGAGGATGACAAGAACAATACGTATCTGTCCGAGAGTATGGTTGTAGGCGATGAACTAGACTTGAAACTCAATATTGCATTTGCCGTATTGGAATATGCACTGCTGGATGCACCTGGTGCACCGGTAAAGCAGGCTCTTTTGGATGCGCAGATCGGAAAGGATGTCGACGGTTCTTATTCGGATGGAATTTTACAGCCGTATTTTGAGATTACGGCAAGGAATGCCAATGTCTCCGACAAAGAGCGCTTCCTTCAGGTTATTCACGATACCTTGCAGGGCATCGCAGATCAAGGTGTTGATAAAAAAGCAATTCTTGCTGGAATCAATTATCTCGAATTCCGTTTCCGTGAGGCAGATTACGCGTCATTTCCAAAGGGACTGATGTATGGAATTACGGTCTTTGACAGTTGGCTTTATGATGATACGAAGCCATTTTTGCATCTGAAACAATTGGATGTATTTGATGAACTGAAAAAAGACGCCTACAGCGGATATTTTGAAAATCTGATTCGAAAATATCTGATTTCAAACCCGCATTCTTCGGTAATTACGTTAGTACCCCAAAAGGGTCTTGCTGATGAGGAAGATAAAAAGACAAAGGAAAAGCTTGCAAAATATAAGGCCGGATTGAAGGATGCAGAGATTGCGAAGCTTGTACAGGACACGAAGAGTTTAAACGAATATCAGGAGAGCGCTGACAGCGAAGAGAACAAGCAGCGGATACCTCTTTTGAAACGGACAGACATCGACCGGAAATCTGTTCGACTCTACAATGAACAGCACAGGCAGGAAGATACCACAATTTTGCATCACAAGATATGTACGAATGGAATCACCTATGCGGCACTTCTGTTTGATACTAAGAATGTGCCAGATGAATTAATCCCTTATATGGGAATCTTAAAGTCAGTTCTTGGATATGTAAGCACAAGAAATTATAGCTATTCCGAACTGTTCAATGAAATCAATGCGAATACAGGCGGAATCTACTGCAGTACTCAGGTCTTTCAGCAGCCCAAATTTAACCTGGGCTGTACGCGGATGTTTGGGGTTCGGATGAAATGCCTGAATGACAAAGTGAATTTTGCATTTGACATGATAAAAGAGATTCTCACAACATCTAAGATTGATGATGAGAAGAGACTCCGCGAAATACTGGGAAGTATGAAAGCAAATCTTCAGCAATCGATTCCCGGAGCGGGGCATTCGAGTGCAGTTTTAAGAGCCAGTTCTTATTTCTCGCCGTCGGCATATTTTCAGGAACAGGTAGGAGGAATTGCTTTCTATGAACTGGTCGAGAGGTTGGACAAGAACTTCGATGAGATGAAATCAGATCTTGTGACAAAGCTGCAGACTTTGATGCGCTATATTTTTCGTCCGGAAAATCTTTTTGTCAGCATAACCTGCGATGGGAAGGCATTTGAAGGGACAAAGGAAAGGGTTGCCGCAGTAAAAGAATACTTGTGCCATGATCAGCTGGCAAAGGGATGTATCAATTATCGCCTTGAGCAGAAGAATGAAGCATTCATAACATCTGGACAAGTTCAGTATGTCGCTTCATGTGGTAACTTTAAAGAGGCAGGCTATGAATATACCGGGGCTTTGAGGATCCTCAAGATGATTCTGGATTATGATTATCTGTGGGCAAATCTGCGCGTAAAGGGAGGTGCTTATGGATGTATGAGCGGTTTTAAGAGGAATGGTGAATCGTACGTTGTCTCTTATCGGGATCCTCATCTGGAGAAAACCCTGAAAGTATATCGTGGAATAAAAGATTATCTTGAGAAATTCAGCTGCCCTGAAAGGGATATGACAAAATATATCATAGGTACAATCAGTGCACTCGATACACCGATGAATCCTTCGGCCAAAGGTGAACTGTCTTTAAACGCATACTTTGGGGGACTGACAGAAGATGATTTCCAAAAGGAACGTGAGGAGATACTGGATGCCGGATGCGAGGATATCAGAAAACTTTCAAAAATCGTGGATGCGGTGATCGCACAGAATAATATCTGTGTAATTGGGACATCCGCCAAAATAGAAGAAGACAGAGAATATTTTAAAGAGGTAAAGAAACTTTGAATGAAAAAGATAAATCGGGGTTTGTGGCAATTATAGGAAGACCAAATGTTGGAAAGTCGACTCTTATGAATCATCTGATTGGCCAGAAGATCGCTATTACATCCAAGAAGCCGCAGACAACCAGAACCAAGATACGGACAGTCTATACCTGTGAGCGCGGGCAGATTGTGTTTTTGGATACTCCTGGGATCCATAAAGCGAAGAATAAGCTGGGAGAATATATGGTCAATGTGGCCGAACACACCCTACAGGAGGTAGATCTGATTCTGTGGCTTGTGGAGCCATCGACCTTCATAGGTGCGGGGGAACGTCATATCGCTGAGGAACTAAAAGAAAATCAGATACCGGTGATTCTGGTAATCAATAAGGTGGACACGGTGAAAAAAGAAGAGGTACTGGCTTTTATCGATGCCTATCGGAAAATCTACGATTTTGACGAAATTATTCCGGCTTCTGCCCTGCGAGGAGAGAATACAGATGTAATTATAGATTCTATTTTCAAGTATCTGCCTTATGGGCCAAGATTCTACGATGAGGATACCATTACGGATCAGCCGATGCGTCAGATTGTGTCAGAGATTATCAGAGAGAAAGCACTTCATGCCCTGGATGAAGAGATTCCCCATGGGATTGCAGTCTCCATCGAGAGCATGAAAGAGCGGCCGAATGGCAAACTTACGGATATCGAAGCGACAATTGTCTGCGAAAGAGATTCTCACAAGGGTATTATCATAGGGAAAAAGGGAGCGATGCTGAAAAAAATCGGAAGCAATGCCCGCTATGAGATCGAACACCTTCTTGATGAGAAAGTAAATCTGAAACTCTGGGTTAAAGTAAAGAAAGACTGGAGAGACAGTGATTTTTTGATTAAAAACTATGGATACGATAAAAAAGAGATATGATGGAAATCTCCGGTGATAAAATATGAGTGAACCTATTCAAGTAACAGGGATGATCCTGTCCGTTATGCCAATCGGGGAGTATGATAAAAGAGTTGTTTTGCTCACCAGAGAGCGTGGAAAAATTTCTATGTTTGCCAGGGGTGTGCGTAAGTCAAACAGCACGTTGATGGCAGCGACAAATCCCTTCGTATTTGGAATATTTACTGTATACGAAGGGAGAAGTTCCTTTACTCTTGTAAGCGCGGATGTAAGAGACTATTTTATGGAACTGGCTAATGAACAGCCAGGGGTATATTATGGATTCTATTTTCTGGAGTTTGCGGATTATTATGGACAGGAGGGTATCGATGAAACGATGATGCTAAACCTGCTATACGTATCGCTCAAGGCCTTGCTGAGCCATAGATTTTCTAATCATCTGGTGCGAAGAGTATTTGAGATTAAGATACTTACGATTAATGGTGACTATACGCCGGAGGCACAGGATATGAGCCCTCAGGCACGTTATGCCTGCCGCTATGTGGTGTCCGCTCCAATCGATAAACTTTACACGTTCACTTTGAAACCTGAGGTGCTTACAGAACTGGAGCATCTGATGGACCAGTATCTTCACAGAGTGATCGATAAGAAGTTCAAAAGTCTGCCTATACTGGAAATGATTGATGGCAGTTAAACCCTGGAGGATAAATATGAAAAATAAAAAAAGATTCCTGGCGCTTCTTGCGGCCTCGCTTTTACTTGGATTGTATCTTGCAACATTAGTGTTTGCGCTTATAGACAGCCCATTTGCTTATATGATGTTTAAGATTTGCCTGTACTGCACGATTGCAATTCCTGTGCTGATCTATGTCATGGTATTGGTATACCGTCAGCTGAAAGAGAAGAATAGGGAAATCTATGGAGAAAGACTGGATTCCGTCATCTTTGATGTGGGAAATGTTCTGGTTGATTATAACTGGAAAAAATATCTGGACAGTTTCGGATACGATGAAAAAAAGAAGGAAGTTCTGGCGAATGCAATGTTTTTAAGCCCTGTGTGGCAGGAAGCTGACAGAGGAATCCTTACACCAGAAGAACTGACGAAAGAATTTGTAAAAAATGCCCCCGAATATGAAGCGGAACTGCGGCTTTTATACCAGAATCCAGGAGGGACAATTACGGCCTTTGATTATGCGAAAGACTGGATACGGTCATTAAAAAAACGCGGCATAAAAGTCTATATTTTATCGAACTATTCGAAACGGATCTTTGAACAGACACAGAAAGAACTGGATTTTCTTCCCCTCGTGGACGGGTCCCTGTTCTCCTTTCAATGCAATAAGATAAAACCAGATCGGGAGATTTACGAGGATTTGATTCGAACTTATCACATCAACCCTGCACATGCCGTGTTTGTCGATGACAGGCAGGACAACGTGGACGGGGCAAAAAATGCCGGACTTCAGGCACTTCGTTTTACTACTTATCCTGACACAAGTGCTGCACTGGAGCGGCTTCTTATGACGGCTGGTTCAGAATAAATTTAGAAAAATTTAATGTGAAATCAATTGCATTTCCTGTCCAAAAGGAATACAGTTCTATTAACGATTATGTATCAGCATTGTGAAACAGAAAAGGAGTAGGAGTTCAATGAATAATTTTAGAGACAAACTACAACAATTTATGATGGGACGTTACGGAATGGATCAACTGGGAAGATTTACGATGTATGCATCTTTGGCTTTCCTGCTGATTTCTGCTTTGTCACGTAACAACTGGTTCTTTTTGATTGCATTAATACTAATTATCACAACTTATGTGCGTATGCTGTCAAAAAATCATGCCAATCGCTATGCAGAAAATGATAAATTCCTCGAATGGAAGGATAAATTTCTGGGCTTTTTCAAAGGTGGTGCAAAACAGGCAAAGGATAAGGAACACAGCTATTTCAGGTGTCCGAACTGTCATCAGAAAATTCGTGTCCCCAAGGGAAAAGGCACGATATCTATCCGATGCCCCAAGTGCAGTCACGAGTTCATAAAGCGTACATAAGGAGGGTGCATCCGAATGTTCGGTTACGTTATGATTAACAAAGAAGAACTGAAACTGAAAGACTATCAGAAATATCAGGCATTCTACTGTGGGGTATGCCAGGAGCTAAAAGAGTCCTATGGGCAGTCCGGACGGCTGACACTCACTTATGATATGACATTTCTGGCGATATTGCTCACTTCTTTGTATGAAAGAAAAACAGACAGACAGAAACGTTTCTGCGCTGTTCATCCTGTTAAAAAACATCCATGTCTTCGCAATGAATATACTTCGTATGCGGCGGACATGAATGTTTTATTGGCATATTATAATCTGATGGATGACTGGGAAGACGAGAACAAGAAGGCGAGTTATGCCGCAGCCAAGCTGCTCGAGAAATCCGTTCGAAATATTACAGAGAAATATCCCAGACAGACAAGAGCAGTTTTGGATTATCTGAAAAAAATTCACGAATGTGAAAAAGATAATTCACAGGATCTGGATCTTGCATCGGGACTGACCGGCGAGGTACTCGGAGAACTTTATGTTACAGGTGATGATATTTGGAGTGAGGATCTGAGGGAGCTTGGATTCTATATTGGTAAATTTATTTATCTGATGGATGCTTTTGAAGATCTGGAAAAAGATAAAAAAAGTGGAAATTATAATCCACTGAAATTTATAGAAGATACATCAGATTTTCAAAATACAGTTGAAGAAATTCTCAAGATGATGGCGGCATCCGCATCCAAAGCGTTTGAACGTCTTCCTATTATAGAAAATGTAGACATTTTACGAAATATATTGTATATTGGAATCTGGACAAAATATGATACGCTTACTACTTCTAAGGATAAGGATATGTCACAGAGCGGTGGGCATGAGGAGAAATAGATATAGATGGAAGATCCATATAAGGTGCTTGGTGTCTCGAGGGATGCCAGCACGGATGAAATAAAAAAAGCATATAGAAAATTAAGCCGAAAGTATCATCCGGATGCAAATATCAATAACCCGAATAAAGATCAGGCGGAAGAGATGTTCAAGCAGGTTCAGCAGGCTTATAAGCAGATTATGGATGAAAAAGATGGCAAAACATCGGGATATCAAGGTCAGACCCAAGGTCAGAGTCAAAGTTACGGCGGATACGGCGGATTCGGTGGTTTTGGTGGTTTCGGCGGGTATGGGCAGCAGCAGGATCGACATACTTATGGAAACAGTGAAGAGGATGTGCAGATGCGCGCCGCTGCCAATTATATCAATAACCGGATGTTCAGTGAGGCTATGAATGTACTGAATAATATCTCCGGCCGAACAGCATACTGGTATTATCTGCATGCCATGGCGAATTATGGTCTTGGCAATAACATAAATGCGGTCCAGGATGCGCAGCAGGCTGTCAATCTGGAACCGGACAATTTTCAGTACCGCCAGCTCTTGCAGCAGCTGCAGGGAGGCGGAGAATGGTATACCAATATGGGGCAGGATTATGGATATGACAGGCAGGACAACAACTGGGGCAGTTGGTGCTGTCAGTGTCTGGCATGCAATGCAGCACTTAACTGCTGTTGCTGCATCTGATATAAATTTTTTATTATTTGGTGTATAATAAAAATCCAGAAGGGTATACTCTTACTATCAGAAGAAGACAAACACCTTTTAGCATTTGTTTTTGACTGATACTTGTACGAATGATGACTTGAATACTTATCCTCCCCTAAAGGCGTCACGGAAGTTTGTGAAAACTTCCGCGGCGCCGTTTCTTTGCGTGCTTGCATTTTTCTGATGAAATCGTTATACTTTTATAAGCATAGACAAAGTAAACACGGAGGATTAGAATTATGATTAAGGTGAAAACAGAGCTTCCTGAGGTATTTGACAGTTTTGCCGATGCAAGGCAGCAGGGATTTCTTGCTATGAAAGAGCTTAAAGACAGCGGAAAAGGTGTTGTCGGTCAGTTTTGCACGTATACACCGCAGGAGATATTTATGGCAGCAGATCTGGTCACGGTTGGGTTATGCTCAACCAGTGATGAGACAATCAAGGAGGCGGAGAAAGTACTTCCCGCAAACCTTTGCCCGCTGATTAAGTCCAGCTATGGATTTGCGATTACCGATAAATGTCCTTACATGTATTTTTCGGATCTGATTGTCGGCGAGACGACTTGTGACGGGAAGAAAAAGATGTATGAGCTGCTGGGCGAGACGAAAAATGTACATATTCTGGAGCTGCCTCATAAACAGGATACCCCTGAGGCGAAGGCACTCTGGCGTGCTGAAATTGTCCGTCTGAAGGAACGAGTCGAAAAGGATTTTGACATAGAAATCACAGATGAAAAACTGCGGGAAGCAATTCATAAGAGAAATATGGAACGCAGACTTTTAAAAGAATTCTATGAACTGAGTACGATGACACCTCCGCCTATGACGGGACAAAGACAACTTCAGGTGCTTTTTGGTTCACAGTTTAAGTTTAACTGGGAGGATAAGGTCGCAGAAATACAACATGCGATTGACAGTGTTCGAACAGCGTATGAGAATGGAGAACGTACGGTGTCTGAGGATGCGCCCAGAATTCTGGTGACCGGATGTCCGATGGGCGGTGTCACAGAAAAGGTTGTAAAGGTCATCGAAGATGCAGGGGCTGTGGTTGTGGCATATGAAAACTGCACAGGTGCGAAGCAGATGGACCGCCAGTGTAAGGAGGACGGAGACCCGATTACAAATATAGCTGATCACTACATTCAGATTGGATGTTCGGTTATGACTCCGAATCCGAATCGAATGGAACTTTTGGATCGTCTCTGCCAGCAGTTTTCAGTGGATGGTGTCGTTGAAATGACGCTGCAGGCATGCCATACGTATGCGGTCGAAGCATATTCTATTCGCCGCCATTTACATGAAAAAGGGATACCTTATCTGCAGTTGGAGACGGATTATGGCACTGCAGATATCGGACAGCTCGCCACGCGTGCGGGGGCCTTTGTGGAGATGTTGTGATGAAAGAATATGCGGGAATTGACTGCGGATCAGCCACGTGCAAAGGTGTTCTGATGAACGAATATGGGATCCTCGGGCAATACATTCGGCCCACTGGCTGGAGCCCGCAGACGAGTGCGCGGGAAATCTTCGAAGAACTCATCGGCAAGGCAGGGCTCCAAAGCGGCGATGTAAAAGTGACTGCGACGGGATATGGAAGGGTTTCGATTCCTTTTGCTGACCAAAAAGTTACAGAAATTACATGTCATGCGCAAGGTGCACAATATATTCTGCCTGGTGTTCGAACAGTAATTGATATTGGCGGTCAGGATTCAAAAGTGATTTCCGTACAGAACGGAAAGGTACTTGACTTTCGGATGAATGACAAGTGTGCGGCCGGAACGGGACGCTTTTTAGAAATGTCTGCTCACAGAATGGGATTAGATATGGAAGAATTTGCGCAATGTCTGAAAGCGGGGAAAAGTTGTTCTCTTAGCAGCATGTGTGCTGTATTTGCCGACTCGGAGATTGTATCTTTGCTGGCTGCCGGTAAAAGCAGGGAAGAGGTTGCAGGCGGGGTAGTCCGATCTGTTGCCGTAAAAGCGGCGGTTCTTGCCGACAAGATTGGTGTAGAATCTCCAGTACTTTTGACAGGAGGACTTTCAGAGATGGAGGGTCTAAAAACAATTCTAAGTGAGATCTTAGGCTGTGAAGTAAAGTCCGATCCTCTTTGCAGATATGCAGGTGCAGTCGGGGCGGCGCTGACTGGAATGCAGGGCAGAAAACAAGTCCGTGACAACGAGAGAATATGAAGTATTTCATCTGTAAAACTAGACTTTCGTAAAATTTTTGTTATACTAGTAAAGGGATATAAAGTTAGTGGAGTATTTGTTGGAGGACAAAAACGAATGGATGGAACAGACTATAAAATTTTAAAGATCCTGCAGAAAAATGCAAGAGAAACTGCATCCAATATCAGCAAACAGATTCACCTGTCAGTTTCCGCGGTAATTGAGCGAATTCGCAAGATGGAAGAAACGGGTCTGATAAAGAATTATACGATTGTTGTAGATGAAAAGAAGACCGGTGGTGCGATGACAATGCTGATGGAAGTAAGCCTTGAGCATCCGAAATATTTTGATGCATTCGCAGCGGCTGTTCAGGATGTCAGTAATATCGTATCGTGTTACTACTTAACGGGTGATTTTGATCTGATTTTGAAGATTACTTACCGGGATTCACAGGAACTTGAAGATATTTATAACTGGATTATGAGTCAGAGTGGCGTCAAGGATACACGGACACATGTTGTTGTGAAAACAGTAAAAAATATTTATTCGTCGATCCTGGAACCTAGGGATCAGAAATACGCAGAAAAAAACGAAGGCAAGAAGTCATGAATAATTATCTCAGATGCTATGCAGAAGTTTCCCTTTCGGCTATTGGACATAATATCCGTGAAGTCAGGAAACAGATATCTCCCGAGACAAAGCTGCTGATTGTGATAAAAGCGGATGCCTATGGACATGGAGCTGTAAAAGTTGCTCGCTTCATGGAAGACCAGGCAGATTACTTTGGAGTTGCGACGATTGATGAGGCGGTTTCGCTTCGGGAAGGCGGCATCCGACATCCGATTTTGATTTTGGGATATACCTCTCCCAGTCAATATCCTGAACTTGTAACATATGATATTGCACAGACGATTTACAGTATGGATACTGCAAGAAAGCTGAATGAGGAAGCAAAAAGACAGGGGAGAAAAGCCAGAGTACATGTTGCAGTGGACACCGGGATGACAAGGATAGGATTTCAGGTGACCGAAGAAGATGCCGATGAGATCCGAGCGGTAAGTCTCCTTTCTGAGATTAATCTGGAAGGTTTGTACACACATTTTTCCCGTGCGGATGAGATGGATAAAAGCTACAGTCTGATTCAGGCACAAAAGTACAGGAAGATGCTGGATATGCTTGAAAAAAGAGGTGTTCAGATTCCTCTGAAACATATCTGCAATTCAGCCGGGATTATGGAATTCAAAGATTATCGGTACGATATGGTACGTTGTGGAATTGTGACATATGGCATTTACCCATCAGAAGAAGTACAGAAGAGTCAACTGGATTTGAAACCTGCCTTACAGTGGAAAGCCCATGTAATTCATGTAAAAGATGTTCCAAAAGGTGTGGGAGTAAGCTATGGCGCAACTTATGTCACGGATAAACCGATGACGAAGATTGCGACGATATCTGTCGGATACGCTGATGGATATCCCCGGGCTCTTTCATCCATTGGAAGAGTACTGATTCACGGACAATATGCACCGATACTTGGCCGCATATGCATGGATCAGATGATGGTTGACGTCACCGAAATTTCAGATGTTCAGGTGGAAGACGTTGTAACTTTAGTGGGAATGGATGGGGATAAAATCATACCCATTGAAGAGATAGCGGACCCATCTTCCAGATTCAACTATGAGATGTTATGCAATATAGGACAGCGTGTACCTAGAGTCTATCCGGGCAGCTTAGAAGAATGAACAACAAGATATGGGAATAAAGATTTTCTTGATTAGAATGGGAGGTAAAACAAATGAGTAAAATGAGTGATAATAATGCATGGAATACTTATGATGAAGCTCAGAAAGTGAAAGTAAATGTGTTGGCGGAGGAATATAAAAACTATATTTCTAATGCAAAAACAGAACGTGAATGCGTAACCCTTGCAATTGAGGAAGCTGAGAAAAAGGGCTTTAAAAATCTTGACGATAAGATAAAGAATAAAGAAGCTCTGAAACCAGGCGACAAAATTTATGCACAATTTATGGGAAAATCAATGTTATTTGCCGTAATCGGACAGGATCCGATCGAAGATGGCATGAATATTCTGGGAGCGCATATTGACTCCCCCAGACTGGATATTAAGCAGAATCCGCTCTACGAAGATACCGAAATGGTTCTCCTTGACACCCATTATTACGGCGGGGTAAAGAAGTATCAGTGGGTTGCCCTTCCACTTGCTCTCCATGGCGTGGTAGTGAAAAGAGACGGTACAAAGGTTCAGATATCCATTGGCGAAAAAGAGGATGATCCGGTCTTTTGCATCACAGACCTTCTGATCCATCTTGCAGGCGAACAGATGGAGAAAAAGGCAAAAGATGTGATCGAAGGGGAAGCGTTGGATGTTCTCATCGGGAGTCAGCCGCTTAAAGGCGAAGAAAAAGATGCTGTAAAGCAAAACATATTAAAAATCTTAAAGGAAAATTATCAAATCGAAGAGGAGGACTTCATTTCCGCTGAAATCGAAGTTGTCCCCGCGGGTAAGGCCAGAGATTGTGGCTTTGACAGAAGCATGATCCTGGGCTATGGACAGGATGACAGAGTTTGTGCCTATACATCCCTTCTCGCAATTCTTGAAGCAGAGAATCTCAAGAGAACGGGAATCTGTCTGCTGGTCGACAAAGAAGAGATCGGAAGCGTCGGTGCAACGGGAATGAAATCTAGGTTCTTCGAGAACACGATCGCTGAAATTATGAACCTTACAGGTGAGTATTCCGAGCTGGCACTCCGCAGGGCTTTGAAAAACTGCTGTATGCTTTCATCTGATGTGAGTGCTGCCTTCGACCCGAATTATGCATCTGCATTTGAAAAGAGAAATGCCGCATATTTTGGGAAAGGACTGGTATTCAACAAATACACAGGTTCCCGTGGAAAAGGTGGATCTAACGATGCAAATGCGGAATATCTGGCAAAAATACGTAAAGTGTTAAATGATGACAAGGTGATGTTCCAGACTGCAGAACTTGGAAAAGTAGATGTCGGGGGCGGTGGAACCATTGCTTATATATTGGCTGAATATGGAATGGAAGTTGTTGACAGTGGTGTGGCTGTTCTGAATATGCATGCGCCATTTGAGATTACCAGCAAGGCTGATGTGTATGAAGCCTATAAAGGATACACTTCATTTTTAAAAGACATTAGATAGCTTAAAGGAGTACTGCTTTTTATGGATATGAATAAGATACTCGCAGATGAACTGGATGTGAGAGAACAGCAGGTTGAAGCTGCTGTTAAACTGATCGATGAGGGGAATACCATCCCGTTTATTTCAAGATACAGGAAAGAGGCTACGGGGTCTTTGAATGATGAGATTCTCCGTAATCTTTATGACAGACTAACTTATCTTAGAAATCTGGAAGATCGCAAAGAACAAGTACTCTCAAGTATTGAAGAACAGGGAAAGCTGACAGAAAAACTGAAAAAAGAGATTCAGTCGGCACAGACCCTGGTTGTGGTTGAAGATTTATACCGTCCATATAAGCCTAAGAGACGGACCAGGGCAACAATAGCAAAGGAAAAAGGCCTGCAGCCTCTGGCATCCATTATTATGCTTCAGATGACAGACAGATCTCTGGAAGAAGAGGCAGCTTGCTATCTGTCAGAGGAAAATGGTGTTGCCTCTGTAAAGGATGCAATTGCAGGAGCGTGTGATATTATAGCAGAAGAGATCTCCGATCAGGCTGAGTACAGGGCAAAAATTCGCAGAACAACCATGAAGCAGGGGATGATTGTCTCGACTGCTAAGGATGAAAATGCTTCATCGGTATATGAGATGTATTATAACTTTGAAGAGGCGGTTTCAAAGATTGCCGGACATCGTATTCTGGCACTTAACCGCGGCGAAAAAGAAAAAATCCTTACGGTCAAAGTGATGGCCCCGGAAGATGATATCTTACGATCTCTGGAGCACAAAGTGATTGTACATGATAATCCGAACACAACGCCAGTTCTGAAAACCACAATTGCAGATGCCTACACGCGTCTGATTGCTCCTGCTATCGAGCGTGAAGTTCGAAGTGAACTGACAGAAAAGGCGGAAGACGGGGCGATTAAGGTATTCGGTAAGAATCTCGAGCAGCTGCTGATGCAGCCCCCGATCGAAGGACATGTTGTTCTGGGATGGGATCCGGCATTTAGAACGGGCTGTAAACTGGCTGTTGTGGATTCTACTGGAAAAGTGCTGGATACAAAAGTTGTATATCCGACTGCACCGACGAATGAGACTAAGATCCGTGCGGCAAAAGAGGCTGTGATCAATATGATCAAAAAATATAACATTACACTTATTTCTGTCGGAAACGGAACAGCCTCCAGAGAGTCGGAACAGGTGATTGTAGATATGCTAAAAGAGATAAAAGAGCCTGTACAGTATGTGATTACAAACGAGGCGGGTGCATCTGTTTATTCCGCAAGTAAACTGGCAACAGAGGAATTTCCAAATTTCGATGTTGGGCAGAGAAGTGCAGCATCTATTGCAAGACGTGTGCAGGATCCTCTTGCAGAACTGGTAAAGATAGATCCGAAGTCGATCGGTGTCGGTCAGTATCAGCACGATATGAATCAGAAAAAGCTTGGAGAAGCCCTCACCGGCGTCGTAGAGGACTGTGTTAATAAAGTCGGAGTTGATTTGAATACAGCTTCCGCTCCGCTGATGGAATATATTTCTGGAATCAGCAAAACAGTTGCAAAAAACATCGTAGAATACCGCGAAAAGAATGGCAAATTTACGAACCGCAGGCAGCTTTTAAAGGTTAGCAAACTTGGACCGAAGGCATATGAGCAGTGTGCGGGATTTATGAGAATTAATGATGGAACGAATCCTCTGGATGCGTCAAGCGTACACCCGGAAAGTTATGAGGCAGTCGAAAAGCTGTTTGACAAACTTGGCCTTCAGACGGAACAGATTCTGGACGGAACGGCTTTATACTTCATACCGGACTATAAGAAGATGGCAAAGGATCTGGGTATCGGCGAAATTACACTTAGAGATATTGTAAATGAACTGAAAAAACCCGGTCGTGATCCCAGAGATGAGATGCCAAAACCAATTCTTCGCACTGATGTATTAGAGATGAAAGATCTGAAGGAGGGGATGATCCTGAAAGGGACCGTCAGAAACGTCATAGATTTCGGGGCTTTTGTGGATATCGGCGTACACCAGGACGGACTGGTGCATATCTCTCAGATCTCAAAGAGATACATCAAACATCCGCTTGAAGTAGTCAGCGTTGGAGATATTGTGGAAGTAAAGGTAATATCCATAGATCTTTTGAAAAACAGAATCGGGCTTAGCATGATCATCTGATACCCAGGGTTTCTAAGTAAAAAAATCCGCATTCCTTTTGTGATATGCGGATTTTTATGATATACTCAAGAAGGTTCCATGCACGAATGGGGTAACTTATGATGTTTTGCAGCATGCAAAAAAGGAGGGTATTTATGAAGATTTCAACACTAACTGATCATATTGCAAAGATTTATGGAGAAAAAGAGACAATTCGCATTCTTGCGGATATTGGGTATGACTGTTATGATTTTTCGATGTTTGACATTGGGGAGAATAATCACCCGATTGGCGGAGAACGTTATGTGGAGTATGTAAAAGAACTCCGGGAGACGGCAGATGAAGTGGGCATTGTGTGTAATCAGTCGCATGCACCGTTTCCGAGTTATATTCCCGGGGATGATGCATTCAATCAACGAATGTTTCCTCTTCTGGTTCGGGCGATCGAAGTAACCGGGATGCTGGGCGGAACCAATGTTATCATACATCCGGCCATTTATCCGAACGACATAGGAGACGGTGATTCCCGCTGCTGTTGGGAGACAAACATGAAACTGTATCATGATCTGCTTCCGTTCGCGAAAAAGTACCATGTGAAAATTGCCCTGGAAAATATGTTTAATTGGGATAGGGAGTCAGACACCGCATTACCCGCAGCCTGTTCCAGCCCGGATGATTTTGTTTCATATCTCGATGCACTTGATCCAGACTATTTTATGGCATGCCTTGATATCGGCCATGCGGCGATGCAAAAGAGAGAAAACAATACACCGACTGATATGATTCTTGCACTTGGACATGACCGCCTGCACGCATTACATGTACATGACAATGATTTGATACATGATTTGCACACTCTTCCGTTTACTCAAAAGATTGAGTGGGACAAAGTTATGAGGGCGCTTAAAGAGATCGATTATGATGGGGTGTTTACGTTTGAAGCAGATTCTTTCCTCAGGCAGTTTCCAGACGAACTTGTCTGTGACGCTTCCAGATTTATGCTGAAAGTAGGAAGATACCTTGTTGGAACGTTCCAGGACTAATAATATAGCACCGACCGGGGCGGAGCGAAGATACGTGAGCACAAAGTGCGGAGTAATCCGTGTATCATAGGGGTCAAATTACTTTTGACCCCAACCTCATAATATGATACCAGGGTCAAAAGGTCCTGCGTTTCATGCTTGCATGAAAAAGCATGACCTTGGGACCCGAACAAACATGAGAAAGCAACCCGATTAGGGTGTATTTCGAATGTTTGTAGGATTGTGAGAGCTCGAAGAGCGTAACAATCCGTGTATCATAAGGGGTCAAATTACTTTTGACCCCAACCTCATAATATCAGAGCAATAGAGAAATAGAAAAGCCATTGCAGTACTGCATAATAAAAAATACAGTGTTGTGATGGCTTTTTTCAGCAGCAGCTCTATAAGTAACAATAATACTGTAATAAAACAAAAGAGTTCCTTTTGAAGTCGGAAAAATTCAATACACTCTGTTTAATACTGAATCTTAAATGAAAATATAATCCTTATTAATTTTGAAAACAGATGAAATGTTTTGAAAATTTGTATAAATAGCTTAAATTATAGACAGAAACTTAGATATTAATATACAATTTTAATAATACATAAAAAATATAATTAATATTGACCGTATATAGAATAAATGTTATCATGAATGTATAGATTGTATAAAAGGGTTTGGGGACAACATGACCCTCATATCACAAAGGTGGTGCTGGATGAAAGTCAACAAGAAAAGAATTAATCTGGGATTGGACAATAAAGAGCAGATTGTACTTGTGGGAAAAGCGATATCATCTGATGTGAGACTTCATATTTTAGAATATCTGATTGATCAGTCAGCGAATGTAAGTGAAATTGCGAATGCCTTCCAGATTCCTTTGTCTTCTGCGGCCTTACATGTGAAAGTGCTGGAAGAGGCAGGTATGATTACAGCTACTGAAAAACCAGGGGTGAGAGGTTCACAGAAGGTCTGCGGGATCGCATTTGAAGATATTTATTTTAATGCGTTTCGACATAAAGCCAATCATGAAAATATAAAAGAATATCATTTTCCCATGGGAATCGGAAATTATTATGACTGCAAGGTGAATGAAAATTGCGGGATCATAAGTGACACCACCTACCTTGGAGTTGAGGATTCACCTTATGGGTTTTATGCTGAGAATCGTCATGAGGCTCAGCTAATCTGGTTTGCATCGGGAAATCTGGAGTATCGTTTTCCTAACTACATGATAAAAAAAGGCAAGATACATGAAATATCATTTTCCTTTGAAGTATGCTCTGAAGCTCCGGGATTTCAAAATGACTGGCCGTCTGATATCACGATATGGGTTAACGGAAAGGAGATCTCTACCATATATTCCAGGGGTGATTTTGGAGGCAGAAGAGGTCATCTCAATCCTGACTGGTGGAGTGATACGATGACGCAGTATGGGGAACTGCAGACGATACGCATCAATGAAAAAGGATGCTTTGATGATTTGAGAAAAAGTTCAGATGAAACATTGAATACACTTAAAATAGCGGATGGATATTATATTAGTTTTAAAATTGGCGTAAAGCCGGATACTGAGAATCTCGGAGGTATGAATTTATTTGGGGAAAAGTTTGGAGACTTTGCACAAGGTATTATCATGAGTGTAAAGATGGAGAACAATGAGGATGACGAAATATAATTGCTGCACATAGGTTGAAAAAACTATAGAAGTGAATGGAAGGGGAAAGAAATGAAAATAATGAAAACAGCCAGTGTACCATTGGTTACGCACGATCCATATTTCTCGGTCTGGTCACCATCAGATCATCTTTATGACGCGGATACTGTGCATTGGAGCAGAATACCGCAGAGAATGTATGGGAGTCTGAAAGTGGACAGTGAAACATATTTTTTTATGGGAAACCACGATGACAATAAAGTACTTGCGCAGACAGGTATGGAGCTTACGGCGACATCTACAATTTATTATTTTGAAAACGAAGATGTAAAGCTTAGCGCACAGTTTACCTCTCCGATTTTGCTGGACGACCCACTTTTGGTGTCAAGACCATGTACCTATGTGGATTTTGTAATTGAAAAGAAACGAGACTTAGAAGTAAGCTTAAACCTGGAAATAACAGCAGATCTTGTCAGGTATACCAAGGGAAAGATAATCGGTGGAAACCATCAGGCTTCTCTTCCATCCGGTGGCAGTTTTCATTACTCCTCTATGAGTAAGGCAAATCAGACTCCCCTCGGTCACAGTGGAGACAACATCACCATTGATTGGGGATCCCTGTATCTCGCTTCCGATTCGGAAGACACACAGATTGTGTTTGACAGTGAAGAGGAGCGCTTAAAGGGCAGCACTGTAATTTGCGATCAAAAGGAGAAGGTATCTTTTGTGATCGCTTACGACGATTTGTTGTCGATCTATTATTTTGGAAACTGGAAGAAGGCTTATTGGACAGAAAAATATGCAACGATCCTTGATGCGATCGCGGCAAGCTTCGAGGACAGAGAAATCGTTTTAATGAAAGCACGGCAATTTGACCAGTGGCTGGAAGAGACGGCAAAGAAGTCCGGTGGAAAAGATTATGCTTACCTGTGCAATCTCAGCTATAGGCAGAGTATCGCCGCACACAAGCTGATCACAGATGAAAACGGGGAAATCATCTTCCTTTCCAAGGAAAATGATTCGAATGGGTGTATTGGAACCGTGGACGTCAGTTATCCTTCGGTTCCTCTGTATCTGCTTCATAATACCGAATATGTGAAAGGAATGCTCAGACCGGTCTTTCGGTTCAGCCGGCTTCCGGTTTGGGAATTTGACTTCGCACCGCATGACGTTGGTCGTTATCCTTATGCGTCCGGTCAGGTCTATGGACTGAAAGATCATAAAGATGAGTACGACGGTGAAAATGGAAACATACCTCCTTTTTATTATCAATTCCCGAAAGGGTGTGACGTCTACGAGCATCACTTCCAGATGCCGGTGGAAGAGTGTGGGAATATGCTGATTATGACAGCCGCCGCCTGCCTTCTGGATAAAAATGCGGATTTTGCCCTTCCCTATATGGATAGTCTAAAGCAATGGGCGAAGTATCTGATTGATTATGGTGATGATCCGGGAGAGCAGCTCTGCACGGATGATTTCGCAGGCCACCTTTCACATAATGTCAATCTCTCTGCAAAGGCGATTGTGGGGATCGAAGCTTATGCACAGATCTTGAGACTTGCAGGAAGCGAAAAAGATTATGAGACCTATCACGAAAAAGCAAAAACTATGGCAAAAAGCTGGGAAGATCGTGCATTTGACAAAGATCATTATCGATTGACCTTCGACGGTGAAGGCAGCTGGAGCTTAAAATATAATACGATCTGGGATAAGTTCTTCAAGAGCGGTCTCTTTTCCGATCAGCTGTATCAGATGGAGATAGAATATTATCTTAAGAAAAACCAGAAGTATGGTGTCCCACTTGACAACAGAAAGGCCTATACAAAGAGTGACTGGATTTTGTGGTCGGCGGCAATTACGGATGATCCGGAGAAGAGAAAACAACTCATTGAACCAGTGGCAGAATATCAAAGAGAGACCAAGTCGCGAATTCCATTTTCAGACTGGTATGACACGAAGAGCGGAAAACAGTGTGGATTTATTGCTCGAAGCGTACAGGGTGGAATCTTCATGCCAATACTGATGGACATGACCTGATTGGAATATTGAGATCAATAAGACAATTCTATTGATCATGGAAAGTAAAAATAAGAGAGAGTAGAGCACAAACTGCTCTCTCTTATTTTTTTACGAAAAACTGTTTTGTTCCTTTCTATTTTAATCATATCATATATTTCAGAAAATAATAAGTCTGTTTTTTTCATCGGCAACATGATATATTCTTATAAGTCGATAATAAGTTTCTTTAAATGGAGGGAACGTTCGCTATGGAGAAGAATCAATCGGAATTAGCTTTTGAAAAATACAGGCTGGAAGAAACAATTTTACTGGCTGAAAGCCAACTTAAACAGGCGAGGCTTGATAATGAGGGGAATAGTGAAGAAATTGTCTTCTTAAAAAAGGAAATGAGGGAGAATTCTGCCCATTCGATAACAAATCTTTGGAACAGTCAGAACTTTGAAGATTTAATAGAGTTGAGCCAGTATCAAAATCCGATCACAGAAAAGCTTTTAGACTATGAGAAAATAGCCAATAAGATTACAATATTGAAAAAGGTGATTGACTCACCATATTTTGCACGAATTGACTTCAGGTTTGATGATGAGGATTCGTTTGATAAAATATATATAGGACTTTCTTCTTTAAAAGAAGACGATACAAAAGATATTTTGGTGTATGACTGGAGGGCGCCGATAGCAAGTATGTTTTACCGCTTTTCGTCCGGTTCGGCACTGTATGAAGCTCCGGTTGGGAAGATAACGGGAGAAATTGGGTTAAAACGTCAGTATGAAATCAAAAAAAGTAAATTGGAATATTTCTTTGATGCGGACGTTCAAATCGCAGACGAATTTTTGAGGAAAATGTTGGCTCAAAATACTTCCTCAAAAATGAAAACTATCGTAGAGACGATACAAAAAGAGCAGGATGTTGTAATCCGAGATATGGAATATGATTTAATGATGGTGCAAGGGGCAGCGGGAAGTGGGAAAACCTCCATTGCACTTCACAGAGCAGCTTATCTGATGTATCAAGGGTCATCGTCCAGTTTATCTGCCAATAATATCATCGTTATATCTCCAAGCACTATATTTGAACAGTACATTTCCGATGTTCTGCCTGAATTGGGTGAAGATAATGTGATATCAGTCGTGTTTGACGAAATCCTTTCTGATGTTCTACAGTGCAGGTGTCTGCAGACAAAAAATCAATTTCTGGAGATAATGATGACAAATTCTTGCTATGAGAGGACAATGAAAGACAGCCTGCAATTTAAGACCTCTCCTGAGTTTTTGAAAATATTAGACAGATTTATTGACGATTTACCGTATAGATGGATCGATTTTGAAGATTTATATTATGGTGAAAAATGCATCGCCGAAAAAGAAGAGCTAAGGGAAATACTTTTGAAGGGCAGAAAAACCACTTCTCTGGGGTTTCGATTAAATCAGGCAGCGGAATTTGCTTTGGAAGCAGCAAAAGAGTATCACAGGGAGCACGAAAATCAAGCGGAATACATGAAAATAAAAGAAGAAATTCGAAGATTGACTGAACTGAATATTCCATGTCTTTACAGCAAGATGTTTGAGGATGCGATGTATTTCCATCATCTGGCAAAGGACATAGAACTTCCCTGCGATATCAGGAATATCATGGAGTTTACGCAGGATAACTTAATATCTAATAGATTCTATTATGATGATGCAGCAGCAGCTGTCTGGCTGAAACTTAAGATATATGGTACAGATAAATACAGGGGCATAAAGCAAGTCGTGGTCGATGAAGCCCAAGACTATTATCCGCTTCATTATGAAATATTAAAGCTTTTGTTTCCAGATGCAAAGTATACAATTCTGGGGGATATGAATCAGACGCTGGAAAAGAAAGAAGACTTGTCTTTGTATGAGAACATAGGTAAAATCTTGAATAAGAAGAAAGCTACACTTGTCACAATGGATAAAAGCTATCGAAGCACAAACCAAATCCTTAAATTCGCTTCGAGATTTATTCAGGAAACATCCGCAATGGAAAGCTTTAATCGAGATGGAGATAAACCTGAGATTCATCCTGCCTCAGATGGGTTTGAACTATGTGGGAAGATTATTTCAGAAGTTAAGTTGTGTTTGGATGCAGGATATCAGTCGGTCGGGCTGCTATGTAAAACAGAAAAGAATGCTTCTTTCCTATATGAAATTTTAAAAGGGAAATTGAAGATCCATTTAATCAAAGACGAGACGGCAGAGAATGTAGAGGGTGTATTTATTATCCCTGTGTATTTATCGAAGGGGCTTGAATTTGATGCAGTCCTGATCTGCGACACAGATAGCGAGAATTATAAGAGTGAGGAAGATAAAACCCTTTTATACATTGCCTCCACGAGGGCACTTCACAGATTGAATTTATTTTGTAAAGGAGAAATCAGCCATTTACTGTAAGCTAGCGCCGGAGAATTCGGTGGTTTGATCTGGTATAGAATGTAAAAGTCACCCTAACCGTTTGCGGTTTGAGGGTGACTTTTGCGTATGGCTGCTGAGCCATCAGCTTGATGAAGGTCTCCTTTGGTCATTCTCTCAACAGGGGATATGGCTGTGGGGTCACTGTCGGTCCGTATACTTCCAGTTTGTCCTCTTTTCCGGAAACGGATGTGAAACGCATACGGTCGATGCAAAGACTTCTCGGCTGAACTTCCTTCGTATCGTGATGCGTATGATACAGAATAAAGAGATCCCTCCCGTCCGGAGAGGTCACGATGCAGTGATGTCCGGGTCCATGTACGAGATAATGATAGGAAAGGATCGGATTTGCTTCATATTTCTTATAAGGTCCCAAGGGCTGATCAGAAGTGGCATAGCCCACGGCATATCCCTTGCTCTCATAATGGCTTCCCGAATATGTAAGATAATATTTTCCCTTGTGTTTAATGATGTAAGGTGCTTCCGCCACTGGCGCTTTCTGGCATTCCCATTCCTCTTTTGCTTCGATGAGAAGTGTTTCGGTAGAAAGGATGGGTGTCACACAGTCATTCTCCATCTTCATTCCGTATAATGCATAAGTTTTTTCTTCGCGCCAGGACACATAGTAGATGTAGACAGAACCGTCATCATCGATCAGAAAATGTCCGTCGATGCTCTTGTCAAAGAGATAATTCGGTTCGGGCACGAAAGGACCGAGCGGTGAATCTGAGGTGGCGATACCCAGATGCTCATTTACCGATGCAAGAATATAAAATTTCCCATTTCGCTCCATGATGTCCGGAGCCCAGTAGCACTGCCCCATTCCCCAGGCTTCACCCATGACAACACCTGCATATTCCCAGTTTACCAGATCTTTGGAAGCATAAGCTTCGTAGCCTGTTTTTAAGGTCGAAGATGTTGCGTACAGATAATAAGTGCCCTGATAATACAGCACATCCGGATCGGCATAGCCCGCCAGAATGGGATTTTGGTATGTTTTTATAGCGCATCCAGTCGTATTCGTGCTGTCACAACTTTCGATCTGTAGGCCTGTCTTGGTTTTGTGTTCTGAATTATCCAAGACGGTATCACCCACAACTGCTGCCAGACGGCCCCTCGCAGCTTTAAGTGGAAACTCAAATACCGGCCAGGGCTCTTCGCCTGTGTCTTGACTGTCTGTCAATTTTTCATCTGTAACGTCTCTAATATAACCTCTGTAGACTGACCCGGATTTCTCAATTCTCAGCTGGTAAGAATGGCCGTCTATGGGAGTCTCTCCGATCCTCGTCTGAAGTTTGGTCGTATTTTTAGGCTCATCTGAAAATCTTAAGAGCTCTGTGTGTCCGTCATCCATCAATCGAAAAAGATATCCACTTTTCGGTGAGTGCAGAGAGTCAGCACAGAATAGGATGCCGAACCAGTTGAGAGAAGTACACGTTTTGGCGGTGGCTTTCACAGAATAATCATTGCCGTCTGCCGGAAGCTTTTGCGTTTCGTTTTGTAGTATTTTCCACTCCATAAGAATTCCTCCTGTTTGCTGTAAATTTGGATAAAATGAATATAACATAAATACTGTAATAAATCAATCAAAACAGGCATATAATTTGTATTTGATAGAAAATAAGCAGTTCTATAATAGATCCGTTTGTTAGTGATATATACCGTGATATCAATGAGATTTGCGCAGTTATGATGTGATAAACCAACTTGGTAATATCATACATATTATGTGGAATAATTAAAAGGAAAGGCTTTTGATAAGGTTATTCTTTCTTGTGAAGTATCACAACGCAACGTTTCTCTTGTCTCGGTTTTGTGTTATAATAACTAAAATGGATTTTGATGATGTGAAAGGGGATCAATTATGGATTTGGATATGTATCAGAGATGTGTCCAGTACACAAAAGGAGAAGTGCCGGCACAGATTGTTTTTAAAAATGCAAAGATTGTCAATGTCTTTACGGGAGAGATTATTGCCGGTGATATTGCCATAGCGGAAGGGATCATCGTAGGTATCGGTGAATATGAGGGCCTTGTGGAAAAGGATATGACCGGAAAATACATATGTCCCGGATTTATAGATGCACATCTGCATCTGGAATCGACACTACTCACCCCGGCAGAGCTTGTGGCAGCGGCCTCGCGGTGCGGCACGACCACATTTATCGCGGACCCGCACGAATCGGCAAATGTATCCGGACTTGCGGGCATCGACTACATTCTGCAGCAGACGAAAGATTGCCAGGCGAATGTCTATGTCATGATGCCATCTTGTGTACCTGCAACGTCCATAGACGACAACGGATGTGCAATTACTGCCCGGGAGATGGAACCCTACCTGCAAAATGAGAGAATTCTTGGCCTTGGAGAAGTCATGGATTATGTATCTGTGGTAGGTTCGGACCCTGAAATGCATAGGAAACTGCACTTGTTTGAAAACCGTATCCGCGACGGTCATGCCCCGGAGCTGTCCGAACGCGATCTTGAAGCCTATGCCATGGCGGGAATTGAGACGGAACACGAGGCATCCACCTTTGCGTATGCGATGAGGGAGCGAAGAAACGGGATGACAATTCTGATCCGCGAGGGAAGTGCCGCGAGGAATGTGGAAGAGATCGTGAAAGGAATTGTTGAAAATCAGATCAGTACGGAGGGCTTTTGCTTTTGCACCGATGATAAACATATCGAAGATATATTGAGAGAGGGACACATTGATCACAACGTCCGGAAAGCAATTGGCTTAGGACTGGACCCGGTCACCGCAATACAGATGGCTACGATCCATCCGGCAAAATGCTATGGTCTGAAAGGTATCGGCGCGATTGCTCCGGGATACCAGGCAGACTTGATGGTATTGAGTAATCTTAATACCATTCAGGTAGATGAAGTATATTATAAGGGGGAAAAAATACAAAAATCTGAGCCCATCAAAAAGGCGCACTGTCCCAAAGAACTAAAAAATACAGTTCATATCAAGAACTTTTCGAAAGATAGGTTTTGTCTGCCGCTCACAGCTGAGACACATGTGATAGAACTGGTGGAGGGACAGATTTTGACAAAGGATAAAAAAATAAAAACTGAGGCCGGAACCAACTTCCGGGCAGATGAGCAATATCAGAAGATAGCAGTCGTGGAGAGACATAAAAGTACCGGAAAAGTAGGAGTCGGCGTGGTGAGCGGTTATGGAATCCGACAGGGGGCTATTGCATCCAGTGTTTCACACGATTCCCATAACATCATCGTAGTGGGAGACAACGATGAAGACATGGAACTTGCCGTCAAAGAACTGGTAACAAGCCAGGGTGGATACTGCGTGGTATCAGACCATAAAGTCTTCGATACTCTGCCGCTTCCCATTATGGGGCTGATGAGTGATGCTGGATTTTTTGAGGTTCACTCAAAGCTACAACGGATGATACAAAAAGCACGAGAGATGGGTGTCGCTGAGGGGATTGATCCCTTTATCACGCTGTCATTTATGGCCCTTACTGTGATACCGGAGATCCGGATTACCCCAAGGGGTGTATACAGCGTGAAGGAAAACAAATTTTTAAATGGCAATTGAAATTTCTTGCATTTCAAAACGCAGTGAGCTATAATGTATGTAGATTGATAGGAGATCTTCAGGGCGGGGCGTAATTCCCCACTGGCGGTACAGTCCGCGACCTGCTGCATATGCAGCGGCTGATTCGGTGTGATTCCGAAACCAACAGTATAGTCTGGATGAAAGAAGATACACATGTCGGTGTATAAAATCAATGCCCCTGGATTTTCATTCCAGGGGCTTATTTTTTGACATCTCGGCAGAGGATCTCCAATAGAAAAGGAGATATTTTAAAATGAAAATGAATACAGCTGCAAATCCACAGAAGCATCCGGGACAAAGAGCATCAAAGACGAAAACGATGGTAAAGGTTGCCATGCTTGGAGCACTGGCAGCAGTCTTGATGCTTTTTGCATTTCCACTGCCATTTCTGGCACCGTCGTTCTATGAACTCGATTTCAGCGAGGTTCCCGTACTGATCGGCAGCTTTGCCATGGGACCACTGGCAGGTGCTGCCATTGAGCTTGTCAAGATCTTGATTAATCTGCTGCTGAATGGAACGAAGACGATGTTTGTGGGAGAACTGGCGAATCTGATTGTCGGCTGCGCATTCGTGATACCTGCGGGTTATATTTACCAGCGAAATAAAACGAGGAAACATGCAATCGCAGGTCTCGTGATCGGCGTTGTGACGATGACTGCGGCAGCCGTCCTGATGAATGCCTACGTACTTCTTCCGGCTTATGGAAAAGCATTTGGCATGTCGCAGGATTCTTTTATCAAAGCGGGTGCAGCCATACACAGCTCGATTGACAGCCTGTTGGATTTCTGCCTGCTCTTAGTTGCTCCATTTAACATACTCAAAGGGGTGTTTGCTTCAGTGATCACTCTGCTGCTTTATAAACGCATCAGCGGACTACTTGGGAGGTAATAAGTAAGAATGGCTACAATCAAACAGATAAGAAAACTGACAGACAGCAAATTCGTGAATTTATATTATCTGGAGGGGGAGAATAAAAAGGGACATACAAGTCATTACTATGTGGCGTCCCGTGCAAAGCGTCTTGAGGATCTGAAGTGCAATACAAAAAAGAACCGCGCAGACGGTGTATTTATCTACAGCCTGTATGGTGAAAAAAGGGATAAAGTTGTCCTGGTCCGTCAGTACCGTTATTCCATTGATGATTATATCTATGAATTCCCTGCGGGGCTTGTGGAGGATGGTGAGGATTTTCATCAGGCAGCAGTCAGGGAAATGCACGAGGAGACAGGGCTTGACTTAAAACCGATTTCGGTCAAAGAAGGATACGAAAAGCCTTATTTTACTACCATTGGAATGACAGATGAATCCTGTGCAACTGTCTATGGATATGCCTTAGGAGAGATAACTGAAAAGTATCAGGAGGAGAATGAAGAGATTGAGGTTGTGCTGGCTGACCGGGGCGAGGTCAGACGGATCTTAGAAGAGGAAAAAGTCGCAGTCGGCTGTGCTTTTCAACTGATGCATTTTATAAAAGACGAAGATCCTTTTTCTTTCCTGGAATCCTGACAGATTCCGCCTTGCGCACTTTGCCGGAAAAAGGTATACTTATAATACTAGGGTCAAATATTTTCCCAAAAACGATAAATTTAAGGAGAAATGACATGGATATCACGAGTGTACGTGAAATATATAAGAACAGAGAAAAATTTCTTGACAAAAAAATAACTGTCGGAGGATGGGTGCGAAGCGTCAGAGGATCTAAAAACTTTGGTTTTATTGTTCTGCACGACGGTACTTATTTTGAGCCTCTTCAAATCGTCTATCACGACAAGCTGGCTAATTTTGAGAAGATTTCAAAGTTAAATGTCGGTGCTGCAATTATAGTAAAAGGAATGTTGGTTGCAACGCCTAAGGCAAAACAGCCATTTGAGATACAGGCTGATGAGGTTAGCGTGGAAGGTGCTTCTGCCTCGGATTATCCACTGCAGAAAAAACGTCATACCATGGAGTACTTGAGAACGATGCAGCATCTGCGCCCGAGGGCGAATACCTTTCAGGCTGTATTTCGTGTGCGTTCTCTGTGTGCATATGCGATTCACAAGTTCTTTCAGGATAGAGGATTTGTCTATGTCAATACCCCTCTGATCACGGGAAGCGATGCGGAGGGAGCCGGGGAGATGTTCCAGGTAACCACGATGGATCTAAACAACGTGCCAAAAGACAAAAAGGGAAACACAGACTATTCCCAGGATTTCTTCGGGAAAGAGACAAACCTGACAGTGAGCGGACAGCTCGACGCAGAGGCATTCGCCCAGGCATTCGGCAAGGTCTATACCTTTGGTCCGACATTTCGCGCGGAGAATTCGAACACGACTCGTCATGCAGCGGAGTTTTGGATGATTGAGCCGGAAATTGCGTTTGCAGATCTTTGCGACGATATGCAGCTGGCAGAAGATATGCTAAAATACGTCATCCGATATGTGATGCAGGAAGCGCCGGAAGAGATGAAGTTCTTTAATTCCTTTGTGGACAAAGGTTTGATTGAACGTCTGGAACATGTGGTGAATTCTGACTTTGCACGTGTCACCTATACAAAAGCTGTCGAGATTCTGGAAAAGAACAACGATAAGTTTTCATATAAGGTACACTGGGGAACGGATTTGCAGACAGAACATGAGCGTTACCTGACGGAGGAGGTTTACAAGAAACCGATTTTTGTTACGGATTATCCAAAGGACATTAAGGCCTTCTATATGAAATTAAACGAAGATGGTAAGACGGTAGCCGCCATGGACTGTCTGGTTCCCGGAATCGGTGAGATTATCGGAGGAAGTCAAAGGGAAGACGACTATAAAAAACTGGAATCTCGTATGGACGAACTTGGATTGGACAGCGAGGGATACGAATTTTATCTGGATCTTCGCAAATACGGCTCGACAAGGCATGCGGGATTTGGACTTGGATTTGAGCGCTGTGTTATGTACCTGACAGGTATTGGCAATATTCGCGATGTCATACCATTTCCGCGTACGGTTGGAAACTGTGAACTATAATGAGTTTTAACAGATACTTGAGGTCATTATGAAGATAATTCATATAGCAGATGTTCATCTCGGGGCAGAACCTGATATAGGCTGCTCTTGGAGCGAACAGAGAAAAACAGACATCTGGGAGTCGTTTCGAAAAGTGATAGACCGATGCCGAAAAGAGAATACAGACCTTTTACTTATAGCCGGTGATCTATTTCACCGGCCTCCTTTAAAGCGGGAGTTAAAAGAAGTGAATTCCTATTTTCGAAGCATCCCAAAGACAACCGTGGTTCTCGTGGCGGGAAACCATGACTATCTGAGAAGGGGCGGGTTTTTCGATGACTATTCCTGGAACGACAATGTCGTTGTACTTATGAGTCATACCTGCGAGAAAGTAGAGATTTCAAAACTGAATCTGGCAGTGTATGGATGCAGCTATTATGAGCGCGAAGTACCGGAACCTCTCTATGATGATATCGAACCGTCGGGTCTCTGCAGGTATCATATTCTGGTCGCCCACGGCGGTGACGCCACACACAGTCCGATTGACAGACGCAGACTGATAAACGCTGGTTTCGATTATGTGGCTCTCGGCCATATTCATAAACCGGAAATTATCGCAAAGAACCGAATAGCCTATTCCGGATCTCTGGAACCCATAGACTGCAATGATTTTGGATCCCATGGGTATATGGAAGTAATTTTGGAAAAAGATAATATTCAGGCATGTTTTGTCCCCGCAGCTGTCTGTGAGTACAAGGTGATGGATCTTGTAGTAGATGAAACTAACACGCAATATGATCTCGAACAGCTTCTTGCCGGACACCTTGCCAAAGAAGCGGGAAATCGTAATATTTTCCATGTGCATCTAAGCGGAATCCGTGACCGCAGTGTGGAATTTGACCTCGAACGTCTGAAAAATCTGGGAAGAGTTGTGAGAGTGAGGGATGACACACATCCTTATTATGATCTGGACGAGCTTTCCCGAATCTATGAGGGCAGCCTGATTGGTGAGTTCATCAAACGGATGCGGGACTTGGACGATTCAGCCAGTGAGAAGGCATTGTATTATGGACTCGATGCACTTCTCGACAATTGTTGAATATACAGCGTTCAGATTGTATGCGGAAACCGGGAGGGTTACAGTGAAACTGAGGAAGTTGGAAATAAAAAATTTCGGGAGGTTCCATGATAAAACGATTTCTTTTCACGAGGGAATCAATCTGATCTACGGTGAAAATGAAACCGGAAAATCCACGATTCATACATTTATTCGCAGCATGTTTTTTGGTGTAAAAAGGCAGAGAGGAAAGGCAGCGAGAACGGATTTATATCACCAATATGAACCATACCAAAATCCCGGATATTATGCCGGCACACTAAAATTTGAAAGCGGAGGAAAGCATTTCCGCGTAGAGAGGATCTTCAATCGCGAAAACCTTCGGCAGGAACTGATCTGTGAAGATGACGGCGAACGTCTGTCTGTCGAAGACGGTGATCTGCATATGCTGCTCGGAGGAATTGGAGAGGCAGTTTATGACAATACCGTCTCCGTGGGACAGATGAAGAGCAAGACAGACGAAGAACTTGAGAGGGTTCTTCGCAATTATATGGCAAACTACCAGGGATCCCAGGATCAGGAGACTGATATGGGAAGTGCCCTTGCTTCTCTGAAGATGAAGAAAAAGGCACAGGAGGCAAAGAAAGCTGCGGCTGCAAAAAATCTTGAGGAAGAAGAAAATCAGATTGCCACTCAGATAGACTATGTACAAGACGAATTAAGCCATAAGACAGAACTTAGGAATGAGACAGTGGAGAGTTATCATGCGGAAAGAACACGCCTTGAAGAGGACAAACGAAGCCGGCATGCAGGTTCTTCGAAGGAGCGCAGAGCAGATGTGGGATTTGTTGTTTTTCTCGTACTTCTTTTGGCGTTGTTGCCCTTGGCTCTTTTTGTCCCGAAAGTTTCGGTTCGAATGTCGGCAATAGCGGGGATCGCTGTCTTGGCGGCGCTGTATCTTCGATATAAAAAGAATCGAAAGAACACATTTGCACCGTCACAAGAGGAATCTTGCGGAATATCCGCTGAGCGCAAGGAGGAAATTTCAAAACTTAAGTGGAAGGCAGAAGACCTGAAAGACGAGATACAGAATATGGAAGCTCAGCTGGAGGATCTCCTTGAAAAGGATCGGGATCTGAAAAAGACGATGACCCTGCCCACGGAATACGATGAAGAGATCGAGGCTATCACGGCTGCGATGGATATGATCATGAAAATTGCCGATTCCATGCAGGATGTGATTGGTGAACGGCTGAAAGGGAAAATATCTGAAATCATGTGCGAATTGACCGATGGACGGTATCGCCATGTTTCCGTACAGGATAATTTTCAGATTGAATTACACACAGAAGATATGGTTGTCCCACTCTATCAGGCGAGCAAAGGAACTGTGGAGCAGGTATATTTTGCGCTCCGAATGGCGGTCATGGATGTCCTGTGTCAGGAAGAGGAGCTGCCCCTAGTGCTGGATGAAGTTTTTGCCATGTATGATGAAAAACGCATGGGACGTGCACTTTCGTGGCTGTCAAAAAACCGCGGTCAGGTACTTTTGTTTACCTGCCAGGACAGAGAAGAGCGGGTGCTGGATAACTTAAGAATTCCATATCATAAGATTTCATTACCAACATAAAGGAGAATTATATGTTAACAATCGGTTGTCATCTCTCATCATCGAAGGGATTTCTTCATATGGGAGAGGAAGCTACACAGATTGGTGCCAATACTTTTCAGTATTTTTCGAGAAATCCCCGCGGAAGCAAAGTAAAGGCATTAAATCTTGAGGACATACAGGCATTTCTTCAATACGAAAAGGAACATGATATTCCTGTGATCCTTGCGCATGCTCCCTATACCTTAAATCCCTGCTCGAAAACTGAAAGGACAAGGGAGTTTGCTTTCGAGGCAATGGAAGATGATCTGAAGAGGCTTGCGTATCTTCCGGGGAATTATTATAATTTTCACCCGGGCAGTCATGTCGGACAGGGAAGCGAAGAGGGCATACGTCAGATTGCAGGACTTTTGAACCGTGTCCTAAAGCCGGAACAGACGACTACGGTGCTGCTGGAAACCATGGCCGGAAAAGGAACCGAGGTGGGAAGAACCTTCGAGGAACTGCGGGATATCATCAATCAGGTGGATCTTGACAAGCATCTCGGAGTCTGCCTGGACACCTGCCATATCTATGACGGGGGATATGATATTGTAAATGATTTGGACGGTGTTCTGGAACATTTTGATGAGACCGTTGGCCTTGACAGACTGAAAGCGATTCATCTCAACGACAGTAAGAATACAATTGGCAGCCACAAAGACCGACATGAGAAGATCGGAGAAGGTTCCATAGGACTTAAGACATTTCAAAAGATCATCAATCATCCGAGCTTAAGAGAACTTCCATTCTTCCTGGAGACACCGAATGATCTGGATGGGTACAAGAAAGAGATTGCACTGCTTAAGGGATTTACTTCTGTTCGCTCTTACGAATAAAACCCTTGTTCCCTCTTGGAAAAGAGGATACGAGGGCTTTATCAATTTCCTAATTGTTTATCAGATCTTCTCGTGATTTTTGAATTTCCCCAGTACTCTCTGGATTCTCTCTGCTGGATCAAGCAGTCCGCTGATGGAGGAATCGTGATTCAGTGTGTCGATAATCAGCGCTGTATATTTGCTCAGATCGCAGCTCACATACCATGGCTTTTCCAGGAGTTCCGGGGTCTGATATACGAGGTTTGTGGTGAGAAGTTTTGTAAATAAGCCCTGCTCATAAGCCTGATCGAATTTCAGTAGTCCATTTGTGAAGAGACCGAAAGTGGAGCAGAGATAGATGTTTCTGGCTCCGTGTTGTTTTAGCAGTGTTGCGACTTCGATCATGCTGTCGCCGGAGGAAATCATATCATCTATGATAATCATGTCTTTGTCCTTTACGTCGGCACCCAAAAATTCATGTGCGACGATCGGATTACGCCCGCCTACGATCGTAGAATAATCCCTTCTTTTATAGAACATTCCCATGTCTACGCCCAGGTTGTTGGCCATATAAATCGCACGCTTTGTGCCGCCCTCATCAGGGCTGATCACCATCAGATGTTTGCTGTCGATCTGCATATCCGGTGCATTTCTCAAGATGTTTTTGATGAATTGATACGCAGGCTGTACAGTCTCGAATCCATGAAGCGGAATTGCATTCTGAACTCTCGGATCGTGTGCGTCGAAAGTGATGATATTGTCCACGCCCATGTCAACGAGTTCCTTCAGTGCGAGAGCACAGTCCAGGGATTCTCTTCCAGAACGCTTATGCTGACGGCTCTCATAGAGAAAAGGCATAATGACGTTGATTCTTCTTGCCTTTCCGCCTATGGCGGCGATAATACGTTTCAGATCCTGATAATGGTCATCTGGAGACATAGGAGTTTCACGGCCGAACAGCTTATAAGTCAGACTATAGTTTGTGACGTCAGTCAGAAGATAGATGTCGTCGCCTCGGACAGATTCATGCAGCAGGCCCTTAGCTTCACCTGAACCGAATCTGGGTACACTGGAAGGGATGATAAAACTATCTCTCATGTAGTCATGCAGAATTGATTCGTTCTGATGCGCTCTTTCTTTTCGCCAGGAGACCAGATAATCGTTGACCTTTTTACCGAGAGGGGAACAGTTCGCCATCGGTATAATACCGAGCCTTCCTACGGGTAAACCATCGTAATAATTTTCAGATTCCTGATTCTTCATCTTGTACCTCCATTAATTTTTTCTGGATACGTATATCGTTTCCAAATAGCTTTATCATGGTATAATTGCTTGAGATGCGGGAAAATGTTCTCTCCGAGTAGGTCTCGGCAAATTTATTCAGAGAAAGATTTGTCGAGATAATGGTAGATTTTTTTCGGAGCATCCGCTCATTGATACACAGAAATAACTGGGAAGAGACGAACGAATTCGTAAGCTCCGTGCCCAGATCGTCGAGGATCAGCAGGTCGCAGTCAAAGATACTGTTGTGTACCTCTCTGGCCTCGGATGTTGTAGAAAAAGTATTCCTGGCAAACAAGTCAAACAGATCGAATGCTGTAAAGTAGATGACACAGTACGAACGGTCAATCAGCTCTTTTGCAATACAGTGGGAAAAAAATGTTTTTCCGACTCCTGTATCACCGTAGAAGAACAGGTTTTCAAAGGAACTATCAAAGTTCATCACGAACTGATGACAGCGTTTGAACGTAAGACGAGCCGTTTCATAAGAGGACATCTGTGTAGCCTGATTTTTGAGATCTTTGGAGTAATAACTTAAGTTGCAGTGCTCAAAGTTTTCTTCCCTCAAGATATCCCGGATATTCGACTGGTCGTAGAGAAGTTCAATCTCTGCTTTTTTAAAACAGAAACACTTCTGATTGTCGTGATATCCGGTATCTTTGCAAAGATGGCAGTCATACTTCATATCCAGATAGTCCTCGGGGAAGCCATGTTGTACAAGAAGTATTTTTCTCTGATCCGACAATTCCTGAATTATCTCAGAAAGATCTGTCGAATCAGAGACACCCTGAAAATGTGCCCGGGCCTTCGCGATGCTAACCTCAGCAATCTTCTTGTCAATCATCGACAACTGGGGAATTCTTTTGTATGCAGTTTTCATATGTTCATCATGCTCGCGTCTGTGTCTGTTCTGTCTCTCGCTGTAGACACACATAATTGCGTCATATTGTGTATTCGAAAGTGCCATGAAACTCCCTCTATTTATTTAATAATTGTTTTTCCAGTTTCTCGTAATCGTATTCACGCTGGTGGAAATTATTGAATTTATTTGACTTTCCAGCTTTTGCCTGTTCTCCTTTTTCGGATGATTTTACTCTTTTTTGGTGCTGTTCATCCAAACCGCGGATATCTTCATAAGATGTGACACCTTTTTGCTTCCAGTTGGAGAGAATTCCTTCGGCGTAATTAAAGCTTGGCTTTGCTGTTGCGGCAATTGTTCTCGAACATGCTTCCCTTATGATATCCAAAGAAAATCCATATTGTCGGAGCCAGCGATTCATATACTCGATTTCTGTGTCGACGGGATCTCTTCCGCGGATGCCGAAAGCCTTTAAGATGGAATAGTAATCCTTACTCCATGTTTTTGCACGTGCCTTGGCTTCTTCCACCGTATGTATGCTTTCCTCATGCCATGCCAGTCCTACTTTCTCGATGTAGTTTAAACTTCTGTGATTTTGGGAGACACAGTATTCGATCAGATATTCCACCAGATCAATGGGAAAATGCAGCTCGTCATAGAAATACAGAATTCTTTGCATATCTGTAGCACTCAAGGTCTTCTTCATATACTGTTCCGCCAGAAACAAAAGCTGGACAATATCAGGATTCTCTTTTTGGAGTTGTTCAATATCTCCGGGAGAGAGATATTTTGGCTGTGTATCTGAAACATCTCCCGAAGGAGCAGGAGTCTGCTCAGAAATCTGGCTTGCAGCAGCTTCGCGGATAGCTTTTGTCTCCGAAACTGCGGTGATTCCTCTGACAGGAAGCAGAGTAAGCCCTCTAAGTAAGCCTGACTCATCTGTGTCTAACTTTAAGATTCCGGCCTTTTTCCAATATTTTAAAGCCCGCTTCACATCATTTTCCGTGCACGAAAAAGCATCAGCTATCGATGACAAGCTGATGTCATATGCCGGGTCATGAGTGATGCGAAGCAGATAGAGATAGATCTTTACGAATTCACCATTGGCCTTTGCCATATATTCATCAATGAAGATATCCGGAACCAGAGTCGAAGAATCTGATCTGGAATCGGAAATGGTCAGCGTACTGCTCATGAATATAACACACCTTTCAACATAAGGGGGCAAATAGAACTTGCCCCTTCATTGTTACTGAGACTTAAGTATAACACAGTATTACATTTATGAGAATAGTAAGTTTTCGGATCCACATTCTGACAAAAGGTGGAGAAAAGTGTGGATAATGTGGATAAAAAATATAAAAAAATATTATCTGTAAACCTGAAACTCTAAAAATGTTGAATTTCCGAAAAAAAGTGAGAATTATGTCGAAAATGTTATGTAAACAAGGAAGGCATAAAAAATCCACATGATTACAGGGACTGGATTGTGTATAATCGTGTGGAAAATGTGGATAACTTACATCGTAATCAGTGTTTCCCCTATTTTGACAACATCTCCGGCTCCCATAGTTATCAACATATCATCCGGATGACATTTATCTAAACAAAAGCTTTCCACTTCTTTAAAAGAAGGAAAATAATAACATTCTGTTCCGAGAGCCTGTATCTTTTTCTGCAGGTCCCTTGAAGATATTCCAAGTGTGTTCTTTTCCCTTGCGGCGTAGATGTCGACGAGGATCACTTTGTCCGCAAGGGTCAGCGCTCTGGCAAAATCGTCGAGCAGGGCTTTCGTTCTTGTATAAGTATGGGGCTGAAATACGCACCAGGTTTCCTTATGTGGATAGTTCACCGCGGATTTCAATGTTGCGGTAATCTCTGTCGGATGGTGGGCATAATCATCAATTACGGTCACACCATTTACTTTTCCCTTATACTGGAATCTGCGGTCAGTTCCCATGAAAGTTTTAAATCCTTCTTTAATAGTTTCCACGTCAATGTCTAGTTTGCGTGCCAGTGCTATTGTAGCCAGTGCATTTGACACATTGTGGGTTCCTGGTATCAGAAGGCTGAATGTTCCAATCTTTTCACCGTGATATGAGCAGGTAAAGGTGGGATGACCAATCTTGTCAAAGGTAATATCCGAGGCCGTATAATCTCCATCCTTGTTTTTTAGACCATATGTGATAACTTCACAGTCAAGACCGTTTGCGATGGTCTCGTAATTTGGTGTATCTGCATCGATGATCAGTGTGCCGTCGGAAGGAAGAAGCTTTGCAAACTCATGAAATGAGTGACGGATATCATCAATATCCTTAAAAAAGTCCAGATGGTCTGCGTCAACATTCAATATCAAACTGATTTTTGGGAAGAAACTTAAGAAACTGTTAGTATATTCACACGCCTCTGTAATAAAGACTCCAGAGTTACCAACCCTTATATTTCCGTGAATAGAGGGAAGGATTCCTCCGACTGATATCGTCGGATCACATCCTGCAGCCATCAGAACATGGGATGCGAGTGAAGTTGTGGTAGTCTTTCCATGAGTACCGGATACAGCAATTGGCATACTGTAATTTTTCATCATCTGACCAAGCAGCTGCGCACGGGTCAGCACGGGAACCCCCTTTTCCCTTACGTATTTGTATTCTGGATTATCCGGATGGATGGCGGCAGTATAAACGACAAGATCAATATCATCTGTGATATTAGATGCCAGCTGCGGATAATGTACGGTGGCACCGAGGCTTTCGAGATGGCTGGTGAGTTTGCTTTTCTTCGCATCTGAGCCGGATACAGTAAATCCCTCCGTCAAAAGGATTTCGGCCAGACCGCTCATACTGATGCCGCCAATCCCTATAAAGTGTACGTGTATGGGTTTTGTAAAATCTATTGTATACATAGTAGTCCTCTTCTTATAGAAAATGATTTTTATTTTTTTAGTTTATTATACGCTGTTTCCGGATAAAAGTAAATAACAGAAGAAATGGGCACCTTCTTTGAACTGTAAATATTTTTTCTTTGTCGGAATCTGTAGAATTATAAAAAAAGATGTAAAACATCTGAAAAATTTTTAGGTAATATTAAATAATATATGGAAAAATAACGCGTAAATACTATAAATAATGTTCACAATACGGCGAAACTATGGTATAATCGTATATCATATACTACAAGAGGTGATTGCATGATTAAGAAAGAAATGATAGCAATGCTGCTTGCGGGCGGTCAGGGCAGTCGTCTGGGGGTACTTACACAGAATGAGGCCAAACCTGCAGTTGCATTTGGCGGGAAGTATCGAATTATTGATTTCCCACTCAGTAACTGCATTAATTCCGGTATTGATACCGTTGGGGTGCTCACGCAATACCAGCCGCTGAGACTCAACACACATATTGGAATTGGTATTCCGTGGGATCTTGACAAGAATGTGGGCGGGGTGACCGTACTGCCTCCATATGAGAGAAGTACAAGCAGCGAGTGGTACTCCGGAACGGCAAATGCAATCTACCAAAATCTGGCTTATATGGAGAACTTTAATCCGGATTATGTTTTGATATTATCGGGAGATCATATCTATAAGATGGACTACGAAGTAATGCTGGACTTCCATAAGGCGAATAACGCTGATGTCACTATAGCCTGTATGCCGGTACCCATAGAAGAAGCAAGCCGTTTTGGTGTTATGGTTACAGACGGAAATGGGAGAATTACAGAATTTGAAGAAAAACCTGAACACCCAAGAAGTAATCTAGCGTCCATGGGGATCTATATTTTCAGCTGGCCGGTGTTAAAAGAAGCACTTACCAATTTAAAGGATCAGGCAGGGTGTGATTTTGGAAAACACGTTCTTCCATATTGCCGGGATAAAGGAAAGCGTCTGTTTGCGTATGAATTCAATGGCTACTGGAAAGATGTGGGGACGCTTGGATCTTATTGGGAAGCAAACATGGAGCTGATAGATATTATCCCGGAGTTTAATCTATATGAAGAGTTCTGGAAGATTTACACCAAAGGGGATGTAATTCGTCCCCAATCTATATCGGGGGAGGCAGTGATTGAGCGAAGCATCATCGGAGATGGTGCAGAGATCTTCGGAGAAGTCCATAATTCTGTCATAGGAGCAGATGTACATATTGAGCCGGGTGCTGTAATCAGAGATTCTATCATCATGAGACACACGACGATCTGTGAAGGAGCCGTGGTGGACAAGGCTGTTATTGCAGAGAATGTCACGATAGGAAATCATGCGGTACTAGGGTATGGAGAGGAAACCTTAAATCAGCTGAATCCGGATGTTTATTCTTTTGGACTTGTGACGATTGGTGAGTGTTCCGTAATTCCTGAAGATGTGAAGATCGGGAAGAATACAGCGATCTTAGGTGAAACAACATCAGATGATTATCCAGACGGTGAGTTGCCCTCAGGCGGTGCGATATTAAAGAAGGGCGGTGAATGATATGAGAGCGCTGGGTATTATATTAGCAGGCGGAAACAACAACAGGATGAGAGAACTGTCCAATAAGAGGGCGATTGCTGCTATGCCGGTAGCAGGAAGTTATCGAAGCATTGATTTTGCACTGAGTAATATGGCAAATTCTCATATACAGAAAGTAGCAGTGCTGACCCAGTATAATGCGAGGTCTCTGAACGAACATCTGAGCTCTTCCAAGTGGTGGGATTTTGGACGCAAACAGGGTGGCCTGTATGTGTTTACGCCGACAGTCACAACAGGAAACAGTTGGTGGTATCGGGGCACAGCGGATGCGATTAATCAGAATTTATCCTGGCTGAAACACAGTCATGAGCCATATGTCGTCATTGCCTCCGGCGATGGTGTCTATAAACTCGATTACAATAAAGTGTTGGAATATCATATTCAAAAGCGAGCTGATATCACGGTTGTATGCACGGAGTGCAGGGAAGCAGATCCGAGCCGTTTCGGTGTCATCAAGATGAATGAAGACTTTCGAATTGAAGAGTTCGAGGAGAAACCGATGGTTTCGGATTCTAACATCATATCGACTGGCATCTACGTGATTCGAAGAAGGCAGCTGATTGAGATGATTGAACGGTGTGCACAGGAAGACCGTCATGACTTTGTAAAAGATATCCTGATTCGATATAAGAACCTTAAGAGGATCTACGGATATAAGATCGATACATACTGGAGTAATATTTCAACAGTTGAATCTTATTATAAGACAAACATGGATTTTTTAAAGCCTGAAGTTCGAAAATTCTTCTTTGAGGATTATCCGGGTATCTATTCCAAAATTGATGATTTCCCGCCGGTAAAATATAATCCGGGAAGCATGGTGAAGAACAGTCTGGTTTCCAGCGGATGTATCATCAACGGACAGGTTGAGAATTCAGTGATCTTTAAAGATGTGTATGTCGGGAATAATTGTGTGATTAAGAATTCTATTGTATTGAACAATGTATATCTGGGTGATAATACCCATATTGAAAACTGTATTGTTGAAAGCCGCGGTACAATAAAGGCAGACAGCTACTACTGCGGTGAAGACGAGATTAAAATTGTAATAGAAAAAAACGCAAGATATGTAATCTAAATAACAGGGGGATGACATGATGAACATTACAGACGTAAGAGTACGCAAGGTAGCCAAAGACGGTAAGATGAAAGCAGTTGTATCCATAACAATTGATAATGAGTTCGTGGTGCATGATATTAAAGCGATTGAGGGTGAAAAAGGGCTCTTTATCGCTATGCCAAGCCGTAAGGCGGCAGATGGTGAATATCGTGACATTGCTCATCCGATCAATTCGGCAACTAGAGAATTGATTCAGAATATTGTTCTGGAAAAGTATGACCAGATCAAAGATGATCATATGGCAGAAGAGCATGTAACAGAAGATGCACTTGTTTAAAGATGCTTTAATAACGGCTGTAAAAAGCGGCGGAAGTCCGGGAAAAAGACCTGGCTTCCGCTGGTTTTCGTGCTTTGATCGACTGTGGTATGTTCACAATCTGTCTTCTGTATGGTATAATCTGTCGATACCAGAAGCACAAAAGTGCGGAGCAATTCACGGGTAGGTGAAAAGAAAGGAACATATAATTATGACAGATTTACCGGGACCGTTCTTAGATCGCATGAAACATATGCTTAAAGGTGAATATCAGGATTTCCTTGCCAGTTATGGAAAGCCGCGTCTTCATGGACTTCGGGTGAATACCATGAAAATAACGCCTCAAAGATTTGAAGAGATTTCTCCATTCTCAGTAAAGCCGATCCCATGGGTGAAGGATGGATTTTACTATGAGGGAGATGTGCATCCTGCATCAGATCCTTATTATACTGCAGGACTCTATTATCTTCAGGAGCCTTCTGCAATGACTCCTGCCAGCCGGCTGCCAATTGAAAAAGGAGATAAAGTCCTTGATCTTTGTGCGGCACCGGGAGGAAAATCAACGCATCTGGCGGCGAGGCTATATGACACAGGAATTCTCGTTGCGAATGACATCAGTGCTTCCAGGGCCAAGGCACTTCTCTATAATCTCGAAGTGTTCGGTGCGGGTAATATCTTTGTGACAAATGAAATACCGGGAAAACTTTCGGAGGTTTTTGAGGGGTGGTTTGATAAGGTTTTGGTGGATGCCCCCTGCTCTGGTGAGGGGATGTTTCGAAAAGCTTGCGATGTTGCAAAAACATGGGATGAACAAAGACCCTGGTATTTTGCAAAAATTCAAAAAGACATAGTCTCAAATGCAGTTAAGATGCTAAAGCCCGGGGGCATGATGTTGTATTCTACTTGTACATTTTCCCCGGAGGAGAACGAAGGGACAATCTCCTGGCTGCTTTGGAAGTATCCAGAGATGGAACTTGCGGATATTGCTTCATACGAAGGCTTTCGTCCGGGGGTGCCCGACTGGGGAGACGGAAACGAAGAACTGAAAAAGTGTGTCCATATTTGGCCTCACCACATGGAAGGCGAGGGACATTTTCTGGCACTTCTTAGAAAGAAAGGGCAGCAGTTACAGGAGAAGACTTTTGAAAAGAGAAGCAGGAAAAAGGCACTGTCGCCCTCAAGAGGTCTTAGCAAAGAAGAGAGACGGTTGCTGGGAGAATTTCTGCGTGAGACTAGGATCAGCGACGCAAAGATCTGCCTTGAGTCGGACCATGTAGAATCAAGAGGCGGCAGAGCTTATCTTATTCCAAAACTCCCGGATGCAAGCGGCAGCCTGCATTTCCTGCGGTATGGTCTGCTGCTCGGCGAATTTAAGAAGAATCGCTTTGAGCCTTCGCAGGCATTTGCGATGTCTCTTACACCTGAACTTTGCGGTGAGTCTATATGTCTTCAAAGGAATGATGAACGAGTACTTCGATACCTCAAGGGTGAGACGATTCAGGTACCGGAAGAGGCCTGCTCTCTGAAAAAAGGATGGAAGTTAATGTGTGTGGATCAGTATCCACTCGGATGGGGGAAATTGCAAAATGATGTCGTAAAGAATAAATACTTGTCGGCATGGCGCAAAAAATGACACTGATGTTACAGCAATGTTAAGAAAAATTAAATAAAGCTTTCATTTTTTACAAACTTGTGGTATAATCTGCTCCTATGGGGAAGAAAAACATGTTCAAGGGGACTACGAGGTGTAAAGATGAGAGATAAGAAACGATTAGGTTTGATGCTTGTGGCTTTGTCTTTAACGTTTTCAGCTGTGCCGTCTTATGCGGCAACAACACAGGAAAGAATATCCGATATTCAGGCACAGAAGAAGACGATGGAGTCTACGCTTGAAGATACCAGAAACAAAATCGCAGGTCTTAAATCAAAGAAAGATCAGTCTGAATCCTATATGTCAGATCTGAGTGGGCAGCTTACAGATTTACAAAAGAGTCTGGAAGAGCTGAAGACACAATCTGAAAGCAAAGAAAAAGAACTGGAACAGGTTCAGACGGAACTGGAAAGTGCCAAGGATCAGGAAGCAAAGCAGTATGAGGATATGAAACTTCGTATTCAGTACATGTATGAGAATTCCAATTCCGGTTACCTAGAGATGCTTTTTTCATCCGATAATTTTGGAGATTTCATAAGTCGTGCACAAAACATGGCTGAGATCAGCAAATATGATAGAAAAATGCTGGATGACTATCAGGCAGCTAAGGAAGAGGTGCAGGAAAAAGAAAATAAAGTTCTTGACGAGCAAAAGAAAATTGCAGCTCTTCAGGAGCAGAGTTCCCGAAAACAAGAACAAGTCCAGGAACTCTACAAAGCTACATACCAACAGGTAAGAACCTATAACGAAGATTTGGATCAGTCACATTCCGAGGAAGGGGATCTTCTTTCGAGAATCAATTCCCAGGAAGATACGCTTACACAGTTGATGGTACAGGCAAAGAATGAAGAAGTAGAACGCCAGCAGCGTGAGGCGGCAGCAGCACAGGCAGCCCTGGAGACACAAGCGGCCAGAGAGACACAGAAGAAACAGGCGGTTTCTTCGCAGGCGAAGAAAAACACACCTGTCAATGCCGGATCATCTGTTGTACAGCGTCCTTCTGGTTCGGACAATGGGGCGAATAACAATGCCAGTACCGGAAAAAGTCAAAAGGTAAACCCGACTGCTCCGAGTCAGTCTGACGGACAGGGGACCTATCTTGGAAACTTCAAGCTCACTTCTTACTGTAATTGTGAGATCTGTACCGGGAAATGGGCAGGCGGTGCGACAGCCAGCGGAACAACTCCGACGGCCGGAAGAACGATTGCCATGGCGGGACTTCCATTTGGGACAAAACTGTCAATCAATGGTCATGTCTACACCGTAGAAGACCGCGGAACACAGTATGGCCATGTGGATATCTTTACGGGAAGTCATGCAGATGCGCTTGCATTTGGAGTTCGGCATGCGGATGTTTACAGACTGAACTAAAAAGTTGTTGACATTTTCTATATTATTTTATATAATACATATTGCTGATGCGAATTCGCATCGCAATGTCGAAGCGTGGCTCAGCTTGGTAGAGCGCTGCGTTCGGGACGCAGAGGTCGTGGGTTCGAATCCCGTCGCTTCGATTTAAAAAAGCCTGTAAATACAAGGAAAAACGAAGGTCACTCCATTTTGTGGGGTGACCTGTTTTTATGTCTTGACTAACAATTGACTAACGCTTCTTATTTTGCACTTTTAAACATCCCGCCAAGCGCATCTGCGGCCGCCTCATCTTTTTTGCGAAGGGCGTGCGCATAGATGTCCATCGTGGTAGAAATCTCCGAGTGTCCCAATCTGGATGATACCGTTTTCAAGTCTACCCGGTCAGCAATCAGCAAGGTAGCGGATGTGTGCCGAAGCCCGTGCAAGGTTATTTCTGGTAGTTTCTCTTTGTGGTCTGGATCCTCGTTGTATCGTTTTATAATTTTCTTAAACGCATGATTGGGCGTGCTGATATCCATCTGTGCTCCGTTATCTTTTGTGAATATATGCCCTTCACCCTGCCAATATGACCCCAGGGACAGCCTTTCCACGTTCTGCGCAGATTTATATTGTTTAAGCATTTTCATCACATCTAGGGGCATTGAGACCGTTCTGACGGATGAATAATTTTTAGGTGCCTTCGTAATCTGTCCTTGTTTTGTTCTTGCGGCTGACTTTGTAATGCTGATTGCGTTATTTTTAAAGTCTACATCGTTCCATGTTAAGGCAATCGATTCGCCTAACCGGAATCCCCCAAACAGCGCGAGAAAGAAAAATATCTTTTGCTGTAATGGGACGGTATGCGTTTCAAAGTGTCTAGCTGATGGCGAACCATCTTTTCTTATTCTTCCGCCACTGGATGTCGTATATTCCTCGTCCAGATAATCCAGGAATGTTTTTGCTTGCTCCAGCGTAAAGTATTTTATGTCCGCAACTGATCTATCCGGCTTGGGCGGTTTAACCCTTTTGCACGGATTAGACTCTATCAGCTGCCATTGTACGGCGGTATTTAGGCTGCTGCTGATGATTTGATGGATCCGCTTGATTGTGTTTGCCTTGTAGGATTTTTTCTTCCCCTGAACGGTATATCCGTCTTTTAACAGTTTGTTATAAAAATCCTGAATGTGCAGCGGACGTATTTGACTTAACTTCATGTGACCAATCTCTGGCACGATAAGATTACTTAGCGAACTTTCGCAACGTTCGATGGAGGTCTGTTCCATTTGCTTTTGCGCATAGTCTTTAAGCCAAAGCTCTACGTAATCTTTATAAAGCATTTTACCGCCATTAAGATATTGCCCGGATATAACCTTATCTTCGAATTCAACTACAAATTTTTCCAGGGCTTTTCGGTTTTGCCGCTCGGTCTTGTCCGGATCCGGAATAAACGTAGCAGTCTCTATAATCTGCGTGCCGTCCGATTTTCTGCCGTTACTGACGGTTATTTGATATCCTTTTCCACGTTTTCTTATACTGGCCATAATATCCTCCTTTAAAATGGGTATAAAAAATACACCTGTACAGGTGCGGGAGGCTTGTGGTACAATATATGTGTTGAGTATATGTATCGGCCTTGCGCCTGTACAGTATCTATGTGAAGCCGTTCCTGTTGGCGCAGGGGCGGTTTTTGTTTTGCTTATTGTAGATTATTTTGCCTTATTTTTTAAATTAGTTGCCTTTACAGTTCTATTTCTAAAATATTCTTTTCTATTCGACTGTGCTAAATTTTGAATGGCTTTATCGGCAACCCGTATTTCATCATCATACATCTTACGCTTACGATATATAATACACAGACGTTTATATGGATGACTGCCCTCAAATCTGTGAGTGACATTATATTCATAAAGAGATACGGCCGCATCTACGTTCCCATCCTTTTCGAGATTCATGCCTACCAGATTGTTATTAACAGGGTCAGAAGAGGGAGGTACGTTTTTGATTTCCTCCATAACTTTTTTAATTTCTTTATTGTGCCCTGAGTTTTTAGAATGCGAAACGATGACGGATTGATGTTTTTCAATCATTGCATCTCCTTTTCCTGTGGGTTTTGCATCTTCAAGATATCCATTCTTTGCTAGAAAGTCTTTCTCAGCCTCAAAATTTATACCATATTTATATTCAAAATACGCCGGAACTTTCTTGTTTGCATATTTTCCCAACCAATATAGCATGTAGACATGCCCGGGCAAGAGTCCATCATCGTACCTGGTCATTGTCACCCCTTGTATAATATTTTGTTTTGGAAACATCTTAACTTTTTCAGCCCAATCCTTCATATCTCTATCATCAGAGATATAGGGCTTTACTTCATAATCAAAATAATATTTTTGTAGAAATAAGTTTTTCCTGAGGGAACCCTTCCCTGATTTTGATAAAAAATTTAGAAAGCCCATTTAAATACCCCCTGTTTTCATCTTAATTACAATATTAGTCAGGTTGTTTATCCGGCACGGAATCTATTTATAAATTATTGTAAATATTTTGAAGATTCTCGTTAAATGCTTCAAGTATATTTTTGGGCATCTCAGTAATATCAGGTATCTTGTTTTCACTCGAATATTTAATTCTGTAGGAATAATGGTTTTCTTTGTGCAAGGCTGCTTTGTCTGGTGAAACTTTATAGGTATCATCTTGCTTTATTCTAACACTGCTTGATAGTTCAGCTTCAGAAAATTCATATTTGTTTCCTTCACTTGTTCCAAAAAAATAAATTCGATTTCCACCTATGTCCGAGAAACCATAATTAACAAGTGTTTCAAAATCCATACTATTATCGCCGCATGACAAATACAAGTCTGGATTGATGACGGTGCCGTTATATGTAGTTTCCGTCTTATCTTTATCTATCCAATGTTTTTCGGTTTCGTTTAGACCCCTAATATTGATAGAAATTGTCCCGTAGATATTCCATTCGTTATCCCGAAAAGATTGATATAAATTTACGCCATTTAATTGTATAGTGGATTTGTTTAATTCCATATTGGCTGGCAATTTCTCAATCTCCACTTCTTTTCCGGTATCTGATCTTTTGCCACATCCACCAAGCATTATTCCCAAAAGTATTATGCATCCAGATATTAATAATTTCTTCTTCATTGAGCTTCCTCCTTTTTATTTTAATCTTAGGTCAATAAGTTCCATTGGATATCCGGTACATCTGCAAAACTGGTCTTTGGTGCACCCGGCGAAATCATTCAACATGTCCTGCGTGATTAAAAGATATGCTGCGAACCAATTTGCTTGTCTTTCGGTCTTGCTCGTCAACATTAAGGTATGGTGCGCCATAAAGCAGCAGTTTTCTTTCCAGTGCAGGACAGCATGTCCAAGCTCATGGGCCATTACAACACTTAAAAACACTTCGTCTTCAATGCCCGAATTCAGAAAAATACATCTGGTATGCGCCAGATACTTATACATTCCAGAGTATTTTCCCAGCGGCTCAAAGAACACTTTAATCCCCAATATTTCAGCAATTTTGAATGGGTCATTAGTTTCAAAATGCTTCAAATAATACATTATAAGTCTTTTAATTCTCTTGTCCAACAAAGTCACCCCTGTCACTTTTTATTCTTATTAGGATTATACTTCTCCTTGTTAATTATTTTTAGCTGCTTCATAGCAGATTCCAGAGCATTTTCCAGTAAAGACAAAGACATCGGATCTACCTCCTCACCATTATAATACAACGGCCCGTCATTCTGGTCTTTGATATCTTTCATTATAACATCCAGTTTCTTTTTAATATCTCTTTCGTCTTTCGGCGTAAGCACTAGTTCTTTTTTATCAGTTTCTTTTCCAGTCAATACATAGTCGATCGTTACCCCAAAATAGTCAGCGATAATTTCAGCAAGTTCAGTTCCACATTTAGAATCTTTCTTTTTCCATGTGCTGATCGTTGATGAGCTTACCCCTGTATCCTTGCAAAATCTATATGCAGTTATCCCCTTTTCTTTTAGTAATTTCTCAAATATCTCGTACATAATGCTCCCTTCTAAAATTATTTCTGCAAAACGAGATAAAAGCTATTGACTAACTCGGTATAACGTGCTATAGTATGCTCATAGCTTGGTTAAACGAGATAACAGCTTTTAATCAAGAAGTAATTCGGTTGAATAATATAGTTCGTTCGACAAACATACTATATCACTAAACCGAACCAAACACAAGTATAAATTTATAATAAAAAGGAGGTGTAGTTTTGTCTAAAATGTACACTTGCGCGGATGTAGCCCAGCGTTACGGCGTGAAGGTTATTACTGTATGGGATTGGATTCGCAAAGAGAAACTGTCTGCAATAAAGATTGGAAGGGATTACAGAGTCTCTGAGGAAGACCTTAAAGTGTTCGAGGAAAATAATCGAACTACAAGAAAACAATCGAATATTTCTTAGAATAACACAATAGCTGTCCGATAAAAAGGACAGGAAAGGAGGTGCAAGAGATGTTAAGACATTTTATAACGAAATATAGAGAAAATGGAAAACAATATGCAGAATCTTGGCTACAGTTCAATATTTTGGGGAAATGCTTTTGCTTTTCAGAGAAAAGAATTGAAATATAAAAGCCACCATCCTAAGACAGTGGCCGGAGAAATCACTGTTTCTCCCATTTGTGACCTTTTTCTTGAGTTGGTGGCAAACGATCGCCCTTATCAATATGAACCAGGCGAGGATCAGTTACCTGACCGCCACGAGGACCAACTTCCTTATAGGTTCCAGGAGCCTGATTATCAGTGCCTGGGTTAATCGGTTCCGACATAAGTAATACCTCCTTTCTTCGACTGGTGCTGGAACATCGGTCGATAATACATGATATTGTGCGAATGTGCGTTCGCTATACAATATGTGGTATCACATAGATAGGAGGAAATCAATGGATAAATATGAATTATCTGAAATTCTAAGAAGAGAAAGGACGAATCAAGGACTTACAATTAAGCAGCTGGCTGAAAAGGCGGGGGTTACTACAAGAGCGATTGATTACTGGGAGGCAAAGCAAAAGGTAATGTCAATTGAGAGTGCAGATAAGATTTTTAAAGCACTAGGAATCAGCATAACAATAGGCTATGAGCCAGAAAAGGAGGTGTGAGAGATGACTCTTATTATTATTCAAATTTGGACTTTGGTAATGCAGGTATTCATATTGATTTCAATAATTCAGATGACAGCAGGGAATTTCAAAGAAGATAGAGCCCGAAAAAAAAGGTACAAGACTCACAGATCAGTAAAGGCGGTTTGCCCTAAATGCAACTATGGACATTTTCGAAGGTACATAATTATAAAACCCAAAACTGGAAAATGCCCATATTGCGGGGCTGACGTCAAGTATAAAAAAAAGAAATACAACGTGGGTTATAATTACCGATAATTGTCTGGGATGGAAGTGTCTTGATGGCGTTTACCGCCAACTGCAAGACCAAACATATCACCATTATCCTGATAGGAGATGTCATAAAAGTTGCCAGATCCTAAATCCATTTCAATTTTGTATGTTTTTCGTGAAGTGGTTACAAAGCGCTCCACGTCTTTATTTCCAATGATAAATGAATCATCTCCGCCTTCATGGAAAGCAAAATAACCGCCAAATGCGCTATAAGGCTCTATGACAAAAGGAGTGGTGATTGAAAGAGCATCGTAATCAATTTCATATTTCCTGGATATTCGATTGGTTGATGCTACATTGGCAGAATCAATGGTAAGGAACCCGTCACTATAGCCTTCAGAAAGATGAGTGGAGGAATAGTCTCCGGATTCATAAAGTCTCAAATTCAAGATTGATATTGGGAGGGCGGACTCGTTTAAAAATGTCAGATACAAGTAAAACAATTTATCTGCATTGTTTGAAATTTTCTTCTGTGGAGTGATGATTAATTTCATTTTCTCATTTTTGCATCGAGCAACTTCGTTTTTAACAAGTATGGATACAGATATCGTAGAAAGTAAGCAAGAAACAAGAGCAATAAATACATTCATAAAAAGTACCCCCATATATATGTTTGATGAAAGAACTTTATCATAGCGGTGGAATTAATACAAGGATATTTACAAGAACTATAAAAGGAGAAGGAGGTGTGAGAGCCATGACAATCCCGACAATGAAGACCATCCGGGAGGCAAGCAACGCAACCGGCATCAGCTATGACCGGATTCGGAAACTGTGCTTGCAGGGGAAAATCGTCCACATTCGGATGGGCACCAAGATTTTAGTCAACATGGAGAAATTCGTAGAATATCTAAACAGAGGAGATGGAGGAGATGGAGCCAATGAAGCAGATAATCCTATACCTTAAAGCAGCCATCCTATCTGGTGCCGCAGCGTTGCTTATAATGGTGTCTCTGCTGTATGCCGGCATGGAGGTATTGGATGTATTTTTCTGGATGTTGATTGTATTTTTAATTGGATATTTTAGTATTTTGGCAGTGATTGAAGAAAGGAGAGTTCATGAAGAAGATTGAAAAAGCGCTGTGGTTTAATACAGGACTGTCCATAGGCGCAGTAGTGGCGGCAGTTACGGCGTTAATAGTGCAATTATTGAGATGATTATTGCAACGATAGCCAAAACTGCGTTTATAAAAATAGGCATCCAGAATCGAAAATGTTCTTGCTTTTTATGACTGAGTTGTTGATTAATGTAGTCTTTATAATCGGTCAAAGCAGTTATGGCTTTGAAACTAAAACAAATATCTCCGTTTTTAAATAAGATGTATCCTTGTTTTTCAAGTTCTTTAATTCGGTATTCGGCTGATAAATCTGTCTCTATGCCTAATTTTGGGAAGCCCTCAAAGCGGTTTTGAGATAGATAAACAAGGTACCTCATATCGCTTTCGGAGATTCCTTGAAAATTATTTTCGTACATGGCAACATCCATCCTTGTTGTTTAATAAGGGAATTATATCAAATTGTGTAAGAAGGCACAAGAAGAAAGGAGGAAGATATGACCCTCATAGAGAAAACCGCAGTAATCATGGAGTCCATCAATACCAGGGTATATGCGATACAGCCGGAAGAGGAAGACGGTTGGCAGGTGGCTATCTATCACGCACTGTGTGATATCGAAGAAAAAAGCCCTGAGAGCGGCAACTCTCAGAGCAAAGTAAAGAAAAATAATTTCACACCCTTATTATAGGGGATTAGAAAGGGAAAATCAATGGAAGATAAGCAAAAAATATGTGATCAGCTGGTAACAGCCCTAGAATTGACCAGAGCTTTATACGACTTAGAAAGTTTGGAATATAACCCCCAGTCAGAGACAGTGCGTGCAACATTTACAACAAGAGGGCACAAAATAGTGAATGTGGCGGCAGATTCCGGGATTGCAATGATCCGAGACATTATTGGACAGATTGTTTAAGAAAATGAAATTAGCCAAGGAGGGACAAAAAATGAACAAGAAAGCGTGTGATATCAAGGCAGGGGATACCCTCTGCATCGAATACGGGGCACCAGACAACTTCGTGAATTTTAAAGTCAGAGCGGTATTTTCTACGGACAGCAAAACTATGGTCCTGACAGATTCTAATGTAGGAAGTGAGACATTTGTTTTAGATCCGGAAACGAAAGTGATTGTGGCGCCAAATGTCTGATGCATACACCTTAATCGACACGAGGAATCATGATGCCTGGCTAAAAGCCCGTACCTTTGGAATTGGTGGATCCGATGCTGCAGCTGTCCTGGGACTTACTCCATACAAGACAAACACAGAATTGTATGAGGAGAAGACAGGGCAGTGGACTCCGGAAGATATTTCGGACAAACCCTATGTCAAGTATGGCACTATGGCAGAACCGCTGATCCGGGAACTGTTTTCATTGGATTATCCGGAATACAAGGTTGAGTATCATGAGAACAGAATATTGAGAAGTAACAAATATCCCTTTATGCAGGCATCACTGGACGGAGAACTTACCGATCAGGACGGCCGCCGGGGTATTTTGGAGATTAAAACCAGCAACATCATGAATGGAAGAATGTTCGATAAGTGGAAGAACAGGATACCGGATAACTACTACATACAGGTTTTACATTACCTGCTTGTTACCGATTATCAATTTGTAGTCCTGCGAGCTCACCTGAAAACGGACTGGGGGTCTCCCGATCGGCAGACATCCGTCCGGCATTACTTTATCGAACGGTCAGAGGTCAAAGATGATCTGGATATGCTCCTGGAAGCGGAGCAGAAATTTTGGAACTGTGTGGAGAGCGGCAGAAAACCGCCGCTGATACTACCGGAAATTTAGGAGGATTATATGGAACTTAGAATTATGAGTCCCCAGGAAGATGGATTTGTAAAAGAAATCCAGTGGAACAATGAGGAACTGAAACAGGAAATCACTGCAACGATGCAGGAATACAAGAGCCTTGCTTTTACGGAAGATAATATCAAGGATGCAAAAGCAGACCGGGCCAAGTTAAACAAGCTGAGAACTGCATTTGAGAACGAGCGTAAACAGATCAAGAAGCAGTGCATGGAACCATACACCAAGTTTGAAAAACAGGTAAAAGAGATTGTCGCATTGATCGATGAACCTATTGCTCTAATTGATTCACAGATCAAAGAAGTTGACGACCAGAAGAAAGCTCAAAAGCAGAAAAATATTGAAGAGTTGTTTGGATCCCTTGGTTTTCAAAACTTTGTTACTCTGGATAAAATATTTGATCCGAAATGGTTGAATGCTTCAATGACAATGTCAAAGATTGAAGAACAGATGAAGAGCCAGATGTTTCAGATCGGACATGAACTTGAAACTATCCGGAAGCTTCCAGATTTTGCTTTTGAAGCAAAGGAACTATACAAGAAAACACTGGATATGAATCAGGCAATCCAGGAAGGCCAGAGGCTGGCAGAGATACAGAAACGGAAGCTTGCGTATGAGGCCGAACAAAAGGCAAAGGTCGAGGAACAAAAGCGTCAGGAAGAGCTGAGACAGAAAGAAGCAGCACAGAGGGCTGCAGAACAGGAATCTCAGGGAACAATTGCTGAAGCTCCGGAGATGGAAGAAAAGCCTCCGGTAGAACCAGAGCATCAGAAAGCAGATCCAATTATGAGCATTGATTTCAGAGCATGGGGCACAAGAGAACAGCTGATGAATCTAAGACAGTACATGATTGATAACCATATCAGATTTGGAAAGGTGGAGTAGAACATGGCAGTAGGAAACAGTTTGGCCAACAGGCCAAAGAAGATGGGCATGACCGCATATCTGACTACGGATGCGGTAAAGAAACAGATCAACAGTGTGGTAGGTGGGAAGAACGGGACACGCTTCATTTCCAGCATCGTATCAGCAGTGCAGACCACACCGGCTTTGCAGGAGTGTACGAACCCCAGTATCTTATCAGCAGCACTTCTGGGAGAGGCATTAAACCTTTCCCCTTCCCCGCAGCTGGGGCAATTCTACATGGTGCCATACAATAACCGTAAAACCGGGCAGAAAGAAGCGCAGTTCCAGCTTGGCTATAAAGGCTATCTGCAATTGGCCGAGAGATCCGGATACTACAAAAAACTGAATGTTCTGGAGATTAAGGAAGGGGAGCTGATTCGGTATGATCCCTTGGAAGAAGAAATTGAGGTGGATTTGATCGAGGATGATGTGATTCGCGAGGAAACGCCAACTGTCGGATATTATGCGATGTTCGAGTATGCGAATGGGTTTCGAAAGACGATGTACTGGTCAAAGAAAAAGATGCTGGCACATGCGGACCGCTACAGCCAGGCATTCCACTTAAATGCAGTAACTGGCAGCCGGAACCCGAAATGGGATCGCGTCTCCTTTGCAGATTTTGAATCCGGAACGTATCCGGATGGTGATGAATGGAAGTATTCATCGTTCTGGTACCAGGACTTTGATGGAATGGCAAAGAAAACGATGTTGAGACAATTGATCAGTAAATGGGGCATTATGAGTATTGATCTCCAGAACGCATTTGAAAAGGATATGGCAGTGATCAAAGATGATGGGCAGCCTGATTACGTCGACAATGAACCACAGGATGATGTGGTAGAAGATCAGGAATACAAGGAATCAGAGCCGCAGGAAGCACAGAAACAGTCCGTACAGACACCACAGGGAGAAAATCAGAGACAGCAGGTAAGCATGGAAGACGCGTTCTTTGGTTGATTCAGACTCGTAATTGATCTTTAAGATCATTCTTTATATATCATGGAAAATACACTTATGTCTGCCGGATCACGAGTGCCGGCAGGCGGAAAGGAGTTTTATGAAACATATTAATATGGAGAACTTCGCAGGAGGAGCTTTTACAACACAAATTAATCGTGAATTAAAGAAAGTGACCGAGAACATTCAGGATCCAAATACGGATGCTACTGCGAAACGCAAAATTACAGTTGTAATCGAATTTAAACCAAATGATGATAGAAACTTTGTTACCACGGGAGTACAGGCAAAAGCCACGCTTGCACCGGCTCTGGGTGCTGTCACTGCGATAAGTATGGGACGTGATATCAAGACGGGAGAAGTGGAAGCTGTTGAAATTGGGAGTCAGATCCCTGGGCAGATGTCAATTGAAGATGTCGAATCGGATCAGACAGAAGATGTTAAAAAGGTGGATCTATCTACGGGTGAGATCTATGAAACAACCAGTGACGTTATTAATTTGAGAGATAGAAAACAAGCATAGGAGGATAAGAAAGATGATTAAAGAAGCAATGGAGTATGTGGCAAAGTTAAAAGAAATGTCGATGGATCCAAAGGTAGTTGAAATTAACGAAAAAACTTATTGTAATAAGGATTTGATTCGCTATGATGAGGAGCCAATGGCTAGAGGGATTTGTTCCAATACACTCTCAGGCTTGATTGACTATATTAAGAATTGCAGCTTTGAGTTACGGGATCGCATGATTATACATGTACAAGGTCCGGCAAGAGTAGAATTATACTCCTGTCTTACAAAAGAGCGGAGGAGAGAATGCCTGTTTGAATGCGGTGCGATGCTTCCTGGATTTAAATTTGACCAGTGGTATGATCAGGAACGTTTTCTAATTGAAGCCCAGGCGAACTTTGAAATGGCCGGAGATATGAATATTATTTTACAGGTTGCCGGCAACGTAGAATCCAATGCAACAGCAAACTATGGAGACGATGGCGTCAGCCAGAAAACCACGATCCATCAAGGTATTGCTTCGAAAGCTGATGTTATCGTTCCTAACCCAGTGACTCTTGTCCCTTATCGAACCTTCCTGGAGGTTGAGCAGCCTTCCAGCCAGTTTGTTTTTCGGATAAAAGATCAGAATGGACAACCAGTTTTTAAGATCGTAGAAGCAGAAGGCGGTCTCTGGAAGAATGAGGCTATGCAGAACATCAAAACTTACTTTGAAGAACGGATCCCAGAAGATTTAAAGAAGAGAATCACGATTATTGCATAAACATTGTTTCCCTGCTTCCTTTGGGTGGCAGGGAATTGAAAGGAAATAACATGAACAGTCGAAATAAAGGTGCAAAAGGAGAACGAGAATTATCTAATATACTAAAAGAAAAAGGATTCACAGACTGCCGCAGAGGGCAGCAGTATTGTGGAAGCAACGGTGACGCTGATGTAGTAGGCCTGCAAGGCATACATATCGAGTGTAAGAGAGTTCAAAAGCTGAATCTTGAAAATGCTATGCAGCAGGCAATCAACGATGCAAGAGAAGATGAGATCCCCGCAGTATTTCATAGGCAGGACCGGAAAAAATGGAAGGTAACCCTTCTGCTGGATGATTTCGTTACATTGTACAAGAAAGCTCAGCATTAAGGATTGAATTGAAAGTAGGTGGTCACAAGTGGGACGAGGTGCCCCGAACAAAAAAGGACTGGACTACTTTCCGAAGATGACAAACTTTTACGAAGATGACAAGATATTCGACCTGATGGATGAATATGGCCCGCTGGGAGTCACGATCTATGATGTGATCCTGACCATCGTTTACAGCCAGGGCTATTATGCCGAACTATCTGAAGCCAAGCTGTCAAGAATGGTCACTCGTAAAATAGGTAATAGATGGATAAAGAATCAAAAGGTTGTCGTGCAAGTGATACATTATTGTGCGGATTTAGGACTTATAGATAAGGACCTCCTGCAGCGAGATGTTATCACCTCTGAAGGAATTCAAAAACGTTATCAGAAGATAGCTCTGAAGCTGATGAAGAGACAACTCTATAGTGATCAGTATTGGATCCTCGAAAAAAAGAAAAAGGGCGATCCTGTATTAAATTCACCTAAAAATCGAATTACTTCGGAAGAAAATCAAATTAATTCCGAATTAAATCGAATAACTTCGGAAAGAAGCACCCTAAAAGAAAAAGAAACTAAAGAAGATATATATATGGCTCCGCCGGACAGCTATTTTGAGGATAAGAAGTTGAATGATGCTTTCAAGCTTTATCTGGCTGTCAGAAAGAACAATGGTACTACACTTTGTAAAGAGCAGATTCAGTTATTAAAGAATGAATTACTTGGGTTGACTGACAACCCGGAAGAGCAGATTGCAATCGTCAATAAGGCAGCACTCAAAGGATGGAAGGAATTTTATCCACCTACAAAGAAGAAAAAGTCATCCGGAAAGAAGCAGCCATCAAAAAATAATAAATTCAATAACTTTCATCAGCGAGACTATGACTATGAAAAATTGGAGTCTCAGTTGTTGAACAAATAGGGGATGCAGATAATGAAAAAAAAAGACGAGAGAAAAGAACTCGAAATGAAATGCATCAATGAGTACGAACATTGGAGAAATCTATATAGATATGGTGGACAAGATCCCCTTTATGAAGATGGTATCAATTTAGATCTCACTCGGAATCATATTATCAGTTATAAAAGGGACATGGAAAAACTTGATTATTTTCCTGAGATCTATAACAAGGAACTTCCGCCTGAGATTGATAGCAAATATATGGCAAGGGCAGATGAGATTAGAGCGCATGCAAAAAAGTCTTTTGAGATCTATAAGGCAGATGAAAATTACCAGTTTCTTGTTAAGCACCGTAATGATATTTCAAGTAACGATGCCCGTGATATAAGATTGACAAATGTAATTAACTATGTGGATGGACTGTTGATGTTTATCCTTAGCGATGACCTGGTGGGGATGCGTAGGCATGAACGTCCACAGATTTATCAGGAGTCATTTATAAAATGCCGTGAAGAGTTAGAGAAACTGCTGACAAAAGAAAAGTCGGAAGAGCCTGAGAAACTAGGCCAGCTTAGTATTTTTGATTTTATTTAGGAGGAAAAGATTATGGTTAAGAGATTAGAGAGCAAATATATTGACAGCCGAGAAGTGGCTGAAATGGTAGGAAAAGAACATAGCAAACTGATGCGGGATATAAGGAATTACACTGATCAATTTAACCAGTCCAATATTGGATTCGTTGATTTCTTCGCTGCTTCGTCGTATACAGATGGAAAAGGTGAAGAGCGTCCGTGCTACAGGATCACGAAGAAAGGTTGTGAATTTATAGCACATAAATTGACCGGAATCAAAGGTACAGAGTTCACGGCTAAGTACATCGATCGTTTCCATGAGATGGAGGATACAATATCGCACGGATTTGACCTCTCACAGCTATCTCCGGAGCTTCAGGCTATATTTGCCCATGACAAGAAGATTCAGCTGGTTATGGGCCACATGGAGACACATGAGCGGCGGATTGATCACCTGGAAAATACAATGACCATTGATTATGGTCAACAGAAGGCTATCAACGACAAACATCACTGTGTAGGCATTGAGGCAATGGGAGGCAAACGTTCCGCAGCATATAAGAACAGAAAGCTCAGAGACAGGGTATTCCGTACGATCTGGAGGGATTACAAGGATTACTTTGAGATCGCGTCGTATAAAGATACTCCTACAACTCAGTTTGATGAAGCTATTGAGTACCTGGGAACATGGGCCCCTGATACAAATCTGAAAATGGAGATATGGAAGAATAACAGGGAGGTGGCGTAAATGGGACGATTGATAGAATGTGATGATCAGGGCAACTGGAGATTAAAGGGCTTGCAGTGGAAAGATCTGCATGTGGGGGAAGCACTATCCGAGCACACAAGACAGAGGATATATGGTGCGTTGTGCAAGCTAAAGGATTATGAGGATACGGATCTTAGCCCGGAAGAGGTAGAACGGTTAAATGAATGGGACGGGAGCCAGGCGGTGCAGGCAACAGTGAAATTACAGGCGGAGAAACGGAAGCATAGGTGGACTCCAGTGTCGGAGATGCTTCCACCTGAGGACAAGATAATGCTTGTGTCTTGCAAGACGAAAAAGGGGCTCAAATCTGTTAATCGCGCTTATTATAGTGCCGGGTGTTGGCATGGGTCCGGAAGCATGAGTGGGGTTGTAGCGTGGATGCAACTACCAGATCCATATAGACCAGAGGAGGAAGAGCAATGAAATGGATATCAACAGACGAGCGGATCCCGAACACTGGAGAAAGAGTACTTGCAAAGATCAGGCACCATGCGTGGGTATCGGATTTTGATTCGCTTTTACCCGATGACCAAAAGGGATACCATGAGGAGTATGTAGAAATCTGCGAGGCAGTCTTCTTAGATGGAGAATGGACCTACAGGGATGGGGATTGCGAGTATGAAGTTGTAAGTTGTACATGGAACGGCGTGGAGATCCTGTCAGAACCAAGAGATGAAGTAATTGCATGGGTGCCTATGTGGCGTGCAACATATAACATATAAGGGGGATGAGCAGATGACGAGTGAAGAGTTGACAGGGATTACAAGAGAAGATGCGAAGGCATGGGTTACTAAACGATTGAATACAGGGAAGACTTATATGATCCGATCTGGATGTGCGGACACAAATGACGATAGTAAAAGACCTATGCAGCCGCTGACATTTTATCCTAGTTATGTTTTCTTTCGAGATTGCAAGAGAGGTGGGTATGAAAGCTTTACATACGGGGAGTTACTCGGAATATTGTCAGGGACATCAGGAGGCGACTATGGAAGCAGTAAGAAAGGAAAATGACAGGAAAAAAGAGTATTTGAAATCTTATCAGGAAGCGGTTAGAGAAGAGCAGAGAATTAAAGATGAGATAGAACAACTGCGATTAGATAAAATGTGTCCGTCAGTCATCCTGGACGATATGCCGCACAGTCATAACCAGACAGACCTATCAGCATATGCAGCACGGCTTGATTCTCTCATGCTTGATTTAAAATGTAAGCTGGAGGACAAGACAGAGCTGAGGCATGAAATCAATGAAAGAATCAACTCTATGCATTGCGAAAATCAAAAGACTCTTCTATGGCTGAGATATATTCAAGGGATGAACTTTGCAGAGATCTCAGTACGGATGCATTATGAATATGGTTATGTGCTCAGAATGCATGGAAGATCACTGCGAAACTTTCCACTTGACGAAAAGTAGACATATAAAGACATATAGGACTATGATATAGTGTAAAGTGAGAACAGTGGAAATAGTTCTTGTGAAATTCTCCTAAATGTTTGATCACGATTGCCAGGTGTCAGATCCTGGCAGTTGTCTGCTCCTTAGTTAGAGTTGATGGGGCCAAGTAAGAACTCTGACAGTGGCGGTTAAGAATAAACACCCCCGAGACGTGTTGCCGTCACTTATCGGAATATAACACCAATGGCAGGTGTAACGGGTAGCGCCCGTGGTTACAGGTTCGATTCCTGTTGTTCCGACTCTCCGCTTATGCGGAGGTACCTCCCCATTTTTTGGCATCTGGCAGACATTACGCGCTGCCGGGTGCTTTTTATATTTGCAAATTGTAAAAAATTGGGATATAATCAAAGAAAAATGTAGGAGGAAATAAATGGCTGCTAAAGCAATAAGAGCTGTTGGAAAAGTTATAAAAGATACAACAAAATTTCTAAAAGATTCTGGAAAAGGAGAATTAGCAAATGATCTTTGGAATTTAGAAACCGAAATGAAAAATCTTGTAGTTGAAAATCAAAAACTACAAGATGAGAATAAAAAGCTTCATGAGGTTATTGATAATGTCAAAGTAAAAGAATTTAGGGACAATTGTTATTATTTTGATGGTGAAGGACCTTTCTGTTCTACTTGTTATGATGTTAGAAGAATAAAAGTAAGAATGGTTGAGCGAAATAACAATGCAGGATCTATATATAATAGGTGCCCTGAATGTAAAAATGAGGTTTTTAAATGTGAGACTGATGGACCTGTTTATTATGTCTGAATAAAGTTTGTTTATTGAAAAACGAAGTTTAGGGAGAAATCAAAATGATAATTGAAACAAGTTTTGAAAGACCAGATGGATATAGAGAAAATCTTGAATATAAAATAGCAGTATATGTGAGGGATAATAAAGAAATTCCTTTACACATTAATAGATTTAGCGATGAAGAAGTTGAAAATATGGTTGTAAGAATGCGTGACAGTTTTGTCATTACAAATTCTTATCAAGTGGGGAAAGGTGAAATTCCATACTTAGATATGGAGAGATTTAAAAAAGAGTTTGGATATTATATGTAGAGGTGCTTCGGCACCTCTTTTTACGTATATAAAACGACCCAGATAGGAAGGTGAGGTGATGAGCAATGGACGTGAAAACTTAATACCAAACTCCGAAAGAAGTCCGGAAGAACTTCGCAGAATGACATCAAAAGGTGGGAAAAAATCAGGAGAGGTAAGACGTCGAAAAGCAAACTTTCGTAAGACATTAAACCTGCTGCTTACCGCCGAAATAGATAGCCCTGAATGGACACCGATTCTGGAGGCCCTGGGGCTTGACAGTACACTTGAATCAGCTGTTAACGGAGCCATGATCAAGGAGGCTCTTTCGGGCAATGTAAAGGCTTATGAAGCCATTGCGAAGTATGCCGGGCAGACGGCGAAGCCGGACGAGGATATCCGCAACCGTGAGGCTGACACAGAGCTGAAACAGGCCAGAAAACAGGCTGTCACTGGCGAGAATGAAGCAGATGAGGCATTAAGTAAGCTAGATAGGATATTGAAAGAGGTACGTGACAATGCAGTTAAGCAGGAAACAGAATGAGTATATCGTGAATGCAACGCACCGGTGGAATATTAAATCCGGGGCTGTTCGTTCGGGGAAGTCTTATGTGGACACGGCATACATAGTGCCGGCACGGATCCGGGAGAGAGCAGGAGAGCCAGGGCTGACTGTGATTCTTGGTGTATCCCGGGAAACGGTTGAGCGAAATGTGCTGCAGCCAATGCGCGAGATATACACAGACCGCCTGATCGGAACGATTAACAACCGTAATATTGCCAGGGTATGTGGAGAAGATGTCTACTGTTTAGGCGCAGAGAAGATTAGCCAGGTTGCAAAGATACAAGGCTCCTCAATCAAGTACGCATACGGTGATGAGGTCGCAAAGTGGAACCAAGAAGTATTCCAGATGCTGAAATCAAGGCTAGATAAGCAGTATAGCTGTTTTGACGGGGCGTGTAACCCCGAGAGCCCTACGCACTGGCTAAAACAGTTTATTGATTCAGACGCAGATATATATTTGCAGAAATACCGGATTTTTGATAATCCGTTCCTGCCGTCAGAATACGTCTATAATCTCTGCAAAGAATATGAAGGAACCGTCTATTATGATCGCCTGATTGAGGGCCAGTGGAAACGGGCAGAAGGATCCATATATCGGAAGTTTGCAGATGCTCCGAACAGCTTTGTGCAGAAAGCCGACAGAGAGAACATTGCAAGGATAGAGATTGGTGTTGACTTTGGCGGCAATGGATCCGGCCATTCTTTTGTGGCAACAGGAAAATATAAGGGTGGCAGAGTGCAGGCTCTTATGAGCCGGCGATACATGAACAAGGATTATACACAGGGTATTGATGCAAACCTCTTGTCAGACCTCTTCCTGCAGTTTGTGGGAGCCGTCATTGAGAAGTATGGAATGCCGGGGTTCGTCTACTGGGACAATGCAGAAACAGTCCTGGGGCAGAGCATTACAAAAGCCTGCCGGGAGAAGTATCCAAGGGTTGCCGTGCTGCCGGCATGGAAAATACGAATAAAAGATAGAATTGATTATACAGTCCGCCTCATGGGAGCCGGGCTTTTTTCGTTGACAGAGGATTGTGAGACATTATCCACTGCATTGCAGGATGCCGTCTGGGACAGCAAGGCAGATGAGGATGTACGTCTGGATGATGGCACAAGTGATATTGATACGCTGGATGCCTTTGAGTATTCGATAGAGCGTGATGTTGCACAGAGCCATTACAATCCAGTGAAAGGAGGAATTTAATATGTTTCGATTAGCAGCAGATGAAGAGTTAACAGACGAAAAATTAGGAGAGTTCCTCCGGCAGCATGCATATGAATCAACATTCCGGTATCAGCAGCTTAAAAATGCGTATGAGACGGATTACCCGATATTTTACCAGGAGAAAAAGCCGGAGTGGAAACCGGATAACCGTATCGCAGTCAACTTTGCAAAGTACATCGTGGACACTATGAATGGGTTTTTCATGGGACACCCCATCAAGATTGCAGCAGATGAGGACAGTATTGGTAAGTTCGTGGAATTTCTGGATCAGTATAATGACCAGGATGATAACAATGCGGAGCTGTCGAAGATATGCAGCATCTATGGAAAAGGCTATGAAATGTATTACGTAGACGATGCGGCCAATATCGGAATTACATATCTGACACCAATGGATGCCTTTATGATTTACGATGATTCAGTGCTTTGCAGGCCCAGGAACTTTGTACGGCTGTACCTGGATGCTGATAATGTGCTGCACGGCAGCGTATCGGATGAAAGCAAAGTACGGTATTTTACCCAAAAAGGGCGGCTTGTATGGGAAGAGGAGGAAAAGATACATGGCTTTGACGGAGTCCCTGCTACAGAATATGTCGAGAATGAGGAACAACTGGGGATTTTCGAACCGGTACTGACCATGATCAACGCCTATAATAAGGCAATATCGGAAAAGGCAAATGATGTAGATTATTTTGCCGATGCTTACATGAAGGTGTTGGGGGCTTACGTAGATGATGGAAGTGTCAAAAAGATACGAGATAACCGGATTGTCAATTTTACACAAGGGATGCGGGATATTCTTCCAGAAGTGGAGTTCATGAGCAAGCCGGACGGCGACGCCACACAGGAGCATTTAATTGACCGATTGGAGCGATTAATTTTCCAGATCAGCATGGTTGCCAATATTTCCGATGAGAATTTCGGTACCAGCTCTGGAATCGCTCTGAAATATAAGCTCCAAGCAATGAGCGACCTGGAAAAGACCAAGGAACGGAAATTTACATCCGGAATGAATCGCAGGTATAAACTGATTTTCAGCAACCCGGTGTCAAGGATGAAGAAAGATGATTGGGTAAAGCTGCATTATCGCTTCACTCCGAACTTCCCTGCAAATGTCCTGGAGGAAACACAGATTGCACAGAACCTTGACGGAATCGTATCACAGGAAACGCTGTTGTCGGTTCTTTCTGTCGTAGATAATGCGCAGACTGAAATCCAGAAGATTGAGCAGGAGAAGGAGAGGGCACAGGAGACGGCCGCAGAGGATAGGTTATTGGAGAGGTTAAGGGATGAACAGCAAAACGTATTGGAGTCAGCGGGAAGCTAAACAGCTCAAGAATAATATAAGGGATGAGATTCAATATAACAAGAAAATCAAAGAGACCTATGATTACATGCTGGATAATATCCAGAAAGAAATCAATGGCTTTTATGCCCGTTATGCTACTAAAGAGGGGATAACCTTAAGCGAGGCAAAGAAGCGTGTTAGTCAGCTTGATATCGATGCTTACGGGCGAAAGGCTAAGCGGTATGTAAAGGATAAAACCTTCACGAAAGAAGCCAATGAAGAGATGCGGTTGTACAACGCCACCATGAAGATTAACCGATTGGAACTCTTAAAAGCGAACATTGGTCTTGAGCTGGTGGATGGTTTTGACGAATTGCAGAAGTATTTTGACACCACGCTGACAGATCGGACATTGGCAGAGTTCAAGCGCCAAGCTGGAATCCTTGGCAAGTCGGTTCTGAACAACGAAAAGACAGCACATTCCATCGTGAATGCCTCTTACCAGAATGCAAAGTTCTCTGACCGGATATGGATGTACCAGGATATGTTGAAAGCAGAATTGTCCAGTCGGCTAAAAATTGGTCTGATACAAGGGAGAAATCCCAGGGAGCTGGCAAGGCATATCTCTAAAGTGTTTGGAGTGAGCCGGAATAATGCGGAGAGACTTATGCAGACAGAGCTTGCCAGGGTACAGACAGAAGCCCAGAAGCAGTCCTATGAGCGTAATGGCTACGATAAGTATGTATTTATCGCGGAGCCGACGGCCTGCCCAATCTGTCAGGCTCTGGATGATAAGGTATTTGATGTAAAGAAGATGATGCCTGGGACAAATGCCAGCCCCATGCATCCACATTGTCGTTGCAGTACCGCAGCTCATGCTGACCGAGAAGCCTTGGAGACAAGACTTGCCGAAATCGAAGCGCAGGAAATTAAAAGCCAACCGAAAGGTGTTGTAAAATCCGGTAAAAATGATACAATAAAACTAAAGGACATAATTATACACAGGAGTGTTGGAGCAAAGGCTAGAAATTATAAAGCTGTTGATAGGACAACTGGCATTGAGTATGAATTTGTGCCGGGTACCCACATACAGAACGCAGAGGTTTTTGCCGGAAAAGGAACAAAGCACCCACTTCATGGCGGTGTCCCAGAAGGACTTACAGAAGAATACGGCGGTGATGTTTCGAAGTGGCAGCATGCTAAAGGCGAAGGCATATTAGTAGGTGAAGATACAGGAGAAGAATATCCTGCTGAAGTGCATTGGTTCCAGGAAGAATCTGTTGGCAAAGTAAAATTTAAGGTAAAGAGGTGGTTGGATGAAAGTTAAATATCTGGGGAAAACTGAATTTTTGGTATTAACTCATGACAAAGTATATGAAGTTCTGGCCACTGAAAAGGGCTGGTACCGCATTGTGGATGATTCCGGGGAGGATTATTTATATCCCCCGAAGTATTTCGAGATAATTGACCAATAGATAGCATCAGTCGATAATGGCCGGTGCTATTTTTGTACACAAATTTAAGGAGGTGTAAAGGACGGAAAAGAACGAAGTATTAGACTTGGGATGTAAAATCCTAAAAAGTGTAAAAATCGATGATACCGAAAGCATACAGGTTAATGTAACTGACTATGATGATGGTTCAAGGGCAGTATCCATTGAAATTATCTATCCACCGAGCAAGGCTTGAAAGGCGGTGATCCGGCAATCTGCCACCGGACGGGCAATGTCCGGAGAATAGGAGGTAACTGTAATGGACTATACAATTGATCTCAGGGTTGACACCAAGGAAATAGATGATGCTATAGAAAAAGCGAAGAGACTTGTTGAGCTTTTGCATGAAGCCCAGCAAGCCATTACATCGCTTTCAGGATCATCTGAATTAGAAGCCTAATTTCTTTGCGGCATACTGTTGACTTGCTTTGCCTAGCATATCCTTCCAGGTGCTAAAATTAGTGCTTGTAGCAATATGCTTGTCAAATTCATCTTCGGGAATATTTTTAAAATCTTCCTGAGATTCAACTTTAAAGCCGCCCGCATTTAACAACTCGTCCATAGAAGAAAAGGATGTGTATTTTTTCATGAAAGATGGTGTAAATAACTCACCAAACGGTACACTGTGAGTCCCATCTAATTCTTTTGCACCCTTTTCCATTTGCTTGAGCTGTTTTTCAAGTTCGTCAAGCCCTTTTATCTTCATTTTCACAGAGAGGCCTCCTTTCGTATGTACTCGGCTTTAGCAAGCCTGTAAGTACATTATGGTGGAATCGGAAGAAAATAGCAAGATGAAAGAGAATAGGAGGTAACATGATTAATGTAAGCGTCCAAAAGGACGAAATCAGAGTGCTTGGTCACTCAGGATATGCCCCACCAGGACAAGATATCGTGTGTGCCGCAGTATCCACGTTAACGCAGGGCTTAATCGCATCCATAGAGGGGCTGACAGGTGATAGGCCAGATTACACAATTGCGCCGGGCGTATTCATTTTAAAAATTAAGGATTTGTCAGAAAAGTCAAAACTTCTGGTAGATTCTTTTTTTCTGGGCATTTGCGGTGTTGCAAGTACCCATCCAGATTATGTGCGACTTGTTTAAAACTTGTCCGAAATTGACATTAAACTACAGTGAACGCTCTGGGCACTAAGTGAATGGAGCGGGCACGGAAAGGATTTTATGAGAAATAGAATTTATTTAGAGATGAGAGAAACAAAGAAGCCTTTTGATCTGCAGCTATTCGCAGAGGGAGACGGAGCTGGGGCCGGTGACGGTAATGGCGACGGAGACGGGGCAGGTGCAAGTGGCGGAACAGAAGAGGAAGGTGGTGCAGGGACCAGAAGTGGTAACGGCAACGGCCCGGTATCATTTGACAATTTCCTGAAAGGTGAAGGCAATCAGGCGGAGTTTGATCGCCGGGTGCAGAAAGCAATTAACACAGCGGTCACAACCGCACAGGAGAAGTGGCAGGCATTGACGGATGATAAGCTGTCCGAGGCTGAAAAGCTGGCGAAAATGACAAAGGAAGAGAAGGCCGAGTATAAAGCCAGGAAACTCGAAAAAGAGATCGCAGACTTGAAGCGGGCAAATGCTCTTTCCGATATGTCAAAGACAGCCCGGAAGATGCTTTCCGAAGAGGAGATCACGATTCCTGATGAACTCCTGTCACATCTGGTGTCAGACGATGCAGCGGACACAAAGACAGCAGTGGAATCATTTACGAAGCTGTTTAAAGAATCTGTCCAAGGTGCCGTCAAGGACGCTTTAAAGGGCAATCCCCCGAAAGCCGGAACAGGTGGAAAGGGAACAGTAACCAAAGAACAGATACTTGCAATCAAAGACCGTGCCGAAAGACAGAGAATGATCACAGAACATATTAATTTATTCCAGTAAAGGAGATAAAGAACATGCATACAAAGAAATTTGATTTACAGTTATTTGCAGCGCCGGCGGGGATGACCGGCAAAGCGCAGATCACGGTGGCAGCCAGAGAAATTGATTTTGTTACATCCTTCTCCAAAAATCTGCAAGCCCTGACGGATATCATGGGCATTTCCAGATTTATCAAAAAAGGGAACGGAACCACCTTAAAGACAAAGAAAGCAACCGGCACTTTAAAGAGTGGGACGGTAGCCGAGGGCGAGGAAATCCCGCTTTCCCAGTTTGAAGTAAAAGAGACACCTTACGATTCTATTGATATTGAGAAATATCGAAAAGGTGTGTCTGCCGAGGCTATTGCAGAGCATGGCTATGATGTAGCTGTTGCCATGACAGACGAAGAGTTCAAGACAGAGCTGCAGGATATCGTACTGAACCGGTTCTACGACTTCCTCAAAACGGGAACTCTGACATCTACCGAAACGACTTGGCAGATGGGAATCGCAATGGTGATTGGAAAAGTAAAGGACAAGTTTAAGAAGATACACAGAACGGCCACAGGCGTTGCTGTGTGGGTGAATACTCTTGACCTGTACAAGTATGTCGGTGCCGCACAGATCACGATCCAGACCGCTTTCGGTATGGATTACGTGAAAAACTTCCTAGGGGCAGATGTCGTATTCATTTCGTCCGAATTGGAAGAAGGACAGATCATCGCAACGCCTATTAATAACATCATTGGTTATTATGTAGATCCAGGTGATTCCGAGTTTGCGCAGGCAGGACTGCCGTACACCACGGATTCTGAAACTGGACTGATTGGATTCCATACCGAGGGCAATTACAGCCGTGCACTGTCTGAATCCTATGCAATTATGGGCTTAAGGCTCTTTGCAGAATATCAGGATGCAATTGCGGTGATTACGGTGGAAGAACCAGAAGCACCAGTAACCCCGTAAGCGAGGTGATTAGATGGCAGCACTTGACGATGTAAAACTCCTGTTGGGTATTACTGATACCGACATGGACAGCAAGCTAAACCTGATCATTGCTAATGCAGGGAGACAGGTGCTTGCTTATCTGCCAGCCGATGTAACGACTGTTCCGGATCCATTGCAGTACATCGTGACAGAGCTTGCAATTGTACGCTTTAACCGGATCGGGAATGAAGGTATGGCCAGCTACAGCCAGGAGGGAGAGAGTATTACATACGGGGATGATATTGCCCCGTATCTCTCCGCAATTCAAGCATGGCTTACTATGCAAGAGAGTAATAAGAGAGGGGTGGTGAGGTTTCTGTGAGGTATTTAGACCGGATCACTTTCGTGCGGCTTACACCCGGTGGCTACGATCCGACACTGGGCGAGGATAAGCCACAGACAGAGATCAAGACCACGTTAGATGTCAGCATTACAGACTTAGGCACCGATCGGGCGCAGGCACTCTTCGGGGACTATAAGAAAAAGCGCAAGGTCATACGACTATTGCGTCCGTACAAGGAGCCATGGGACTACCTGTATTATAAGGACGTTAAGTATCAGTTCGCCAGTCACACGGACCTGAAGGGAAAACAAACCCTAATCGTGGAAGAGGTGAAGCAATGAGCAGTGGGTTAGAAATCAGGGGCATCGATAAGCTGATGGCGCACCTTAAAAAGTGTGCTACCTTAGAAGATGTTAAACAAGTTGTCAGGGTTAATGGGGCAGAGATGCATCAGAAAACCCAGCGTTTCGCCCCGGTCGATACAGGCGCATTGAAACGTAACATACGTCTGGATATTGAAAATCAGGGTATGGCAGCCAAAGTTACCAGCGAGGCAGAATATGCGCCCTATCAAGAGTATGGTACCCGATACATGGCTGGAACACCACACGTACGTCCTGCTTTTCGCATCCAGTCTGCAAAATTTAAAAACGACATGCAAAGGCTGGTGAAATGATATGAAGCAACCAGACCAGCAGTTTTACGATGCCTGTTTTCAATTATGTCTAAATAATCACTATGACACATACCCATATAAACCGCTCGAAGATGTGCCCTATCCCTTCATTGAGGTTGGCGAAGCAATATTGATACCGAGGGCTACCAAAACAGCGATATTGGGTAGCGTGTCCTTGACTCTGCATGTGTGGGGGGAGGGCGGCAAGCGCAAACAGGTATCGGATATAGTTAACAAGCTATTAATGGAAATTAAAGGGATTAAGACCACAGAGTCATTACGGTGGTTGACCCCCTTGAATCAATGTAACTTACAAATCTTGCAGGATACGTCCACCGGAACCGCTCTATGGCACGGCGTGTTGGATGTCACTGCGCAATTTTATTAGGAGGTAAACATGCAAACACCTATTTTCGGCAAAGAGAAGATTTTAAAGTTCCGCCGATACGAAGATGCTGCAACGAAAAAGGCAGCAAAGCTGGCACTGCAAATTGAGCATACCATCACGTATGACACCAATGCAGACAGTCAAATGACAAAAGACGGTCCTATCAACTACGATGGCGGGCTGACCACATCGATTGAAATTTCTGCAATCTCCACCAGGGATGAAGTTAACGAGATGTTGCGGCAGAGCGTGCTTAAAAGGGAACTGCTTGAGGTCTGGGAGATTGACCTGGGCAATAAAACCACAGATAACAAGTACAAGGCAAAATATGGTCGTGGACGCTTGACGGAATGGGAAGACCCGGCGAACGTGGAAGAAGCTGCACAGTTCACGACTACATTCAACGTCGATGGTGAATTACAGGACGGCGAAGTGACGCTGACGGCTGACGAAATCGCTACGATTCAGTATGCGTTCCAAGACACAGAAATCGAATCTGGCAGCTGATTAAGCAAGGGGCGGCGTATTGTCGCTCCAATTTTATGGAGGAAACTATGCAGATTAAAATAAATGGTATTGACCATACTTTGAGATTTGGTCTTAAATTCATCCGCGAACTGGACGAAAAGTATTATTTTGAAAAAAATGGCGTGAAGTTCGGCGCAACGCTTGAGGACAGAGTGCCTTTGATATTTTCTCACGATCCGGTGACGCTGGCTGATTTTCTCTACTCCGCAACCGCAACTGAGGACAACAGACCTACCAGGGATGAGGTAGACACCTATATTGAAGCATGCGAGGATATCGATAAGTTATTCGAGGAGGTGTTAAGTGAGCTAAAAAACTCGAATGTTACCAGGAGCCGAGTGGAACAGATGGAGGCGCTTCTGAACATGATGAAGGAAATCCAGGAAGAGGAGAAAGGCAAGAAGCCGAAAAGTCCTCCAAAGAAACCTACGAAGAACTGATTGTTAACTGTTTCCGGCTGCTGGGAGTAACAACGCTTCGCGAAGCCGAGGAGATGAGCCTGTATGAATATCGCCTGCGGTTACAGGGTAATCTCTTGAAACAGGTTGACCGGGAATACGAGCTGCACCTGCAGGCATGGCTGATGCGAGAAATTAAAGCGGAACGGGCGATAGGCAAGGATAAATCAGAGCTGGTATACAAACGGTTTGATAAGTTTTTTGACTACGATGCACGGATTTCCAAAGTAAAAAAAGCCGGCGGATTTAAGGCATGTGATTCCGGATTGCGACAGGTGGCCAGACGATTAGAACAGTTGAGAGAGGAGGGAGCAGATGGAAAGTTATAGCGTACAAGCGGTATTAAGTGCCATAGACAACGGATTTACATCACAAATGAATAAAGCACAGTCCAGTCTGCAAGGCCTGGACAAAGGCTCTGCAAAGGCTAAAACATCCATTATGGACATTGCTAAGGGTGTTGGTGCTTTCAAGCTTATCCAGGTGGGCGCAAGTACGGCCAGGGCATCCCTCGACAAAGCGTTTGGACGTATTGATACCATGGAGCAGTTCGACCGTACCATGACCCGTATGACCGGTTCTTCTGATGCAGCCAATAAGGCATTGGACAGATTGTCCGGAGCCACTACAGGCACCGCTTACGGTCTTGATGTGGCTGCCAAAGCTACGCAGGATTTTGTGACCAGGGGTATGCATATCGGTGATGCTACCCGGTCGGTTGAAGGCTGGATGGATGCCGTAGCATTTTACGGCAAAGGCACCAACGAACAATTAGAAACGGTCATGGACGCACTCGCCAAGATGCGCACCAAAGGTTCTGTGGAAATGGAACAACTGAACCGGTTGTTTGACGTCGGCATTGATGCTGTTGGCATGTATGCACAGGCAGTGGGTAGGGATTCAGCGTCCGTACAAGACGATTTAAGCGCAGGAAGTATCAGTGCACAGGAGTTTTTAACGACTGTAGAAAATGCCATGCGTGAGGGTACAAACGGTGTCCAGAGTGTAGCAGGAGCCGCAAAAGAAGCCGGTGCAAGCTGGGGCGGAACGTTTGACAACATGAAAGCCGCTACAGCCCGAGGCATGGTGGCAATTATCCAAGAAATTGACGGCGGTCTGACCAATGGTGCATTGCCAGATATGCGTACCGGATTACTGGACAGTGCAAAGACCTTCGAAAAGTTTTTGAAAGTTGTCGGAAAAGGTACCGGCGCAGCGGTTAAGATTGCGGCACCGGGGATTAAGCTGGTAGTTAATAATCTGGACGTGCTAGGTGCTACTGCACTTACGGCGGCGGGAGGATTTGCCACATTTAAGACGGTAATGGCGGCTATGAGCGTCACAAAAAAGGTTGCAGCCGACTTCAAAGCGGCAGACTCTGCTATCCGGAATATTGATGCCACATACGGAGCGTTGACTATTGTGCTCGGAAAAAATGCACAGGCTGAATTGATACGTGCCGCAGCGGTAAGGGCTGGTATGACCGTAGACGAAGCAGGAAACGTTATCACGAAAGAAGGTACAGTTGCTACATCTGCCGAAACGGCTGCATTATTGGCCAGTACCGGAGCGATTAGCGTAAAAACTCTTTTGATGGGGGTACTTACCGGAAAAGTTAAGTTGACCACAGCTGCACAGCTACTCTGGAATGCTGCTATGTCCGCTAACCCTATCGGTGTTGTAATTGGTCTTGTGACAGCGTTTGTCGGTGTTGTGGTTGCTGCTACGAAAGCAATTGTCAAAAACGATAAGAAGCTGCAAGAAATAAAGGACACCACGGAAAAAGTGTCTGAAGAAACGCAGGAACTCACCTCTAACATAGCATCCACAGCAGAGGCCTATGACGCTAACATCCGTGCGATAGATGCGCAAAACGGCGCAACCGAGACGATGCTTAGTAATCTGATGGAGCTGTCAACAAAGGAAAAGAAGTCCAAAAAGGATAAGGAAGAGATACGGCAATATGTCAAGAGCCTGAACGATTCCGTGGACGACCTGAACCTGAGTTACAACGAAGAACTTGACATGCTGAATATGACCGAAGGAGCCATTAAAGCTAAAATAGCGGCATATAAAGAGCAGGCACAGGCGCAGGCATCACAGGAACGGTATGTGGAGTTGCTGAAAGAACAGCAAGAAGTTGCTGCCAAAATAAAAGAAACTGATAATGCTCTCGCGGAAGCACAGACAAAATATAACGATGCGCAGTGGTGGCAGATTGCAACATCTATGGAGACGAGTAAGACAATAGGCGACCTTATAGACACGAAGAGCGACCTCAAACTCAAGGAGGATGAATTAACCGAAACCATCAAGGCGCAGGAAACCACAATGGGAGAAAATGCCGCTAAAGCTGCCGAAGCATCCGCAATAGCCAGCGATGCCGTGAATACAGGCGTGCAAAAACAGATTACCAGTCTTAATGCCTTGTCTGAAGCACAAGAGATCACGCTTGATAGGGTGGTGAGCGCCTATGAAACAATGACAGGAAGCCTTTCCGACCTTAGCACTAAGATTGAAGAAGATTCAGAACAGACATGGGCTAAAGTGCGTGAAAACCAGACGGATACGCTTGAAAAAACCCAAGAATTTGCGGATTTATACGCTGCCGCAATAAATGCCGGGGTAAGCGAAAGCTACTTAAATGCAATTGGAGCAACCGGGCCAGAAGCACTTCCACTTTTGCGGGAAATGATGGATGGGAGTATTGACGAGGTGTTGGCGTCGCAGGGCGAATGGGAAAGTGCCTACCAGACTATCAACAGCAAGTTCACCGACTCCCTGCAGCTCGATGATGGTCAGCGTGCAACGGTCAGGGAGTACATCTCCGGTAAGGCTGGGGTATTGGGAACACTACAAAGCGCATTGAATGAAGCGGATATACCTGCCCTTGGAAACGCAGTACCAGAAGGGTATGCGAAAGGCATCGATGAAGGCACGGAAGAAGTTGTTGACACTGTAGAAAACATGGTGGGAGCGGGCATAGAGGGTGGAGCGGCGAAACAGGATTCTAACTCCCCGTCCAAGGTCTATGAGGGACTTGGCCAAGACGCAGTCTCTGGATATGTTATGGGTGTACAAGCCAGCCAAGGACAGATAGGCAGCGCTATGTCATCTGCTATACAGATCGGGATAAGAGCCGCAGAATCAGCTTCTAAGTCCGGCATGACAGGTATTGTAAAAACCACCAACCAAGCATTTTCTGGCATGAACGCAGCCGCTAAGACCGGGATGTCCGACATGACATCCACAGTCACAAGTGGCATGAACTCCACAAAGAAAATTGTGGACGCTGCCATGAAGCAGAGTACACAGTCGGTCACAACTGGCATGAAAAATCAAAATACACAAGTTGCCACCGGCATGAGGCAGATACAGTCAGCAGCATCTTCCGGCACTTCGGGATTTGTGCGGACGATTACATCCGGCATGAACTCTGCTGTGAGTGCAGTTACGTCCGGAAAGTCCCGGATGGTTACGCAAGTCAACACATTGCAGAGTAGTTTTTACAGCGCCGGAGTGTTTGCTTCACACGGCTTGGCTAATGGTATAAATGCTGGTTCCGGCGCGGCTATTGCGGCTGCAAGAAATGTCGCAAACTCTGTGGCTGCTACAATGCGTAATGCGCTACAAGTACACAGTCCGTCAAAGGTGACAACAAAAATCGGTGAGTACGCCAGTGAAGGAGCTGCTATTGGGCTACTGAACATGATATCGATGGTGAAAAGGGCAAGTGACAAAGTAGCACAAGTCATGGTACCGCAACCGGATACAGTCGCAAGGCCCGCTTACGCAGGGGCAACGAGCGGTTACAGTGCTTATACAGGGCACAGTGGGAATATGACACTTGTCCTGGAGGTGGATGGACGAGAACTTGGAAGGGTAGTTGCTCCGTTTTCGGAGTTGGAAAATCAAAAAAGAGCCAAAATAAAAACTAGAATAGCGGGAGGGCGGTAATATGTACAGTTTTACGGATACCGGAAATGTGACAGATACGGACATTGCAAGACCGTCCGAAGCGCTGTCCATTGATGGAGTCTATATCGAGGATAAAATTCCCGGGTACCGAACAGTAACGGTATCCGGCAGGGAATCTTATGATATGCAATATTCCGAGTACCGAATTGGAAATACGCTGCATATGCAGGACTATTATCAGAACAGCCGGGTAATCGAAGTAGAATATCAATTACAGGCAAGCACGCCGGAAGAACTGATACAGAGATACAATGTCCTGAACGGGCTCCTGAATTTTAAGGAAGCGAAGATAAGTTTTGCTGATGAGCCCGACAAATATTACATTGGCACAAAAACAGCGTCTGAAGCCCCTCCAAAAGGCCGGCTGAATATAGCATCAACCTTTTCAATCTATTGCCCGGATCCGCACAAGTATAGTGTAGCAACAAAGCAGTTTACAGCCGCTAAAAATGCAAACGGCATTTTAGAGCTTACCATCAACAACGAGGGTACCGCAGATGTGCCGATAGATTATACCGTTGTGCATAACCACGATAACGGTTTTTTGGGGTTCGTCTCTGATCGTGGGGTACTGCAGACCGGAAAAATTCAGGAGGTAGATCTGACACCTTATAAAAAAAGTGAAAATCTGATTAATACCGATGATTTTTCCAACTGGGCGCGTGATACAAGTGTCCATCCGGAAAACTCTGCAAAAAAGACCAATGGCCAATTGAAGATGAACACCTATAATGGAAGAAAAATATTACAGTTAATTGATAAAGGTGGGACGTCAGGGGTAAACGGTGGCATGATCAGTATGCAAATACCGCCGGACAGTGAGGGGGACATAGGTGCAACTAATTTTTACTGCTATTTTAACCTTTGGTTCGAAACCGGTGCAGTGAAGCAAGTGTCCACAATGAGTATTAACTTTTTGGATGAAAATGACAAACTTATCTATTGCTATATGGTCGGAAAGAATGACTTAAATAGTGGCAAAGCACATGTGATGATGAGAGCAGGAGGTTCGCAGGAGCATAAGTATTTTGACCAGTACTTTGAGCCGGTCAACTCCCAATTCGGCAGTAACATGTTTGACTGGCCGCGAGGCAACTGTGATGTTTTAAAGGAAGGGGACAAGTTGAGCGGATATTATTACGGAACACGATATTCGACCGTTGTCCCTGATTTGAAAGATAAAAAATGCTGTAAAATTCAGCTCTACATCGGTGGATACGATCAGCTAGATATGGTGACAGGTTCGTGCTTTCGTAGTTTGATCTTCCAGAAGACAAATGTACAGAAATGGAACGATAATCCGAATCGATATCCCAATGGAAGCAAAGTTGAAATTGATGGAAAAGAAGGAAAAATTTATACAGATGGAGTTCTCCGCATGGATGATGAAATTAAAGGAAGTCAATATTTTCTCGCACCTCCGGGTCAATCAAAGGTGCAAATCTACCATAGTGATTTTAGCGTGCCGGAACCAGATGTAACAGCAGAGATAAGGGAGGCTTGGTTATGACATGGAAAATGTAAGAATAGCGGTATTGAGTGCGGATGAGACAGCCTACACTTTTTTTGACAACTTGGCACCAGAAGCGATGCATTACCGGGAAGCCAGTCTACATACCTACCTGCAAGGGTCTGCATACACGATGAAAATTGAGACGGACACCTATTCGGATGATACACAATATCTGGTTGAGGGCAATAAGATAGCTTTTGTGTACAAAAACAGGGACTACATGTGCAATATTGTCAGTGTGGAGCGTACTGAAACCGACATCACAATAGATTGCCTTGGACTGCTTTTGGAACTGACCAACGAGACCAGGGAGGCCTATAAAAGCAATGGCGCTATGACTTTGGCGCAGTATCTCAATTACATTGATGGAGGGCATGTACTAACGCTGGGAATTAATGAGGTTTCAAACAAAAGCATAGCCAATGAGTGGACAGGCAGTCAGACCGTACTTGCCAGACTGTACAGTATTGCAACTTTGTTCGACGCGGAACTGGAATTTATGACGGAGTTAAACGACAACTACAGTCTTAAGCAGATTACACTTAATGTATATCGGGCGCACTCCGACAAGTATCAGGGTATGGGCACCAATCGTACAGACCAGATATTACGATTCGGAACCTCGATAGACGTTATACGTAAGACATCAGATATCACGAGCCTATATACAGGTATCCGGATTATTGGCAAGGAGGGCGCAAACATTGTTGGAATCGAAAGAAAAGAATATGACAGCGAAGGCAGACTGGAATACTACACGAATGCAAATGATGATATTATATGGGCACCTCTGGCGAGAGACCGATTTCCGTCAAACGTCAATAAGAGTAATGACCGATACATTACAATGGACTGGACCTACGACAGTGAAGACAAAAATGTCTTGTACGGTCAGGGGCTTGCGCAGTTAAAAAAGAATTGTGTCCCGCAAGTGACGTATGAGATAACCGGCTACTACGATGCAAACATTGGTGACACTTTTACCATCGTGGATGATGGGTATAACCCAATGTTAATTTTAGAAGCCCGGGTAACGGAACAGGAAGAATATTTTGTAGACCCGACTAAAAATCAAACTACGTATAGCAACGTAGCGGAACTAAAATCTGAAATCAATGCCGGTCTGCTGGCTGCCATGCAAAAACTAATTGCGGATAAAAAACTATATATTTGCAACATCAGCACCGACAATGGGACTATTTTTAAAAATGGTGTCGGAACCACAACTTTAACAGCCCAGGTCAAGGACGGAGCAGTTGACATAACAGACAAATATGTTATACAGTGGTATAAGGACGGCAACGCACTCACAGCTGCTAAGAGCGTCACAGTAAGGGCTGTAGACGTGCCAGACAAGGCGGTGTACAAGTTTACGGCATTTGATGATAAAGGCACTGCAATCGGGCAATACGAAGCCACAGTAACCAATGTAGATGATGGTGTGGAGGGAGATAAAGGCGACAAGGGAGACCAGGGAATCCAGGGACCACCAGGACTGGGCGGAAAGACAAGTTACACCCATATCGCATATGCAAACAGTGCAGACGGTAAGACAGACTTTAGTGTGGACAACAGCAACCGCAAGTATGTCGGCATGTATGTGGATTTTACACAGGCAGACTCTACAGACCCAACGAAATACTCATGGAGCCTTATCAAAGGCGCAGACGGGAGCAACGGGACACCAGGTAAAGCTGGTGCAGATGGCAAGACACCATACTTTCATGTTGCCTATGCTAACTCCACAGATGGAAAGACAGGGTTTAGTACAACTGATTCCACCGATAAACTCTATATTGGACAGTACACAGATTACACACAGGTAGACAGTACAGACCCCACGAAATATAGTTGGACTAAAATCAAAGGAGAAGATGGAAAGTCCTCCTATACCCACATCCGCTACACAATGGACGCACAGGGCACAGGCATGACGGATAAGCCTAGCTTGTGGGAGTCGAGTGGGAGAAATCTGCTTTTAAACAGCAAAGGGGACGATAGAACAGGATGGGTGATGCCAGCCGCATCCGTGGAGGATAACGAGAAGGGGAAAATTGTACAAGTATCAACAAGTGGAACAAGAGAAGTGTTTATTGGATCATGCAGAACAAAACGCATTGAACAGTCTACTAATTATACATTTTCGTGTGATGTTTATATAAATGAGAACGTGAAAAACATAGATTTCTTTTGGTTATCTGATACAGAAGCTGACCCCAAATCAGGGGGTGAATATGTAAATATAAGGATTCCCCTAAGCGGTTATGTGCCGGAACGCAACAAATGGGTAAGAATATCGATGGCATTTACCACTTGGGCAAATGACTATACAGGCTATATAAGAATTGATAATAATGGTTCCGTAGAGAGCGGGAAAGTAGCGGTTTTAAAAACTGCTAATCTCAAGCTTGAAAAAGGATTAACTCCCACTCCCTGGACACCTGCCCCCGAAGACTATCCCGAAGACTACGTACAGCCTTACATCGGGATTGCTACGACAGACAGCCCAGTGGCTCCGACAGATGCGAGTGCGTATACGTGGAGCAAGTATGTAGGCAAGGACGGTCAAGATGGTCTGGACGGGTTACAAGGACCCAAAGGCGAAAAAGGAGATACCGGAAATCCCGGTAAAGATGGCACACCGGGAGAAAATGCTATAACTGGAGAATTATCTTTAAGCCCGATCATACTGCCGGCAAACGCATCCGGAGCGGTAACAAGCTATGCTGGAGCAACAGGCATGTTTAAACTATTTGACGGCACCGAAGAGGTAACAAGTGGTGTCGCATATAACCTTGTATCTGCAACAGGTGTGACGGCATCCATCAACAGCAGTACCGGAGCCTATACGGTATCCAGTATGCCGAACAGAACTGATTACGGAACCGCCATGTTTAAGGCGGTATATCAAGGCGTTACTGTCCAAAAAATCCTTGCAGTTATCAAATCTAAGCAAGGAGTGAAAGGCGATACCGGAAGCGCAGGGGAAAAAGGTGATACTGGGGATAGCGGAATTATCATATCCGACACTGCACCGACCAACCCCTATGTTGGACAGCTCTGGCAGACAGCCTCCGGTGCCCCTATAAAGCGCTGGGATGGTAGTAAATGGATAATTTGGTTCTTGGATGTTAGTAATTTGAATGTCCAGAATTTGAGTGCGATTTCATCTACCCTTGGCTCTGTAATTAATCCATATGATACAACCTATGAAGGCGAGCATCTTAAAGGTCAGGTTACGATTTCCAACGCACTCGTTAGAAACGACTTTACAAATGTAGCGTCCGGGCAGAAAGGCTATTGGATACTATCTCCATTGTACTATAGCATGTATCTGGAAGATAGTAAGGGGAAACAGGTTGCCGGTATCGAGTTGTCCGCGGGCTCATTTATGATGTACACTAACAGATACAATAAATGGCTTAATCTGTCGGATGAAATGTTATACGACACCGGATGGGTTGAATTTCCGAAGCTGAAAGGAACCGATGGTAAGATATATGCAAGACGGTATATGGGGCGTAGAATGTTGCGATTTAACTATTTTGTGCTCAATGGTACAGGTGATATAGCAAAACTTACAGGAGACTTTTTACCACAAAATGATGGTATGTATACAATTTCTCCGTGGACAGCCACCGGCAGCATCGAAAAAATACAGCTAACGAGTGCGGGGGTAGTAGCCAAGGTTACCAATGTTACGCCCGGGAATCCAATAACTGGATTCTTGGAATATTTTTAAGGGAAGGGGAGATGGAAAAGTATGTTAAAAATACAGGATATCATGTTTGAGTATGATGACGATGGAGAACTTAAGGACTATCGTATAAGTTTTGACATGAGCAATAACAATGATGATTATGTAAACGGGCGTGTTGTGCTAGATGCGTCGGATTTAGACGCCCAAACAATTGTAGATACAGTCCAGAGTAAACTTAAAGCATTAGTCCAGTCCTAACCGGCTGGGCTATTTTACTGCAAAGAAAGAGAGATATGAAAATGTGAAAGATATTATATCACAGTCTTATTTTATTGCCCTACCTATTTTATTAGGGTATATTGTATGGCTGTTAAAGCAACAAAAACGAGACAGAGACGCAAACTCTACGGGTACCATGCTCCTCTTAAGGGTGCAGTTAATTGAGTACCATGATAAGTATACGAGCCTTGGATACATCCCCTCCTACGTCTACCAAAACTATTGCGAAATGTACGAGGCTTATCATACGCTGGGGGGTAATGGTATGGCGACACGAATGTGGCAGGAGATACAGACGCTGCCAGTCAGAAAGGAAGGCTACCAACAATGAAGAACAGGGATATAAAGGAATGGTTACAAAAAGCAGGAGTAAGGGCGGTTAAGACGATGGCACAGGCGGCAATCGCCAGCATCGGGGCGGCTGCAGCACTGGGAGAAGTAGATTGGCGTTATGTAGCGTCCGCATCTCTACTGGCCGGAGTATTATCCCTATTGACCAGTACGGCAGGCATCCCGGAGGTGCCAGAAATCACAGAGGGCGAATAAGCCCTCTATTTTAATGGAGGTAGACCATGAAAATAAATAAACTGTTAACCAAAATCAATCTTACGTCAGCAAATAACACAGGACGCATTAAGTACATCGTTATTCATTATGTAGGCGCTACAGGTGGCGCTAAGGCTAATTGCCAGTATTACGCAAGCCAGTATGTCGGTGCATCTGCTCACTATTACGCAGGATTTGGCGGCGAAATCTGGCAGTCCGTTGAGGATAAGGATATCGCATGGCATTGTGGAGCCAAGTCTTATAAGCATCCGGAGTGTCGCAATGCTAACAGCATCGGCATTGAACTGTGCGTCCGTAATAAGGGCAGCATGGCTGATACAAGCCGAGATTGGTATTTTGAGGATGCCACAGTTGCAAGCGCTATCCAATTGACACGGGAGCTTATGGCTAAGTATGGAGTGCCAGCAGATCATGTTATCCGACATTACGATGTAACTGGTAAGATATGCCCGAATCCATATGTATATAATCATACTAAGCATACATGGCAAGATTTTAAGGCACAGATCAGCGGACAGCAGTCCGCACCGACACCGCATCCAGCAGAGGCAAGCGCATGGAAGGCCACAGGTACCGCGACATGTGGTGGAAATAGTGTGCGTGTACGCAGGGAGCCCAACGGCGCGGTTGTAGGCAGCCTTAATTCGGGGCAGCGGTTTGAGGTTGATGGTCAGACCTCTGGTAGCTGGACACACGTCAATATTGCCGGTATCGGTGTTGGTTGGATGGCCACACAGTACGTTGTACCGGATAAGGCGCAGGCTGTACAGCCAGCACAAGCGGCGCAGTCAGTCCCTGCAACAAACAATCCAATTGTCAGAGACGGGCAGATACACTGCAATAACTTCTGCAATGCAGGACTAAAAGAGGATGGAATCCGGGGGGCTGCGACGGTCAGAGGCGGCGTTATGGTGCTCCAGCAGGCAGCTAACATGGATTACGCTGCCGGGCTTAAGGTAGACGGTATCCCGGGAGCCAAAACGGATGCAGCGCTGAGCGGTCATACTGTCCGGATCGGGGAGTCGCAGGAGATGGTAAGAGCCCTACAGATATTACTTATGCTACGTGGATATGATCCTAATGGTGTGGACGGCAGCTTCGGTGGCGGATGTGACGCAGCAGTGCGAAGGTACCAGGCAGACCATGGACTTACTGTAGACGGTATTGCGGACGTCAATACGTTCATGAGTTTGATCGCTTAAGTTAATAGCCCCTCGGGATAACCCAAGGGGGTCTATAACAGAAAATTTTGCCGTTGCAATTTCGAGTATAATAAGCTAAGATAATTGAAACATATATTAGTTTGTAAAGGAGTCGCTAAGGATGAAAGGAAAGGTAGCACTTGGAATTGTGGTAGGCATTTTGTTCTCAATAGTAGGCAATGGGTGCACAGGAGATACCCTCAAAGACGTTAGCACAAATATTGTATTTAATATAGATAAACTACATAACGGAGATGCTAAGTTTTTTAATGACAAAATAATAACCAGTGTTGGTGGCGAAATGAGTATTTACAATGAAGATGGAACCCTTTTTAAGAACGATTACGGAATTCAGTCAAATTGGGTTGATGTATGTACGGAAGATAATGTCGTTATCTATGGTAATTTTGAAAATGAGATAGGTATAGCACAGTTCAATAAACAGTATAATCTTATTCAAAACAATATTCTTTGGAAATCGGATAATTTGAGCATTGACCCTGCCATTATTAAAATAGGTGAGGAATATTATTTTACTGCAACAGAAATTATAGGGAACATAAATAATTCCGACGTGAATCAAGAGAATGGTCAATATACCGTAAAATTATATAAAACATCTGATTTAATAAATATAGAATACATATCTGATATTGTGTCCGAACAGTATAATATAGAAGATGTTGATTTAATAAGACTTGATAATGGACTTGGCTTGGTATACGAAAAAGAGATAGTTGATAAGGGGGGTTCTTCCATAGTAATAGCACGTTCAGAAAGTGACGATTACAAAGACTGGGAAACAGGAAGGGTACTTGAAAATCCTGACTGTGACCATGAGCCGGCAAGCTTCTTTTGGAATGGGGACGAAACGTATTCATTGTACTACAGCTGCGATAAAGAGAATTTAGGCGAGTCCTACATGGGAGGTAATATTTACGAAAGTAAGTTTGATAAGAATTTCAAAAAGCTAAGTGTTCAGAAGATTAATACTGAAACCAATACTGGAATCCTATTATACGATGTACAAGATGAAGACAAAAAAATAAGTTTTTTATTTGCAAAAAATTATTTAACGGATTGTGATTTAGTGAAAGAAACATCACATAAACAGAAAAAATAATCAGCTTATAAAACATTCCTGAGGCAGTTGCATTTTACGGGGTATTTCAATTCAGGATACCTGTATGGGTGTTGATGATCTGACTAACATTTGACTAACAAAGTTATAAAAAGATAGATTAAGCTACGGAAATTAGAAAAAGTAAAATGCCTGAAAATGGCTTAAAATCAACGTTTTTGAAAAATACGAAAAGTTACAAAGAGCAAAATTTAAAGTTCGGGACGCAGAGGTCGTGGGTTCGAATCCCGTCGCTTCGATTTTGTAAATTTTATAATGACAAAAAAAGGATGCTCTCTTAAAACCGGGCATTCTTTTTTATAATGCATTATAAAAAGACTTGCATTGCCAGGCCGGATAAGATAAAGTAAAAACTGCAGAGAAATATATATGCAGATCGTGAACCCGAGAGAGGAAGAGCTAATACATGAGTTCAGAAGAAACGATTAATGAAGTGCTGAAGGCAGAGAACCCTGAAAAAATCATGGAGAAGATGGAACCATTTCGTAAGATGATGTTACAATATCACTGTGCATCTATGGAAGTGGAGACAAAGATCCGGGTCTTAAATGAAGAATTTAAAAATAACTTCCAGAGAAATCCAATAGAGACAATTAAGAGCCGTATAAAGACGCCTTTTGCAATTGTAGAAAAGATGAAACGAAAAGGGTTGGAACTGACCTTGGAGAATATAGAGGAAAACCTTACAGATATAGCCGGAATCCGTGTGATCTGCTCTTTTCCGGAGGATATCTATAATGTGGCCCAAATGATTGAAAAGCAGGATGATATCCGCATTATTAAGAGAAAGGACTATATCCAAAATCCCAAACCAAATGGATATCGCAGTCTGCACTTGATTTTGGAAGTGCCCGTATTCTTTACAGAAGGGAAAAAGATGATGAAGGTAGAAGTTCAGTTTCGGACAATTGCAATGGATTTCTGGGCAAGCCTTGAACATAAACTTGCATATAAGAAAGATGTCGAGAATTATGACAGTATTTCCAGGGAACTAAAAAACTGTGCCGAAATTACAAGCAGTCTGGATTACAGAATGCAGGAAATACGTAATCAGATAGAACAGAAGATTGAGTAAGGAGTATTGATGTTAGATGTATGTTTATTGGGAACCGGAGGGATGATGCCCCTGCCAAACAGATGGCTGACCTCTCTGATGACCAGATATAATGGAAGTAATTTACTGATTGACTGCGGCGAGGGAACGCAGATAGCAATTAAAGAAAAAGGATGGACATTCAAACCGATTGATGTGATATGTTTTACCCACTACCATGCGGATCATATCAGTGGCCTGCCGGGACTTCTGCTGACGATGGGAAATGCCGAAAGGACGGAAACTCTGACACTGATTGGACCAAAGGGACTCAACAGAGTTGTGTCAGCACTTCGTGTCATTTGTCCGGAACTGCCATTTCCGATTCGATGTATCGAGATTGCAGAGCGTGAGCAAAAGTTCGAGATTGATGGATACCATATCACAGCTTATCGGGTGAACCACAGTGTTATATGTTACGGTTATACGATTGAGATTCCACGCAGCGGAAAGTTCGATGTAAAGAGGGCACAGGCTCAGAATATACCTGTGAAGTACTGGAATTGTCTTCAAAAGGGAGAGACGATAGAGAGTGACGGTCTGACTTACACACCCGATATGGTACTTGGTGACGTAAGAAAAGGGATCAAAGTAACTTACTGTACAGATACCAGACCAGTTCCCGTTATTTCGGAACATGCTGCCGGTTCAGATTTGTTTATCTGTGAGGGAATGTATGGAGAGCCAGATAAAGATGTCAAGGCGAAAGAATATAAGCACATGACTTTCAGGGAGGCTGCAAGCCTTGCAAAAGAAGCCGACGTCCGTCAGATGTGGCTGACTCACTATAGCCCCTCACTTGCCCATCCAGATCAATATCTGGACAGCGCACGTGAAATCTTTCCGGAGACATATACAGCAAAAGATGGCAGATCCGTGGAGTTGTTATTTGAAGAGGGCAAAATTGAAAATGAGTGAAAAAGATATCTTGATACTGGGAATAGAGAGTTCTTGTGACGAAACGGCAGCTTCTGTCGTGAAAAATGGAAGAATCATATTGTCGAATGTGATTTCATCTCAGATAGAACTGCATACGTTATATGGGGGCGTTGTACCGGAGATTGCTTCCAGAAAGCATATTGAAAGGATTAATCAGGTCATAAAACAGGCACTTTCCGATGCAAATGTCACGTTGGATGATATTGATGCGATCGGCGTAACTTACGGACCGGGACTTGTCGGAGCATTGCTGGTCGGGGTGTCTGAGGCTAAGGCGATTGCCTATGCAAAACATCTGCCGTTGATCGGTGTGCATCATATAGAAGGGCATGTCAGCGCCAATTATATTGAATATCCCGAACTAGAGCCACCTTTTATGTGTGAAATCATATCTGGAGGGCATACCCATCTGGTGATTGTCAAAGACTATGGTGAATTTGAAATCCTTGGAAGAACACGAGACGATGCAGCAGGAGAAGCATTCGACAAAGTGGCCAGAGCGATAGGACTAGGATATCCCGGCGGTCCGAAGATAGATAAGCTGTCAGAGGAGGGAAATCCGGATGCAATTGCATTTCCACGGGCAAAGGTAGAGGGGGCTCCTTATGATTTCAGTTTTAGTGGTTTGAAATCGGCAGTCTTGAATTACCTGAATCAGTGTAAGATGAAAGATGAGCCGGTAAACAGAGCGGATGTCGCAGCTTCTTTTCAGAAAGCAGTGACAGATGTGCTGGTGGACACTGCAATCCGCGGTGCGAGAGACTTTCATGTTGATAAGCTCGCTATTGCAGGGGGAGTAGCCTCGAACCGACATCTGAGAGCGGCCATGAAAGAGGCATGTCAGCGTGAAACTATTACGTTTTATCATCCGTCACCAATATTTTGTACCGACAATGCGGCTATGATTGGAGTTGCAGCATATTATGAATATCAAAAAGGGACGAGAAGCGATCTTGATCTAAATGCCGTGCCGAACTTAAAACTCGGTGAGCGCTGAAAAGCTTTGGCGCACATGATAAAGGGAGGCAGCCATCATGAAAACAAAAGGCATGTTGGAACTGCGGTCGTCGAAGAGTATCTGAAAAGAGGGGTAGAGAATTTGCATGAAAAGGGATAAATGTACGGCGATACTTCTCGCTGCGGGAAAGGGGACCCGTATGGAAAGCAAAATCCCCAAACAGTTTATGAATATTCTGGACAAACCTGTGTTATACTATTCACTGGAATGTTTCCAGAATTGCGTTCTGATCAATGAGGTGATTTTGGTGACGGCGCAGGAAATGCTCCCTTACTGCGAAAAACATTTTTCAGCACAATGTGGTTTTACAAAGGTGACACATATCATAGCAGGTGGTTCCGAAAGATATGATTCTGTTTATGAAGGGCTCAAGCTTTGCAATGAACCGGATTATGTGTTTATTCATGATGGGGCTCGCCCATTCCTGACAGAGGAGATTCTTTTGCGAGGCTATGAAAAGGTGATAAGTACCGGAGCATGTGTGGCCGCTGTTCCATCGAAAGATACAATCAAACTGACAGACCGCAATGGTCTGGTGAGGGAAACGCCGAATCGTGATGAGGTCTGGATTGTACAGACGCCTCAGATATTTCGCTATGAGGTGATCCGCAGTGCTTATGACAGGCTGCAGACACAAGATAAGACTGGAATTACAGATGATGCAACCGTAGTGGAGAAGATGGATAATTATCCGGTCTTCACATATGAAGGGAATTACAAAAACATTAAGATCACAACAGCGGAAGATCTCGAAATAGCAGAGATTTTTGCCCAACAATTGGAAAAATGTTAAAAAACAGAAAAAAAGTTATTGACATTTTACACTGCTGATGATATGATATCCAATGCGCGATTCAGTGATTCTTATAGGAAAACATGTAGGTTCATGAGGGTGAATTGCATATGGAGAGGTATCGAAGCGGTCATAACGAGGCGGTCTTGAAAACCGTTTGTCCGAAAGGGCGCGTGGGTTCGAATCCCACCCTCTCCGTTTTCACGATATGGTTTTCAATGGTCAAGTGTAAGCGTTGGATATCATATAGTGGATACGAATTGAATGAATGTATATAATTCAGGCAAGTGGAGAAGTACCCAAGCTGGCTGAAGGGGCTCCCCTGGAAAGGGAGTAGGTCGTTAATAGCGGCGCGAGGGTTCAAATCCCTCCTTCTCCGTTGATTATCAGTGGGCAGAAATTAGATCCAAGATTATCATAAAAAAGTGTTGACAAAAGATACTAATATGTGATAAGATAATCAAGCTGTCGACGAAACAAGCTGCACAGCAAAACATCTCATATTGAGATAAAAAGAAAGAAAAAGTTCTTGACAAAGCAGATACAGCGTGATAAGATAATCAAGTTGCTGCAAAAACAGGAACGAACAGGAACCTTGATAATTAAACAGTAAAACACATCCTCGAAAGTCCATTTGAGAATTAACAATGAACGATCGAAAGATCCTTAAAAAACAGTAAAAGGGATAAATTAGCTAGTAGTTGATTTTGACCTGGAACGAACTTTGCATCAACTGAGAAATCAGCGGATGATCATATTGATCAGAGAGTTTGATCCTGGCTCAGGATGAACGCTGGCGGCGTGCTTAACACATGCAAGTCGAGCGAGAAATTCTTTCCAAAGTCTTCGGACAGAGGAAGGAATAGACAGCGGCGGACGGGTGAGTAACGCGTGGGGAACCTGCCTCGTACCGGGGGATAACAGTTGGAAACAGCTGCTAATACCGCATAAGCGCACAGCATCGCATGATGCCGTGTGAAAAACTCCGGTGGTATGAGATGGACCCGCGTTGGATTAGCTAGTTGGCAGGGCAAAGGCCTACCAAGGCAACGATCCATAGCCGGCCTGAGAGGGCGACCGGCCACATTGGGACTGAGACACGGCCCAGACTCCTACGGGAGGCAGCAGTGGGGAATCTTGCACAATGGGCGAAAGCCTGATGCAGCGACGCCGCGTGAGTGAAGAAGTATTTCGGTATGTAAAGCTCTATCAGCAGGGAAGAAAATGACGGTACCTGACTAAGAAGCCCCGGCTAACTACGTGCCAGCAGCCGCGGTAATACGTAGGGGGCAAGCGTTATCCGGATTTACTGGGTGTAAAGGGAGCGTAGACGGACCGGCAAGTCTGAAGTGAAATTCCAGGGCTCAACCCTGGGACTGCTTTGGAAACTGCAGATCTTGAGTACCGGAGGGGTAAGCGGAATTCCTAGTGTAGCGGTGAAATGCGTAGATATTAGGAAGAACACCAGTGGCGAAGGCGGCTTACTGGACGGTAACTGACGTTGAGGCTCGAAAGCGTGGGTAGCAAACAGGATTAGATACCCTGGTAGTCCACGCCGTAAACGATGAATGCTAGGTGTCGGGAAGCACAGCTTTTCGGTGCCGCCGCAAACGCATTAAGCATTCCACCTGGGGAGTACGTTCGCAAGAATAAAACTCAAAGGAATTGACGGGGACCCGCACAAGCGGTGGAGCATGTGGTTTAATTCGAAGCAACGCGAAGAACCTTACCAAATCTTGACATCCCTCTGACCGGTACGTAATGGTACCTTTCCTTCGGGACAGAGGAGACAGGTGGTGCATGGTTGTCGTCAGCTCGTGTCGTGAGATGTTGGGTTAAGTCCCGCAACGAGCGCAACCCTTATTGTCAGTAGCCAGCAGGTAGAGCTGGGCACTCTGATGAGACTGCCAGGGATAACCTGGAGGAAGGCGGGGATGACGTCAAATCATCATGCCCCTTATGATTTGGGCTACACACGTGCTACAATGGCGGAAACAGAGGGAAGCGAACGGGAGACCGGAAGCGAACCCCAAAAATAACGTCTCAGTTCGGATTGTAGTCTGCAACTCGACTACATGAAGCTGGAATCGCTAGTAATCGCGGATCAGAATGCCGCGGTGAATACGTTCCCGGGTCTTGTACACACCGCCCGTCACACCATGGGAGCCGGAAATGCCCGAAGCCTGTGACCGAACCTCTACGGAGGACGGAGCAGTCGAAGGTGGAGCTGGTAACTGGGGTGAAGTCGTAACAAGGTAGCCGTATCGGAAGGTGCGGCTGGATCACCTCCTTTCTAAGGAAACGGATGAGTAACCGGATGTGTTTTACTGTTTAGTTATCAAGTGTAAAAGTAACAGAAACGAAACTTTTACAGCTTGTCAGTCTCAAAACTGAATAACTAACTGCTGGCGGCGATGCGTTTAGGGGAAACACCCGTACCCATCCCGAACACGAAGGTTAAGCCTTAAGCGGCCGATGGTACTACACTGGTAACGGTGTGGGAGAGCAGGTGGCTGCCAGCACCTAATACAAAGTGTAGGTGAAGCACTTGATGAGAATAGAACAGGCACCCAAAGAAGTGTGCTAACCTTTATCAGCAGGGAAGTGCTGTTAGAGCTGGTTTTTACCAGTGATCAGAAGGTAAAACGAAAGAGGAGAGAGCCTTGCAAGGTTTTTCGTTTCTTTGTTTTGTTTCCTGATGACTGATAAAGATTCAGTCAGATACGTACCTTGAAAACCGCATACAGATTATATCTATATCCAAGCGTGAAAAACGCAAGATAGAGAAAAGACATCCGAGGCATTGTGTATGAGAATACATGATGTTATCGAAACCAGATAGATTCGAAAGAATCGATGCTTTTAAAGAAAGTCGAAGTCCATGGAAGATGAGAGTCAGACATGGATTCCAATACAGAATCAGTAAACACAAAACCGAACCGCACGCTAGCGGGGAGGTGGACCAACAAAGGTCAAGCATTAAGAGCGCAGGGTGGATGCCTTGGCACTGAGAGCCTAAGAAGGACGCGGCAAGCTGCGAAAAGCTTCGGGGAGGCGCACACAGCCTGAGATCCGGAGATATCCGAATGGGGAAACCCGCATGAGCAGACCTCATGCATTCCTACGCCAATTCATAACGTAGGGAAGGGAACCGGGGGAACTGAAACATCTAAGTACCCCGAGGAGAAGAAAGAAAACTCGATTTTCCAAGTAGCGGCGAGCGAACGGGAAAGAGCCCAAACCATGGTGCGTGCACCATGGGGTTTTGGACTGCAGGAGGTACTTTCTAACTTAGCCGAATGGTTTTGGGAAAGCCATCCAAAGAGGGTGAAAGACCCGTAGGCGAAAAGAAGGAAAGACCGGCAGGATCCAGAGTACCACGAGACACGAGAAACCTTGTGGGAAGACGGGGGGACCACCCCCCAAGGCTAAATACTCCTCAGTGACCGATAGCGCATAGTACTGTGAAGGAAAGGTGAAAAGGACCCCGGGAGGGGAGTGAAAGAGAACCTGAAACCCTGTGTTTACAAGCTGTGGAAGATGTGCCTGTGGGTTCACCTATCTTCATGAGCTCTGCAGCCGTTACGACAGCGATTACATCGTCAACTTACTCGACGTAGACAACTACGTCTGCGTGAGTTTCCTTGTACTCGAAGCCGTAGCGACCGCATTGCAGCATGAGAATAGGTGAGTCCACAGCCATCAACCGCGTACTTTTTGTAGAACGGTCCGGCGAGTTGCGGGTGCCGGCAAGGTTAAGCACTGTCAGGTGTGGAGCCGAAGGGAAACCAAGTCTTAAGAGGGCGAAAGTCGGAACACGCAGACCCGAAACCGGGTGATCTACCCATGTCCAGGTTGAAGCTGCCGTAAAAGGCCGTGGAGGACCGAACGCACATCCGTTGAAAAGGGTGGCGATGAGGTGTGGGTAGGGGAGAAATTCCAATCGAACCCGGAGATAGCTGGTTCTCCTCGAAATAGCTTTAGGGCTAGCCTCAGACAAGATACACGGAGGTAGAGCACTGAATTCCCAAGGGGGCGTCAAAGCTTACCAAAGGATATCAAACTGCGAATGCCGTGATACCGATGTCTGGGAGTCAGACCATACGAGATAAGTTGGATGGTCAAAAGGGAAACAGCCCAGATCTGCAGCTAAGGTCCCAAAGTGCGTGTTAAGTGGAAAAGGATGTGGGATTTCAAAGACAACCAGGATGTTGGCTCAGAAGCAGCCATACATTAAAAGAGTGCGTAACAGCTCACTGGTCGAGAGGTTCTGCGCCGAAAATGTCCGGGGCTAAAACACGACACCGAAGCTCAGGAATGATTGTAAGATCATTGGTAGAGGAGCATTGTCAGAACGAAGAAGCGGTACCGGAAGGGGCCGTGGAGATCTGAGAAGAGAGAATGCCGGAATGAGTAGCGAGAGAGAGGTGAGAATCCTCTCGGCCGAATATCCAAGGTTTCCAGAGTAAAGCTGATCTTCTCTGGGTAAGTCGGGACCTAAGGCGAGGGCGAAAGCCGTAGTCGATGGAAAGCAGGTGGAGATTCCTGCACTGCAGTAAAACAGAACTGTGGGGACATGTGTGGAGAGCACGGGCGCGGAATGGAAAGCCGCGTGCAAGCGAAGGAGGAGTGCTGCAGGTAAAACCGCAGTACAATCCAAAGACGTGAAGCGGACCGAAGTAAAGTAGGGAAGCGTGTGAGCCATGGATCAAGAAAAGCCGCTATTGTTTTTATTGTACCCGTACCGTAAACCGACACAGGTAGATGAGGAGAGAATCCTAAGGCCGACGGAAGAAGCATTGTTAAGGAACTCGGCAAAATGGCCCCGTAACTTCGGGAGAAGGGGTGCCTGGCGAAAGTCAGGCCGCAGAGAAAAGGCTCAAGCAACTGTTTAGCAAAAACACAGGTCTATGCGAAACCGAAAGGTGAAGTATATGGGCTGACGCCTGCCCGGTGCTGGAAGGTTAAGAGGAGAGGTCAGAGCTACGGCTCAAAGCTTTGAATTTAAGCCCCAGTAAACGGCGGCCGTAACTATAACGGTCCTAAGGTAGCGAAATTCCTTGTCGGGTAAGTTCCGACCCGCACGAAAGGCGTAATGATTTGAGCGCTGTCTCAACAATGCATCCGGTGAAATTGAAGTACCAGTGAAGATGCTGGTTACCCGCGCCAGGACGGAAAGACCCCATGGAGCTTTACTCCAGTTTGGTACTGGGACCCGGTACTGCATGTACAGGATAGGCGGGAGGCTAAGAAGAAGGTACGCAAGTATCTTTGGAGCCGCTGTTGGGATACCGCCCTTGCAGTAGTGGATTTCTAACCAGAGTCCGTGAACCGGACATGGGACAATGCCAGACGGGGAGTTTGACTGGGGCGGTCGCCTCCGAAAGAGTATCGGAGGCGCTCAAAGGTTCCCTCAGGATGGTTGGAAACCATTCAAAGAGTGCAAAGGCAGAAGGGAGCTTAACTGCGACACCGACGGGTGGAGCAGATACGAAAGTAGGACTTAGTGATCCGGTGGTATGAAAGTGGGATTGCCATCGCTCAACGGATAAAAGCTACCCTGGGGATAACAGGCTTATCACTCCCAAGAGTTCACATCGACGGAGTGGTTTGGCACCTCGATGTCGGCTCATCGCATCCTGGGGCTGTAGTAGGTCCCAAGGGTTGGGCTGTTCGCCCATTAAAGCGGTACGCGAGCTGGGTTCAGAACGTCGTGAGACAGTTCGGTCCCTATCCGGCGTGGGCGTAGGATATTTGAGAGGAGCTGTCCTTAGTACGAGAGGACCGGGATGGACCGGCCGCTGGTGTACCTGTTGAGCCGCCAGGCTCAGGGCAGGGTAGCCAAGCCGGGAAGAGAGAAACGCTGAAGGCATCTAAGCGTGAAGCTCACCTCAAGATGAGATATCCCATTCGAAAGAAGTAAGACCCCTTGAAGACGACGAGGTAGATAGGGCAGAGGTGGAAGTACAGCAATGTATGGAGCTGACTGTTACTAATCGGTCGAGGGCTTGACCTCGACACTTGATGAAGTTTATCATCAAGTGAAGGTCCGGTGTTTACAAAAAGATGGAATGATGTTATAATTTGTATGCGGTTTTGAAGATACGTATGTAAAGTATCCAAAACAGAATAATCCTCGATAGCTCAGCGGTAGAGCCCTCGGCTGTTAACCGAGTTGTCGTAGGTTCGAACCCTACTCGGGGAGTTAGAGATGAGATCCTGTCATACTGACAGGGTCTTTTTTTGTATTTAAAGGTTATTATGTCGGTGCTATATTGAGTTGACTTTATGTTTCTGGTATAATAGAAAGATGATGGGGTCAAAAGTAATTTGACCCCATATGATACACGGATTACTCCGCACTTTGTGCTTACGTAATCCTACAAACATTCGAAATACACCCTAATCGGGCTGCTTTCTCATGTTTGTTCGGGTCTCAAGGTCATGCTTTTTCATGCAAGCATGAAACGCAGGACCTTTTGACCCTGATATCATAGAAATTATTAATTGATTATAAGGAGAACTTAGATGACACAGTCTAGAACACATACGTGTAATGAACTCCGAAGCAGCAATATCGGAGAAAAGGTCACTTTAGTTGGATGGTATGAAAATCTGCGTAAAGTTTCTAAGAATCTCGGGTTTTTAATACTCAGAGATTTCTATGGAACGACTCAGATTGTAATTGATACAGAGGATATGATGAGCATAATAGATAGTATCAATAATGAATCTACCATTCGTGTGGATGGTATAGTAAGAGAGCGTTCCAGTAAGAACGAAAATCTTTCGACAGGAGATATTGAGGTAGTTCCGGGGAAGATCACTTTGCTGGGTGAATGCAGACACCAGGCACTGCCATTCGAGATTAATCGATCTACAGAGGCTGACGAAAATTTACGTCTGAAATATCGCTATCTGGATCTTCGTAATCCAAAAATAAAGGACAAGATCGTTCTGAGAAGTAAGATCATTGCAGAACTCAGACAGAGAATGACAGAACTTGGATTTTTAGAGATTACGACACCAATTTTGACCTGTTCCTCACCGGAAGGTGCAAGGGATTATCTTGTTCCATCCAGACTTCATGAGGGCAAATTCTATGCATTGCCACAGGCTCCTCAGCAGTTTAAACAAATTCTGATGGCGTCCGGTTTTGATCGCTATTTTCAGATTGCTCCATGCTTTCGCGATGAGGATGCCAGGGCAGATCGCTCACCGGGAGAATTCTATCAGCTGGACATGGAGATGGCATTTGCTGACCAGGAAGATGTCTTTGCAGTGAATGAGGAAGTACTTCCACCTGTATTTGAAAAATATGGAGTCTATAAAAATAGTTCAAAAACACCATTTCGGCGAATTCCATATCTGGAGTCACTGGAGAGATATGGAACGGACAAGCCTGATCTTCGAATTGATCTTGAGATTCAGGATGCATCTGAGCTTTTGTCCGATTGTGGTTTCCAACCGTTTGAAGGAAATATTATAAAGGCCATCGTGATGGACCAGTTTCAGGCAAGCCGCAAGGTAATCGATAAAATTTGCAGTGACGTGGAAGTTACAAGTGGAAGTAAGGCATATTGGTTCAAATACACCGAAGATAAAGCATTCTCCGGTGGAATCAGCAAGTTCCTTAAGGACAAACAGTCGGAGATTGTTGAAAAACTTAATCTTCAGCCTGGTGATTTTATTGGTCTGACGGCGGGAAAAAAATCAGAGGCTCAAAAGTCGGCAGGTGTTCTGCGCAACCTTTTGGGTGCAAATTGCGATGCTCACATGAAGAAAGACTGTTATGAATTCTGCTGGATTGTTGATTTTCCTATGTATGAGATCGGAGAAGAATCTGGAGAGCTGGAATTCTGCCATAACCCATTTTCTATGCCACAGGGAGGGATAGATGCTTTAAATAATCAGGAAACTCTTGAGATATTGGCATATCAGTACGATTTGGTCTGCAACGGAATTGAGTTGTCTTCCGGCGCTGTGAGAAATCATGATCCTAAGATTATGATCAAGGCATTTAACATGATCGGACTAGGCGAGGAGGATGTGATGGCAAAATTCCCGGCTATGTACAATGCGTTCTGCTTTGGAGCACCGCCGCATGCGGGAATTGCGCCGGGGATCGATCGTATGATTATGCTGATTACAGGGGATGAGAGTATCCGCGAGATTATTCCATTTCCCATGAATAAAAACGCAATGGATCTTATGATGAATGCACCGGCTCCGGTTACAGAGAAACAGCTGGATGATGTTCATATTCAGATCAAAAAAGAAGAAAATCAGGAATAGTCGATAGAAAATCCCATATTTCCTATTGACATTATAGGGAATAAGAATTATAATTAATTCCAATTAAAAGTAAATATCGATGAACTGACTGGAAAACCAGAGGTTTGGATGCTGCATATGCGTCTGCCTCTGTTTTTTTGTTGATATACGGGCAGGGACGGCATCCCGGTAATAAAAAGGAGGATGGGATGAAAAGAATGAAGGGGTTGGCCGTATTGTGTGCATCTGCAGTGACAGTATCTGCTCTGGGCGGATGTGGAAAACAGGCAGATCAGAAGGGGAACCAATTAACTCTTACGAATGTATCTTATGATCCGACACGGGAGTTGTATGAGGCCTACAACCTAGCCTTTGCGAAGCATTGGAAAGATGAAACTGGTCAGGAAGTGGAGATTATACAGTCACATGGGGGCTCCGGTAAACAGGCACTTGAGGTGGCAAATGGTCTTCCTGCGGATGTTGTGACTCTGGCACTGGAGTATGATATTACCTCGATCCAAAAGACAGGTCTGATTGACGAAGGGTGGGCTGACGAATACAAGTATGACAGTGCGCCATATACATCAACCATTGTTTTTCTGGTCAGAAAAGGTAATCCGAAAGATATTCGGGACTGGGATGACCTGATCTCAGACGATGTGAAACTTATAACACCGAATCCAAAGACATCCGGCGGGGCCAGATGGAACTATCTGGCAGCATGGGCATTTGCAGAGAAAAAGTACGGTGAAGATAAATCGCAGATTAAGAAATATATAAAAAAGATCTACCAAAATGTTCTGGTTTTGGATTCCGGTGCACGGGGAGCAACGACATCATTTGTGGAGAACGGTCAGGGCGATGTTCTGATTGCCTGGGAGAATGAAGCTTATCTTTCGCTCCGAGATTCGGATGATTTTGAAATTGTAACACCATCTGTCAGTATTCTGGCACAGCCGTCTGTGGCAGTGGTAGATGAGGTTGTGGATGAGCGTGGTACGAGAAAGGCAGCCGAGGAGTATCTAAAATATCTCTACAGTGCTGAGGGACAGAAAATTGCAGCAGAGAATTATTACCGCCCTACAAATACTGATATTTTAAAAGAATATGCTGATGTGTTTCAGACAGACATCAACCTTGTGACGATCGAACATTTTGGAGGATGGGAGCGGGCTCAGAAGGAGCATTTTTCAGACGGAGGTGTCTTCGATGAAATCTATGAGAAATAAGGTGATTCCCGGTTTTGGGATGACGGCAGGGATTACACTTACGATGCTTGGGGTTATCGTTCTGATTCCAATGGCATCTCTTGTTATATACACGGCACAGATGGATTTTCATGATTTTATTCATACGATTACAAGGGAACGGGTTCTGGCGAGTTTCAAAGTGAGCTTTGAGACCGCATTTGCAGCATCTGTTATCAATACGGTTATGGGACTGATTCTCGCATGGGTTCTGGTGAAATATGAATTCCCTGGAAAGAAAGTAATGGATGGGATGATTGAACTTCCGTTTGCACTTCCAACCGCAGTTGCAGGTATATCCTTGACGGCACTTACCACAGATCAGGGATGGATCGGAAGAATCTTTACACGGTGGGGAATTCATATCGCTTATACCAAATTTGGAATTACAATAGCCCTGATCTTTATCGGGATCCCATTTGTCGTGCGGGCCGTGCAGCCGGTTCTGGAAAAGATGGATTCATCCTGTGAAGAGGCGGCACAGGTTTTAGGGGCAGGGAGAGCAGAGATCTTTCGAAAAGTAATATTTCCTGAGATAAGGCCGGCATTACTTACCGGGTTCGGTCTGGCTTTTGGCAGATGTCTGGGGGAATACGGGAGCGTGGTCTTTATAGCAGGCAACAAGCCATATGAGACAGAGATTGCCCCTCTGATGATCATGTCAGAACTTCAGGAGTACGATTATGCAAGTGCAACGGCAATTGCTCTCGTTATGCTGGCGGCATCCTTTCTCGTTCTATTCGCCATGAACCTGATTCAGTCAAAGAGCGGCCGGATTGTAAGAGGAGGAAGATAGATTGAATAAAAAAGAAACAGACGCTAATTTTACAAAGCTTTTTTTGATTGTCATATGTTTTGTTTTTATGGGATTATTTTTAGTATTACCGCTGATGGTTGTACTGGGGACTGCTTTTCGAGATGGAATTCACGCTTATAAAAATGCGGTAACGGATTATTAACCAGAAAGGCATTTCAGCTGACGCTTAAAGTAACGATTTTTGCAGTCATGTGTAATACAATATTCGGACTTGCGGCAGCGTGGATGACTACGAAGTTTCATTATAAGGGGAAACGGGTGCTTACAACGCTGATCGATCTTCCGGTAACGATATCTCCGGTTATTGCAGGACTGATTTTTTTGCTGACATTCGGAAGGCAGAGCCCGCTGTACCCTTATCTGAAAGAGATGAATCTAAATATCGTGTTTGCGGTGCCTGGGGTACTTCTGGCAACAATATTCGTGACACTTCCCTTTATATCAAGAGAAATTATTCCGGTGATGGAGGCACAGGGGTCAGGTGAGGAGGAGGCAGCTGCCCTTCTCGGTGCAGATGGTTTTACGATATTTTGGAAAGTCACATTTCCCCATATTAAGTGGGCACTGCTTTATGGGATAATCTTGTGTGCTGCAAGGGCAATGGGAGAATTCGGCGCCGTTTCGGTACTCTCGGGGCATCTTCGGGGAAAAACTAATACGCTGCCGCTCCACATCGAGATTCTGTTCAACGAGTTTGCATATGTCCCGGCTTTTGCAGTCTCCTCAATTCTCGTTTTTCTGGCCGTGATTCTTCTGATCGTCAAAAGTTATGTGGAAGTTAAAGGGGGGAAATAACGTTGTATGTAGAACTTATAGATATTAATAAATCATTTGGGACAGAAAAGGTCTCGGATCATGTCAGCTTTGGAATTGAAAAAGGAAAACTGGTGGGCCTTCTGGGACCAAGCGGAGGCGGAAAGACTACGATTCTCCGTATGATCGCTGGCTTGGAAGATCCGGATTCCGGAGAAATCCGGGTCGATGGAAAAGTGGTCAATCAGACCCCGGCAGGAGAGCGGGGAATCGGGTTTGTATTTCAAAATTATGCATTGTTTCGTTATATGACAGTGTATGAAAATATTGCATTTGGACTTAGAGTACAGAAGGAAAACAAAAGAAAAATTGATGAACGAGTAAAATATTTGATCCGACTGATTGGACTTGACGGCCTGGAAGACAGATATCCCGCTGCGTTATCCGGGGGCCAGCGCCAGAGGGTTGCATTTGCCAGGGCTCTCGCCCCGGGACCTCAGCTGCTGCTTCTCGACGAACCATTTGCTGCGATCGATGCGAAGGTGAGAAAAGAACTTCGAAGCTGGCTCAAGGAGATGATTCGAACACTTGGGATTACGAGTATCTTTGTGACTCATGATCAGGATGAGGCAATTGAGGTCGCAGATGAGATCATCATCATAAATCAAGGGCGCATCGAGCAGAAAGGCACACCTGTTGAGATCTATAAGAAACCGGCCACGGACTTTGCTGCCACATTTTTCGGGGATGGAGTTTGGGTGAGAGATTATAGCGAACTTAGGAGTTTCCCATGGGTGCAAGGCCTGACCGGAGCTCTCATACGGCCGGAATACGTCAGGATCAGCAAAAAAAGTGAAGATATCAAATATCAAAGTTCTGCATCAGAGGGAGTTGTAGAGGATGTGTCTTTTCGGGGAAACAGCTTTGAGATTCGTGTGAGAGTGGGAGACCTCCTGCTTCGGGCCGGCCGCGGACCGGATGAGGCGCCGCTTGACATCAAAGAGACTGTAGACGTGTTCATCTACCGGATTCTGGCGATTAAGGGGCGAGAGGTTTTTTTGCTTGAAAATGAGGTGATGAAAGATGATTCATTAATCATTTAATTGATATCTGGGTTAAAAAGATTAAGCGCTTCATGTTTGCATGAAAGGAGAGGCAGCATGCATTTTGAAAGAATTAAGACTGATATATTAATCATAGGCGGAGGAACGGCAGGCTGTTTTGCTGCCTTGACGATAGCTTCCGAAAGCGATGCGTGTATTTTCGTGGCAGAAAAGGCGAACATTCGAAGAAGTGGATGTCTTGCCGCGGGAGTAAATGCAATCAATGCCTATATTACGAAAGGCCAGACGCCGCAGGATTACGTGGAATATGCAAAAGAAGATGCCAAAGGCATCGTGCGAGAGGATCTTCTCCTTTCCATGGCGGAAAAACTCAATGAAGTTACAGAAAAGTTAGAAGATCTTGGTCTGGTGATCCAAAAGGATGAAGATGGAGGATATACCGCACGGGGAAAGCGAAATATCAAGATTAACGGGGAGAATATCAAACCGATTCTGGCTGACTCACTAAAAAACCTGCCAAAGGTAAAGGTAATGAATCATATTAATATCACGGATTATCTGGTGGAAGACAATCAGATCAAGGGAGCCTTCGGATTCCATGTGGAAGAGAAAGTATGGTATCTGATTCAGGCAAAGGCCGTGATCTGCACAACTGGAGGAGCTTCAGGATTATACAGACCCAATAATCCGGGATTTTCCAGACACAAGATGTGGTATTCTCCATTCAACACGGGGGCAGGCTATGCAATGGGAATTCGTTCCGGGGCGGAAATGACGACATTCGAGATGCGTTTTATTGCGCTTCGATGCAAGGATACGATAGCACCTACAGGTACAATCGCACAGGGAGTCGGTGCAGAGCAGGTGAACACCTATGGGGAAAATTATGAAAAAAAGTATGGACGTACTACTTCTGAGAGAGTGTATGGGACAGTTCGTGAGAATATAGAGGGCAGAGGGCCATGTTATTTGAAGACAAAGGCCATATCAAAAGAACAGGAGGAAGAGCTTTACAGGGCATATCTGAATATGGCTCCGTCGCAGACACTGCACTGGATGGAGAAGAGAAAGGGTCCCGGCGCTGAGGATGTAGAAATCGAAGGGACAGAACCCTATATTGTAGGAGGTCATACGGCTAGCGGATATTGGGTTGACTACAGCAGGCAGACTACCATACACGGGCTGTATGCGGCGGGAGATGTAGCAGGAGGTTGTCCGCAGAAATACGTTTCCGGTGCGCTTGCGGAGGGAGAAATTGCTGCAAAAGCGGCTCTTTCCTATATCCGGGACAGAGAACTTATGTCAGTTTCGGTATCTGAAATTAAAAGAAAAGAGCAGGAATATCTGTCATTTTTCCACAACGATCGCTGTATCTTTACCACCGACCAGGTGGAAGAGGCAATGCAAAAAGTGATGGATCAATATGCGGGCGGTATATCCTCTGATTATCAATTTAACCAGAATCAGCTGAGAATAGCTGAAGAAAAGATAAAATTGCTTTTTGATATCAGCAAAAAGTTGAATGCAAATGATATGGATGATCTGATGAAGATCTATGAGGTTCGAGAGCGGCTGGAGGTCTGTCAGACACTGATTGCCCACCTGAGGGCGAGAAAAGAGACAAGGTGGCATTGCTTCTGTGAAAATATGGATTATCCTAAGCAGAGCGATGCATGGAATCTATATGTGAACTCCAGAATGGAAAATGGAAAACTCCAAATCATTTATCGGGAACTTGTGGCAGGAGGTGAGAGGTATGAGCATTCTAATTGACAAAAGTATGTGTGTCGGATGCGGGAAATGTATGGACGTCTGTCCGGGAAATCTGATCAAGAGGAATTCGGAGGGAAAGGCTTATATCTGTCATCCAGGGGATTGCTGGGGTTGTGCCTCTTGCGTGAAGACATGTGGTATGGATGCAATCTGCCTGTATCTGGGACCGGATATGGGTGGACTGGGTGCGACACTCACTGTCGAAATAAAAGGACCTATAAGAGAATGGAAGGTCAAAGATGTTAAGGGTCAGGAGACAACGATCCGTGTAGATCAGAGAAAATCCAACCAGTATTAGTGCAGAAGCAAACTTGAAAGGAGAGTTCGATGAATCAATTAACACATTTACAGGAATTGGAAGCGGAGGCCATCTATATCATGCGAGAGGTCGCAGCGGACTGTGAAAAGCCTGTTATGCTCTATTCAATAGGAAAGGACAGTTCTGTGATGCTGCATCTGGCCCTGAAGGCTTTTTATCCGGAGAAACCGCCGTTCCCGTTTCTACATATCGACACGACATGGAAATTCCATGAAATGATCGAATTTCGTGATCAGACGGCAAAAAAACATGGTATAGAAATGCTGGTGTATACGAACCAGGAAGGAGTCAGGGCGGGAATCAATCCCTTTGATCATGGGGCAGCATACACGGATATTATGAAAACACAGGCACTCAAGCAGGCACTGATCAAATATGGGTTTACTGCAGCATTTGGCGGGGGAAGACGAGACGAGGAACAGTCCAGGGCGAAGGAGAGAATCTTTTCCTTCCGAAATGCAGCTTCCGCATGGGATCCGAAGAGCCAGCGTCCGGAAATGTGGAAATTATATAATTCAAGGATCAATAAGGGGGAAAGTATCCGTGTATTTCCTATTTCCAACTGGACAGAGAAGGATATCTGGCAGTATATCAAACAGGAAGATATTGATATTGTGCCTCTTTACTTCGCGAGGGAGCGGCCCGTTGTATATCGTGGCGGAGATATCATTATGGTGGACGATGACAGGATGAAATTACTTCCCGGTGAGGAGATACAGTATAAAAAAGTTCGTTTTCGCACGCTGGGGTGTTATCCGCTTACCGGAGGGTATGAATCTGACGCTGAGACACTTGACCAGATTATAGAGGAAACAAAAAGTGCTGTATCTTCGGAACGTACCAGCCGGGTAATCGACCATGAAGCAGCGGGCAGCATGGAAAGAAGGAAAAGGGAGGGGTATTTTTGATGAAGGGACTACTGAAATTTATCACCTGTGGGAGTGTGGATGACGGGAAATCCACACTGATCGGACATATTCTTTACGATTCTAAATTACTTTACGCAGATCAGAAAAATGCACTGGAACTGGACTCGAAAGTCGGAAGCAGGGGAGGGGAACTGGATTATTCACTTTTGTTGGATGGGCTTCTTGCAGAGCGGGAGCAGGGGATTACCATCGATGTTGCATACCGCTATTTCACAACAAAAAAGAGAAGCTTTATCGTGGCGGATACACCCGGTCATGAAGAATATACAAGAAATATGGCTGTCGGAGCTTCCTATGCTGATCTTGCAGTGATTCTGATTGATGCTGCAAAAGGCGTGCTTTCACAGACAAGACGACATGCTAGAATCTGCTCCCTGATGGGTATCCGCCACTTTATCTTTGCCGTAAACAAGATGGATCTTATGAACTATAGAAAAGAGGCGTTTGTTCAGATCCAAGATCAGATCGAAAATCTTGCCGATGAGTTGAAATTGGAAGATGTAAAGATGATACCTGTATCTGCGACGGAGGGGGACCAGGTGACAAAACTCTCAGATAACATGAACTGGTATCACGGTTTACCGCTTCTCGCCTGTCTTGAACAAGCAGATGTCAAAGATGAGAGGGAAGAACAGGGATTTTATCTCCCCGTTCAGCGTGTCTGTCGTCCGAATCATAATTTCCGGGGATTTCAGGGGGAGATTGAATCCGGTGAGGTAAAAAAAGGTCATAAGATCACAGTTCTTCCAAGTGGGGAGAAGGCTGTTGTAAAAGACATCTATGTTGGAGACGTGGAAGTGTTACAGGCCAAAACTGGTCAGCCGGTTACGATTCTGCTGGACCATGAAGTCGATGTATCCAGAGGATGTGTCCTTGAAAAGGATGCCGGAATTTCAGTGAGCGATCGGGCAGAATGCCGGATTTTGTGGATGGACGATACGATACTTGCCGAAGGGGCAGAATTTCTTGCTAAAATCGGAACGACGACGATTCCCTGTGTGGTCAGTGAGATCCTATATTCCATCGATGTGAATAGTGGAGAACATGAGGATGCCAATTCGCTTATGAAGAATGAACTTGCATCTTGCCGTATTACTTTTGATCAGAAAATTCCTCTCGATGAATTTCATCATCATAAGACCATGGGTGAGTTTATACTAATCGACCGGGTGACGAATATGACATCGGCCTGCGGGGTCATTGACCGTGTTTATGAGCGCGGCTTAGAGCCTGCTTTAAGTGAAAAAACGGACTCTGGAAGACAAGAACTGTTAGATATTACAAACCGGGAAGATGCTGTCAAAGCTCTGGAAGAGATCAAGAGTGCTGCAGAACGTCTGCTTGCAGCTTTCAACGGAAAAATATCGTGATAGAATGATTTCTCAAAATCCAATCTATTTAGAGTAATTTCTATTGACATTTACAGAAAGACTGTAATATAATTGCATTAATTCCCATAGACATAATAGGAAATGGATACTGATTCACTGTTGTTCCTGTAACATGGAGGTGAAAGTGTGGCTGAAGACAGGGTAAGTGCAGAAGAGTTGAAACAAATCAGGCAATTGATAGAGTCGATCCGGTACGGCTCTGTGACTGTAGTGGTACAGGATGGCAGAGTGATACAGATTGAGAAGAATGAGAAGATAAGATTCCGGTGAACATCAATGAAACGCATAACCTTTCTACTCCTGGCGTCATAGTTTAATAGTGACTTTATGTTTATGGAGTCTTATGTATGAAACTTCAATATCCGTATCTTGGTTATAAAAAGGAATGTAATCAGGTTCCGATTCAGTTTCCGCCGCAGCATCAGGATGAGCAGCCGGGTCTTGAATATATTATGGATCCAAAACCTATATTTGATAATCCTGAATATAGGGGTAGTGGAAAACTGAGAGGCAAAAAAGTCCTGATTACAGGAGGCGATAGTGGAATCGGCAGAGCAACAGCTGTGGCCATGGCAAAAGAAGGTGCCGATATCGCCATCATTTATTATGATGAACATGAGGATGCACGCTTTACAAAAGAGTGTGTGGAAAAATACGGAGAGAAATGTATTCTGTTTGCTGGTGATATTCGAGACGAGTGTTTCTGCCGGGAAGCGGTGGAAGAGACGGTAAAGGCATATGGGTGTATCGATGTCCTAATCAACAACGCCGGTGTTCAATTCCCACAGAAAAGCATCGAGAATATTACGCAGGAACAACTTGAACTTACCTTTCACGTCAATGTGTTTGGAATGTTTTACATGACTAAGGCAGCACTTAAGCATATGAAGTGTGGTAGTGCGATTGTGAATACTACATCTGTCACTGCTTATGCGGGCCAAGATGATCTCATTGATTATTCGAGCACGAAAGGTGCAATCGTAAGTTTTACGCGGGCGCTGGCAAACTCCCTTGTGGAAAAAGGAATCCGTGTAAATGCTGTCGCACCGGGTCCAATCTGGACTCCGCTTCAGCCTGCCAGCCGGTCGGCAGACTTTATCACAACTTTTGGCTCTGATAATCCGATGAAGAGAGCCGGACAGCCATGGGAACTGGCACCGACCTATGTGTATCTTGCCTCCATGGATTCCACTTATGTGACCGGCCAGGTTCTTCATGTGGATGGCGGGGCTTCCATGCAATCATAATAACAGGCACCTTGTGGATATATTTTTGCAAGGTGCCTGATTTCATGGGTTTTTACAAGTTCCCTCTTTGCAGTGAAACGATTGTCTCTAAGTGCGCGGTGTATGCGAACATGTCAACCGGAACCGCTTTCACTACATGATAACCATGTTTTGCCAGGTATTTCAGATCTCTGGCCAGTGTCTCGGGATTACATGAGATATAGATCACCCTTTCCGGCTTTAACTTTACAAGGGACATCAAGAAGGCATCATCACTTCCGTTGCGAGGAGGATCCATGAATACGAGATCAATCTTTTCACTTTCCCGTGCAAGATCCTGCATGAATTTTCCTGCATCGCCCTGGTAAAAGGTTATGTTTTTAATCTTGTTTTGTCGTGCATTGATCACGGCGTCTTTTATGGCAGCTTTATTCAGCTCTATTCCGATTACTTCATTGGCGCCGGCAGCTGCGGTCATGCCAATTGTTCCGATTCCGCAATAAGCGTCCAGTACTCTTTCCTTTCCGGTAAGACTGGCCAGTTCCAGTGCTTTTTGGTATAAAATTTCCGTCTGGACAGGATTGACCTGATAGAATGAAGACGGAGAGATTCTAAACGTGAGTCCGCATAATTGATCTTGGATGTAGCCTTTTCCGTAAAGGGTAATATTTCGTTCTCCGAGGACCATGCTGGTTGGCTTGTCATTGACATTGATGATTACCGTGCTGATCTCAGGGTGCACTTTGCGAAGTGCTTTTACAAAGTTGTTTTTTGACGGAAGTATGGGAGAGGTGAGAACCAGAACCACCATAACTTCCCCGCTGACAAAGCCTCTTCGGATCAGCACGTGACGCAGGAGTCCATAGCCGCTGACTTCACTGTATACCTTGATCTTAAAAGACTTCAGCAGATCACGGATTTCCAGAATGATGGAATCCGCTATTTCATCCTCAATCAGGCAGTTTTCTACGGGAATAACCTGATGGCTTCTCTCACGGTATCTGCCGGATATGATGGCCCCGTCCTTTTTATGGGCAAATTCGGCAGTTACCTTATTTCGGTAGTGTGTAGGATTCTCCATGCCGATAATTGGGTCAACTTTACAGAGACCCAGAAGACATTTTCTGACGTAGTCCTCTTTTGCAGACAATTGTTCCTTGTAAGGAATGTTCGGATAGTCGCAACCTCCGCAGGTCTTTTGATGGGGACATACTGAGAGTTTTCTTTTGCTTATTTCTTTCATGTTATATATTTTTAGACCTTTCTTTTCACTATTCAATTAAAACACATCCCACATAGGTAAGTGTACCGGGACCGTAATAATAAGGCAGGTTATTTCTTTGACAGACTTCACTCACCAGCATTCCCAGCCCTTCCATTGGATGGAAAAGTTCATTGGGAAATCGACAAGGTGCATCGGGATATGTACAGGTTTTGCATTTTGTGCAGGCCCCGTCTCGGATGATCATGGCATCCGGATACTGTTTCCGGACCTTTTTCTGAAAAGTGTCATAGTGCTCTTTATGATCAGCTGCAAGTTCCATAATGTCATCAATATCCATCGTATCTACCTCTCCGGTAGTCTGAAGGAGAATACCCCTCTTATACTTATGAACCTTTTTTGCACATTCCTCGATTGTACCACAGGCAGGGGGACAAGACCAGTTTTTTGCATAGGCATGACATTTGTCAGCAGAACACATGTCTCTGACTTCCTGCTTTAATTCAATGGTGTCCACATCCAGATCACCTACGTGGGAAAATCCTGAATCCAAAGCCATTTGTTTCAATTCTTCATAATCCGCCATTATAAATCACTCCTTTTATTATAACATGAGAATGTAGCTTGTGCTAATACGCTTAATAACAGTATAAGCTTTTTTTGGTAAGAATGAAATAAAAATCGTAAATTTGACAATACTATAAGCTATCAACAGAGAATCACACGACTTCAACGGGGATTTTCATGTAAAATTGTATTACTAATTTAAGAAATATAAATTAAAATATCTTGATTTTGTCTTGTTTGTTTCATTGACACGTAAAAATAATGATGTTAAAATACAATTGAAGGAAAATTATACAATATTTAGTAGTTTTTTCCTTGATCCTAAAATAACAAATTATTACTTTTAAGGAGGAATGAATCAATATGCCAGCTTTTGCAAACCCATTTCAGGGAAATGTAGATCGTAAGATGAACAAGGACGAGTTGATTCAGGCGGTACGTCTGGATATAGCGGGAGAATTGGAGGCTATCTATCTGTATGATGCACATGTACAGGCCACAGACAACGAGATGGCCAAGGCAGTATTAGCGGATATCCGAGATGAGGAGAGAGCCCATGTCGGTGAACTGATGACCCTGCTTCGGAATCTTGATCCGAAGGAGGCTGATCTGTTTGCCTCCGGAGAAGGTGAAGTAAAAGAGATGCTGGAGGATCTTGGGATCGCAGATGTAGGTCCAAGCCCCGTTCCTGGGGAATCGGAACCATCAGCACCGGAAGGTACCGTTGGCAGTATGGTTGATGAGGATTAAAGATAAAGTTTAGATATTTAGACAGAGGAGGTTATATGATGAGTTATTTATCAAGAGAAGCGATTTCTCTTCCTGAAGGGCTGTGGGCCCAGATTGATGATACTGTTGTGAAAGCGGCCCGCCGCACTTTAACCGGCAGACGTTTTCTGAATATTTTCGGTCCGCTTGGAGCTGGCGTGCAGTCGATTGCCATCGATGACGCACAGGCAGTTTCAGAAGTAGAAAAGGATGGTTTGGTCACAATCACCGGAAGAAAGTATGTGCAGATTCCCGCACTGCATGAAGACTTTACATTACTGGCGAGGGACCTTGAGACGGCAGAGCAGACGGGATTCCCGTTGGATCTCGCCAAGGCATCCAGAGCAGCAGATGCGTGTGCTCTAAAAGAAGACAAACTGATTTATTTCGGAAATAAAGAACTGGGTATTACAGGTCTTACAACTGCTGAAGGTGCGAAGAAAATTAAGAAAAATGACTGGAGCAGCGGGGAGAATTCATTTACGGATATTGCTTCCGGAATCACATACCTGGCACAACAGGGTATCTTTGGTACTTATTCACTGGCAGTCAGCCCAGATCTCTACATGCAGATGCAGAGATTACAGCCCGGGACAGGTCTTCTTGAGATTGATCGTGTTTCCAAACTGGTGAACGGACATATCTATCTCGCACGTGCTCTGGGAACAGGAAAAGCAGTTCTTTGCGCATCCGATGTTGAGAACATGGATCTTGTAATCGGACAGGATATGGCGACAGCTTATGCTGAGCAGGTGGAACTGAATCATCATTTCCGCGTAATCGAGACCATTCTTCCGAGATTCAAGAGAGAAGAGGCTATTGTAGTCTTCGAATAACATGATGATGCCAGGGTCAAAAGGTTATGCGTTTCATGCTTGCATGGAAAAGCATAACTTTGTGACCCGAACAAACAATAAGGAGAATTTCATTATGGCAGTAAAAAATGCAATGACATCAGATTTCTTACATTCAGCCTATGGCGGAGAGAGTATGGCTCATATGCGCTATAATCACTGGGCTGACGTGGCAGACAAAGAGGGATTCCCGAATGTCGGCAGGCTGTTTCGTGCGATTGCTTTTGCAGAGTCTGTTCATGCCGGAAATCATTTCCGCGAGATCGATGGGGATACGCCTCAGGATGCCACTGTGACTGCAGGCGGTGTTTTTTGCTATGGGACAACAGCTGAAAACCTTCAAGGTGGAATCAACGGTGAGCTGCATGAAGTAGAGCAGATGTATCCAGTTTATCTGAACGCAGCTGAATTTCAGGATGAGAAAGGCGCACAGCGTTCTTTTCATTATGCTCTGGAAGCTGAGAAAATTCATGCAAAATTATTCCAGGATGCACTTGACTGTGTCAAACAGGGTAAAGATATTGAATTGAAGAAGATATATATCTGCCCGGTGTGCGGATATACCGTTGTAGATGACACCCCGGATGTATGTCCTATATGTGGATGTAAATCAGAAAAATTTGTGGAGTTTTAAAAAGTTTTATAAGAAAAAACCTGAGGAATCAATCCTCAGGTTTTTTCTTATAATAGAGGCGTCGACCAGATTTGAACTGGTGCATAAGGGTGTTGCAGACCCGTGCCTTACCACTTGGCTACGACGCCATATGACTCCGACGGGATTTGAACCCATGATACCGCCGTGAAAGGGCGATGTCTTAACCGCTTGACCACGGAGCCTTATTCTCGAATCACTTAAAGCAGTGACCGAGATTTATAATATCATATCATGGATGATTTTGCAAGTGTTTTTAGACATTTCCTAAAAATTTTCAGGAGGCACAGGATTCCAGCACATGATGTCTTCCTTTGGGCAGGACAAATGGCGAAAGCGATACAGGGTCACTGATTACGGAACAGTTCATGTTATATATTTTTTGTATCAGTTCTTCCGTGACCACTTCTTTTGGGGCGCCCTCCTGGACCAGTGTGCCCTCTCGCATCGCAAAGATATAGTCTGCGTACCGTGCGGACAGATTGATATCGTGGAGAACCATGACGATTGTTGTGCCTTTTCTTCGGTTTAGATCGGTCAGCAGATCGAGAATCTCGACTTGGTAGGTGATATCGAGGTAGGTAGTAGGTTCATCTAGCAGGAGAATATCTGTCTGTTGAGCAAGAGCCATCGCGATCCATGCTCTTTGTCGCTGTCCGCCGGAGAGCTCATCCAGCCTACGGTTGGAAAGCTCGGTGATTCCCATGATTTCTAAAGCCTCTTCTACCGCTTCATAGTCTTTTTTTCCCAGGCCTTTCATAAAGGGTTGATGGGGAAAACGTCCTCTGCTTACCAGATCAGCTACGACAATTCCTTCTGGTACAATGGGAGATTGAGGGAGCAGGCCCAAAACTCTGGCAAGTTGTTTTGATGGGAGAGAACTAATATTTTGACCATCCAGCGTGATTTTCCCGGAGGATGGTTGTAACAGTCGTGCAACCGTCTTTAACAGAGTTGATTTACCACATGCGTTCGCCCCGAGTATGACGCTGATTTTATTGGATGGGATCGTCAGATCGACATCTTTTAATATTGTTTTGTCCCCATATCCGGCAGTGATGTGATTCACTTTTAATTGATGTTTGTTCATTACATACCTCCACGTTTATTCATGCGAATCAGTAAAAATATCAGGTAAGGTGCACCGAGGATCCCAGTAATTACGCCGACCGGAAAGCGCGTGGTGAATGCAAATTGACCGATCAGATCTGCCAAAAGCACGAGACAGGTGCCTATAAGTCCGGAAGGGAGTTCATTTTGCATGCCCGCACCTACGAGCGTTTTTGCGATCGGCCCGGACAGGAAAGAGACGAAAGCAATCGGCCCTGCGACAGCAGTGGCAAATGCGATGCAGACTACAGAGCTTAAGATCAGCAAAAGCCTGGTTCGATCTGCATGTACACCGAGTGTTGTAGCAGAGTCCTCTCCAAGTTCCAGAATTTGCAGATGTCTGCCCAGCATTACGATCACAGGTGTAAAGATTAACAATACAACTGCGAGCATTGGAATATCGGATAATGATATTCCATTTAGACTTCCGCTCAGCCAGCGAAAAGCTGTTGGAACATCGTGCTGCGGTGCTTTCAACATAAAATAATTAATCAGTGCAGTTAACATCGCCTGCACGCCAAGCCCGATCAGAATCAGACGGCCGCCGTTGTATTTACCGCCTTTTGAAAGAAGATAGATGAAGAAAGCAGTAAGTGTTCCGCCAAGAACAGCTGCGATCGATACGGAAGGGCCGGACAATCCCAGAATGATCAGTGCGAATATCGCTGCCGCACTGGATCCCGAGGTGACACCGATAATATCAGGGCTTGCAAGAGGATTGCGCAGCATAGTCTGAAAGGTACTGCCAGCCATGCCAAATGCGAATCCACATAAAAGGCCGGCCAGCATCCGGGGAAGCCGCAGTGATTTGACTGCAAATGTGGCTCCTTTAACATTTTCCCCTTTTAGCACTCTCCAAATAGTTGAAAGTGAATAGATGGTATTTCCATATAAGAGCACGATAGTGCAGAGGATCAGGACAAAAATGGCAAGGAAGCAGGTGACTGTAACATAACGTCGTTTTCTCTTATGGAAACCATTCATCACGATTTTATTACTTTTATCTGTCATAATGAACTCCCCTTTGATCTCATTGCGATCAGAATCAGGATCGGTGCACCGACGAATGCCGTGACGATGCCTGATTCCAGTTCCCCCGGACTTCCCAGGATACGTCCGATTACATCGGCAGTTGTCAATACGAGGGCTCCTCCAAGAGCGGACATCGGAAGTATTACCCGCTGATCAGGTCCAAGAAGCAGACGCATAACATGTGGAACCATAAGTCCGACGAATCCGATCGGTCCGGCGACAGCTGTCACGGCACCGCATAAGATTACACCTGACAATGCACCCAGAAATCTTGCCGCACCGGTGTGTACTCCGAGAACAGAGGCCATTTCATCGCCGAGTGCCATGGCATTTAAAACTGGAGCCAGAACAAATGCAGTCAAAGATCCGATTATCACAAATGGAAGAATAGTACGGATATTTCCCCAGTTTGCACCGCTGACACTTCCTACCTGCCAGAATCGGAACGTATCCATAACCTCGGCCCTCGGCATGAGAATTGCACTGACAAATGATGAAAGTGCAGCACTTGTGGCAGATCCGGCAAGAGCCAGTTTAATAGGTGTTACACCGCCGGACCCCATTGACCCGATTCCGTATACAAAGACTGTTGTGACTGCTGCACCAAGAAGAGCGAGCCATATGTATTGACTGGCACTTGAAATGTTGAAAAATGCGATTCCGATCACAACAAAGAGTGAAGCGCCGGTATTGACGCCCAGAACACTGGGATCTGCGATGGGGTTGCGTGTGACTGCCTGCATGACGGCTCCTGAAATTCCAAGGGATGCTCCTGCAATCAGCGAAAATATGGTTCGTGGAATCCTTTTTTTCACGACGATCTGTCCGATGGTATCTGACTGGTTATAAAAAAGAGCGGCTTTGATATCATGCATACTGACATTACGGGAGCCAAAAATCAGAGATGCCCCGAAACATAGCAATACACTGATCAGACAGATCGTGAGAGTAATGAGAAGTTTTTTTGTTTGTTTTTCTTGTTTCATTGTACTTTATTTGCGGCCTTTCCGAGAAGGGACAGATATTCATCGATTGTCGCGGGAATTGAGAGAGCACTGGGGGTTCCGGAAGCCGCAAGCGGTGTGTTATTCTCGATGAATACGACCGACCCTCTTTTGATTGCAGGAATGGTGCCGAACAACGGGTCTTCCTGAAGTGTCTTCAGCAACTGGTCATCTCCGTATGCTACGATGATATCCAGCCCGTTCAGGACATCAACATTTTCTGCACTGACGGTCATGGAGAAACCATCTTCAGAAGTACCAAGATTTTCAACTTCCCTGGAAAGATTCATGCCCAGATCAGTAAGAAATCCACCTCTCGGGTCATCTTTTAAGTAGACGTACACTTTGCCCAAATCAGAGGGAGTGATGTATAAGAATCCGGCTGTTTTATCTTTAAGCTGAGGATACTCAGCCACTTTTTCCTGAATCATCTGCTCCAGATCTTTAACCAGATCTTTTCCTTCCTGCTCCATGCCAAGTCCTCTGGAGTCGATTCGGATCTGCTCCCTCCACGAGGTCTGCCATGGGGCATTTGGATAAGCCACTACCGGGGCGATCTCACTTAAGGTGTCATATTCCTCCTGAGTGATTCCGGAGTAGCCTGCAAGAATGACATCGGGATTTACGTCGCTGATTGCTTCATAGTCGAGTCCATCGGTGTCATGGAAGAGAACGGGATCTTCCACGCCGAGCTCTTTGAATTTATCTAGAGTCCATGGCAAAAGACCACTGCCGTCTGTGACCCCATAGTTTGCCTCAGAGACACCGACAGGCACGATGCCGAATGCAAGCGCTACATCCTGATTTCCCCAGAATATCGTTGCAACTCTCTCCGGCTTTTTCTCTATTACGGTCTCACCGAGAGCATGTTTTATTCGAATTGGATACTGTGTGTCCTTATCAGAAAGTTCTTTTGAATTACTCTGTGTTACAGAAGTTTTCTCTTTATCGGCAGATGCACCGGATGAGCCGGCAAAGGCCCCCTGGCATCCCGCCAGAAGGGAAGTGGCAAGCATGAACGCTGCACCTTTCATCAATAGATTAGGTAGGCTGTGAAACTTCATACGTATGTTCTCCTTTAGTTTAGTCATTCAATGATGTGGTTTAAGTTAGTTGAGACTAATCAATTTTATCAAAGTCCGGTTTGTTTGTCAATCCCATTTGTTTTTCCAATATTTACTTGTATCATTGAGGCATACGTTGTGATACAATCTTTTTGTAACAAAAATGAAATACATATGTCATAACTATGAAATAAAAAGGAGGAATATTGTGAAACATAAATTAGTGATCGCAGCACTGATGGTCACCACCTTAGGGGCTTCGGCCGGGATACCGGTATCTGCTGCCACAGATCCCGCACAGTGTGAGATACAGACGCAAAAGGGAGTCAGGGTTATAACTGGAAGCAATATGGACGAAATCAAAGAAAAACTTGAGAGTATGGGCATCGATTGCTCAGACATCAAGCTTGACTGCAATGGAGGAACCATTCAGATCCCAGGCGATGAACAGCCATCAGCAGAGCAGCCCAATCAGGATTCGGAGACTCCTGTAGCGGAGCAGCCCAATCAGGATACGGATCAGCCAGACCAGTCCGAGTCCTCTTATGCAGCGCAGGTGATTGCTCTTGTAAATCAGGAGAGAGCGAAAGAAGGACTTGCTGCGTTACAGTATGATGCAGCACTTGAAAAAGCTGCGAATATACGAGCCAAAGAAACGGAAGTTTCATTTTCACATACACGTCCAAACGGGACATCCTTCAGCACAGTCCTTCAGGAGAATGGTGTATCGTATCATGGAACCGGGGAGAATATCGCCTATGGACAGCAAACCCCAGAAGAAGTCATGACAGGCTGGATCAACAGCCCGGGACATCGCGCCAACATTATGAATAAAAACTTTACAAAGATTGGTGTCGGTTTCTATGAGAGCAACGGAGTAAAATACTGGGAACAACTTTTTACATACGAATAAAATTTTCTGAAATTTATCTAGATACCTTTGTGACATTGAGAAATACACAAACAGGCCGGATTCAAGATGAGGAATCCGGTCTGTTCTATACGAAGGGGAATGTATTCTTATCAATCCTTATGATAAAAAAGAAAGGCTCCTTTTTGTCAGAGGATAATCATACCCTTTGACAGAAAGAAACCTTCTGGTGAGTGAAACTGATCGTATCTAGTTTATTAAAGATCAAGCTTTTCGATGATGTCCGTCAGTGCTTTTTTCACCAGTGAATCTTTGGGGAGATTTACGATTGCTTTTCCGTCGCAGTCGAAGTTGTAGACTGCCTCATCGTGTGGGACGATACCCAACAGGGTAAGTCCCTGTTCTTTGATTGCATCCTGAATCCCCTGGTTTAACTCGCCGTTTGGCGCACGATTTATGATCAGCCCCATGGTTTTGGGTTTCATGTGACATTCATGAACCAATGCTGCGATGCGGCCAGCGGCCTCCACACCCCTTCTTGAACAGTCGCTGACCACGATCATCGTGTCCATCTGGGGGAGTATTCCGCGGCTGATATGTTCCATCCCAGCTTCGTTGTCTACCAGAATATAGGGATAATTCCCCTGAAGTTTTTGTATCTGGGCCTGCAGCAGACCATTGACATAGCAGTAACAGCCCTGTCCCTGAGAACGTCCCATGATCATGAGATCGTAATCATCCTCCTCTGTCAGTGCATCCTCCAGACGCATCTGGAGATAATCTGCCTTCGTCATCCCATTCGGTATGGGAGAATCTTTATCAACTCCTGCTCGTTCGATCTCCTCGCGAACCTGACCTAAGGTTGGACCGGCCTTTACTCCGAGCACTTCGTTCAAGTTGGAATTCGCATCTGCGTCAACCGCTAATACTGGTGATTTTCCGCTTTCACATAAATATTGAATGATTAATCCACATAGTGTGGTTTTACCTACTCCGCCTTTTCCGGCGACAGCTATTACATGTGCCATTAACTGATATCCTCCTTATCCACTATTGCCTTGTCTTTATTATAACAAATTTTGAAAAATAAGCAACCAAACTGACGTTTTTCATCGGCCTGATTGCGTGATTTATAGTTGATAACATACTTTGTTTTTGCTATCATATAAATATGAAAAATATTTATCGTATCTACACTACGGTATCTATGACTTATCAGTGTTTGTCGGATAGATAAGATTTCAGAGATCAGGATGTTTCGGTGGAATACGAAGGGAGAATGAAGTGAAAGAAGACAGAATTATCATATTAGATTTGGGAAGCACAAAAAACACAGATTTGGCAAGGGCAGTTCGAAAACTGGGAGTTTACAGTGAGATTCATCCTTTTGATATCACGGTAGAGGAGTTGAAGAACATGGATCATGTCAGAGGTATTATATTAAATGGCGGTGAAAACCGGATTGTGGAAGGAAAAGCTGTGGATGTGGATTCTGCGATCTATAATTGTGGCGTTCCTATGATTTCGGTGGATCATCCAACGGCAAAATGTAGGCAGCAGTTTGATGAGATGCCATCAGATGAAAAATTGAAACAGTTTGTATTTGGCGACTGTAAAGCAGAGGCAAACTGGAATATGAGAAACTTTATCAGTGAACAGGTAGAAAGCCTAAGAGAGGAGATCGGGGACAAGAAGGTACTTCTCGCGTTATCCGGCGGCGTGGATTCCTCTGTGGTTGCCGCTTTGCTCATAAAGGCAATCGGACAGCAGCTGGTCTGTGTACATGTAAATCATGGTCTGATGCGGAAAGGTGAATCTGAAAGCGTTGTTGAGGTATTCCAGAAACAACTCCATGCAAATCTTGTCTATGTGGACGCTTCTGAACGCTTTCTTAGTAAGCTGGAAGGCGTCTCGGATCCGGAGAATAAGAGAAAGATTATTGGAAATGAATTCATACGTGTCTTCGACGAGGAGGCAATGAAGCTTGACGGCATTCATTACCTGGGACAGGGGACCATTTATCCAGATATTATCGAGAGCGGAACAAAGACGGCAAAGATGGTGAAATCCCATCATAACGTCGGGGGACTGCCCAAGGATATGCAGTTTGAACTGGTGGAGCCTTTAAAACAGTTATTCAAAGACGAGGTTCGGGCATGTGGAACAGAGCTTGGACTGCCAGATTACATGGTCAATCGTCAGCCATTTCCGGGACCGGGGCTTGGAGTTAGATGCCTTGGCGCTATTACAAGAGACCGCCTGGAGGCTGTGCGTGAATCCGATGCGATCTTACGGGATGAATTCGAAAAAGCGGGGCTGGACAGACGAGTATGGCAGTATTTTACCGTGGTTCCTGATTTTAAGTCCGTCGGTATGAAAAATCATGCCCGCAGTTTTGACTATATGGTTATCATCCGCGCAATCAACACTGTGGATGCGATGACAGCCACGATCGAGAAAGTGGACTGGGATGTCCTTGAAACCATCACAAGTCGTATTCTGGACGAAGTTGACAATGTAAACAGAGTCTGCTTCGATATGTCACCAAAGCCACCGGCCACAATTGAGTTTGAATAGAGAACAAAGCCCCAAGAATGGCGTATTTACGCGGTCCTTGGGGCTTTTCTGTGGGGTGTGATACCTTTTTGATACCTAGAATATTATGCATCAGGATATCTTGGTTCTTTGAAAATAAAGTTTGGTTCACACTCCTCGTGCAATGGAATATCCAATGATGTCATAATAAGGTATGAAATATCAAAGAATGTGCAACTATCAAAACATTGAGTCCTTTTACTGTCTAATCGTCCAAGAATTAAGGATTTACATTATACCCTTGATGAAGAAAATTCTGAGCGATTGATGCTGAAGTACTATACGTATTTGTTTAAAATTCGTATATTGTTAAAAGATAAATATGGTCTGGAATTATTGAGAAATCTTGAAAAATTTCCATTACGAACAGATCCAAAATTGAAAGAATATTATACGAAAATTGCAGGACGGATAAAGAGAGTTGAAGAAATCAAATCTATGTAAAAAAAGCAAAGTCTAGACGTTACTTTTGGGGATTGTAATTCAAAGAGAATAGTTTTATATAGGAAAAGAAAATAGCTTTGGCAGGCCTTTTGGGATTAGGTGAATGTTCTGTAGGTAATGCGATATAAGAAAAGTTGAAATTGATTTTGTGGAAATGTGCGTTACAAGGTTTAAGCTGGAACTCTGGCACAAATAATCTTCCATTCTTTATGTTGATGAAGTATAATGTAAGCAACAAATTAAAGTTTGTATAATTGAAAGGGAATTATTATGACAAATGAAATGATTATTCAGATTGCTATGGAACAATCTGCTATAGACTCAAATTGCAAGGTGGAAGATTTTAAACAGTGTCAAAATGTTGTCACGGTATCGAAAGAAAATGTTAATGCACGAAGATACTTAAAACTTCCACATATTTGTGACTTGATTTCATATGGAAATAATATAGTTGCAACGGTAGATGAAAAGTATATGGCTACTGTTTCAGATTATATCAATACATATGCAGTAGAACATTGTTTTGAAACACCTAATATGCATATCCTTAATGATGCATTTCAAAAAGATGGCTATAGAGTTTGTTTTATGGCGGAATATTTTCTTCCTGATGTTGAAGATTTAGTAGCATTGCCATGTAAGTATGAAACTAAAGTTCTTTTTGCAGAGGATTTTAAGGATTTATACAAGGCAGAATGGAGTAATGCCCTTTGCGAAGACAGAAAGGAACTTGATGTACTTGGAGTCGGTGCGTATGAGAAAGGAAGATTGATTGGATTAGCGGCATGTTCTGCTGATTGTGATACTATGTGGCAAATTGGTGTAGATGTGCTACCTGAGTATCGCAAACAAGGAATTGCATCAGCACTTACGAGTAGATTGGCTATCGAAATTATTAACCGCGGAAAGGTACCATTTTATTGTTGTGCATGGTCAAATATAAAATCAGCCAGAAACGCGATTAGGAGCGGATTTAAACCCGCTTGGGTTCAAATGACTGTGAAATCATCAGAGATGGTCGCATCTATGAACAAACAATAACGAAACTTACAAATCCCAGTTTGTAGAACTGAAAATTAAGAAGTTGTCGAGGTGACACAAAGTGAAAAAATGCAAATATTGTGGCAGAGAAATAAGTAACAGTTTTGAGTTTTGTTGCAATAAATGTGAAAACAACTATACAAAGAATATTGAAAAAGCTGAAGGTAAAATCAAATATTTTATTATCGGAATAATTATTGGATTTCTTGTTATGATTTATGGAGTTTTATCAAATAGTGACTTCATTATTGGAGGCGGAATTATAGTAATGGGTATAGTTGCTGCTGTACTACCATTTGTTACGCCTGAAACGGGTGCTCTTTTAGGATACCAGAAATCAAGAATTGCGGGAAGGATACTTGGTATATTACTTATAGTAGTTGGAATTTGGGTAGGCTTTGTTTAAAGATACTTCTAGATTGTAGGGGAATTGAAGTTGTTAATGACCTTGCTCTGGTCACAGAACTGCTCCTGTTTCTGATCGAGAACCGATGGAATACGCGACAACAGTAAAGACTGGATATAATCCATCAAAATTACGAGCAGATGGGATTCAGGTATATACGGTAAAAAAAGAGCTGCATGAACTAGGAAAGACTATGATGAAGACATCCTTTGGTCATGAGGTTCCAGTGTATGATATGGAGCGAACAATTTGTGATTTGATTCGAAATAGAAGCAATATTGAAATTCAAACATTTCAGGATGCTTTGAAGCAATATGCAAAAAGGAAAGATAAAAAATTACGGACGCTGATGCAATATGCAAAAGAGTTTCGTGTAGATAAAATTTTAAGACAATATTTGGAGGTACTTTTATAATGATAAAATCGTCAAGACAGTTGAAAGATTTGATTCGAAATCTTTCGAAGGAATTGCAGCGATAATCTCGGTGCAGATAGATGACGGAGTTACAATGGAAGATTTAGAAGAGTTTAGTGATGACCTAAAGGATACGATAGGGCATTTTGCAGGAAGATAGTAAAAGTATTGGAGAGAACAGATAGATGAAATGGGAAAAATTATTTGCACCACATATTTTGGCTAGAGGGCATGACTACTTTTGTGATGATGCAGAGGTATGCTTGCGGATAGAATATATCAGCTTTGGATAGAATTGCTTTCTAAAGTAACTGCTCAGGATAAGGAAAAAATGTTTGTGTGGTTCACGACTCATCTGGATGGATCTACTATAGATTATCTGGAAGAATACATAGAACAGATTATCATAGAGGATTTTAAAGAAAGTAAGTATAGACGAGATAAGCTTACCTTTATTGAACAGATGATTGAGAAATCTGATGGCAAAGACTCTGATTGGAGTAGGAGCTATGGTGTTGGCAAATGGGCGTTGAGATATTTAGAACTGCTGAGCGAAGATGTTAAGTCGGAACAAAAATGCATTGACTTCTGCAAAAAATATTGGAAAAATTCTTCTGTAAGAAGATACTATATAGATTTCTGTATGCGAAAAAAAGATTACGAAAATGCAATTCGAGTATTGGATGAAAGCATTTTATTGGATAGAGATTACAGAGGCTTGGTTTCTGAGTATAGTGAAAAGAAGAAAGAAATTTATTTGCAACAGGGGAAGAAAGAGGACTATATTAACCAGCTTTGGAAACTCGTATTAGAGTATGAAGCGGGGAATCTGGATTTGTATAAAGAATTGAAAAAGCAATATACAGCAGAAGAGTGGATTGTTCAAAGAGAAGCGATATTTAGACAGTTACCGAAATATGCACACATTGAATACTTATATAAAGAGGAAAAACTATATGACCGTTTATTAGAATTTGTGTTGAAAAGCAATGGATTATATGTTTTGCAGGAATACGAAAGTATTTTGAAAAAGGATTATCCAGAGCAATTGCTAATAAAGTATGAGACAGAAGTAAATAAGATGGCAGCATATACAAGTGATAGAAAGAATTATAAGCAACTGGTATCATTGCTTCGACGAATGCAGAAGATTAAAGGTGGTTCAAAGATTGTTGAAGGGATTAGTGAACAGTGGAGAATGAAATATAGGAACCGACGTGCAATGATGGATGAGCTAAGCAAACTGTAGAGTAAAAAATGTTTGCTAGACAATTGTGTCTAATAGTGAAAACAAGACATTTCTCGCTTGGTGTCATGTTTTACTGTCAGTGGTTATGATAATATGTAAAGGAACGGGGAGGTGAAAGGAATGGATGCAAAAAAGATAGGAGAATTTCTAAAGGCACTTCGTAAGGACAAAGGACTGACACAAGAACAACTTGCAGAAATTATTTGTGTGTCAGGAAGAACAATCTCCCGATGGGAAACCGGTACGAATATGCCGGATTTAAGTATTCTCATCCAAATGGCGGAGTTCTATAAGGTAGAAGTGAAAGAGATTCTAGACGGAGAAAGGAAAAGCGAGAGTATGGATAAGGAATTAAAACTAAAATCAGCCGCCCGGAGGCGGCTGATACACATATGAATGTTTTTCGTGTCAGACGTTGTTTCCAAGTGTCCATGCGGTGGTTTCCTGCTGCAGCTGTACCATACGGCGGAAGAATTTGCCGTTTTTCATAAGCTCATCCGGAGTGCCCTGTTCGGCTACTCTGCCCTCTTCCAGAACCACAATCTTATCGGCACCTGCGACGGTACGCATACGGTGGGCGATAATGAGAACTGTTTTGCCTTGCAGCAGGTGAGAAAGCGCCTTTTGTACTGCACTCTCATTTTCCACATCTAAACTGGCGGTGGCTTCATCCAGCAAAACAATAGGGGAATTTTTTAGTAATGCGCGGGCAATGGAGATACGCTGGCGCTCCCCGCCGGAAAGCGTTGCGCCGTTTTCCCCAATCATCGTCTCATATTTTCCGGGAAGCACCTGCACAAATTCGTCGCAGTGGGCGGCTTTGGCGGCGGCAAGTACCTCTTCATCACTTGCGCCCCGCCGCCCAAGGCGGATGTTTTCCATAATGGTATCACGGAAAAGCACCACGTCCTGAAACACGATGGCGTAGTATTTCAGCAGTGTTTCCGGGTCAACCGAGGATACATCTACGCCCCCAAGGGTAATCTTTCCGGCTCCGGCATCCCAGAAACGGGCTGCCAATTTGGCAGCGGTAGATTTCCCCCCGCCAGAGGGTCCTACCAGCGCAGTGACCTCGCCTTGCTTTGCCAAGAAGGATACATCCTTTAAAACGCCTTCTTCATCGCCCTGGTAAGAAAAGTTGACATGGCTGAACACGATGTCAAACCCATCCGGGGTGAAATGTTCCGTTCCGCTTTGTACCGGTTCCTCCTGAATGGCACGCATACGGTCAATATAGAGCTTCGCATTGAAGGTGGCGGCTATATTTTGCAGTGTCTGTGAAATCGGGTCGTAGATTCGTGCGGCAGCAAACAGGAAACCGAGAAAAAACAGAAAATCGAGCTTTCCAGACGTTACCTGAGTGATTCCCACCAGTACGGTTGTGGCAAGGCCAACCTTTAAAAAAGCTTGTGCGGTACTAATGAAGGAACCACCTACAAGCTCTGCTTGTATGCAGCCTTGTTCGGCAATTTGTGTTTTTTCGTTCAGTTCTGCAAGGTAACTTTCTTCTAAGTTATCTGCCTTTATATTGCGAATGGTCTCAAGACCCTCCTGTATATGGTCGGTAACAGCCCGCTTTTTCAGAATACTTCTGCTGCCGTATTTATCCTGCAGCTTTTTAGTACCCACCGTTAAAACTAAGGCAACGGGGACTACCCAAAGGATGGCAAGCGCCATACGCCAATTCATAATGAACAGCATAATGCCGATTATGGTTGTGGAAATGCAGGAAGCAATCACTACAGGTATGTGATGAGAAAACATTTGGTCAAGCTGCGCACAGTCGGAAATCATGGTGGCAGTCAAATCGCTCAAATCTCGTTTACCGAAGAAAGACAGCGGCAGGCGCCGCAGGGTTTCGGCAATGCCAATACGGCGGTTTGCACTCTCTAAAAAGGTGGCGTTGTATAGCGCCGCATATTGAAAATAGTGCAGGACATAAAGCAACACCAAAAGAGCAGCCGACAAGCCCGTATAGAGCCAAAAGTGTGACAGGGGGCTTTCGCCGGTGACTGTGCTGTTCAGCAGCAGCTGGACGGTTGCCATGACAACACCTATGGGAAGCATGAGGGCGATGTTGCAGATCACTGTCCACAGCGTTGATTTTACCAAATCCCTTGCACCCCGTTCACTTAGGGCAAAAATATGTTGTAACCTCTTTGTCATACTGCGGCCTCCTTTCCAACCTTCCACTGAGCAGCACGGCTGTAGTCCGCCCACATAGCAGCATACTTACCCTCCTGCCAAAGCAGCTCCGCCTGTGTCCCTCTTTCCATCACCTGGCCCTCATTCAACACCAGGATCTGATCGGCGTTTTGAATGGTGGATAGACGATGGGCAATCATAAGCACGGTTTTACCTCGGGTTAGTTTCTCAAATGCTTTTTGTATCTGATACTCATTCTCCGGGTCGGCAAAGGCAGTCGCTTCATCCAGCACGATAATCGGCGCATCTTTTAGGATTGCTCTCGCCAAAGCGATACGCTGCGCCTCGCCGCCTGAAAGATAGACGCCCTTTGTGCCTACCACGGTATCAATGCCGTCCGGCATTTTTTCTAAAATATCATCACATTGTGCGGCGTGTGCAGCGGCGAGCACCTGCTCACGGGCGGCATCAGGGCAGGAGGTACGAATATTTTCATACAGGCTTTTCTTAAAAAGCTTTGTATCCTGAAATACAAAGGCGACACGCTGCATCAGTTCCTCTTTTGCGATTTCACGTACATCAACACCGCCAATGAGAACGCTGCCTTTTTGTACATCCCAAAAGCGCGGGATCAGGCTGGCTGCTGTGGTTTTACCGCCGCCGGACGGTCCTACCAGCGCCACGGTTCCGCCTTCGGGGACAGAAAAGCTGACATGGTCCAAAGCAGGATTTTCGGTACCGGGATAGCAAAAGGTGACATTTTGAAATTCCACACTTGCACCCTGTGGTTTCTTCGGAGCAGTTGGCTCTGGCAGAGGTTTTTCCTCTAAAATCCGGTTGAGCTTAAACATTGCCTCGTCCGTTTGGCGTACAGCATCGCTTGCGTACATAATGCGGTTAATCATGCCTCCACAGGCAGGGGCAAACAAAGCGTAGAAGATGAAATTAACAAGTACTCCAACCGGGTCACCGCGGTTTGCCATAAGGAGCGCTGCCGGAACGAGCAGTGCAAATGCACCGTTGATACAGGTGAGGAAAAAGGTTTGCCCTTTCTGACAGCTCATGGAATACTTGCCTGCAAGGTCGGAATAGGACATGATGGCATTATAAAAGGCTTTGAAGGAGTACACCGTTTGCTGGAATACCTTCACCACAGGAATGCCACGTACATATTCCACTGCCTCGCCGCTCATCTTTTCCACCTCTAACTGATAACGGTGAAAGAAGGTGGCATTATCACCGCTCATCATCACAAACATGCTGACAAGTGCCAAAACCATGGTGAGCAGACATAATAATCCCATTACCCAGTCATAGAAAAACAGTACCGCGACAGAGACAATAGGTGTAACAATTGCGCCTGTTAAATCAGGCAGCTTGTGCGCCAGCATATCTTCCGTGAGTCCGGCATTTTCATCAACCTGCTTGCGTATAAGCCCGGATTGACTGCCCATAAAATAGCCGAGTGGTAATTGAACCACATGGCGCATCAGTGTGTTTCTAATATTGCGTGCGGTACGGAATGCCGCCAGATGGGTACACATCAGCGCAGCAAAATAGACAAGTACATTGGCTACAGAAAACCAAACAGCCATCCATCCGTAGCGCGCCAGATCCGGGGCGGCGGACAGATTGGGGAAGACCTCCAAAGCGTCTCTTGCAGCCAGCCAGACGCATATGTAGGGTGCAAGACCCAGCACCGCCGCTATGGCAGAAAGAGTGCACCCCAGGATTGTCAGGCTCTTGTGGCTGCCCGCATAGCCAAGGGACTGGGAGAGACCATTTTGCTTTTTTTCTTTTTTTTCCAATAATTCAGACTCCTTTCTTGTTTTGAGTTAGATATAACTAACCGATGCATTTATATAAAGCCCACCTGAAGCGGGCATTTATATCTTTTTTACTTTCAAGGGATCAGCGATTCCTCACTTTCGCCGCGCAGGAGGCGCTCCATGCCAAGCCAACCCACAGAAAAATACACGCTGAGGTTCTGGGCATGTAATATGGCGTCTTTTCTACTCATCCGGTGGCGTACCGGCTCTAAGAGGGCAGACACATAGGCTTCCAGTAAAAAGTGAAGAGCAACTTCGTCCACCTCATAATCGGAACCATAATGCTTTTTTAATGCGCCAATATACGCTAACGTAGATTCTTCCTCGACCTTTACAAACTCATGGAGAAAAGAACGGCCGCCTGTTTCGTCTCCGCACATCAGTAAAAGATAGAATTGGTCAAAGTATTCATAAATCATACCGTAAAATGTTGCCATGTTCTCCCGGCTATCTCTTGGACCAAAAGAAACCCCTTCGCCTGCAGCCAGCACAGTTTCATCGCTCATGCCAGCCATCAATTTTTCAAACTGGGTGACAGCCTCCTCCGTTGCCGCTGTGAACAGGGCGCGTTTATCTGGAAAGTAGCGATAGATTGCACCGGTTGTCACTTCTGCCTGTGCAGCAATACGCCGCAGAGAAGCTTTTGCAAACCCTGCACTCAGAAATTCACTCCGGGCACAATCCAATATTCGGTTTTTTGTGGCATTAGCTTTTGTCTGCATAAATCACCAAAGATAACAATGTTATTTTTACCAGTGTATTATACCATAGGAGACCGCGTTTATCAAGCCCTTTCATCCCTTAGAAAAGAGCCTATGAGACGGTTTATGGAAAGCCGCTTGAATATTCGTTTGATCCGGAAGATATTGCCGGTTGGATAGGGTAGTAAATAGAATAAAAAGATTGACATTCACAAGCAGGGTGATAAATAAAAATACATTCTGCTATTTGATTGGGTAAAAAAGAAACAAAGTTTAAAAATGATTTTTGAACATTTTGTAGAGAAATCAACATTATAATAAAGTTTTATTAAATAACTTGAATAAAAAATAAAAATATGGTATAAGAATGATATAAGTTTATCATACAGCTATGTATTATTCACATGTGTATGATTGATATGGAGAAAAAACACATTATGAGGACAACGGCGGAAGAGACGCGCAGAAACAAAGAATTGATTATAAATACAGGAATTCAGATATTTTTAAAAAAAGGATATGATGCTGCAAACATGAGGGACATTGCAGAAGCTGCAGGGATTTCACGCGGTCCCTTATATTATCACTTTGAGAGCAAATCAGTATTATATCTTGCATGTGTGAAAGCATATTCAGAAAGGAGTCTGATTGAGTATCGGAGAATATTCAGCCAGGATAAACATATTCTAGAACTATTACGGGAAGATCTTTACTATTGTACGCGAAATATAGCCCCGAATTCAGAACATCCAATCTTTACGACTTCCAAAGAAGACAGTCTAAAAGAGGATAGCCTAAAAGAGGCGAACCAGATTTTTAAAACATATCGGAAGCGTGTCTATGAAATGAAAGTGGACAGCATCGCAAGAGCCATTCAAAAAGGAGAACTTAAAAAGGAGGCAGATCCGTATCATATGGTGAATATGATGTTTATCTTTTATGAGGGGCTCTACAACCTAATTGAAAAAACAGATTTTATCACTTCTAAAATGCAAGTTAGTCAGACAATTGAATCACTTATTACACTTTTTAAACAGGAATATTGTATATAGGCAAAGGTGGTTTTAACAACAAGATGGATAAAGACCTGGCTGGATGTCAGGTACTATAACCATAAATATTGTGTAACAGAAAGGCGAAAAAGATGTATAAAATTTTAGAACCAATTCAAGTAGGACCCATGCAGCTGCGCAACCGGGTGATGTACCTGGCTATGGCAAAAGGGCTGTCCACACCCGATAACTTCATTACGGACAGACAGATTGCTTATTATGAGAATTACGCAAAAAATCATGTTGGCCTGATCGTTACCGGTGCCTGTATCACGTTTCCAGACTATCCGTCCAAGTTGCCTATGCAGCCGGGAATCTATGACGATAAGTTTATTCCCGGGATGAAGAAACTGGTAGATGCGGTACATAGTCATGGATCGAAATTCCTGTTTCAGCCCTGGCATCCGGGAATAACAGCATATGGCTGCGATGCTACAGAAGTTAAAGCGGTGGCTGATTTCAGCCTGGAAGAGATTAAAGAGCTTCAGAATACGTTTGTACAGGGAGCCATCCGGGCGCAGAAAGCCGGAGCCGATGGAGTGGAGGTTCATATTGCCCATAATTATCTGTTAGAGCAATTCCTCACCCCCCTGTTTAATAAGCGGACGGATGAGTATGGGGCGCAAAACATGGAGAATGGCCTTCGATTTACAACAGAATTAATCGGCATGATTAAAAAGGCCTGCGGAGCGGGATTTGCCGTGACTACCAAAATTAATGGAAATGATTTCAATCCCGAAGGAATGACGGCGGAAAAAGCAGCCAAGGCCGGTCCGATTCTGGAAGCAGCCGGAGCGGATATGATCTCTGTCAGTGCCGGAGGAGGGCTTACCAACATTCTGGGCATGTCTGCCGATGGACGCAGTCCGGAAGGCTGGAAGGTTCCGCTCGCAGAAGCTGTTAAAAAGTCCGGTGTAAAGATTCCGGTCATGGCTACCGGCAGCCTGAGACATCCGGAGTATGTGGAGCAGGTGCTTGCCGAAGGAAGATGTGACATGATTGGAATGGGGCGGGGGCTTTTGGCCGAGCCTGAGTGGGTAGTCAAACTGGAGCAGGGCAGAGAACGCGAGATGCATCACTGCATTTCCTGTATGCACTGTATGAATCCAGTATTACCTGGTGTTTCCGGATGTACGGTCAATCCGCTGGCTTTGCGGGAGCTGGAAGATATTGTATTGAAAGAGGATGGAAAAGAACGTAAGGTTGCCATAGCCGGGGGTGGACCGGCAGGGCTTGAGGCGGCTGTCACTCTTGCAAAACGCGGATTTGTTCCTGTGATATTCGAAAAGAAACCTGAGGTGGGAGGCATGGAACTGATTGGATCTGTTCCGGATGGTAAGTCGAAGCTCAAGTGGCATATCGAATATTTCCGTAATGAAGTGGAGCGGCTGGGAATTCAGGTAAATGCAGGAAAAGAAGCTGACGGTGATGACATCGCCGCCTTAGATCCCTATGCTGTGTTTGTGTGTACAGGATCTAATCCAGTCATTCCGGGTTCCATTCCGGGAATCAAATTGCCCAATGTGAAGGAAGTCCGGGATATTCTTGCTGATTTTCCGGAGGGCAAGGGAAAGCAGGTTGTGATTGTGGGAGCCGGGCTTGTAGGTCTGGAATGTGGTGCCACCTATGCGAGCCGTGGAAATAAGGTGACCATCATCGATATGCTTCCGCCATCGGATCCGGCTGCGACATCTACGGAGCAAATGTTGGCCATGGGCCATGCAATGGCTGCGGGGATTGATATACGGATGAAGCATAAGCTTCTGGAAATCACACAGGATGCGGTGAAGGCGGAAAATCTTGAAACTGGTGAAAGTGTTTCCATTCCTGCGGATGAGGTCGTATTGTCTATGGGTGTCTCTGCAAATAACGGCCTGTATAATACTATAAAGGATCGGTTTGACAGGATTTACAATATCGGTGATTCTGACAAGACAGGCCTGATTGCAGAGGCGGTTCAGAGTGCCTTTGATACAGCGGCAGCGTTGGATTGATTGTAAGATGACAGCATAAGATATCCGGGGAGGAAGTATGACACATTATCACAGTAAACCTGTCGGCGTCAATGTAATCGGGGGATTTTTGGGAGCAGGGAAAACCACATTTCTCAATTACATCTTAGAGGAGCAGAAAAAAGAACGCACAGATGTTATCGTAAGGGAGTATGGGGCGGTATCCATTGATGATAAGCTGCTCAAAAATGTTACCGGTCATATACATGTATTTCCCGGTGTGACAGTCCATGACGATCCACAGCTGGTACTTTATGATTACCTTCATAAATTGTATAGCGATGCGGCGCAGCCATTTGACCGGCTGCTTATGGAGTGCAGCGGTCTGGATATGCCGGAAAGTCTGGTGCACTTGTTTCTGGTGGGACATATGCCTGTGCACTATCGGCTGAATGGTTATATCGCAGTGGTAGATGCCGAATATGGACTGCTTAATCTGGAAGAGTTTGAAGTGGCAAGGCAGCAGGTGGTTTTTGCTGATGCAATTGTCCTCAACAAAGTGGATCTGGCAGATGAGGAACAACTTTCCAGGCTCGAGGAACGCATTAAAGAGCTTAATGGAATGGCAGAGATTTATCGCAGCAGCTATGGGAGAGTTCCGCTTAAGAATGTTCTGAATATTTCACTGTATTCGCAGCTTAAGGACCTGAAGATTGGAAAGGAACGAAAACCGATGCAGGAAATACATACAATTGTTCTGAGTGAAACACGTCCGATGGATAAGGAAAAGGTTAACAAGTGGCTCAATCGTCTGTTCGAAGAGGAGGGAAATAAGATTCTTCGGAGCAAAGGCTTTTTCTGCTTTGCTGGGGATGACTGGCGATATGAGTTCCAGGCTGTCCGCAAGTCCTTTCATTCAAAGGCTGATTGTCTCTGGGAAGATGGAGAGGAACGAAAGAGTACGGTGGTGCTTATCGGAAGCAATCTTCCGGATGAACTGTCATTGCGGGAGTCATTTTCAGATTGCATATAGAATATGCAGAAAGAGAGGTCGATTTCATGTCTTCAAAAGTGTATTATCTCAATGATCGTGCGGGCTCTATGATGGACAGTATTCCTTTTAAAGGAGTTAAGGTGCTGAAAGACGCGGGACTTGCCGGAATGATCAAGCCGGGTGACCGGGTTGCCATCAAGACGCATATGGGAGAGTGGGGCAATGCCCTGAATCTGCGTCCCCATTGGGTAAGTGCGGTAGCGGATGAGGTGAAGCGTCTGGGCGGAAAGCCTGCTATAGTGGAAACCTGCGTTGCCGCATATGGAGAGAGTGTTTCACGTATCTCCAGAGAAGACCATCTTCGGGTGGCGGCAGCCCACGGCTTTACAGAAGAAACCATGGGATGTCCAATCATTATCTGCGATGGTGACTATGGTACGGAAGATGTCAAAGTAGAAGTTCCGAACGGCGTATACTTAAAATATGCATACCTGGCGAAGAAGCTGCTGGATTTTGATGTGGTCATCGTGGTCAGCCATTTTAAAGGGCATGCTATGGGCGTCTTTGGAGGTGCCATGAAAAATGTGGGAATCGGTATGGCATCTGCCAGAGGGAAATATGCCATACACAATATCACACATCCGGAAATTGGAATTAAGACGTGGCAGATTAATCAGGATGCTGTAAAAAAACATGCACAGGCACCAAGTCCCAATCTGATTGAACGCATGGTAGATAACTGCCCTTGTGAAGCATTTGCTTATGATGGAGAGACACTGACACGTGACAGCGAAAAATGCCGCCAGTGCGGCTTCTGCTTTGCTTACCTCTTCCAGGGCGTGTATAATTTCCCACCGGAACTGGTTCCGAGCTGGCCTGCCGGAATCACAGATGCAGCCTGTGGATTTATACATGCGATTGGAAAGGAGAAGATGATTTTCCTGAACTATGCCATGGATATCACACCAGGGTGTGACTGCGGAAACTTCCATGACAAAGCGCTCACTCCCAATCTCGGAGTATTTGCATCCCGTGATCCTGTTGCCGTGGATATGGCCTGCATTGAGGCTGCGGAAGCGGTGACTGCCGTTCCGGGTTCTGCCGCTTCAGAGTATGGTTTCGGAGAACCGAATACGGAACGCTTTACAAACTGCTCCAGCATGGCAAAGCTCAGTCAATGGGCCCAGCTGAATGCCGCCGTTTATAATGGAATGGGAGACACGGAATACGTGTTGGTTAACTCAGTCACAGAGTTTACAGAAGCATTTAATTTTCCACCCTATACGATGGCGGAGCCTTATACCCATGTGCATAAGGAGATATATAAGGAAATCAACATGGATCCCGGAGATTATGCATACGGAAAATTACCGCGGCTTGCCATGGAAGAGCAGAGTAAAAAACCAAAGGGCAAGCTGAAAGAAATTTCTATTGCGGAGGATAAATAAAAAAATCCGATCCTTAAAAAGGGGGCTGTCGCATTAAGCAATTAGTGACAACTCCTTTTTGCATACTTTCGCATATTCATTTTTCTACAGTTGTCATTTGGTGATGCAGTAAAAACGAATGATTATCTTGGATTTAACATAAATTAGCAAGAATTCCCCTTCCTCTTCAGGTGGCGGGATGAATTGCCATAATGTCCAAATCTTTGGAAAAGATTATATACAGCGACCAGTATAGGGATCGTTGCTTTTTGCACTGTATCCTCCAAAACTTTTTCTAAAACATGGAGAGAACACTTGTTCTTATGACAAAAATGTGTTATGCTATCATCAGTCGATAAGAGAAAAGAGATGATCAATGTGAATAAATTGGACAATAATGCACATTCAGTATTCCTCCTGTATTACCATCTGATTATGGTCGTAAAATACAGGAGAAAAGTGATTGATGATGATAGTTCTAAAAGGGCGGAGGAGATTTTTTCTTATATTGCACCCAAGTATGGAATTACCTTGGAAGAATGGAATCATGACAGAGATCATGTTCATGTGATGTTCCGGGCTCAGCCGAAAAGCGAACTCAGCAAATTTATCAATGCCTATAAGAGTGCAAGCAGTCGGTTAATTAAGAAAGAATATCCACAGATTCGAGAGAAACTTTGGAAAGAAGCATTCTGGAGCCAGAGTTTTTGTCTGCTCAGTGCAGGAGGAGCACCAATCGAAACCATACGGGCTTATATTGAAAGTCAGGGTGAAAAAGCATGAACAAAGCCATAAAATTTCGTATCTATCCAAATAAAGAGCAGGGAGAACAGTTTGCAAGAACCTTTGGATGCTGCCGGTTTCTATACAACGTGATGTTGGAAGATAAGATGAAAGAATATCAAAAAAGTAAAAAGCGGTTGAAGAATACGCCGGCTTTTTATAAAAAACAGTATCCGTGGCTGAAAGAGGTGGATTCACTGGCACTAGCCAATGTGCAGCTTCATCTGGAAAGGGCATATCAGAACTTTTTTAGAAATCCGCAGAGTGGTTTTCCAAAGTTCAAATCAAAACACAGAAGCCGTGCAAGTTATACGACGAATGTAGTAAATGGAAATATCAAACTGGAAGAAGGAAAGCTGAAGCTTCCGAAAATGTCTCATGTAAAACTGGTACAGCACCGACAGATACCGAAAGAATATCAATTGAAATCGGTGACGGTCACTCAGGAACCGTCCGGAAAATATTATGCCAGTCTTCTCTATACCTATGAGAGCCAAATAAGTGAGGAGAAAGAGGCGGTAGAAAAGATGTTGGGAATGGACTTTGCCATGAGCGGTATGGCGGTGTTTTCAGACGGAAGCCGGGCAGAGTACCCGATGTATTACCGGAAGTCAGAAAAGAAATTGTGCAAAGAGCAGAGAAAGTTGTCTCACTGTGTAAAAGGAAGCAGAAATCACGAAAAGCAGAGACGAAAAGTGGCTGTCTGTCACGAAAAGGTAAAAAATCAGAGAAAAGATTTTCAGCATAAGCTGAGCAGAAAATTGGCGGACAGTTATGATGCAGTGTGCGTAGAAGATCTGAACATGAAAACCATGAGCCGGAGTCTGCACTTTGGGAAGAGTGTTATGGATAATGGATATGGAATGTTTCTGGGAATGCTGGAATACAAGCTGATGGATCAGGGAAAGAGGCTGGTGAGAATAGATAGGTTCTGTCCATCAAGTAAGACATGCTGTAAATGTGGAGCAGTAAAAAAAGAACTAAAATTATCGGAGCGGATTTATGAGTGCCGTTGTGGAAACCGGATGGACAGGGATGTCAACGCGGCAATCAATATCCGTGAAGAGGGAAGAAAAATATTATGTGCATAACTTCACCGAAAAAAAGCCCGTAACCGGGCAAAAACCGTGGGGCACACGGGGATAGCCTGCAGATACTTAGCCCGTTGGGGCTATTGAACAGGAAGCCCTCACTTCAAAATCATGAGATTTAAGTGGTGGGAGTAGGTCACCAGAGGCCTTTTATATTTGAGAAAAGGTCAGGATTCGGAAATTGAAAGAAGCTAAAAACGATGTAATAAACAGGTGATGTCTGAGGAGAGTAGTATTGTAAATCTGAATTTAGAGGGGAATAAAAATAAAACATGGATATACATAATTTGAAAATGATAGGTCAGGGAAATACTGCTGAAATATATAAATATGGGGAAGATAAAATTATAAAGTTATTTCGAAAAGAAATTCCCAAAGAAGTTGCTGCACTTGAATATGAAAAGGCGGTATTTATACAAACTTACGTTGAGAATGTACCCAAAGCTTATGATTTTATAACAGAGAATAATCGCTATGGGATTATTTACGATAGAATTTATGGGATAGATCTAATAAAGATAATTATAAAGTCTATTGGTAAGATTAATCATTATTCTCGCACCCTTGCGCTGCTTCATATGTCAATCCATCAGAAGAAAGTTAAAGTAAATGAAGAGTTTTCTGTAAAAAATAAGTTGAGGTGTGATATAGAAGCAGTTGAAGCGCTTTCATATGAGCAAAAGGAGTTCCTGACTCAATATCTGAAAGAATTGCCAGATGGTGAGGTACTATGCCATTTTGATTTTCATCCCGGAAATATTATGATACAGGGGAAAGAACCAATTATAATTGATTGGATGACGGCATGTGTTGGTAACCCTTGTGCAGACATTGCCAGAACATATCTGATTCTTAACTATGGTGAATTACCCAATGGTACATATCTTGTCAGAAAACTGGTTCGTCTGTTCCAAAGACATGTTGGAAAAATATACTATCGTGAGTATTTAAAGCATTCAGTATTTACGGAGTCAGATATTGAAAAATGGATATTGCCAGTTGCCGCAGCACGATTACGAGAGTGGATTCCTGACAGCGAAAAAAAGATATTATCTAATTTAGTTAATGAAAAAATGAGAGCCATCAGAAACTAAATTTAAACTTTAGCAGAGGATAAAAATATGACTTTCGGCGGATATTCCATAAAGAATTTTACAACTGGCTCCCAATGCAGTATAATAAAAAATCATAGTTAATATCAGCGGAGAAAATAGTGAGAGAGGGATATTTCATATGTTGGAATTTAAGTACGACACACAGCTTTTAATCGAGGGCGAGAATCTCGATGAAGATGTAATCAGGGATTATTTTACGGAGAATTTTAAGGGAGATTGTCTGCTTGCGGTCGGAGATGATGAACTGATTAAGATACATTTTCACACGAATGAGCCTTGGAAAGTCTTAGCGTATTGCAGCAGTATTGGAGAGATATATGACATTGTAATTGAGGACATGGACAGACAGGCCAGAGGGCTGCAGGGATAAAGAACTTATCAGATAAGAGCAATCTTGGAAAGGCGGTACAATCATGGAGAGTAAAATCACAAGAGAAGAAGCTTTAGAACTTTTAAAAAAATACAACAAAGAGCCGTTTCACATTCGCCATGCTCTGACGGTGGAGGGAACGATGCGCTGGTATGCCGACGAACTTGGCTATAAAGATGAAGCGGACTACTGGGCGACAGTGGGGTTGCTTCACGACATTGACTTTGAAATGTATCCAGAAGAACACTGTCAGAAGGCACCTGAACTTTTGAGGAGCGGCGGTGTCGGAGAAGATATGATCCATGCAATCTGCTCCCATGGCTATGAAATCTGTTCAGATGTGAAACCAGAGCATGAGATGGAGAAAATCTTATATGCGGCAGATGAACTGACCGGTCTGATCGGCGCAGCGGCATTGATGCGCCCTTCAAAGAGCGTTTCTGATATGGAAGTCAAGAGTGTAAAGAAGAAGTTCAAAGATAAAAAGTTTGCGGCAGGATGCTCCAGAGACGTCATCCGTCAGGGGGCGGAGAATCTCGGATGGGATTTGAGCGATTTGTTTGAGAAGACCATTCTGGCTATGAGATCTTGTGAAGACTGTGTCAATCAGGAAATGGTGCAGTACGAAGAAAAAGAATGATGATATCAGGGTCATATCGTGTGAACAATGGCAGTATCATGTATGGTAATAAGGACTGTGGTGCAAAATATAAGTACCGCAGTCTTTTTTTATATTTTCAAGATTAAAAGTAAAACATTTATATTCAAAAAATTTCGAAGGATACATGACATTTATAGAAAATTGCGATATAATATTAAAATAGAAACAATTTAATGCAGACTATTATGAACAGGAGAAATGTCTATGAAAAGATATGAATTACTTCATGAAATGTATGACAAAGAGACCGGAGAATCCACAAGCAGTCAGACGAAAGATATTGAGACAGAAAATGTCGATGAATACCTGAAAAGCCAGATTGATCCTGCTTCTACTTACAAGAAACTGGACAGCGAAGAGGGAAGCGTTATATTCGAGGTGACGACATTCGGTCTGAAAGAACGCTATGTCTTCACAGAGTATGAACCATTGGATACCCCACTTGATCCACTTCTATAAGAAACAAAAACACTAAGTAATCCGCAGTATGATAGTATGATAGGCTTAGAGAGAAGAAAAAAACGTCGTATGGAGTAATGAAGCATGATATCTCTATACGGCGTTTTTTGTCAGAGCTGGCTTACACAGTTCTCACAGTTGGGGCCACATCCAATATCAAGTTCCATGTTGTTGACGGCCCAATTGATGACATTGCTTAGTGCGGGGAGAATACTTCTTCCTTTGTTGGAAAGAGAATACTCGACATGTGGTGGTACCTCATTGAACTGTTTTCGAATAACAAGATCCGCCTCTTCCAGTTCCCGCAATGACTGGGAAAGCATCATGTTCGTGATGTCCCCAAGCCTTCTCTTGATTGTACTGTATCTTAGAGGCTTATCACCAACCAGAACACAGATGATAGGCAATTTCCATTTCCCCCCGAGAAGTTTTAAGAGGTATCGGAGGGGACATTGAGCTTCCGTCAGTTCAGAACCTGTAATTTTTTTTGCTGGTTTGTCCAAAAAAACCCTTCTTTCTATTAGTATGGTTTTCCATACTAAATATTATTATACTGCGTACTTGCAATTTATTGATTTTATATTAAAATCATATCATGAATGAAACTGAAATACAATCGGCATTTGTAATGATCAGTTTCGTGAAGTGGCAGAAAATAATGGATAGATAAGTCAGAGAGCGGGAGGAATCTTAATAAATGAAAAGTCTAAATACTTTTATGGAAAACGGAATCAAGAATATCGTTGAAACGGCCGCGCGTTTTTATATGGGTAATTTTAAGGGCCAGGTTTTCCTGCACCATTTGGTATCATCTCTTAGAGAACATGCAAAGATAAGAGATGATTATGAGAAGGAGGGAGTACATATTCCACCTTTTTTAATTTCGAGCATTACGAACAATTGCAATCTGCATTGTGCCGGGTGTTACGCGAGGGCGAATGGAAACTGCAGTGACAGACGAGTGGAGATAATGGACAAAAAAGACTGGAGCAAGGTATTTGCAGAAGCAGACAAACTTGGCATTTCATTTATCCTGCTTGCGGGAGGAGAGCCTCTGATACGGAAAGACGTCATCAAATTGGCAGGGCAGTGCGAGAATATGGTATTCCCGATCTTTACGAATGGAACGATGATCAATGATGAATATATTGAATTGTTCGACAGTCACAGAAATCTGGTTCCGGTACTAAGCATTGAAGGTAATGCAGTCGAGACGGATAGAAGGCGCGGAGAAGGAATTGCCGAAAAAGTCACTCAGGTGATTTTAAAACTGAAGAAAAGAGGTATTCTGTTTGGTATGTCAATTACGGTCACCAGCGAAAACAAGGATGAAGTTACCGATCAAAAATATACAACAGCCTTAAGAGAACAGGGGTGTGGGCTTATCTTTTACGTGGAATATGTTCCGGCCGAGAAAGGAACAGAATATCTGGTGTTGGACGAGGATGATCAGGAAGACTTGAGAATGCGGATCAATGCTCTTCGAAGCAATAAAAAAAATAAAGGCATCATTATGTTGTCATTTCCGGGAGACGAGGAGTCGATGGGTGGCTGTCTGGCAGCCGGGAGAGGTTTCTTCCATATTAACGCAAGCGGAGGAGCGGAGCCCTGCCCATTTTCTCCGTATTCGGAACTGAACGTGAAGGAACAGTCTATTGTAGAGGTATTGAAATCCCTGTTCTTCCGTGAAGTCAGGAAAATCAGTGCCGCTGAAGTCGATAAGCATGATGGCGGCTGTACGCTGTTTCCATTTAAAGAGGATGTAGAAGCACTGACAAAGACAGAGTAAGAAAAGGATGAAAAGCGCAGCTTCTTTTATATAGAAAAGAAGAATATGCCTGACATAAGCAGTAATAATCATGCCAGACATATCTTTATCGTAAATTCATTATTAACCTGTAGCGGGTTTATGATTATAACAGTTTCCTGTACAATCCTTCAATGTCCAAAAGAGTGAAATCTTTCGGATTTCCTGGTGCGCAGGCATCCGCCACAGCACTCTCGGATAAGAATCTGATATCTTCTTCCTTTACGATCTCTTTCAGATCCTGAGGGATTCCAACATCAAGAGAAAGCTGGCGTACTGCATCAACGGCAGCTTTTCGGTATTCGTCAACACTCATCTGGTCCGTGTCTTTGACGCCCATAGCTTTTGCAATATATTTGAACTTGTCTTTGGTTGCGTCTGCGTTAAATTCCATCACGGTCGGGAGCAGGATCGCATTTGCAACGCCGTGAGGTGTGTCATAGACTGCACCAAGTGCATGAGCCATCGAGTGGACGATACCGAGACCGACATTGGAGAAACCCATTCCAGCGATGTATTGAGCAAGGGCCATGCCTTCTCTGCCTTCCGGAGTATTGTCTACGGCGCCTCTTAAAGAGTTGGAGATGATTTCGATTGCTTTTAAGTGAAACATATCCGTCATTTCCCATGCAGCTTTTGTAATATAGCCTTCGATTGCATGGGTGAGTGCATCCATTCCGGTGGCAGCGGTAAGGCCTTTCGGCATGCTGCTCATCATATCAGGATCTACAACAGCTACTACTGGGATATCATGGGTGTCAACACAGACGAATTTGCGTTTCTTTTCGACATCGGTGATGACATAATTGATGGTAACCTCTGCGGCTGTACCGGCTGTCGTTGGAACCGCAATAATTGGAATTGCCGGTTTGCTGGTAGGGGCATTGCCCTCCAGACTTCTCACATCCGAAAACTCCGGATTGTTGATGATAATTCCTATGGCCTTAGCGGTATCCATAGAGGAACCTCCGCCAATTGCGATGATATAGTCAGCCGCTGCTGCCTGGAAAGCTTTGACTCCGGCCTGAACATTTTCAATGGTCGGGTTTGGTTTGATATTTGAATATAATTCATAGGGAAGGCTTTCCTTCTCCAGAAGATCGGTGACCTTAGAAGTCACATTGAACTTTACAAGATCCGGATCCGAGCATACGAAACCTTTTTCGAAACCACGGCCCTTCACTTCGCCCACTATCTCCGCAATTGCACCACTTCCATGATACGAAATCTCATTTAATACAATTCTCTCTGCCACTTTTATTACTCCTTTCTTATTTTAAAATGATTATAAAATATTTTCAGAGAAAAACAATGACCTGATTTGCAGACGAAAGTAACCTAATTGTTAAAAAGAAAACGAAGTTATCAAATACGAAATGTTGATTATGGATGCCTTGAAAATAACATATGAATTTAGCTATTGCAATAGTTAATATTACTGATTAATATGATACTAGGGTCAAAAGGTCCTGCGTTTCATGCTTGCATGAAAAAGCATGACCTTAGGACCCGAACAAACATGAGAAAGCATCCTGATTGGTAACTCATGTTTAAAACAGCAACTGTATAGGGAGGTGGTAAAAGATGAGAGAGACAATTCATGTAAATGTGCGTGCCCCTCAGTACGTGGTCGATACGAATGTGACTTTTGCACAGGTTCCGGACTGGTTTGGGCACACGACAAAAGATCTGAAGATGGATATTATCTATCCGGAACAAAAGGATAAAAAAAGTCCCTGTATCGTATGGATCTGCGGCGGGGCATGGAAACTGATGGAGCGAAGTGCACATCTGGCATATTTAAGTGAACTGGCCAGAAGTGGTTTTGCAGTCGCAAGTGTTCAGTATCGCACCAGTAATGAAGTGGAATTTCCAGGACAGCTTGAAGATGTCAAAGCGGGTATCCGGTATCTGAAAGCGCATGCAGACAGGTACTGTATCGACATTTATCGTTTTGGTGTTATGGGGGAGTCCGCCGGCGGACATCTGGCTGCTCTTGCAGGCCTGACCGGGGATGATAAGAAGTATGACAGGGGTGATTATCTGGAGCATTCCAGTGCCGTTCAGGCTGTATGCCCGTGGTATCCGCCGGCAGATATCCGGTTGATATCGAAAGAGGATCAGACAAAGATGGCACTGACGCCGGAAGCCATGTTGGTAGGCGGATCTGGCACTCCTGATTTTGAACAGAAAATCTGGGATGCGTGCCCGGTGAAATATGTGACAAAACTGGCGCCGCCTTTTTTGATTTTGCACGGACTTTGCGATCACACGGTTCCTTTTTCACAGGGCGAGTCACTGCACGATGAGTTGGAGAAACAGGGGGCAGATGTCCGGCTGGTTGCAATAGAAGATGCAGATCACGCGGATCTTCACTTCTTTCAACAGGAAGTATGGGACATTATCATTGATTTTTTCAAAGATAAGATTGGGAGGTAGTTTTCATGAAGGTAGTAACCTTTAACATTCGATGCGATTACGGACAGGACGATGCGAACAGCTTTCAATACAGGAGAGATCTTATTGTCAAAAAAATTCGGGATGAAAAACCAGATATCATCTGTTTTCAGGAAGTTCTGCCCCACGTTGCTGCATGGCTGAAAAAAGAACTTACAGAGTATACTATCGTTGGATGCGGAAGGGGAGACAAACTTGACGGGGAGGAGACTTCCATCGCATACAAAAAGTCAAGAATCAATCTGCTGTATCTTGATTTCTTCTGGCTGTCTCCGACACCGAGAGTTCCGGGGTCATGCTATGAAGATCAGAGTGAGTGCCCGAGGATCTGTACGAAAGCCGTATTTTATGATTATCTTTCAGGTGAAAAATATAGGTTCTACAACACACATCTGGATCACGTAGGCGTAAAAGCAAGGGAAAAAGGAATTGATCAGATTCTGGCAGACATGAGAGCAGAAGAAATCTATAAGAATGTTCCGGTAGTTATCACAGGAGATTTCAATGCATTTCCGGACAGCGATGAGTTGAGTAACATATTTGCCGAACCGGATCTTTCGGATGCCACAGCCAGTATTCAACAAAGTTTTCATGACTATGGAAAAGTGAAAAAACTGGAGAAGATTGACTATATTTTTGTGAGCACTTCACTGAAAGAGGGTCAGGTAAAAGTCTGGGACGATGTGGCGGACGGAATATATTTGTCCGATCACTATCCAATTGAGTTGGAATTGCCGGAGATTTTTTAAAGAAGAACAGAGCTGCTGCGAATGATCAAAATCACCAACAGCAGCTTCGTTTTATCCTCTTAGAGCAGATTATTTCTTTCCGTATGTTTTAACAGTATCAAACATAGCCTCTAGATTTTCTCTTTTGGCGTTGTCGATACAGCCATTTGTGTCAAAGATGTATCCACCGCCGGGTGCACAGGTGTCAATTAATTCCTTGCAGTAATCAATCACTTGCTGTTTTGTGCCGAACTCTAAAAGCTGAATGGGGAGATTTCCGCTGATGCAGGCAATATCACCTAGAATTTTTTTTGCCTTTGCCATATCTGCAGTCTCAAAATGATAAATCACTTTGCCTTTTGGGACATCTGCAAGTGTTTCTATCCGTGTATTGTATTTTCCTTCTGTATAAATATGTGGGGTGACTCCCATATCAATCAGAGCCATTATCACTTTCCTTAGAGGTTTCCAGTAAAGCTTTTCGTATTGCAGCGGATTCATAAAACCATCCATTCCCTTATGAAGAGGGAAGAAAATACGTTTCACCGGTAAATCTGCGGTCTTCAGGTAAGAGAAAGACTCAATCTGTATGTCTGCCAACATATCGCAGGCAGCCTCAATCTCATCAGGACATTCTAACTGATCGGAAAGAGCGCCAAGGGTTCCCCGGTAGTAGTCACCTAAGATATCGAAGGGTGCTTCCCCGGCACCGGTTATAAATGGGGGATAGCCCATTTCGATCAATTTACCTGTAACGGCCATAGACGCGTCAGTGGCTTTTTTATCCTCTTCTCCAATCTGTTTCAGGAGTGAGAAAGCCTCTTGGGCTTCAGGGGAGTAGAGAGAAGCAAGAGGATTAGTGCTCAAAACGATAGAAGGAACGAAATGGATATCCTCTAACCCTTTTAATGCCGGAAAAGCGCGTGGAATATATTTACGGAGCATGAAACCCGTAAAGTCACCTATGAATTCTGGATATTCTTCCTGAGACATGTATTCTTGTTCAATTACCTGATGAGTTGAGAAGTCAGGGACTCTGGTGCCCGGGCGGCCAGGCCAGTCGATCATTGTGGATCCGGCCAGTTCGTTCGCTCTCCCGCTGGTAAAGGCAGTGTGAGTGGCAGCATCCGGCTCGAAGTCCTGATAAAATTTAATCAGTGCGTCACTTGCCCGGTCATAGTTATACATACTGTCCTTATAGGCAGCACCTTCCATTGCATATGGAAGCGCACCGTATATAGGGGCGATTGGGACACAGTCACTTTCCTTAAGCTGGATAGCATTCTCCACACGTTCGAGACGTTTCTGATATATTTCTTGATTTGATTCTTCCATTTTTCTCGCTGTCATAAGCTTCTCCTTTTTACAAAACTCTTTACTTTGTAGGAAGTTTTGTATTTTGAACTAGAGTCAATAGTTATCATTAATTCCATTATAAATTAAGTAACAGTGGAAAAAAATCCTGTAGAGTCGTTGACTTTTTATATAGCGATTCCTATACTTTATAGGAAAGAGAAGGAGGGTATTACATATGCGCTTGAGTATGATGGTTTTATATGAATTTCTGGAGAAAAATTACAGTTGGATCCAGTGGAGTGGAACGGAAGAGTTCCCCCATTTGAAAGGAGTAATTTATTATCATGGGGTAGAACAACTGAAAGAGCAAGACCTTCTTTATGTGGGCTGTCTAAATGATATGAAAGAAGAAGTTGAGAAAGGAAATGGTTTTTATGGCATCTGTACTATGAGAGAAAAGACCGGAACAGACTATATAAAACGTCAAAAAAGCCAGAAGATCCTATATATTTCAGAGGATGACTCCATTCCTATTGTATGTAACAAAGTGCAGGGCCTTTTCCTCTATTATCAGGATTGGGAAGAAAAGCTTCATAAAGCACTAATGAACCATACAGAGATAGAAATGTTATGTAAACTTAGTGGCCACATATTTTATAATATGATCCATGTGTATGACAGAAATCTTTTCCTTTTGGGCTCCGCAAATGAAAAGCACAGTGAAGTAATCTGGGAAGATGATAAAGATACAGGTAAAAAGGTTCTGTCGATGGAGACAATCAATAACTTTAAATATGAGAAAAAATTCAAAGACACGATGTCAACCAGAGGCGTTCAGATGTATGATGATGATTTCTCTCCAGAGCGTGTCATGTACATAAATTTATGGGAGGGAGATCAATATGTAGGACGTCTTTGCATCAGTGAGACAAACAGGAAGTTTACTATGACAGATCAGGAGATGGCGAAGAATCTGGCTGAATATATTCGCTGCAGTTTAAAATGGGATAATGATCGGAATGATCAGGAAAGCAGGATTCTTGAATCCATATTTATAAAACTTCTTGACGATAAGATTGTAGATGAGCATTCACTTTCTTATCGTTTGAATGGATATGACTGGAAAAGACATGACAGATATATCTGCATCCGGATCAAAATGGATGAAAGAGACTTCAAGATCAGTTCCGGCGAGGTGACTTGTCATAAGCTGGAGATACAATTTCCCTATTCTTTTGCCTTCCTTTATGAAGAAAGTATTCTGATGCTTGTAAACACAACAAAGATGGACACACAGCTCCAGAAGTTTTATTCTTCTTTTATTATATTTTTAAGAGAAGGTGTTTTCAAGGCTGGAATCAGCAGGGTTTCCGATGACTTCTTTCAGATCAGAGAATACTATGAGCAATCAAATATAGCTCTGGAGGTTGGACAAAAGGCCGATCCGATGTTCTGGTGCTATAAATTTGAAGACTATGTTGCAGCGTATGTTTTGATCAAAGGAATGAAAGGATATCCGGCAAGAATGTTCTGCCCGGAAGGTCTGACAAAACTGATGGCATATGATGATACCCATAGATCGGAATTACTGCACACTCTTAAGATATATCTGGAATCCAATATGAATATTGCACATGCGTCAGAAAAGCTGTATATACACAGAAGTACGCTTTTGTACAGAATCGAACGAATACAAAAAATAAGTGGACTGGATCTTCAGAATCCGGAAATTCGGTTTCGGATTCTGATATCCCTCCATCTTTTAAAGTATGAGGATATACAATGATTAATTTTGCTTTGAAACCGATTTTAGAGAATCAAGGTACTCCTCCAGACAGATTCCCCTGTCATGGATAATCTTTGCTGCTTCCCGGCCCACATAACGATAGTGCCAGGGCTCATAGCTGATACCTGTGATATTGGATTTATCGGACGGATAACGAAGAATAAAGCCATATTTATAGGAATTATTTATGAGCCATTGCTGCTCAGGGGTATTCTCCTGCTCTTTTTCCAGTGTCTGATTGTTTGAAGAGACAATATCAAGAGCAAGTCCGGTTTGGTGCTCACTGGTGCCTGGCAGCGCTACCCAGGTTGCCGCCACCTTGCAAGCCTCATCTTTTGAATATCCCTGCTCCTCACAGCGTCTGATTTTATCGTCAAACAGATACTCCTGCTTTTCCGGTGCACGGTAGGAAGAGCAGATCATAGGTGACAGACCCTGTGCATGTGCATCATCCATCATTGCCTGTAAATCGGGATAGGCTCTTTTGTCGATAGCCTGCCCGTCATCTAACTGCTGTAGATCTACTGTGAAATTCTCCGGCAGTTTGTTCCAGGGGTTGACAAGAATATGATTCCACATGGACAAAGCGACAGCATTCGCCTCTACGGTTTCTGCCTCTTTTTGCTCTTCTTCTTTTTCTAAAGCTTCTTTATTTTCATTTATTACTTTATTTTCTGATTTGATACGCTGTGTATCTTGGGAAGAATTAGCGGTGAAGTAAAGAAAAGCCGCACCTAAGGCGAGCGTCAGCGTGAATAATACAATACCGCAATGTCTTCTCAGCTCTTTTTTTCGGTCCGTTCTGTCTTTTCGATGATTGTTGTACATATATGAAGTCTCCTGTTAGAAATCGAAAGTTTATATTTTGCAAGTCTGAAAGTTACGTACCTTAAAAAGTATAACCTTTTTGCGCGGACTCTATTACTGTGATAGAAAACCGCCCCGTTTGAATCGTTTTCTCCTGTTAGTATATCACTTTTTGTGAAAAGATGTAACAAAAAGATGTAACAAAATTGTAAAATTTACAATGAAAGGTTTGATGCAGTAAAAAGGAACATTTATTTACAAATTTCAGGTTGAAAACGATATTTAACATAAATTAGCAAGAATTCCCCTTCCTCTTCAGGTGGCGGGATGAATTGCCATAATGTCCAAATCTTTGGAAAAGATTATATACAGCGACCAGTATAGGGATCGTTGCTTTTTGCACTGTATCCTCCAAAACTTTTTCTAAAACATGGAGAGAACACTTGTTCTTATGACAAAAATGTGTTATGCTATCATCAGTCGATAAGAGAAAAGAGATGATAGATGTGAATAAATTGGACAATAATGCACATTCAGTATTCCTCCTGTATTACCATCTGATTATGGTCGTAAAATACAGGAGAAAAGTGATTGATGATGATAGTTCTAAAAGGGCGGAGGAGATTTTTTCTTATATTGCACCCAAGTATGGAATTACCTTGGAAGAATGGAATCATGACAGAGATCATGTTCATGTGATGTTCCGGGCTCAGCCGAAAAGCGAACTCAGCAAATTTATCAATGCCTATAAGAGTGCAAGCAGTCGGTTAATTAAGAAAGAATATCCACAGATTCGAGAGAAACTTTGGAAAGAAGCATTCTGGAGCCAGAGTTTTTGTCTGCTCAGTGCAGGAGGAGCACCAATCGAAACCATACGGGCTTATATTGAAAGTCAGGGTGAAAAAGCATGAACAAAGCCATAAAATTTCGTATCTATCCAAATAAAGAGCAGGGAGAACAGTTTGCAAGAACCTTTGGATGCTGCCGGTTTCTATACAACGTGATGTTGGAAGATAAGATGAAAGAATATCAAAAAAGTAAAAAGCGGTTGAAGAATACGCCGGCTTTTTATAAAAAACAGTATCCGTGGCTGAAAGAGGTGGATTCACTGGCACTAGCCAATGTGCAGCTTCATCTGGAAAGGGCATATCAGAACTTTTTTAGAAATCCGCAGAGTGGTTTTCCAAAGTTCAAATCAAAACACAGAAGCCGTGCAAGTTATACGACGAATGTAGTAAATGGAAATATCAAACTGGAAGAAGGAAAGCTGAAGCTTCCGAAAATGTCTCATGTAAAACTGGTACAGCACCGACAGATACCGAAAGAATATCAATTGAAATCGGTGACGGTCACTCAGGAACCGTCCGGAAAATATTATGCCAGTCTTCTCTATACCTATGAGAGCCAAATAAGTGAGGAGAAAGAGGCGGTAGAAAAGATGTTGGGAATGGACTTTGCCATGAGCGGTATGGCGGTGTTTTCAGACGGAAGCCGGGCAGAGTACCCGATGTATTACCGGAAGTCAGAAAAGAAATTGTGCAAAGAGCAGAGAAAGTTGTCTCACTGTGTAAAAGGAAGCAGAAATCACGAAAAGCAGAGACGAAAAGTGGCTGTCTGTCACGAAAAGGTAAAAAATCAGAGAAAAGATTTTCAGCATAAGCTGAGCAGAAAATTGGCGGACAGTTATGATGCAGTGTGCGTAGAAGATCTGAACATGAAAACCATGAGCCGGAGTCTGCACTTTGGGAAGAGTGTTATGGATAATGGATATGGAATGTTTCTGGGAATGCTGGAATACAAGCTGATGGATCAGGGAAAGAGGCTGGTGAGAATAGATAGGTTCTATCCATCAAGTAAGACATGCTGTAAATGTGGAGCAGTAAAAAAAGAACTAAAATTATCGGAGCGGATTTATGAGTGTCGTTGTGGAAACCGGATGGACAGGGATGTCAACGCGGCAATCAATATCCGTGAAGAGGGAAGAAAAATATTATGTGCATAACTTCACCGAAAAAAAGCCCGTAACCGGGCAAAAACCGTGGGGCACACGGGGATAGCCTGCAGATACTTAGCCCGTTGGGGCTATTGAACAGGAAGCCCTCACTTCAAAATCATGAGATTTAAGTGGTGGGAGTAGGTCACTGGCTGTGATGGTTCAAAAAAAGAACAATATCCTGTATAATGATACCAGGGTCAAAAGGTCCTGCGTTTCATGCTTGCATGAAAAAGCATGACCTTGGGACCCGAACAAACATGAGAAAGCAACCCGATTAGGGTGTATTTCGAATGTTTGTAGGGTGCTGAACATCCAGTGGATGTTCGTTTAGCACCGACCGGAGCGGAGCGAAGATACGTGAGCACAAAGTGCGAAGTAATCCGTGTATCATAGGGGGCAAATTACTTTTGACCCCAACATCGTATAATAATACCAGGTGGAAAGAAATACCATTAAATCTACGGAGAAGAAATAGATATGAGTAATGATGTGAATTCCTGCAATGTTCATGAGCTGGCAGGCATGCTTAGAAATCTGTCAAAGATCGAGATGCCTGACTGGTACCGATATGCTTTTTCCAGAGATCCGTTGGACAGCAGGTTTACCGATGAACAGAAGAGAACATGGATGAGACAGGCTTTGGAGTGTGGAAGTCGATACAGCCATCTGATTTGTGCAAAACACCACACAAAGGAACCAAAACTTCTCGCGAAGGCGATGGGAATGCATATATCTTATATAACAGAGCATACTTCCGATCAGATGATATTCGCACAGTATCAGGAGCCGGACCAGATTTTGATTAACAGGGAAGTAGTCACTCAGGCAGAGAATTTCGTAAAGAATCCGGAAGTGACCGATGTGTTATCTCAGGGCTTCAAGATCACGGATCTGATTTTAGCACATGAACTATATCATCATGTAGAAGAGCTTTACCAGGATGAGATTTTTACACAAAACGAAAAGGTACGTCTGTGGTCGCTGGGACCTTTTCATAATGATTCGAAGATAATAGCACTAAGCGAGATTGCGGCGATGTCATTCGCCAGAGAGCTAACACAAACTTCGTATTCTCCCTATTTGATGGATATTTTGCTGATGTATGGATATTCTTCATCAGAAGCGGTTAAATTATACAGAGAAATGTTAAAATCAGCAGGCGAAAAGAGCGGCCAGAATCAGGGAAAGGGAAGGTGAGTTTCATATGCGCATTGGATATGATAATTTAGAAGAGATAATCAAAAAAGCTTTGAAAAATGCAGGACTCAGCGAAGAAAATGCCAAAATCTGTGCAGCGGTACATGCTAAGTCAAGTGCTGATGGAGTTGAAAGTCACGGGCTCAATCGCGTACCACGTTTTGTAGAGTATATTAACAAGGGATGGGTGAATCCGAAGGCAGAACTTGAGCTCGTCTCGGCGAAAGGAGCGGTAGAAAATTATGACGGACATCTGGGGATAGGAATCGTGAATGCGATTCAGTGTTCCGACAGAGCTGTGGAACTTGCCAAAATTCACGGAATTGGTGTAGTGGCTTTGAAAAACACAACGCACTGGATGCGGGGCGGCACCTATGCTTGGAGAATGGCCGAGGCGGGATATATGGGAATTAACTGGACCAATACCGAAAGCTGCATGCCCATGTGGGGAAGCGATGAACCGGGTGTCGGAAATAATCCCTTTTGTATGGCTATTCCAAGAGAAGACGGACCAATTGTGCTGGACATGGCTATGAGCCAGTATGCATATGGTAAACTTGGTGTATACCGCCTTGCGGGAAAAGAACTGCCTTATCCGGGAGGGTTTGATAAAGAAGGAAATTTAACATCTGATCCGGGTGCGATTGAAGAGAGCAGAAGAATTCTTCCCACTGGATATTGGAAGGGAAGCAGTATGGCGATTGTGCTTGATATGGCAGCGGCACTTATGGCAAATGGAAAGAGTGGCTTTGATCTGGACGAAGAGAAAAGAGGCAGCTGTACTGGCTGCTGTCAGATCTTTATCGCTTATGATCCCTGTCTATTCGGATCGAAGGAGGAGGTACAGAGTATGCTCAATGAAAGAGTTGCTGCCGCAGATTGTTCGCATCCTGCCAGGGAAGGCACACAAGTGACTTGTCCTGGAGAACGAACCATGCAGACACGGGAGAGGAGTATGAAGGAAGGCGTTCAGGTTGATGAACAGATCTGGTCGCAGGTACAGGCAATCGCAGACGGCGATCTGGATGTGACAGATATATCCGGTAAATGAAAAGCATGACCTTTTGACCCTGGTATCTTAATATTATACAAATTGTATCATGAGATTTCGTATAATATGCCAAAAAAAAGCAATTCAGTACAATAGCATTGACTTTCTATTATTTGGATGATAGCATTTCAGTTAAGAAACTAACATGTTAGTAATGATAAAAGAAAAAGGAGAAGGTTATGACAGAAGTTATTATTGGTATTCTTATGATTGCTACCTTCATAGGCATGGTTTACTACAGCGTAAAAGGCCGCAATCTGATGGTCGGATTCTTTGTCATGGCTACGGTATGGACAATACTGTCATTAATTGGCAATGCAATTGTTCCAAATCCAGTTATGATAAAAGAGGTGGAAGGAAAGCAAGTCCGGCAGACAATTATTGACGTTTTGGCGTATGTGTATCAAACCGGGCCTGAGGATTATGCGAAATCAATTCTCGTAAATATATTCTTCGGTGCATTCTTTGGGCGAGTACTTATGGATACAGGAATTGCCGCAACATTAATCAGAAAGGTTGTGGAACTTGGCGGTGACAGACCCCGTATTACGATGATTCTATTATGCGTTGTTTCTTCACTCTGTTTTACATCGATGACAGGTATTGGACCTGTAATCTCTATTGCAGTTATTGTAATGCCAATTCTGCAGGCACTGGGGATTCCCTCTGCGATTGCGCTCTTTGCGTTCATGGGTTCGATCATGGCAGGTATCTGTATTAACGTCACAAACTTCAAACAGTATCAGGGAATTCTTGGGGGGCTGAATAAAGCATTTCTCACGGATTATTCTTATCAGCAATATTTCAAATTCGCTGTTATCATGATGATTACTGCTCTGATCGTGGTACTGGTTGTGGCAAATCTGGCACTCTGTAAACAAAAGATTCGTCACAACTGGGCTGCTGCTGCACCAAAACAGACGAAAGAAAATGCACCTGCGATTTCATGGATATCGGTTATTCTGCCTGTATTACTCGTGGTCATCTTCGACTGTCCCGTTATTTTGGCATTCATCCTATCCGCACTTTACGCATTGATTGTGTGCGGAAAATTTAAAGGCGGGTTTTCCGAAGTCTGCAGAATGCTCGCAAAGCAGTTCTCAGATGGTGCAGTAGATGTGGCACCTATGGTGGGATTCCTTCTCACACTGGCGATGTTTAACAACGCGGCAACCTATGCTTCACCGTATTTTAAGGCTGTTATCGGAAATATATTCCCGACGTCGGCACTTGCCCTTGCGTTACTCTTTGCAGTCATCGTTCCTCTTGGCTTTTTCAGAGGACCGACAAATCTTGTGGGGTCTGGAACGGCAATTGCGGCAGTTGTACTTTCTGTTACAAGCCTTCCTGTCACATTGTTATATCCGCTGTTTGCAGTCACTACAATTGTTCCTCAGCATCTTGACATTACGCAGTCATGGGTAGCCTGGGGGCTTGGGTATTCCAAGGTCAGCTCAAAAGAGTTTATGAGATATTCGATCCTGACAGGATGGATCACAGGTGCGATTCTTTGTATCGTGGCCTATTTCATGTTTGGATAAGTAAGATACGATAGATCAACACAGCAAAATGTATAATTAACAGGGGGCGGACTTTACAGATGTGAGCATCTGCGTCTGCTCCCTTTTTCATTTTTACACGACCAGCAAAGGAGACAATATAAACATGGGAAGAAAAGTCAGAATGGGGATTGATGTCGGTGGCACTCATACAAAGGCGGTAGCCATGGACAACCAGACACATGAAATAATAGGAAAATCAAGCGTAAAGACGACACATGATGACAAAAGAGGTGTGGCAGAAGGAGTTGTTTTGAGTTTTATCAACTGTCTGCGTGAGAATTCGATCGATCCTTCGGATGTTATCTTTGTGGCTCACAGCACGACTCAGGCTACGAATGCTTTGGTAGAAGGTGACGTGGCCGTAGTCGGGGTATTAGGTATGGCAAAAGGAGGGTTTGAGGGATTTTTGGCAAAGCGTCAGCTCAATCTTGATGACATTGATCTTGGAGGAGGAAAAAATATCAAGATCGTGGATGCTTTTTTGAAATTGAAAGATGTCAATGAGACTAGCGTGAAAAACAGCGTTCAGGAATTGATCAAGCAGGGGGCCCAGGTAATCGTGGCATCTATGGCCTTTGGAGTGGATGATAATTCATCAGAACAGCTGGTCTATCGTGTCTGCGCAGAAGATGATCTTCCGACGACGATGGCATCTGATATAACTAAGCTCTATGGACTGACCAGAAGGACAAGGACGGCTGCAATCAATGCCTCAATTCTTCCGAAGATGCTGGATACTGCGGTATCCACAGAAGGTGCGGTAAAAGAAGCCGGTGTTTCTGTACCGCTTATGATTATGCGTGGTGACGGCGGCGTTATGGAGATCAATGAGATGAAAAAACGTCCCGTACTCACTATGCTTTCGGGGCCTGCAGCATCCGTGATGGGAAGCCTTATGTATCTGCGTGCATCAAATGGCGTTTATTTTGAGGTGGGAGGAACCACAACGAATATTGGTGTCATCAAAAACGGCCGTCCGGCTATCGACTACTCGATTGTGGGAGGTCATTCAACCTATATCAGCAGTCTTGATGTCAGAGTTTTAGGATGTGCCGGCGGCAGTATGATCCGTGCAGGAAAGAATGGCGTAATTGATGTCGGTCCCAGATCAGCACATATAGCGGGCCTTGAGTATTCTGTCTATCAGAAAACGGAGGATATACAAGATCCAAAGATAGAGTTTTTTAGTCCGCGGCCAGGCGATCCGGATGATTATGTGGCTGTTCGTCTGACAAACGGTGAAAGAATTACAATCACGAATTCCTGTGCGGCGAATGTGCTGGGGCTTGTGAAACCGGAACATTATTCTTACGGAAATGCTGATGCTGCAAGGCTTGCGATACAGGCACTGGCAGATTACTGCGAGACAACAGTGGAAGATATTGCTACACAGATCATGGAACGTTCTTATGCGAAAATCGAACCTGTTATTTTGGAACTTGCAGATAAATATAAACTGGAAAAAGATCAGATTTCACTGGTCGGTGTCGGGGGAGGAGCCGCTGCGCTGATCATATATTTTGCCAATAAAATGGGGGTAAAATATTCAATTCCTGAAAATGCAGAGGTTATTTCATCAATTGGTGTTGCGTTGTCTATGGTGCGCGATGTTGTAGAACGAATTATTCCTTCTCCTACGAAAGATGATATTCGTGCAATTAAAAACGAAGCTATGGATAAGGCGATTGAAAGTGGTGCAACAGAGGAAAGTGTTGAGGTGCACATAGAAATTGATTCTCAGACATCAAAGGTGACGGCGATTGCGACAGGTTCCACCGAGGTTAAAACGACAGACCTGCTAAAAGAATGCAGCACTGAAGAAGCCGTAAGCATTGCCGCTGAAGATATGAGAATCGAAGAAAATGATACAAAGCTGATGTGCCGGACACAATATTTTTATGTTTTCGGTGACAAAAACAAAATCGAAGAAGGAAAACCGACACCAGTTCGTATTCTGGACAAAAAAGGGTTTATCAAAATCCAGAGGGGATATTCGAAGGCAGTTAAAACAACTGTGGATGAGGCAGAAAATCAGATGGAATCACTCTGGGAGGATATGGCTGTCTATCAAAGCGAAGTGATCCTTCGGCCGGATATCTATATCTGTGCAGGAGCCAGGGTAATGGATTTTACAGTCACGGAGTTTGAACAGCTGAAACTGCTGACAGGGATTGAATTAGCTACATTCAGCCCCAAAGAAGAAATAGTAATTGTTGCTTCCAATATACGACAAGACTGATATGTCGGGACTTGACGTAAGTTCCTTTTTTGGATACAATCAGACCATATAACTGAAAAGAAAGAAGAACTTATATGTGAAAGAATCGATAAATACTCGAGTTTATAATAAGATAAAAGAAGACATCATGCATCTGGAGCTGAAACCAAAAGAAGAAGTAAGTGTGCAGAAGCTTGCGGATGCCTATGGTGCAAGCCGTACACCAATCAGGGAGGCTGTGCTGAAACTATCACAGGAAGGGCTTGTCAATGTAAAACCGCAGGCCAAAACTATCATTCAGCCGATTAGTGAAGAACGGGTAAAACAGGAAAATTTCATCCGCAAGTCGCTGGAATTATCTGCCGTGCCGGACTTTTTATACAACTGCAGTCCTTATACTTTGGATACCTTAGATGAGATGATCGAAATTCAAAGACGCGCGATTAAAAAGAATAAGATCCTTGATTTCTGTGAAATTGATCATCGTTTTCATAAACTACTCTTTAACACGGCATCAAAAGAACTGGCGTATCAGGTAATCGAATCCTCCGCGACTCATTCGCAGCGCCTGTTCTTTTTGCGGGCGAAACAATCCGGCGTGTCCGAAGAGATCGTGGAAGATTACAAAAAGATGGTAGATAACATGCGTTCAGGGAAAGAAGAACTACTTGAACGTATGGTGGACGGGCATATAGAACAGTATTATTCTGTTGGAAATCTAAAAAAACAATATCCAGACTACTTCGTATGATACAAGTTTCAAAAAGTTATACGGGAGTCGAACAACATAGAAATTGGATGAGCATATGATAACATTAAAACAAAAAAACTTTAACCTGCAGCAGATCAGCTCTTCTGGTCAGTGTTTCCGTATGAAACCGATAGTATGTAATGCCGAATCAGGATATGAAATTATTGCAAGCGATCACCTCCTGTTTGCACAGCAGGAGGATGATTTATGTAAGTTCCATTGTTCACGGGAAGAATTTGAACAATTCTGGTATTCTTACTTTGATCTTGGGACAGATTACAAGTCTTACATAGATGCCATTTATCCAGATGATGAATATTTAACGAATGCAGCGGCATGCGGAAATGGTATCCGAATCTTAAGGCAGGACCTGTGGGAGATGATTATCACTTTCCTGATTTCCCAGCAGAACAACATAGTGCGAATCCGGCACTGTATTGACAATATCTGCAGGCGCTACGGAAAAGAAATGCCAACTGCAGAGGGAGGGATATATTATTCGTTTCCGGACCCAGATTCCCTGGCAGGTGCCACGGATGAGGATCTGAAAGCATGCAACGTGGGATATCGGAGCAAATATATCATGCGCACGGCAAAAAGTATCGCATCCGGTGAGATGAATCTAGAGGATATTCGCCGGATGGGTTATTCAGAGGCGAAAACTGAACTTTTAAAGCTGTATGGTGTCGGAGCCAAGGTGGCGGACTGCATCTGCCTGTTTGCACTTCACTGGCTTGAGGCCTTTCCGGTGGATACACATATTCATCAGGCGGTTGAAAAGCATTATCGGGATGGGTTTCCGGCTGAGAAATATTCGGGATTCGAGGGCGTGCTTCAACAGTACATCTTCTACTATGAACTTAACGGCCTCAAACAAAGCCAGATTGACAAAAAACTGAAAATAGAAAATTAAAAAAATGAGTGCGGTCAGAAAAATTGAAAATCTGACTGCACTTTTTTGTTGACAAAAAAGAGTGATGGAGATAATATATATAACATAGTAAACCCATATGAAAACTAGGAGGAGTGAATGATGGAAGTGAATTATTTGGATATTTTGGCCTTGCTGACAGCTATTTTACTGATCGGTGTGCTGGTGTTTCTTGCCAGAAAGAAGGTGGATTTCGGAGTGAGAACCATTCTGGCATTGGGATTGGGAATCGTCTTGGGAGTCCTGTTCCAAGGGCATACTTCTTATGTAGCACCGATTGGAACGATTTATGCGAACGTGATCTCGGCATTTGTTGTTCCGCTGTTGGTATGCAGTGTGATTACGAGTATTACGAATCTGGAAAACATCAATAAATTGAAGACAATTGGACTCAAAAGCGTACTTCTGCTTGTCTCTACGACATTTATAGCGTCTACGCTTACGCTTTTGATCGCTTTGCCGTTGGGCATTGGAAAAGGCGCAGATATTGCTCTTCCCAATAATTATAAGCCTAAAGAAGTTCCCGAAGTGACACAGGTCATCACGGATTTGTTTCCACAGAACTTTTTCAGTCAGGCCTCATCAAACACAATAGTTCCGGTGATCATCTTCGCATTGATGATTGGAATCGCAGTTGTGATGCTTTCGGAAAAGGACCCAAAATCCGTCAAACCTTTTAAGGATTTCATAGAATCTGCTTCAAAGGTCATCAATAAAGTGATTTCCTATATCATAGATTTTACTCCTTATGCGGTTTTGGCTCTAGTTGCAAATGCTGTATCAAATAACGGACCCAAGAAGCTTCTTCCGCTGCTCCCGGTTCTGGTTGTGGCCTATGTTTTGTGTATCATACAGACCTTTGGCGTGAACAGCGTACTGATCGCAACACTCGCAAAACTGAATCCATTCAAATTCTTTCAGCATATCTGGCCTGCTCAAGTGATTGCTTTTACGATTCAAAGCAGCGTGGGATCTATTCCGACAACAGAAAAATGCCTGAAAAAAGGAGGGGTTTCGGATAATATTTCTTCCTTTGTCGTTCCACTTGGCGCGAATATCGGAATGCCAGGCTGTGCGGGAATCTGGCCGACCCTGCTGGCTGTCTTTGCCATCCATGGACTGAAGATTGACTACTCCATCGGTCAGTATATAATTCTGGTTCTGATCACGACGCTGGTGAGTATCGGAACGGTCGGAGTTCCTGGAACTGCCACAATCACGGCCACAGCGGTATTCGCAGCGGCCGGTCTTCCAATTGAAATTATCGTTTTGATGACACCGATCAGCGCCATTGTAGACATGGCCCGCACGGCAACAAATGTCAGTGCGGCGGCAGCTACAGCTCTGATTGTCGCAAAGAATGAAGGAGAACTGGATGTAGAGCAATATAATGGAAGAAAATATGAAAATGAGGGGGGATACGTCGAAAGAAAAGCCTGATTTTTGACAAATGATCACGCGGATTAAGCTTGCTAAGAATCTTCTTCTTGTGCTATGATCTAGGCATGGATATGTTCATAGCTGTTTGTCCAATTTAGATGGAGGAAAAACATGGATCGAACAAAGACAAGAGAAGTAAAGATAGGAAATCGTGTGATCGGAGGCGGAAACCTTGTTCTGATTCAATCGATGACGAATACAAAGACAGAAGATGTGCCGGCTACGGTTGCTCAGATACAGCGGCTTGCGGACATGGGATGCGATATCATCCGTTGTGCAGTGCCGAATCAAAAGGCGGCCGAGGCACTGAAAAGTATAAAGAGACAGATTACCATTCCGCTGGTGGCGGACATTCATTTTGATTACCGGCTTGCGATCAAAGCCATGGAGAATGGTGCCGATAAGATCCGAATCAACCCCGGAAATATCGGAAGTCCTGACCGGATCCGGGCTGTTGTAGATGTGGCAAGGGAGAGAAATATTCCGATACGAGTCGGTGTTAACAGCGGCTCGCTGGAGAAAGATCTCGTCGCAAAGTATCACGGCGTTACGGCCGAGGGGCTGGTGGAGAGTGCTCTCGACAAGGTAACGATCATTGAGAAGATGGGTTATGACAACCTGGTCATCAGCATCAAATCTTCGGATGTGCGGATGTGTGTAAAAGCCCATGAACTGATTTCCCAAAAAACCGATCATCCGCTTCATGTGGGAATCACAGAGGCGGGAAGTGTCTATTCCGGCAATATCAAGTCCTCCGTGGGACTAGGGATTATCTTATATCAGGGGATAGGAGATACGATCCGCGTGTCTCTGACCGGAGATCCGGCAGAAGAAGTGAAGACGGCAAAGCAGATCTTAAAGACGCTGGGACTTCGCAAGGGTGGTATTGAGGTGATTTCGTGTCCAACTTGCGGGAGGACCCAGATTGATCTGATTAAGCTTGCTGATCAGGTGGAGACGATGGTTTCGGACATTCCCCTTGATCTGAAAGTGGCCGTGATGGGATGCGTGGTCAATGGTCCCGGTGAGGCCAAAGAGGCGGATATTGGAATCGCAGGAGGCGACGGTGTGGGACTCTTGATCAAGCACGGTGAGGTGATAAAAAAGGTAAACGAATCTGAGATCTTGTCCTGCCTGAGAGAAGAGCTTTTAAACTGGGAGAATAATCAATGATGAATAAAGACTTTATGGCTGTCTTCCCCGGATTTTTGGTGACCGGAGAGCTGGAGGAACTGCTTGGAACTGTTCAGGTTGTGAAGGTAGGTCTCACAAAAGATAAAAGCCTGCTGCGTGTATATCTTGAAAGCAGCCAGTGGATTCATAAAAAACATATCTTTGCACTGGAGCGTGAGATTAAGAGTCAATTTTTTCAGGGAACACCACTTGAGATTAAGATCATCGAGAAGTTTCATCTTTCGAAACAATATACGCCGAAAAACCTTCTAAAGGTCTATCGAGACAGTATTCTTACAGAACTTCGGGAATATAGTATTTTTCTCTGTAATTTATTTCAGACGGCTACGATTGAGTTTCCCGAGTCGGATGTGATGAGCCTTTCACTGATTGATTCTGTGATCGCCCATGAACGGGAGGAAGAGCTGCTGCAGATTCTGGAGAAGGTGTTTTGCGAGCGCTGCGGCCTTGACCTGAAGATACATACAAATTATAAAAAGCCTGAGATGAGTGGAGCCAGAAAGAAAAGTGAGCTTCGGCTGGTACAGCAGGTGAAAAATGTCGTTGCACATACGCAGGTCGGAGAAGAAATCGAGACCGCTCATGAGAAAAAGACCTCGGATATGGGTGTAAAGGTGAAAAAGAAGACAAAGGGATCCGGGCAATATCTGAAAGCTCATTCCGGTCAATATTCCGGCAGAGTAAATCGATCTTCGAATCCGGATATGATCTACGGAAGAGACTTTGACGAGGATAGTGTAGACATCATCTCCATCGAAGACGAGATCGGTGATGTTGTGATCCGCGGGAAGGTACAGGCCTTCGATATGAGAGAAATCAGAAATGAACGCACAATTCTCATCTTTCAGGTAACGGATTTTACAGATACGATTACCGTGAAGATCTTTGTGAAAAACGATCAGGTGCCGGACCTGAAACCAGAACTTGCAGAAGGTTCCTTCCTGAAAATTAAAGGCAAGACGGCGATTGACACCTTTGACCGGGATCTGACGATCTCGTCTGTATGGGGAATTAAGAGAATCCGGGATTTTCGTCAGGGAAGAAGCGATCACGCCGCGGTGAAGCGAGTGGAACTGCACTGCCATACGAAGATGAGTGATATGGATGGAATTACGGACGCCGCTGTGCTGGTAAAAAGAGCTTATGAGTGGGGACAGCCCGCAATTGCCATCACAGATCACGGTGTCGTTCAGTCATTTCCGGAGGCGAATCATGCCATGGAAGCCATCGATGCAGACTACAGGAAAAAATATCAGAAAGAACATCCTGATGCCTCGAAGGAGGAACTAAAAAAAGTCAGCGCTCCCTTTAAGGTGATTTACGGAATGGAGGCATATCTCGTGGATGATCAAAAGGGAATTGTTGCAAATAGTAAAGGGCAGTCTTTGGATCAGAGTTATGTTGTCTTTGACCTTGAGACAACCGGTTTTTCCCCGGTTGTGGATCGGATTATAGAAATCGGCGCAGTGCGTGTGGAAAAAGGCCAGATTACGGATCGTTTCTCTACGTTTGTCAATCCACAGATTCCGATCCCGTTCAAGATTGAAAATCTGACTGGGATCAGTGACGATATGGTGATGAGCGCCCCTTTTATTGAGGACGTGCTTTCGGACTTTCTGGAATTTTGTGAGGGATCGGTATTGGTCGCTCACAATGCCGGGTTTGATATGAGTTTCATAGAGCAAAATTGTGAGCGCCAGGGAATGAAGCGGGAGTTCACATCCGCAGATACCGTGGCCATGGCACGTTTCTTATTGCCTGGACTGAATCGTTTTAAACTGGATACGGTGGCGAAGGCATTGGGTGTTTCACTTGACAATCACCATCGCGCGGTGGACGACGCCGCCTGTACAGCTGAGATTTTTGTCCGTTTTGTCAAGATGTTAAAAGATCGCGGAATTGAAGATCTGGATGTGCTCAACGAAAAGGGAAGCTTCTCGGAAGATACGATCCGTAAGATGCCAACGTACCATGCGATTATTCTGGCGACAGGGGAGACGGGACGTGTAAATTTATACCGGCTGGTGTCCGAGACTCATCTGAATTATTATAACCGCAGACCGAGACTGGCAAAGAGTCTGTACATGAAGTACCATGAGGGTCTGCTCATCGGCTCTGCCTGCGAGGCAGGGGAGCTTTATCAGGCACTTCTTCGGGGAGCGCCAAAGCAGGAGATCACAAGACTCGTGGAATTTTATGACTATCTCGAGATTCAGCCGATTGGAAATAATGCATTTATGATTCGAAAGGAGGATGTATCGGCTGTCAACAGTGAAGAGGACCTAAAGGAAATAAACCGGGAGATTGTAAAGCTTGGGGAGAAGTTTCAAAAGCCGGTGGTTGCGACCTGCGATGTGCATTTTATTGACCCGGCGGATGAAGTCTACCGAAGAATTATAATGGCGGGGAAAGGATTCGACGACGCCGATAATCAGGCTCCGCTTTATCTTCGTACCACCGATGAAATGTTGGAGGAATTCGCTTATCTCGGTTCAAAAAAAGCGGAGGAAGTAGTTATCACGAATCCCAGAAAAATTGCGGATATGGTGGACAAGATCTCCCCCATACGCGCCGGGAAATTTCCGCCTGTCATCGAGAATTCCGATACGGATCTACGAGATATCTGCTATAACCGCGCACATGAAATATATGGAGAAGAACTGCCCGAAATCGTAAAGACACGTCTCGAAAAGGAACTGAATTCCATCATCTCCAATGGTTATGCGGTTATGTACATAATAGCGCAGAAGCTTGTGTGGAAATCCAACGAAGACGGATATCTGGTAGGCTCTCGTGGGTCTGTCGGATCCTCTTTTGTGGCTACAATGGCAGGGATTACGGAGGTGAATCCTTTAAGCCCTCATTATCTGTGTGAGGAATGTAAATATGTCGATTTTGATTCCGATGAGGTGAAAGCCTATGCAGGAAGATCAGGATGTGATATGCCGGATAAAACATGCCCGAACTGTGGGGCACCGCTTAAAAAGCTCGGGTTTGACATTCCCTTCGAGACATTTCTTGGATTTAAGGGTAATAAAGAACCAGATATAGACCTCAACTTCTCCGGGGAGTATCAGAGTAAAGCGCACAAATACACCGAGGTAATCTTCGGAGCCGGTCAGACATTCCGCGCAGGGACGATTGGAACACTGGCGGAGAAGACGGCATTTGGCTACGTAAAGAATTACTATGAAGAGCGGGGCATACATAAGAGAAATTGTGAGATTGATCGAGTTGTAAAGGGCTGCACCGGCATTCGACGTACAACGGGACAGCATCCTGGTGGAATTATCGTTCTGCCTTTTGGGGAGGACATCAATTCGTTTACTCCGGTTCAGCATCCGGCAAATGATAATCACACAGACATTGTGACGACGCATTTTGACTATCATTCCATCGACTCGAACCTGTTAAAGCTAGACATCTTAGGACACGATGATCCGACAATGATTCGTATGCTGGAAGATCTGACCGGTTTTGATGCGCAGCAGGTTCCTTTGGATGAGCCTCATGTGATGTCGCTGTTTGAGAGTACGAAGGCACTTGACATCACACCCGACGCCATCGGCGGCTGCCCGCTTGGCTGTCTGGGGATTCCGGAATTTGGCACAGATTTTGTCATTCAGATGCTTTTGGACACGAAGCCGAAGTCGTTTTCGGATCTGATTCGCATCTCCGGGCTGTCACACGGGACAGATGTATGGCTGGGCAATGCTCAGACACTGATCGAAGAAGGCAAGGCCACGATTTCAACCTCAATTTGTACCAGGGATGATATTATGATTTACCTGATTGGAAAAGGTCTGGACAGCGAGGAATCATTTACGATCATGGAGAGTGTGCGAAAGGGAAAAGGACTGAAACCGGAGTGGGAAAAAGAGATGAAGGAGCATGATGTTCCGGACTGGTACATCTGGTCCTGCAAAAAGATTAAATATATGTTTCCCAAGGCACATGCGGCGGCTTATGTCATGATGGCTTATCGGATCGCATACTATAAGATCTTTTATCCACTCGCCTACTATGCGGCTTATTTTTCCATCCGTGCCTCGGCATTTTCCTATGAATTGATGTGTATGGGGCAGGACCGGCTGGAGTATTATATGCATGATTATGAGAAGAGAAAAGATACCTTGAGCAAAAAAGAGCAGGATACGTATAAAGACATGAAGATTGTACAGGAGATGTACGCGAGAGGTTTTGAGTTCGAGAAAGTGGACCTCTATACGGCGCAGGCACATCGTTTTCAGATTGTAAATGACAAACTGATGCCGGCACTTGACACTATTGACGGGCTGGGAGACAAGGCAGCGGATGCCGTTGTCCTCGCAGCCCGAGATGGGGCTTTCCTGTCCAAGGATGATTTCAGAAACAGGACGAAAGTGAGTAAGACAGTGGTAGATCTGATGGACGATATGGGGATCTTCGGTGATCTTCCGCAGTCCAATCAGATTTCTCTGTTTGATTTCGCAAAGATCAGCTGAGCAGTTCCGAAAATGATTCGATCAGGCGATTGTTTTCTTCGCGTGACATGAAACAAAACCGCACAAAACGGTTGTCCAGAAAGGGAAACGTAGAGCAGTTTCTGATCATAAGACCCTTTCGGATGCAGTGATCGAACAGGGCGTCGGCATCGACGCCCTGTTTTTTTATACATATCAGCATAAAATTAGCAGACGGCTCATATGCCCGGACGCTATCCCAGCTCGACAGCAGATTGTAGAGACGAGTTCGTTCCGAGTCGATCAGATTTCTGGTCTTTTCTATGTAGTTGTGATCAGCAAACATCAGTCTGCCGGCGATTTCTGCTAGAGAATTGATGGACCAGGGATTCTGCCTGGTGTTGATCTCCTTGATCAGATCCTGATTCCCGGTAACAGCATATCCAAGACGAAGCCCCGGCGCCGAAAAAAACTTGGAAGTACCTCTTAGGATGATCAGATTCGAATAGAAATTCGTCAGGGGAATGGCCGTAATCAGATCCTCCTCTTTTGTGAATTCTACATAAGTCTCATCCACCATCACGAAGATTCCGTACTGCAGACAGGCATCCAGAATCTGCCGCATCTGCTGTGCATGGATGGCAGTCGAAGTCGGATTATTCGGGTTGCAGAGAATCAACAGATCCAGTCCTTCGTGGAGATTGCCACAGAAATCTGAGATATCCATGTGAAAGCTCTGCTTTTCTTTCAAGGGATAGTAAAGAGTCGTTCCGCCTCCCAAAGTGACTTCTCGCTCATACTCCGAATAAGTAGGACCCAGAATAAGAGCCTTTTTTGGATGACGAGTCTGAATGAACAAGGAGATTAATTCAGTAGATCCATTTCCGACGATAATGTTCTCGGGCTGCGTGTGAACGTATTCACTGATGCTTGTTCGAAGAGCTTTATATTCCCTGTCCGGATAAGTCGTGATGGCATCCAGATGATCACAAAGTGAAGACCGCAGATGATTCGAAATTCCAAGGGGATTCACATTTGCTGAGAAACTAATGATATTTTCTCTGTCAATACCGTAAAGCTGTTCGATTTTTTCAAGGTCACTTCCGTGAAAATGGTCTTTGTGTTTTAACATATATTTTTCCTCCGTAGAAGCGATAGCGTTGCAACGTGGTTTCTTGTAGTGTATAATTGAGGGTGTAAGATTGTGAGAGCTCGAAGAGCGTAACAATCTGTGTATCATTAGCGTCAAAAAACCGTTGGAAATTCAAGTTTCTTCGTGTATACTATATGAAAAAAATAAGAAAGTCAAGTGTTAAAGGCATGGTGAAAAGACATTGAGAAGAAGAATAGAACAGCTCATGGATGGCCGTTTTGAATATGAAGTACCGGCTTTTCTTACCTCCGAATCTGATATCTCCCTTACAATCTGCGAAGGAAAGAATTATAACGGAGAATTCAGTGTGGGGGCAGAGGATGGAAGCCGTATAAAGGGTGTCGCTACAACGAACAACCGAAGGATTGTTCTGGCGAAAGATAAATTTTCAGGGAGTACCAGTAAAATCATCTATGGAATCGACACACAGGGTCTGACATCGGGGGATCAGATTACCGGTGATATTGTGCTGTCCGGCAATATCGGAGAACTTATCATCCCTGTGACAGCTGATATCGTGGAGGCGGAGATTTTGACGTCGAAGACGAAGATTCGGACTCTTTGCGATTTTGCGGCACTTGCCATGAAGAATTCCCGTGAAGCCTTTCGGCTTTTTACGAATGAGCATTTTATCAGACTGCTGAAAGGAGAGGACAGTGCATATGGTGTTCTCTACCGGGGTATGTCGCACAATCCGGTGACTTATCAGCATATGGAGGAATTTTTGATTGCGGCCAGAAAGAAAGAGCCTGTTATCCTTTCTCTTGATCAGGATAAGAAAGGTATTTATCAGATCAATCACTCTCAAAAGGATTCGTTTTTTATCTATAAGAGTACATGGGGATATGTACGCATGGAGATCGAGGTTGTCGGGGATTTTCTGGAAGTCGAGAAGAAGGTTGTGAGCACAGATGACTTTATTGGGAAAGTATATAGACTGGAATACGTAGTAAAAGCAGATAAACTTGGGCAAGGGAAAAGATTCGGGAAGATTGTTGTACATAATGTTCATCAGACACTTGAATTCAACATAGAAGCCAGTCTGGATCGGGGAGGGCGCCTGTTTCCGACAAGATTGAAAGAACAAAAGACGATGGAACTTATGCAGGATTATTTAAAACTGCAGCTGCACAGGATGGATTACAGAACCTGGCTTGACAAATCTCTCGCTTCTCTGAAAGAACTTGCCAGTGCGGATTGTATGGACCCTATGCTGACTTTTTATGAGACTTACCTGTACTACATCAATGAAGACCTGACAAGGGCGATGGAGGTTCTGTGGAATTTTAAAGAGAGATCCGAACCGGCAACATCACCGCGCGAACAGGGAATTTACTGCTTTCTGGCTAAGAACTTAAACCTTTTGGAGCCCGAAAGGCAATATATATATCCGAAGATTCGAGCATATGTGCAGGAAAAACCAGATGACTATTATCTGATGAAGATATTGATGGAGGAAGATGAAGCTTACCAGCATGCACCTTACCAACAGTTGCGTCTGCTGGAACATACTTATGAGTGTGGCTGCAGAAGTCCGCTTTTATACCTCGACGCATGGCAGCTGCTGAAACAGCAGGAGGGATTGCTCAGAAGATTTTCTCCGTTTATGATACAGACTTTGAATTTTGCACAGAAACAGAATGTCTTAGATGATTCTCTGCTGAAACGGGCGGCGTTTTTGTCTGATAATCTGAAAGGATTTCACAATTTTGTATATCGTCTGCTTTGCACCGGATATGAAAGTTTTCCCGGCGATGAAGTTCTGGAGGCGATCTGTAAGCTGATCATGAAGGGAACACCTGCAAAGAAAGAGTATTTCAGATGGTATAGCCTCGCCGTAGAGCGAGAACTACGGATTACGCGGCTATATGAATATTATATCGAGTCGATTGATGAAGGCTGCAAGAAGGTGCTGCCTCAGGTGATTCGCATGTATTTTGCCTATAATAATACGTTAAGTGACCGAAAGAAGGCATTTATCTATGCAAATGTAATTCAAAACAAGGGACAGGATCAGACGACTTACTTAAGCTATAGATCGGATATGGAGGAATTTGCGAAAGAAAAGGTGCTCGAGGGAAAGATAAACGAGAACTATGCCCTCATATACCAGGAGTTTCTGACAGAAGTCGACAGTGTGATGCTTGCCAGGGCCCTGCTCGGTGTAATGTTCATACAAAAAGTAGGCGTTAAAGATAAGAATATCCGCAATGTGGTCGTCTGTCACAAAGCTCTTGTGAAAGAACAGGTATACCCTGTATCGGAACAGTGTGCGTATGTAAATATCTACAGTCAAGATGCAAGAATTTTACTGGAGGATGCAAAACTTCGGCGATATGGGACGACCATTCCATTTACAGTGGAAAAATTGATGGATGAAGAAAAACTGGCACATATGTGCGGCGGATATGGTTTTGAACATCCTGGCCTGTTACTCCATCTGTGCCAGGAACAACCGTCACAGATGGAGGTGAACAGGCAGAACTTGTCCAATTACTGGCTTACCTCGAAATCAGATGCATTTACAAGGGAATATAAAGATGCCGTTCGAAAGAGCATATTGGACTATCTGGCAGCACATCCCAAAACAAAGGGACTTAAAGAGTATTTCAGAGGCGATGCGATCCTGGAATATGCGAAAATCAACAGATCAGATACCATCGCAGTGCTGACCAGACACGAGATGTATGAAGAAGCATTTTTAGCCGCCACGAGGCTGGGGATAGAAGGTGTGGACAGCACAGTACTGCTGATTCTTGCAGACTCGATGATTCAGTCCATGGAGGGAGAAAAAGATGAGGAATTGATCTATCTTGCCGATTATGTCACAAGGCAGAATAAATATAATGAGACAGTTCTGGAATATCTCTGCAGGTATTATACTGGATCCGTGGCACAGATGACGGATCTATGGAAAAAAGTAAAAGGATTTGACATTGACAGCTATAAACTTGATGAGAGAATACTGATTTTTTCCATGTATGTCAGATCATTCCCACAGCAGCAGGATAAAATCCTTGACAGCTATGTTATGCAGCAGGGAAAACAGCGGGTCATAGCTGCCTATCTCACTTACATTGCATATGCTTACTTTATGGAGGAAAAAGGCATCGATTCGGGATGTTTCATGTACCTGGAAAAGACCTGTGAGAGAGGTTGGGAGATGGATATCGTATGTCGTCTGGCTCTGCTGAAATATTATTCAACGTGTAATCATCTGACGAGAGAACAGGAAAACCTAATCGAAAAGATCTTGTCGGAATGTGACCAAAAGGGGCTGAGATTTGCCTTTTTCAAGAAGCTGCCATCTCATCTGACGGAGTCTTGTCAGGTGGAAGACAAGGTTTTTATAGAAGAAAGGTTCCATCAGGGGAGCAGAGTAGTTCTGCATTACTCACTCAGACAAAACGACAAAGAACCCGCCGTCTATAAAAGTGAACCAATGCGTGAGATGTATCAGGGGATTTTCACGAAAGAATTTCTGCTGTTTTACGGTGAGATTCTCGACTACTATCTGAGCGTCGAGAAAGAAGGGGCAATCACGACAACACCGAAGAAACGGATTGTCTTGCATGATGTTGAAGCCGACGGGAGAACCCGCTATCGATTGCTGAATCAGATTCTGGCTTTTCGGTCACTGGGAAATAAAGATGCCATGAATACTGCACTTAAGACTTATCTGGAGCAGGAAATATTCGCCACATCTGCATTTGAATTGATGGATTAATGGAGTCTGAAGATGAACTCGGAGGTGGAAGATGGAACAGAAAAATTTGATAATCGGACTTGAGTTTAATCCGAAAGAGTCCCAGATATGCTATTATGACCGGACTTGCGGCGATGCAATATCGGCGGAAGTGAAGGTGGGGAGCGACCAATATGCTTTTCCGACGTTACTTTGTAAAAGCCTGGGAAAAGATGAGTGGTATTTTGGCCTGGAAGCACTATATTTTGCGGAACACAAAAACGGCATCCTGATTGACAGACTCTATGATCTGTGTATGGATGGAAAATCCGTCGTCATAGATGGCCAGGAATATGAACCTGGAGTATTGTTGTCTGCCTATCTGACGAAAGCGATAAGTATGCTGGGTATCACCTCGCCATCCAGACAGATTGCAGGGATGATGATGACAGCTCCAACCTTGAATCGAACTTTCGTGCGGACGGTACGGGATGCGTATGAACGGGTTAAAATTCCGAAAAGCAGATGTTTTTTGCAGGATTATGATGAGAGTTTTTACCACTATTCTCTTTATCAGAAAAAAGAGCTTTGGAGCAGAAACGTAGCACTGTTTTCATTTGACGGTGATGATGTCACATTTTCTTCTTTGAAGATGGACTACCAAACGAAACCGGCAACTGCACGGGTGACGCCGAAAAATATGAAGCGACTTTCGCAGGATCCTGTGACAAGAGATGAAGATTTCTGCTATATGATTAACAAATCTTTTGGGAATGAAATATACTCGAGTGTATTTTTGATCGGCGATGGGATTGACAAGAATTGGGCGGTACGTTCAATTGCACTGCTATGTAAAAACAGAAGGCATGTATTCTATGGGAATAATCTGTACGCCAAAGGTGCCTGTTTCTCTGCATTTGAAAAGGTAGAAGAGCGCCGGCTAAAGGACTATCTGTTTGTGGGAAATGCTCTGATTCGTCACAATATAGGAATGGATATGAACATCAATGGATCCCCGGCTTACTATCCTATGATTGGAGCTGGTGTAAACTGGTATGAGGCTGCGAAAGACTGCGAGCTGATTCTGGATCAGACAGATGAACTGGTATTTGTTGTCAGCGATATGGAAGATGGCAGGCGTACACGATATACGATGCCGCTTCCGGGGCTTCCAAAGAGACCGAATAAGACAACGAGACTCTCACTGCACCTGGAATATGATTCACCGGACAGATGTCAAATCAGGGTGGAAGATCTGGGTTTTGGGGATATGTATCCGTCCGGCAAAAAGGTTTGGAATGAAAGCATGGAGGGATGAGAAGTATGGGATATATATTATGTCAGGTGCCGAGGGCGAAAAATCCTTATTACATAGAAAATATAAGTACGAATATTTATTCAATAGAGGAACTGTGCTACTATATGTATCATAATATTTATCTTCTTGATGAAAGCATAATGAACGAGAGCCTGTGTTTATGGATCCGAGATGAACTGGGGCTCGAGAAATTATGCCAGAAACTACTTTCGCTTACCGGGGACAATATGGATGTCGGCGAATTCATACTTCCGATTTTTAAAGAGATCAACTACCTTACTTACACTGAGTTTAAAGAAATCAGCAAAAAACTGAAAACACTCGAGGAGCAGCCAGAAGGCGTGAGAATGAAACAAAAAGGAGATTATCTTTTCAGCCACGAAAAGTATATCAATGCAATTCGCGTCTATATGCAGGCCCTCCAGAAAACAAAAAGTGATAACCTGGGAGTTCAGTATAAAGGAAGCATCTACAACAATATGGGGTGTACATATGCCCGGCTTTTTCAGACTGCCGAAGCCTTCGAATGTTTTGAGCATGCTTATGACATTCTCCACTCCGGACGTGCCCTGAAAAGTTATCTTCTCTCTGCATACTTCAACAAGGGGAAAGAACTCTATGAGCAGCTCTGCGAGAAAGAAGGCGTTGACCAGAAGACAAAGCATATGATGGATGCCCAGATTAAAAAAGCACAGGACGTTGTACTTCCGAAAAATATTGATCCGCTTCTCGATAATTGGGCTTTAAGCTATCACAGAAGCACTGATTTATAACACTTTGTATTCTTATGATTTTGATTCATACAAAATACAACAAAAGTATACATAAAATAACAAAAAATATAAAATAAATATAAAAAACGAAAAATGTAATATGGATTTAAGATTGATATGTTACAATGATATCGAGGAACGCGGAAACACTTTTGTGCAGAACCGCATATTCACATCAAAACATATTCCGTATGTTTTTCATTACACGTCTTATTATATGTCTTTATCTATCACAAAGAGGACCTTTTGAAATCATCACAGATCTCAAAGGTCCTTTGTCATTCAATAGTTAGAAAAAGTATATTTAATACCGTGCGCCTCGCTTCGAACGGACATCATGAACGATACCTTTACAGTTAGCTCGGCCCAGGCACCCTCACGGCACACGAAAGGTTCTACTTAGTGCTGCTGCATTCCTGCCCTGACACGGTTCATAGATTCTCGTTGCGTAAGACCCGGGCGTCATCGCCACTTTTAAAGGCCGGCTTCACAATGGGAAGTCCTCGGCTTGGCATCACCCCTGCTTTAGCGGATTGCAGGTACAGGGCACCGCTATCTCCCCGGCTGCACGGATTAAAAAATTATAACCTCTTTTGGACAATTTGTCAATGGTCCGGGATGAAAATTTGACTTGTTAGGACAACAAAAATAAGTTATACTACAGGGTAGGCGTTTGTAAAAACCTGGGACAGTAACTGTCCTTTAATTAAAGAAAGGTGAGATGGCATGAGCTATACTGCTCTATATCGGAAGTTCCGCCCGGATACATTCGACGATGTGAAGGGACAAGACCATATTGTAACCACATTAAAGAACCAGATGAAAGCGGACCGCATCGGCCATGCATATCTGTTCTGTGGAACAAGAGGAACCGGAAAAACCACGGTGGCCAAGATTCTGGCAAAAGTGGTAAACTGTGAACATCCTGTGGATGGTAATCCCTGCAACACATGCGACTCTTGCAAAGCGATCAGTGCAGGCGTATCAACGAATGTGATAGAGATCGACGCTGCTTCCAATAATGGCGTGGATAACATCCGGGAGATTCGGGAGGAAGTGGCATATCGTCCCACGAACGGGAAGTATAAAGTATATATCATTGATGAAGTCCATATGCTTTCCACGGGGGCGTTTAATGCACTGCTAAAGACACTGGAAGAACCGCCGTCCTATGTGATTTTTATTCTTGCGACGACAGAGGTGAACAAGATTCCGGTTACGATTCTTTCTCGCTGTCAGCATTACGATTTCAGGCGAATCACAATTGACACCATCACAGACCGACTGGCAGACCTGATGCAGGAAGAAAAGGTGGATGTACAGGAACGTGCACTGCGCTACGTGGCAAGAGCGGCAGATGGTTCGATGAGAGATGCATTAAGTCTGCTGGATCAGTGCATTGCATTTTACCTCGGGGAGACACTGACTTACGATAAGGTTCTTGAAGTTCTGGGAACCGTGGATACTGAAGTGTTCTCCCAACTGCTTCGTAAAGTAATCACTCAGGATGTGGCGGCAAGTATTCATATTCTGGAACAGCTGGTGAATGACGGAAAAGAGATGGGCCAGTTTGTGAACGATTTTACCTGGTATATGAGAAATTTGCTTTTAGTGAAGACTTCTGATAATCTGGAGGATGTACTTGATGTATCCACAGATAACCTGAAACTGATGGAAGAAGAGAGCAAGATGGTTGAGGTGGATACACTGATGAGATATATCCGTGTCTTCTCAGAGCTGTCCGGTCAGATTCGATATGCCTCTCAAAAGCGTGTACTGGTCGAAATTGCGCTGATCAAATTATGCAGACCACAGATGGAGACCAATCTGGATTCTCTGACTGATCGCATCCGCACATTGGAAGAAAAGTTTGAGACGGGGATGCTGGTAAGTGAGGTCTCTGAAAAAGCATCGTCCCAAGATGAGGCGTACACTAGAAAAGAGAGTCAAATAGAGAGAGAAAAACCCAAAAAAGCGGCTCCCGAAGACTTGAAGAAAGTACGGGCACAGTGGAAGATGATTGCCGGTGCCATAGAAAGTCCACTTCTTCGCCAGTACCTTTCCAGGGCAATTCCAAAGTACAATGGTGAGACCGGCGAAAACAAGTTGTACATCGAGTTCCAGGATGAGAATGCCCGGATGTACGTGGACAACGAAGAAGCAAAACAAGAGATCGAATCAATAATAGAAGAACAAACCAATAAGTCTGTTGAAACTGAATTGGTGATTGCAAAAAGCCACAGCCATGAAAATCTGGCAAAGATTGATCTCGATACGATATTAAAAGAAAAGATTCATATGCCTATAGAGCTGGAAGATGACTAATAATAAAAAATCAAGGAGGATGTGTTATGGCAAAAAGAGGAGGATTTTCGGGCGGGATGCCTGGAAACATGAACAATTTGATGAAGCAGGCCCAGAAGATGCAGCGTCAGATGGAGGAGAACCAGAAAGTTCTTGAGGAGAAGGAATTCACGGCAACTGCAGGAGGAGGAGCTGTGGAGGTTACAATCTCCGGGAAAAAGGAGATCACAAAGGTGAAGCTCTCGGAAGAAGTGGTAGATCCCGATGACATTGAGATGCTTGAAGATCTTGTCATGGCTGCGGTAAATGAGGCCATCCGCAAGGAAGAGGAAGAATCCTCGAAGATGATGTCCAAGATGACAGGTGGATTAGGTGGAGGCTTGCCCTTTTAATGGATTACTACAGCGAATATATCAATAAGCTGATTGAACAATTGTCGAGACTGCCCGGTATTGGAACCAAGTCGGCACAGCGCCTGGCATTTCATATTATTCATATGCCAAAGGATCAGGTGCGGCAACTGACAGATTCAGTCCTTGAGGCACGTGAGAATGTACAGTACTGCAAGGAGTGCTGTACACTGACAGACCGCGAGATCTGTCCGATCTGCGCCAATGAAAAGCGCGATCACGGACAGATTATGGTCGTAGAAAATACCAGAGATCTTGCCGCCTACGAGAAGACCGGAAAATTCGAAGGTGTCTATCACGTGCTGCACGGTGCGATATCGCCGATGCTCGGTATCGGGCCGGATGACATTAAGCTGAAAGAACTCATGAAGAGACTGCAAAAAGATGTACATGAAGTGATTATTGCTACTAATTCCAGTCTGGAAGGTGAGACAACGGCGATGTATATCAGTAAATTAATCAAACCCACCCAAATTAAGGTGACACGGATCGCAAGTGGTGTCCCGGTGGGAGGGGATCTGGAATATATTGACGAGGTAACTTTACTTCGTGCACTGGAAGGAAGAGTAGAACTGTAGGTTAGAAACAGGGGATATGGAGGATACAGATGAAATTTTTTATCGACACAGCAAACATAGAAGATATCAAAAAAGCAAATGATATGGGAGTAATCTGCGGGGTTACTACGAATCCATCACTGATTGCAAAAGAAGGAAGAGATTTCAATGAGGTGATCAGACAGATAACGTCAATTGTCGATGGACCGGTCAGCGGTGAAGTTAAGGCGACAACGACGGATGCAAAAGGAATGATCAGAGAAGGACGAGAAATTGCCTCGATTCATCCAAATATGGTCGTAAAGATTCCGATGACAGCAGAAGGGTTAAAGGCATGTAAAACCTTAAGTTCAGAAGGCATCAAGGTGAATGTAACCCTGATCTTCTCGGCGAACCAGGCACTTTTGGCTGCAAGGGCAGGTGCTACTTTCGTATCCCCGTTCTTGGGGCGTCTGGATGATATTAATGTCCGAGGTGTAGATCTAATAAAAGAAATCAGCAAAATATTCAAAGTGGCAGGTCTGGATACCGAAATTATCGCAGCCAGTATCCGCAATCCGATTCATGTTACAGACTGCGCACTGGCAGGGGCCGATATTGCCACGGTTCCCTACAAAGTAATTGAGCAGATGACCAAACATCCCTTGACCGACGCAGGAATAAAAAAATTCCAGGATGATTATAAAGCAGTGTTTGGAGAATAAGAACATTGCGGAGCAATCCGTATTTTCAGATAATTGAAAGGAGAAATAGATGAATACACGAGAGCTTCAAAAGACAGCGAATGAGGTTCGAAAAGGAATCATAACGGCTGTTCATGGCGGAAAAGCCGGCCATCCGGGCGGATCGCTGTCAGCAGCTGATATACTGACCTATTTGTACTTTGATGAAATGCAAAATATAGATCCGAAGGATCCGAAGAAACCGGACCGCGACCGATTTGTCCTTTCAAAAGGACACGCGGCACCAGGATTGTATTCAGTTTTAGCGGAAAAAGGATATTTTCCGAAGAAGGATCTGCCGACCCTGCGTCACACAGGTTCTTACCTGCAGGGGCATCCGGATATGAAACACGTTCCCGGAGTAGATATGACCACCGGTTCGCTTGGACAAGGAGTTTCTGCGGCAGCAGGTATGGCACTTTCGGCGAAAATTTTTGGTGATGATTACAGAGTATATACTCTTTTAGGAGACGGCGAGTTACAGGAAGGTGAAGTGTGGGAAGCTGCCATGTTCGCCGGATCCAGAAATCTTGATAATCTGGTTGCCATCATAGACAACAATGGCCTTCAGATTGACGGTAATGTGGCAGATATCTGTACCCCTTATCCGATTGATAAGAAGTTTGAGGCTTTCAATTTTCATGTGATCAGACTGGAAGATGGCAATGATATGGACAAGATCCGAGCAGCGTTTGATGAGGCCAGAACCATAAAAGGAAAACCAGTTGCAATTGTTGCAAAAACTGTGAAGGGAAAGGGCGTTTCCTATATGGAAGGAGAAGCAGGCTGGCATGGCAAAGCACCAAATGACAAAGAATATGAAGTGGCCATGAAAGACCTGGAAAGGATCGGTGAGAAATTATGTCAGATATAAAGAAAATCGCGACCAGGGAATCTTATGGGGAGGCTCTCGTGGAGTTGGGAAGAGAACACAGCGATCTGGTAGTTCTGGATGCAGATCTGGCCGCATCAACCAAGACAGGGGTCTTTAAAAAAGTATTTCCAAAGCGTCATGTGGACTGTGGAATTGCTGAGGCCAATATGATGGATATTGCGGCGGGAATCGCTGCAGCCGGGAAAGTTCCGTTTGCCAGTACATTCGCTATGTTTGCAGCCGGCCGTGCATATGAGCAGGTCCGCAACGGGATTGGATATCCTCATCTGAATGTGAAAATCGGTGCAACCCATGCGGGAATTTCCGTGGGAGAGGACGGTGCGACACATCAGGCCATTGAAGATATTGCATTAATGCGGGTGATTCCCGGAATGACCGTGATCTGTCCGGCTGATGACATAGAGGCAAGAGCAGCTGTTCATGCTGCATATGAGACTCCAGGACCGGTCTATCTCAGATTCGGGCGTCTGCCGGTTCCGGTGATCAATGACCGACCGGATTACAAATTCGAAATAGGCAAGGGAGTCGTATTAAAAGAAGGAAAAGATCTCACTGTTATTTCCACCGGCCTTTGCGTGCCGGAAACGTTGGAGGCGGCATATCAGTTGGAAAAAGAGGGAATAAGTGTGAAAGTGATCAACATTCATACGATCAAACCCCTCGACGAAGAGTTGGTTATAAAAGCGGCGAGAGAAACCGGAAAAGTCGTGACCGTGGAAGAACATTCCGTAATTGGCGGACTGGGCAGTGCGGTGTGCGATACACTGAGCACCAATGCACCGACAAAGGTGATGAAAATCGGAGTTCAGGATCAGTTTGGCGAATCCGGACCGGCACTGGAACTTCTGGATAAATACGAATTGAATGCCAGAGGTATCTACAAACAGATAAAAAGCTGGATTTAAAACGAATATTCACCATAACAGAATGTATCAATTAAAATTGAGAAAAGTAAAAGGGCTGCACCGGCTGTTTAAAACCAGCTGTGTGCGGTCCTTTTAACAAAAACATTTTCCAGATATGGAGGGAATCCTTTTCTTTGCAAGTTGTCGGATATAATAGCTGCCCAGTATTCCGCCGCTGATGGAATCGGCCATCCGCATGACATCGGAAAGTCTGGTGCTAGAAAGGAGAAGATGAGGTGAAATTCCTGTCTGGTTTACAATACCTGTGATAAAGATATGCCCGACTGCCGGAAGATCTTTGCTTACACCTGCACCGGGCAGAATCGCTCCTTCTCCCACACAGATACATCCCTGATGGGTGGTCGAACCAAGTGATGCATCAATTGCGATAATCAATGCCTGTGGATGTGCATATTGTATATCATTTATTACATCTGTCAGATTTAATGCATGTACTGGATCATCGAGAGTTCCATATACAGTGTAAGGGTGTATGCCTTTTTGATTCAGCTGACTTCCAGTCAGGGGACCGAGACAATCTCCTGTGATTCGGTCACTGCCGATACATAGAAATATTAGATCATTCCAGCTAAAATTCATATGGGATATATAATATTCCAGAGCATTTCCAATCTCTGTACTCGCGTGTATGCTGTCTGCATTTACATAACAAGTCTCATTTTTTGTTTTTCGAAACATAGCTGCCCCTATCTGCCCCATCGGACTATGATTTTACGACCCTGGTAGCATTCCCCATTAGTTTATAGAATATTCGTAAACTCCATATTTCATTCCAACTGCATCACGGCCTTTTGCACGCATAAACGCTACAGAATGACAAGCTGCTCATAGAGAAACCGGGATTTCCGGGGGGAGAAAGATGATATTGATGGAATATGTCGATAAAATCTGGGGTTTCGCTTTCATATTTTGATAAATTCTGCAGTTATGTTGTGCTATTGTATTGTAGAATTGCGGGAGCACATCATGCGGTGCAGCTCGTAAGCATCATCGAGGCAAAAAAGGGGTGATTTGAATGATTGAGATTGTGTATAAAGAAGACAAAAGTAAGGCGAAAGGTAATGAAGAATTTTTTTACTTGCCTAAAAACATCAGACAAATTGGAGAAATCGGGGGAGCACGTAAGATTTATATGGAGGATTATGTCTATACATTCTTAAGACGCATGAGTATGGATAAGGAAGCAGTGGGACATATAGCCATATTACTGGGGAGATACAAGTGGGCAGAGGGAAAATCCTATCTGTTTATACAAAGTGCAGTGGAGATACAGGATATGGAGGTGACTCCGGAACATATTCAGTTTACGGACAAGGTGTGGGGAGAAGTACATGATACGATGGAAAAGTACTTCCGTGGACAGGAAATTCTGGGATGGGTTTTGAGCCTTCCCGGATTCAACTTCGATATCAATGATGTGATCCTGAAAACGCATCTGAATCACTTTGCAGGAAATGATAAGGTCCTTTTTCTGATGGAGCCGGCGGAGAAGGAAGAGAAATTCTACTTTTATGATAACGGCAGAATGACAAAAGAAAATGGCTATTATATCTACTATGAGAAAAATGAGCCAATGCAGGAATATATGATTGCGATCGGAAAGAATCGTTCGATAGAGGAAACAGAACAGGTGTCAGATCGTGCAGTGAATAATTTCAGGAAGGCTCTTGATAAGAAAAAAGAGACGGAAGAGAAACCGGAAAGCCAGGGAAACCACAACAAGGTTTATACACTGGCAGCATGTGTTGCCGTGGCGGTGATCGCTGTCGGATTTAACTATGCGAGGGGTTCCGGTTCACTGCCGGGAGTACTTGGCAGATTTAATGAGGATTCTGGGGGAAGTGAGACGGCAGCGGTGTCTGACTTTCCGGAAGATGATGATTTCGAGGAATCGCAGGGATCAGAGTCAATAAGCAGCAGTCTGTCATCATCAAAAAGTAAGAGTTCATCGGATTCAGATGGGAAAAGTTCGTCTTCTTCAAAAGAAGAGAGCACAGCATCTTCGGATGAAAGCGATGCAGACACCACACCGGACGTAACAACGACACCTGAGGCTGATTCTGCTGTTTCACCGGAGAATGCCCAGACGGACGGAAACTCTTCTGTGACATCAGGGACTGCAGTTTCCACAAAAGAATACATCGTACAAAAAGGTGATACCCTGAGTAGAATCAGTATCGCAAACTATGGAAATATGTCCATGGTGGCACAGATATGCGAACTCAATCATCTTGCAAATTCCGAATTGATTTACGAGGGACAGAAACTACTGCTTCCACAATCTTAAAGCATAATCTTTTGACCCCGGTATCATAGTATGGTACAATTAGAGGGTATTCGTAAAAATGCCATAAACTCACAGATAAGAGATTGAAAAAGGAATACATGAAATGGCAAAAAAAGAGATGAATTTTGAAGGACTTCAGAAAGCACTGGAAGATAAGGTGGACACTCCCCTGGAGCTGGAAAAGCTCGAAGCTGCTGTCACTGATGAGACGAAAAACGATGTAAAACCAGCAATTCGCCTGAGCGACTATAGAAAACAGCTGCGCCGTTACAGACAAAAACGGTGGGTTCGGTTTGGAACTGTAGTTCTGGGAGTTTTGCTGTTACTCTTTGGTGTAACACAGGTGATGAAATATTGGTCTTATGATTCCTATTCAGTACTAAAGGAACTTTCTGGTGATGATATGACAACAGCCTCTTGCAGCAAGATTGGAAATAAATTATTAAAATTCAGTCTGGACAGGGCAACTCTCACCGACAGTAAGGACAAGACCCTGTGGTCTTCGTCTTACACGATGAATGCTCCTGCTGTGACCAGCTGCCAGGATACAATTGCCATCTATGATACACAGGGAACGACTGTAAAAGTTTATCAGGATCAGGGGCTGATTGGAACGATATCTACGGACATGCCGATTGTAAAGGCGAAAGTTGCCAAACAAGGGGTTGTAGCCGCTATATTGGAGTCAGGTGATAACACCCGGATTCAGTATTATGACAAAGCTGGAAAAAGTATCGCTTCTTTTAAAAGTACGATGGGTGAACCCGGATATCCGATGGATCTGGCATTATCGGAAGATGGTCTGGTAATGGCTGTATCCTATCTTCAGATGAAACAGTCGGTTCCTAAGACTGAAGTCGTATTCTATAACTGGGGCAATGCTGGACAGAATAAGACAGATCATATTGTGAACCGTGAGACAATAAAAAATTGTGTAGCACCTGAGGTGCAGTATCTGGATCCATCCACATGTCTGCTATTTCTGGATGATGGATTCGCAGTTTATAAGGGAAAACAGATTCCAAAACGGACAACAAGAGTCTTTGAAAAAGAAGAGATTGTCAGTGTGTTCTATAACAGCAGTCACGCGGGCTATGTAATACATAACAACGATGTCGGGAAAGCATATACGATGAAAGTATATGATCTGGGAGGAAAAGAGATATTTTCACAGGACTTTGATTTTAATTATACTCAGATTACGATGGACGATAATCAGGTCCTGATGTATAACAACAGGCGGATGTGTACTTACAGCCTGTCAGGTGTGAAGAAATTTGAAGGAAATATTAGTGAAGGAATCTTGAATACGGTGATACCGCTTTCTCCAAACCGCTACATATTGGTGACGGATAATGGGAACTACGCTATAAAGCTTACAAAATAGCAGGAAAGAGGAGATCTTACATGAGTTGGCTGGCAATCATAATTCTGGCTATTTTGGCCTTGTCTGTGATTCAGGGAATAAGAAAAGGACTGATCCGGACGATTGTGTCTACATTTTTCTTCGTCTTTGTGATCATGATTTCCAACTGGCTCTCTCCCCATGTGGAAGGGTTTGTAAAAGAACACACGAAACTGCCTGAATATATCGAAGAGAAATTCACGGAATTTCAGGCGGAAAGAGGAGGAGAGCAGACTAGCGAGAGTGATCAGGCTAAGCAGGAGTTCATCTATTCACTACCGATTCCTGACTATATGCGACAGGAGATTATGAGTGACAGTGATGCATCCTCGGGCCAGGGGACTGTTACATTCACGGAGTACCTTGTCAGCTATCTGAGCGAAAGTGCGTTAAGGATAATTGCATTTTTGATTGCTTTTGTGCTCTCAATCGTTCTTCTGCACATCATATTAAAGGCAGTCGATGTAGTGACAGATCTGCCGATTATTGGGTTTGCCAATCGGCTGGGAGGGGCAGCGGCAGGAATTGCCCGGGCTCTTCTGTGGTTGTGGCTTTTCTTTGGGATCTTGACGCTGTGTTCCAATACAGGCTGGGGAAGTCAGTTTATGCAGGAGATTGACAAGGATCCCTTTCTCAATTACTTGTATACCCATAATCTTCTGGTGAAGCTTATTTTTAAGATGTGAATGCAGCCCCGATAGTAAGTTCCTCTCTTGAAATATAGACCGTGGAACTTACTTTGGAAATTAAATGAAATGTGAGAAAGTCGGAAAAAGTCGAAAAACTTGTTGACAAAGGAATGTAGACATGGTATTATAAATAAGCTGTCAGCGAGACATAGAAATAAGACAGTAGACATCTCATATTGAGATAAAAAGAAAGAAAAAGTTCTTGACAAAGCAGATACAGCGTGATAAGATAATCAAGTTGCTGCAAAAACAGGAACGAACAGGAACCTTGATAATTAAACAGTAAAACACATCCTCGAAAGTCCATTTGAGAATTAACAATGAACGATCGAAAGATCCTTAAAAAACAGTAAAAGGGATAAATTAGCTAGTAGTTGATTTTGACCTGGAACGAACTTTGCATCAACTGAGAAATCAGCGGATGATCATATTGATCAGAGAGTTTGATCCTGGCTCAGGATGAACGCTGGCGGCGTGCTTAACACATGCAAGTCGAGCGAGAAATTCTTTCCAAAGTCTTCGGACAGAGGAAGGAATAGACAGCGGCGGACGGGTGAGTAACGCGTGGGGAACCTGCCTCGTACCGGGGGATAACAGTTGGAAACAGCTGCTAATACCGCATAAGCGCACAGCATCGCATGATGCCGTGTGAAAAACTCCGGTGGTATGAGATGGACCCGCGTTGGATTAGCTAGTTGGCAGGGCAAAGGCCTACCAAGGCAACGATCCATAGCCGGCCTGAGAGGGCGACCGGCCACATTGGGACTGAGACACGGCCCAGACTCCTACGGGAGGCAGCAGTGGGGAATCTTGCACAATGGGCGAAAGCCTGATGCAGCGACGCCGCGTGAGTGAAGAAGTATTTCGGTATGTAAAGCTCTATCAGCAGGGAAGAAAATGACGGTACCTGACTAAGAAGCCCCGGCTAACTACGTGCCAGCAGCCGCGGTAATACGTAGGGGGCAAGCGTTATCCGGATTTACTGGGTGTAAAGGGAGCGTAGACGGACCGGCAAGTCTGAAGTGAAATTCCAGGGCTCAACCCTGGGACTGCTTTGGAAACTGCAGATCTTGAGTACCGGAGGGGTAAGCGGAATTCCTAGTGTAGCGGTGAAATGCGTAGATATTAGGAAGAACACCAGTGGCGAAGGCGGCTTACTGGACGGTAACTGACGTTGAGGCTCGAAAGCGTGGGTAGCAAACAGGATTAGATACCCTGGTAGTCCACGCCGTAAACGATGAATGCTAGGTGTCGGGAAGCACAGCTTTTCGGTGCCGCCGCAAACGCATTAAGCATTCCACCTGGGGAGTACGTTCGCAAGAATAAAACTCAAAGGAATTGACGGGGACCCGCACAAGCGGTGGAGCATGTGGTTTAATTCGAAGCAACGCGAAGAACCTTACCAAATCTTGACATCCCTCTGACCGGTACGTAATGGTACCTTTCCTTCGGGACAGAGGAGACAGGTGGTGCATGGTTGTCGTCAGCTCGTGTCGTGAGATGTTGGGTTAAGTCCCGCAACGAGCGCAACCCTTATTGTCAGTAGCCAGCAGGTAGAGCTGGGCACTCTGATGAGACTGCCAGGGATAACCTGGAGGAAGGCGGGGATGACGTCAAATCATCATGCCCCTTATGATTTGGGCTACACACGTGCTACAATGGCGGAAACAGAGGGAAGCGAACGGGAGACCGGAAGCGAACCCCAAAAATAACGTCTCAGTTCGGATTGTAGTCTGCAACTCGACTACATGAAGCTGGAATCGCTAGTAATCGCGGATCAGAATGCCGCGGTGAATACGTTCCCGGGTCTTGTACACACCGCCCGTCACACCATGGGAGCCGGAAATGCCCGAAGCCTGTGACCGAACCTCTACGGAGGACGGAGCAGTCGAAGGTGGAGCTGGTAACTGGGGTGAAGTCGTAACAAGGTAGCCGTATCGGAAGGTGCGGCTGGATCACCTCCTTTCTAAGGAAACGGATGAGTAACCGGATGTGTTTTACTGTTTAGTTATCAAGTGTAAAAGTAACAGAAACGAAACTTTTACAGCTTGTCAGTCTCAAAACTGAATAACTAACTGCTGGCGGCGATGCGTTTAGGGGAAACACCCGTACCCATCCCGAACACGAAGGTTAAGCCTTAAGCGGCCGATGGTACTACACTGGTAACGGTGTGGGAGAGCAGGTGGCTGCCAGCACCTAATACAAAGTGTAGGTGAAGCACTTGATGAGAATAGAACAGGCACCCAAAGAAGTGTGCTAACCTTTATCAGCAGGGAAGTGCTGTTAGAGCTGGTTTTTACCAGTGATCAGAAGGTAAAACGAAAGAGGAGAGAGCCTTGCAAGGTTTTTCGTTTCTTTGTTTTGTTTCCTGATGACTGATAAAGATTCAGTCAGATACGTACCTTGAAAACCGCATACAGATTATATCTATATCCAAGCGTGAAAAACGCAAGATAGAGAAAAGACATCCGAGGCATTGTGTATGAGAATACATGATGTTATCGAAACCAGATAGATTCGAAAGAATCGATGCTTTTAAAGAAAGTCGAAGTCCATGGAAGATGAGAGTCAGACATGGATTCCAATACAGAATCAGTAAACACAAAACCGAACCGCACGCTAGCGGGGAGGTGGACCAACAAAGGTCAAGCATTAAGAGCGCAGGGTGGATGCCTTGGCACTGAGAGCCTAAGAAGGACGCGGCAAGCTGCGAAAAGCTTCGGGGAGGCGCACACAGCCTGAGATCCGGAGATATCCGAATGGGGAAACCCGCATGAGCAGACCTCATGCATTCCTACGCCAATTCATAACGTAGGGAAGGGAACCGGGGGAACTGAAACATCTAAGTACCCCGAGGAGAAGAAAGAAAACTCGATTTTCCAAGTAGCGGCGAGCGAACGGGAAAGAGCCCAAACCATGGTGCGTGCACCATGGGGTTTTGGACTGCAGGAGGTACTTTCTAACTTAGCCGAATGGTTTTGGGAAAGCCATCCAAAGAGGGTGAAAGACCCGTAGGCGAAAAGAAGGAAAGACCGGCAGGATCCAGAGTACCACGAGACACGAGAAACCTTGTGGGAAGACGGGGGGACCACCCCCCAAGGCTAAATACTCCTCAGTGACCGATAGCGCATAGTACTGTGAAGGAAAGGTGAAAAGGACCCCGGGAGGGGAGTGAAAGAGAACCTGAAACCCTGTGTTTACAAGCTGTGGAAGATGTGCCTGTGGGTTCACCTATCTTCATGAGCTCTGCAGCCGTTACGACAGCGATTACATCGTCAACTTACTCGACGTAGACAACTACGTCTGCGTGAGTTTCCTTGTACTCGAAGCCGTAGCGACCGCATTGCAGCATGAGAATAGGTGAGTCCACAGCCATCAACCGCGTACTTTTTGTAGAACGGTCCGGCGAGTTGCGGGTGCCGGCAAGGTTAAGCACTGTCAGGTGTGGAGCCGAAGGGAAACCAAGTCTTAAGAGGGCGAAAGTCGGAACACGCAGACCCGAAACCGGGTGATCTACCCATGTCCAGGTTGAAGCTGCCGTAAAAGGCCGTGGAGGACCGAACGCACATCCGTTGAAAAGGGTGGCGATGAGGTGTGGGTAGGGGAGAAATTCCAATCGAACCCGGAGATAGCTGGTTCTCCTCGAAATAGCTTTAGGGCTAGCCTCAGACAAGATACACGGAGGTAGAGCACTGAATTCCCAAGGGGGCGTCAAAGCTTACCAAAGGATATCAAACTGCGAATGCCGTGATACCGATGTCTGGGAGTCAGACCATACGAGATAAGTTGGATGGTCAAAAGGGAAACAGCCCAGATCTGCAGCTAAGGTCCCAAAGTGCGTGTTAAGTGGAAAAGGATGTGGGATTTCAAAGACAACCAGGATGTTGGCTCAGAAGCAGCCATACATTAAAAGAGTGCGTAACAGCTCACTGGTCGAGAGGTTCTGCGCCGAAAATGTCCGGGGCTAAAACACGACACCGAAGCTCAGGAATGATTGTAAGATCATTGGTAGAGGAGCATTGTCAGAACGAAGAAGCGGTACCGGAAGGGGCCGTGGAGATCTGAGAAGAGAGAATGCCGGAATGAGTAGCGAGAGAGAGGTGAGAATCCTCTCGGCCGAATATCCAAGGTTTCCAGAGTAAAGCTGATCTTCTCTGGGTAAGTCGGGACCTAAGGCGAGGGCGAAAGCCGTAGTCGATGGAAAGCAGGTGGAGATTCCTGCACTGCAGTAAAACAGAACTGTGGGGACATGTGTGGAGAGCACGGGCGCGGAATGGAAAGCCGCGTGCAAGCGAAGGAGGAGTGCTGCAGGTAAAACCGCAGTACAATCCAAAGACGTGAAGCGGACCGAAGTAAAGTAGGGAAGCGTGTGAGCCATGGATCAAGAAAAGCCGCTATTGTTTTTATTGTACCCGTACCGTAAACCGACACAGGTAGATGAGGAGAGAATCCTAAGGCCGACGGAAGAAGCATTGTTAAGGAACTCGGCAAAATGGCCCCGTAACTTCGGGAGAAGGGGTGCCTGGCGAAAGTCAGGCCGCAGAGAAAAGGCTCAAGCAACTGTTTAGCAAAAACACAGGTCTATGCGAAACCGAAAGGTGAAGTATATGGGCTGACGCCTGCCCGGTGCTGGAAGGTTAAGAGGAGAGGTCAGAGCTACGGCTCAAAGCTTTGAATTTAAGCCCCAGTAAACGGCGGCCGTAACTATAACGGTCCTAAGGTAGCGAAATTCCTTGTCGGGTAAGTTCCGACCCGCACGAAAGGCGTAATGATTTGAGCGCTGTCTCAACAATGCATCCGGTGAAATTGAAGTACCAGTGAAGATGCTGGTTACCCGCGCCAGGACGGAAAGACCCCATGGAGCTTTACTCCAGTTTGGTACTGGGACCCGGTACTGCATGTACAGGATAGGCGGGAGGCTAAGAAGAAGGTACGCAAGTATCTTTGGAGCCGCTGTTGGGATACCGCCCTTGCAGTAGTGGATTTCTAACCAGAGTCCGTGAACCGGACATGGGACAATGCCAGACGGGGAGTTTGACTGGGGCGGTCGCCTCCGAAAGAGTATCGGAGGCGCTCAAAGGTTCCCTCAGGATGGTTGGAAACCATTCAAAGAGTGCAAAGGCAGAAGGGAGCTTAACTGCGACACCGACGGGTGGAGCAGATACGAAAGTAGGACTTAGTGATCCGGTGGTATGAAAGTGGGATTGCCATCGCTCAACGGATAAAAGCTACCCTGGGGATAACAGGCTTATCACTCCCAAGAGTTCACATCGACGGAGTGGTTTGGCACCTCGATGTCGGCTCATCGCATCCTGGGGCTGTAGTAGGTCCCAAGGGTTGGGCTGTTCGCCCATTAAAGCGGTACGCGAGCTGGGTTCAGAACGTCGTGAGACAGTTCGGTCCCTATCCGGCGTGGGCGTAGGATATTTGAGAGGAGCTGTCCTTAGTACGAGAGGACCGGGATGGACCGGCCGCTGGTGTACCTGTTGAGCCGCCAGGCTCAGGGCAGGGTAGCCAAGCCGGGAAGAGAGAAACGCTGAAGGCATCTAAGCGTGAAGCTCACCTCAAGATGAGATATCCCATTCGAAAGAAGTAAGACCCCTTGAAGACGACGAGGTAGATAGGGCAGAGGTGGAAGTACAGCAATGTATGGAGCTGACTGTTACTAATCGGTCGAGGGCTTGACCTCGACACTTGATGAAGTTTATCATCAAGTGAAGGTCCGGTGTTTACAAAAAGATGGAATGATGTTATAATTTGTATGCGGTTTTGAAGATACGTATGTAAAGTATCCAAAACAGAATAATCCTCGATAGCTCAGCGGTAGAGCCCTCGGCTGTTAACCGAGTTGTCGTAGGTTCGAACCCTACTCGGGGAGTTAGAGATGAGATCCTGTCATACTGACAGGGTCTTTTTCGATTCTCAAAGCTTACCCTAAGTGCCCGGATGAAGCTACCTTTTGACGCTTTCATCTTTGTATATATTAACGTCTGAATTTTTTATTGCACTTAATTTTCTGAAAAGAATTGACTTTTTACTACAAAGAACGATATAGTATGGAAAAGACCATAAACAGTACAGCAAAACACCGCAAAGGAGAATTCATGACAAGACGAATCATTCATAAAACAAAAGACCAGTCCTATCCGGATTTTCAAGCCTTTCTTTACCGTCTAATTGCCGCTTACTGCATAATCCTGATGCTGATCGGAATAGTATCGGATCCTTCTATCGACCTTATAAAGGGAATGTTTCGAATCTTTACTTCTCCCAGTAATCTGATTACAGATTACTTTGAGGTCGGTAGTTTTGGGAGTGCATTTTTAAATAGTGGTATTCTTACCATGGCAAGCCTTCTTCTTCTCTGGATTAAGAAGGTACGGTTGAATGGACCGATGATCGCCGCTCTTTTTACTGTGTCCGGTTTTTCCTTTTTTGGGAAGGATATTTTTAATTCGGTACCAATTTTTCTTGGGGTATCAATATATGCCCGTCTTGTGCGAAAACCATACTCACAGTTTTCACTGGCAGCACTTTTTGGCAGTACACTTTCTCCGGTGATTAGTTATATTGCTTTTGGGAGCAATCTGCCCTGGCCGGCCGGAATTATAATTGGATATCTTGTGGGGATCTTTATCGGAATGATACTTCCGCCGCTATCCTCTTCATTTTTACAGTTTCACCGGGGATTTTCGCTATATAATGTAGGTTTTACTTCCGGAATCATAGCAATGATGGCCGCAAGTATCATGCGTCTGTTTGGAGAAGAGATTGACACTCCGCGTCTGATCGCCCGGCAGTATTCCACAGAAGCCGGAATCTTCTTATGCAGTCTTTCCATTGCACTTTTGCTGGTGGGATTTGTGGTCAACAATCGTTCACTTAAAGGGATGAAATCGATTATCGCATCTCCCGGCGTACTGGTCACTGATTTTGTGACAGAAGATGGCCTCGGTGCAACGCTGATTAATATGGGAATCATGGGACTGCTTATGATTGCATTCGTCATACTCCTGGGAGGAACCTTTTCCGGACCGATTGTGGGAGCTGTACTTACGGTAATTGGATTTTCTGCATTTGGCTGTCATATCAAAAACAGCCTTCCAATCCTTGCAGGTGTGGTGTTCGCTGCATTTGTCTCACCAATGGATACCAGTGATCCAGTTACGTTGATCATGAGCGCTCTGTTTGGAACCAGTTTGGCACCGATTGCGGGCTATTATGGAATACTGTCGGGAATCGCCGCAGGCTTTTTACATATGACACTTGTGTCGAATGTCACCTATCTGCACGGCGGGTTGAATCTTTATAACAATGGTTTTTCATGCGGGTTTGTCGCGGCATGCATGGTGCCGTTTTTAGATATGATGATTGATATTAAGGAGGATAGAGGGAATGGTAGAGAAGGAAAAAGCATGTCGAATCGTGAATGAGCTGTTGGTGTATTTTCTGTCGAATGATATTGTGGATTTTCAGGCGAATGTTCAGTTCCATAACAATGGATTTCGAGTAGAACTGCAGGGGAACTGCAGCAAAGCACCGGCAGACATGAATGAATTCGCAAAGATGCTTCGGATTCCAAGAAACCCGAATATGGAGGATTATTATGATGAACTTTTGGGCACCAGCAAATCTCATGCCGGTTCAAGAGAATATCATCTGTTGGGGATGATGATTGACGATGCACAGATCTCATATGAAGATTTTGTGTTTAAGGTCAGCATATATAGAAGATTTGAGGTTTAAGTTTTCAGTAACGGGTTGAAAATCTCCGAAATTAGTGTAGAATAGATCTGTAAGGATGATAGGAACGGAGGATTATATGCACAAAATCGGAAGAAATGATCCCTGCTGGTGCGGCAGTGGAAAGAAATATAAACAATGCCATATGGCATTTGATACCAAGATAGAAAATTACAGGATTATGGGAGATAAAGTTCCGCGGCATGACATGATTAAGACTCCGGCTCAGATTGAGAGGATTCGTCATGCCGGAGTTGTGAATACCAGAATTCTGGATTTGCTGGAGGACTTTGTAAAACCGGGAATGAGCACAGAAGACATTAATACGTTTGTCCACGATCAGACAACAAAGATGGGCGGAATTCCCGCACCCTTGAACTTTGAGGGGTTTCCAAAAAGTGTTTGTACATCAGTCAACGATCAGGTCTGCCACGGAATCCCGGATCCGGGCACAATCTTAAAGGAAGGCGATATCATCAATATTGATGTCACCACAATTGTAAATGGGTTCTACGCAGATGCATCTCGTATGTATTGTATCGGAACGGTATCGCCGGAGGCCGAAAAACTAATTCGTGTCACAAAAGAATGTGTTGACCTGGGACTCAAAGAATGCCGTGCATGGGCTCATCTGGGCGATATGTCTGCCGCTGTATGTAAACATGCCTATGATAATGGATACACGGTTGTCCGAGAGATTGGAGGACACGGAGTGGGGAATGATTTCCACGAGGATCCCTGGGTCGGATTTATCGGAACCAGAGGAACCGATATGCTTTTGGTACCGGGGATGATCTTTACGATCGAGCCCATGGTAAATGCCGGAAGAGAAGATATCTTTCAGGATGAGCACAACGGATGGACCATCTACACGGAGGACAAAAGCCTCTCCGCACAGTGGGAGTATACGGTTCTGATCACGGAGGACGGACCGGAAGTTTTAACACATTAAATATAGAACAATCATAAACCTGTTATGGATATTTAGAGATTCCATAGCAGGCTTTTTTTGGGCTTATAAATTCAAATCGGCAGCTTAAATATAAAATTTACATTAATTTTCTATAAACAATAGTAATTCCAAATCAATTCTGATATAGTGAAAATAACACAAAATATTATTGCTCAAGTGGAGGTGTGGTGTTTCATGAAACAGATAAAATGGCTCTGGAGCCAGATGAAAGGTTACCGAACGCAGTATGTATTTTTGCTGATTCTTCTTATGATTCCAGTCATCATGCAGCTGCAGAATCCGATCATCAGTCAGATGATTGTCGATCAGGTTATCTTAAAGATTCCCGAACAAAAGGGGAATATGGAGGAACTGATTGATAAACTGATTCGCCTTCTGGCACTGATGATTTCACTTATGGTAGTCCGTACATTCGTGTGGCGTTTTGGAATAATCGGCGTGGAAAGATGCGGACAGAAATTTCTGTATGATTTCAAAAGGCAGATGTTCCATAAACTCCAGAATCTGGACCGTGGGTTTTACAAGAGAAATGAAACGGGAGATCTGATGACGAGACTGACATCAGATGCCGAGATGGGAAAACATGGGATCGTAGCTTTACTCCGAGGTTTTATGGAATGCTTTACGCTCTATATGGCAACAGCGATTTATATGTTTTCAAAAAACGTGATATTGACCTTGGGGCTGATGGTATTTACCCCGATCATCTTTGTAGTTACATATAAATTTTCTAAGACAGCCCGCCCATATTATATGCGGCTGAGGGAGAAACTATCAAAGATGAACAGCAATGCACAGGAAAACATCGAAGCAAACCGCGTGATAAAAGCATTTGCAAGGGAAGATTACGAAGAAAAGAAATTCAAAGAGAGAAATGAAGATTTCCGTGAGGCGAACATTACAGCTTCTTTCGTATGGCTTCGCTTTTATCCTGCAATTGAGGGGTTTTCACAGGCACTGCCAATTGTTGTTCTTGTCGTGGGCGGTATCTTCCTTATGAATGGTAAAATCAGTGCCGGAACTTTTCTGGCATTTAATAGTCTGTGTTGGACACTTGCCGCGCCGATGCGGAATATGGGAATGCTGGTCAACGATACACAGCGCTTTATGGCTTCGATAGACAAACTGATGGAACTCGACGCTGCAGAACCGACGGTTAAGAATAGAGAAGGCGAACTGGTTGTGAAAGAAAAGCTGGAAGGAAAGATTGAATTTCGTGATGTCAGCGTGAAACTGGAACATACCGATGTTTTGGAGCACGTAAACTTTACAATTCAGCCAGGAGAGACGATTGCACTTATGGGGCCGACTGGATCCGGTAAGACAACCATGATCAACTGCATCAACCGTTTTATCGATGTGACGGGGGGAGCCGTTCTGATCGACGATATCGATGTGAGAGACTATGATATTGACGTACTGCGAAAAAACATCGGAATAGCGAATCAGGATGTATTCCTATTCTCCGATACGATCAATCGGAACATTGCATTTGGCAATACGATGCTTCGGTCAAACAAAATCGAACGTGTTGCAAAGCTTGCCAGAGCAGATTTCGTATGGCGTATGCAAAATGGTTTTGATACCATGATTGGTGAGCGTGGAACCGGACTTTCCGGCGGACAAAAACAGAGACTGGCGCTGGCACGTGCCATCGCTATTAATCCGTCTGTCTTAATTCTTGACGATACCACCTCGGCAGTCGATATGAATACGGAAAGTGAGATTCGCGATAACCTGCTGGGAATGTCGGGCAATGCGACAAAAATCATCATTGCGCAAAGATATTTTTCAGCTATGAAAGCAGATCGAATCTTTATCTTAGATCATGGAAGTATCGCAGAGATGGGCAGCCATAAGGAACTGCTCAGGCAGGGCGGATATTATCAGGAGATTTACCTCCTTCAAAGAGGTGTATCTTCGCTTGAAGAAGATGAAGAAGACCGCCGGAATCTTTCCGATACAAGTGAGGAATCCAACAATGGAATGGGGGTGAGGGTACATGGCTAAAAAGAATCGTTTTGACGAAGACGAACGCCTTGAAGAAGAGTTTAATATTAACCACCTGAAACGAACCTTTGTATACATAGGCAGAAGAAAAAAATCCATGATTATGGCACTCCTTTTTTCAGCTGTTTCATCGGTGTGTTCATTGATTCCCGCTAAAATCATAGGTTATGCCGTAGATCACACGATTCCGAATAAAGACGTCAGACAGCTTCTCCTGTTGGCCCTTGCTGTTGTGGTGATCGTAGCGCTCAGTGTTACGCTGGCAGTCATCCGTGCCAGAATTATGACCAGAGTAGGGCAGGACATCATCTTTGATATCCGGACGGATTTGTTTAATAAGCTGCAGGAACTTCCATTTACTTTCTATGATTCCCGCCCACATGGCAAGATATTGGTACGTGTCATCAATTATGTGAATAATGTTTCCGACATGCTCTCGAACGGAATGATCAACTTTGTACTCGAGATATTCAATATCATATTCATTCTGATCTTTATGTTTACAACCAGTGTGAAGATGACGCTGATCATATTCGCGGGTGTTCCGGTGCTGATTGCGGGGCTTGCGATGTTGAAACCGAGACAGAGAAGGGCATGGCAGATCGTGAACAACAAAGGTTCCAACATGAATGCCTATCTTCAGGAAAGCATCAATGGGGTCGCCATTTCCCAGAATTTTGTGCGTCAGGACGAGAACGAAACGATCTTCGATGACCTAAATCTGAATAACTATGAGTCAGTGATGCATGCAATCAAATTGGCTTACTGGACTACGAATATGGTAGACCTGATCTCGATTGTCGCAATCTCGGTCATGTACATGGCAGGTGTCGCGTGGATTCGCCCTGCAATTACATTTGGCGTACTGCTTGTGATGGCTGATTATGCATGGAGGATGTGGCAGCCGATTATCAATATTGCAAACCTGTATAACCAGCTGTTAAACACACTCTCATATCTGGAGAGAATTTTCGAGATTATCGATGAACCGGTACTTCTGACAGATTCCGAGGATGCAAAAGAGCTCCCGCCGATCACCGGAAATGTTGATTTTGACGATGTCACGTTCTGCTATGATGACGGAGATGAGAATGTTCTTGAGCACGTCGATCTCCATGTCAAAGCTGGAGAAAGTATCGCACTCGTCGGACCGACCGGTGCCGGGAAATCTACAATTGTGAATCTTCTGTCACGCTTTTATGATGTCACCGGCGGATCCGTGAAGATTGATGGGAAGGATGTCCGGGATGTGACGATTCATTCCCTCAGAAGTCAGATGGGCGTGATGCAGCAGGATGGATTTATCTTCACCGGCTCAGTCTCTGACAATGTTCGATACGGACGGCTGGATGCCACACAAGAAGAAATCGAAGAGGCCTGCAGGACGGTATTTGCAGATGAGTTCATCCGTGAGATGGAACAAGGTTATGATACTCAGGTTGAGGATAAAGAAAGCACTCTTTCACAAGGCCAAAAACAGCTCGTCGCATTTGCCAGAACCTTGATCCGGGATCCCAAGATTCTGATCTTAGATGAGGCAACCTCATCCATTGATACGAAAACCGAGCGTCTGGTTCAGGAAGGTCTCGACCGCCTGATGGACGGGAGGACTACATTTGTCGTGGCCCACAGACTTTCAACAATCAAAAACTGCGATAAAATTCTCTACATAGCCAATAAGGGAATCGCAGAGATGGGAACACACAGTGAGCTGATGAAAAAGAGAGGTTTCTACTACGAGATGGTGACAGCTCAGATGTAACTTTCATCTTTTTCCTGATGGGAAAGGTGTATATGAATCAAGATTGTATTCTTATAAAAAGGCATGGAAGACAGATTAAAAGAGATGTTTTCCCTTCCGTAGTAGGTGCAAAGACGTTGATAGACGTTATGGATTCCTACATGTCTCCTTGTCTGATCCTCGGGCTCTCCATTTTGGAGAGCCTTTTCGACGTTTTGGGGATCGAAGCCGCTCCCGTTGTCGGTTATCTCGATATTGAGAATATCCGCATGGCGAAAGAAAATGATCTCAATCGACGGAGATGCGACGGGTACACCGCCAGAATCAATACTGAATCCATGTTTGATCGAATTCTCTACCAGGGGCTGAAGGATTGTCTTGAGAATCATAGTTTTTTCCAGTCCCGGGGCAATCTGGTACATGAAAACAATCGACTCTGAAAAACGCTGATTCATGATTTTGATATAGGAATGAACATGCTTGATTTCATTTGCAATGGTGATTGTCTCATCTCCATAGGACAATCCGATGCGCAGATATTCCACCAGATATTGAATCATCTCTGCTGCCGGCGTATTATGCCCATTCATCACTTCCAGCTGAACGTAGTCCAGGGTATTATACAAAAAATGCGGATTAATCTGTTCGGAGAGGACACGTACCTGAGCACTATATTTTTCCTGTTCCTCCTTTTTGATCAGCTGCATTTGCTCCTGAATCGTATCGTGCATGCTGTTAATGGCCCGGAAGACCTGACCCATCTCGTCGTTTGTCTGAACATGAATATGCTTCGTATAGCTGTCCGACCCAATCTGGGTTACAACATTCACCAGAGTATTCAAAGGGCTGGTGATGTATCGTGTCAGCAAAAAAGAAAGTGCCAGTAATACAATAATCATCAGTAAGGCGATGGCGAGAATCAGTATTCCAGATCGGCCAAATAAAGTTGAAATCTTTTCGTTTTCAACGTAGTTGACCAGATATAAATCAGACTTTTCCAGATTACGGGCATAGAGAGAAACATTTTTGGTCTTCAGGCTTGAAAGATTATCCTTTTGTGTGGACAACCCTTGTAGAAATTCCCTGCGCTGTGGGCGGTCAAGTGCTTTTCGGATCGCCGGATCATCAGAAGGGTTTAATAGTTCACCATTTTGGTTTGATATAAAGAATTCACCATTCGTATTATCGGCTCCTGCGTTAGTAATCACGGTGTTGAGCCTTTTACTGTCCAGAAGAATCATGACATAGGCATCGCTTTTTTCTTTGCCTTTTGTGAGGCGGATACTGGAATAGCCATCCGCTTTGACAGGAAAGACTACCACAATCACATCATCTCTGCTTAAGAACGGACTTTTCCTCTTGGAAAGCCAGGTGATTCCACTGATACGATCCAGTTCCTTTTGGGAGAGAAAATCACCGGATACGTTCAGTGTATTCTTATATAGCGAGTAGTATGTCGTCTGGTCCCCAGACAGGAGAATTGCGGAATTTACAATATAATGACATCCTGCAAGAGAAGACAACTCACTTTGCAGAATACTCTTCTTGTAGGTATAAGCTTCTTCAGGATCGGAAAGTATATGCAAATCAGAGACGAAATCGTCTGTTCCGCAGGTTTCTACAAAGTGTTCTAGGATAGTTGTATATGCAAGACCGATGGTGTTGGCAGCATTTGTTGTATTTTCCTGAGCCAGCCGTCCGGTTCTTTCCCGGTTTGTGTGTAAATAAAAAGCCATCGATGTCAGAAGAACGATGAAAGTAATGGAGATTACGAGTCCGCAGATTACCATCCGAATTTTATGAAAGAGACTCTTGTTGTCGTATGTTTGTCTGATCTTGTCAATGATGTTTCGCATAATTTACCTCTTTGCTTTGTTTCCTTCCCTTTCCTGGAATGCGGAAGGAGATATGCCGTTGATATTTTTGAAAGCTCTGGAAAAAGAACGCGAATCTCCATATCCCAACTCATAAGCGATATCATTGATGGCAGAATCAGGATCCATAAGCCGCAGACGGGCGTATTCCATCTTTTTCCACAGGAGGTAGGTCCTGAAATTGACATTTGTCTTATTCTTAAAATAGATTGCAAAATACGAAGGACTTAAGTGAACCTGTTTTGCGATATCCTGAACTTTCAGCTGCTGGTGGATATTCTGGCTGATATAGCAAATGGCTGTCTTGATAATCTTATCATCTGTATTTTCAACGACATCATCCCTGGAGAATACGGCCGGCAGGATCTTGGAATATCCATAGACAGAGTCTATATAGTTGGAAAGTTCCGTAAAAGATTTGACCATCCACTGCCGGATCAGACTCAGTTGTCTGAACTGGTAGAGTTCATTGGCATCTGCAGTTCTGGGAAGTTCCCGCTTGGTAAAAGAGGACAACTCATTCTCCACCAGATGGAAAAATGCATAGCATAAGCTGAAAACATAGTTTGGAGGCGGCATTGGAACATAGAGCAGCTTTTCGACAAACTGATCACAGTAACTTTCGATTCCGTCAAGATCCTTTTTTACAATTGCCTGAACCAAAGGGAGATAGTCAATATCGGACAGCGTGATTTTCGGAGGAACGGTGCAGATGATCTCATAGGTGAAGATCCGACAGTCCCTGTCGTAAAGCTCGTAGGTCAAAGCCATCAATGCACGGTTGTAAGAGTAGGAACATTCGGACAAACCGGAGACGGTATCCCCAACTCCGATTCTGGGCATAGGAAGATCCTTTTCCGTGATCAGATTCAGACATTTCATCGCACTTTGAAGAGGCGTTGTGTTGGAGGTATTGAAAATGGCGATGATCTTGTGATCATCATACTTCCAGAATTTCTGTCTCTCGAAACGAAAGTGACTGTTTAATTCATAGATTGTTTTGTCAAGCTTTGACTGCGGCAGATCCGACTCATAAGATAAGGCCAGAACATAACAAAAAGAGTCTGCCAGTTTCAGTCCGGAAGCCAGAAGAATCTGATGAATACTGCCAGATTCCAAAACCTTACCGTCTATTATATTTCTGAGAAAAGTGATGTTTTGACTTTCCGAATAAACAAGTTTTCCTTTTGACCCATCTGCTTCTCTGCTTCTGATCCGCTTTGAGCAGATGCGAAATAATTCATTATAGAATTCATCGGTATTTAAAGGCTTTAATAAATATGCTTTTGCCCCAAGACGAATTGCCGATTTTGCATAAGAAAAATCGTCATATCCGCTTAATATGATGAAATCTGTGGTCATCTGTGCATCTTTCGCCGCCTGTATCACTTCAAGTCCGCTCATCTGGGGCATCCGGATATCAATGATGGCGATATCCGGTTCATTTTCTATGATAAGCTTTAGGGCATCTTTTCCATTAGACGCCAGAGCGATAACATCGATATGAAACTGAGCCCAGTTGATGGAATCCTTTAATCCGTTTAAGAGTGAAGGCTCGTCATCCACGATAATGGCTGTAAAAAGCAAATTGTTTTCTGACATGATTTTCTCCTGCTATTGTTTGGGAAAGCCTGGTAAAGGTGAGTGTTTGCAAGTGCCTATTATAGCTTTGAAGTGAGAAATAGTCAAGATACTGAACGTATTCAAAAGTCGAAATGAGGAATAATCCGGCAAATCGCATAGAATGTGTTACTCGAATAATAGAAAGTGTGGTTTTTGCGCAGAATAAAACATGGTAAGATTTGAGCAACATGAAAATAACTTTAATGGAGGAAGAATATGAAAAAGAGAGTACTCACTGTCCTGCTGTCCGCTGTGATGGCGCTGACGATGACTGGCTGCGGCGGCACTAAGACAGACGAATCAGGAAAGAGTTCAGATTCAAAAGAAAACAGCAGTGCCATTAGCGGCCAATCAACAGAAAAGGTGACGAAAGGCAAGGCACCAAAAGGAGCAAAAACCATCGAGGTATGGTCAGAAGACAGACATGATCTGGATTATATTGAATCCATGATTGACAACTACAATAAGACAAATGAAGATGGAATTTTTATCAACCTGACGATCATCTCTGATGACTATGAGAACATGGTCAAACTTGCAATTGACAGTGGAACAGCCCCTGATATCGTGGGAGCGAATGCATTTCCGCTGTTCAAATTCATCGACAATGATCTGTTCGTGCCTCTCAACGACTATATAGATGCCGATCAGGAATATCAGAAGGTAAATGAACCCTACGAGCACTCTTATGAAGGAGCAAATGCTCATGACGGCAAGATTTATCATGTTTACAGTGGTATGAGATCCGGTGTTCGTGTGGAATACAATAAAGATCTGCTTGCAAAAGACGGTTATGACGAGATTCCTGCCAAACTTTCTGATTATATAGATATGGCGAAAGACGTCACAGAAAAAGGAAATGGAGATGTCTACGGAATTGGATTTACTTCTGCATCACCGTTTGAAAGACTCCTCGAGATGTCTGCACAGGTATCCGGAATCTACTATTATGATTATACAAAAGGGAAATTTGATTTCAGCGGATATAAAGAGATTCTGGAACAGGGTAAACGCTTTATGACCGAGAATATAGCATACCCGGATCAGCAGGGTGTCGACAATATGAGAGCTCTCTTTGCACAGGGAAAATTCGCTTTGTGGAGCAATGCTTCCCAAGAAGCAGGGGTCTTTACACAGCAGATTCCAATTGATAAGTTCGAATGGGGCGTTGCACAAGTTCCTTCTCTGACAGGAGAGATCAAAGGTGCCCTGCAGACAACACCGTCGAAATCCTATGCAATTCTTTCTTCTTCGAAACAGAAAGATCTGGCATGGAAAGTCATTTCGTATTTTCAGTCGGAAGAGTTTACAAAAGGCTACTTAGAGAAAGGCTATTGTCTCCCAATTACAGACTATATGGACGGGATCATCGACAAGAGCAAAACCGGAAGACTTGCAGACTTTTCAATGCTTGATTATGAATCCGTATATCCGACGGTTCCCAATGTCAATCTGACCGGAGATGACTACAGAACGGTTCTCTGGAATGCAGTTATGGGATATGTAGAGATTGATGATGCAATCAAAGATCTTAATACCCGCTATAACGAAGCTTTGGATGCTGATGTGAAGGCAGGAAATTCCAAGAGACTGGTGATCTCAGATTACGACCCAATGCATCCGGATAAAGGTACTGTAAGCTATAAGGAGAAATAATTTTGAAAAAAAGAAAAAAATTCACGAAGGATAGTTTTGTCTCTGGTGCGATGCTGACTCCTGCACTTGTGCTCTTATGTATCTGTTCTATCTATCCATTCTTGTGGATGTTCCGGTATATCAATTATGATTATAACGGGTTCACTGCTACCTATACAGGCAGCAGGAACTTTGTCCGGATGCTGCATGATACGACTTTCTGGCAGAGTGTGGGACATACCTTTGAATATGCATTTTACAAGATCATCTTTATCATTCCGTTGTCACTGATTGTCGCAGTCGTGCTGAATTCACGGTTGAAGGGAAGAAATATTCTCCGAAGCATCTATTTTATGCCGACGATTATCAGTACGGCGATATCTGGCATGATATTCGCATTTATCTTTGCGACGCAAAATGGGATTTTGAATGAAGTGTTAAAAAGTATGCATCTCATCAAACAGCCGATCCAGTGGATCAGCAGCCAGGACCATGTGATGGCGGCCATAACAATCATGGCACTCTGGGGCGGTTTTGGTAACTATATGTTGTATTTTACAACCGGAATGAGCGGAATATCGGAAGATGTCTATGAGTCAGTAAAGATTGATGGTGCGAATGGAATTCAGACTTTCTTCCATATTACACTGCCGATGCTCTCACCGGTGCTGAAGATTATTCTTATGCTGGCGATCACGAGTGCCTTCAAAGATTATGAGGCAATTATGGTATTATCTCAGGGAGGACCTGGAAACAGATCTATGGTAATGTTCCTGTATATCTATAACCTGATCTTTGGTGGTCAGGGGACATCAAGTCAGCCTCAGATAGGATATGGAGCTCTGTTAAGTCTGGTTGCAGCAGTGATTGTAGGTGCTGTGACAATCGTATATCTGAGAATTTCCAGGAAACTTGATGATGTGATGTAATGCAGAAGGGATGAATAAGATGTCAAACGATCACGCTGTATATTCCACGAAAAGCAAAATAGTACACGGAATCATATGGATTTTGATGGCACTTCTGGCGCTTGTCACGATCTTCCCTGTATTATATATCGTGTTAGGATCTTTTAAAGAGAATGCGGAACTGCTTGTCGGCGGTTCCAATATTTTCCCGACCAAATGGGTATTTACAAATTATATCGACGCATGGAGACAGGCGAACTTTGCCGTGTATACGATGAACAGTGTGTTTCTGGCACTGGGTGTCATGGTTCTGTCACTGGTCAGTTCAACCATGGCCGGCTATGTCTTCTCAAGGAGAAAATTTAAGGGAAAGGAACTCCTTTACAACCTGTTTGTCATGTTTATGTTTATCAATGTGGGTTCTGTATCACTTCGTCCTTTGTTCGAACTCGCTGTAAAAGTGAAGATGAATCAGAGTCTTTGGTCTGTTATCATCATCTCTGCCGGAACTGGGCAGGCTACTTATATCTTCTTATGCAGGGGATTCATGGCATCCCTTCCCATGGAGTTAGATGAAGCGGCAAAGATCGACGGATGCACATTCTTCCAGACATTTCGTATGGTAATCATGCCTCTTTTAAAGCCGGCGATGGCTACCATTGCGCTGCTCTCCTTCCGGCAGGGATGGAATGAATATATCATTCCCCTTGTATTTACCATGACAAATGATAAATTGAGACCTTTGACGGTCGGTGTCAATATGCTGAAAAACGCGGGTGACGGGACAGCAGCATGGAATATTATGTTCGCCGGTGCTACCATAGCAATCATACCAATGCTGTTGATCTACTGTTTCTTCAGCAGATACTTTATGAATGGCATGACGGCGGGAGCCGTCAAAGGATGAGAAAGGAATACAAAATTATGTGTTATGACTGGGGACTAAGCAGGGACGGTTTTATCAGGCATTATATGATAGCCGGTCCGGGAGTGGAAGATTACGAGTCCGATATCAGTGATTCAAACCAGCTTGATCTGGAGGGAAGACTGCGGTCTCTTATTGTTACGGAGAAAGCTCAAAAGATTAAGACAGCGGTAAAGATGGGGCAGCCGGCCGAGAATGGTAAAGTCTGGAGACCCTGTTATTCTTATGAAAATGATTTTGTCGATGTGTCTGCCTTTTACTCGACATTGCAGAAAGTAACTTTTGATGCTGCCACAGCACTATATATAAAAGAGGATACCAAAGTGAATGCTGTTCTCTGGACGTATATGGCTGTAGGGGTGTACTGCAATGGCGAGCTGATTGCAGAGGAGAAAAAACCGGCATACAAGCCGATCCGAAAAAAGAAGTTCACGATTCCTTTAAAAAAAGGTAAAAATATATTATACTTTACATGTGATAACCTTGGAGTGAGAGACACGAGAAATATCCTCGGGGTGCAGATATTGGATCGTCGAGACGAGATCCGTGTGCAGATGCCGGATGACACCTGCCAAAACGTGATATATGAGATGGAGAGCTTCTTGGATCAGCTGAAAATAGAGGAGGATCATTTGATTCTGCCATCGGAGGCACCGCAGAAGACATCGATTGCTTTTCATCCTATAAGCCCGGACTATCAGATTATGAAACAGCCGCTCAGATGGCAAGACATTTCTGGGAGGAGCACGGATTTGCCCTTAAAAGAAGCTGTTCTTATGACAGTGAAATGTGAACTGGACGGATTCGCTCTGTCCCGAGATCTGGAATTCACGGATCGAGTCAAACCGGAATATACATCAGAGGATGCATCTGCCACAGATCATTACTTTGAGATTGCCAAAAGAATTGCACAAGTAGACAGCTTAAACCGTGGTTCTTTTGGCTTTGCCATCAGCAATCTCCTCGCCCGGAAGTACACACAGACAGAGAGGCAGACCGATCGGGATCTTTTGTTTGAAACTCTAGATTTGATTGAAAAGAGAGTGGACTGTGCGGATTTTCTTGTGTGTGGTCTGTTAAGATACATGCATAATTATGAGCTCGATGAAGAACTTTCAAAGCGTGCAAAAGATGTGCTCCTTCATTACAGATACTGGATGAATATGGAAGGCACGGATGCGATGTGCTTTTGGAGTGAAAACCATTCCCTCATGTTTTATATGTCGGCGATGGATGCGGGAGATTTCTATCCTGGCGATTACTTTACCCGGGCAAAGATGACGGGAAGGGAACTGTCTGCTTATGGAAAGAAGAAAGTGAAACAGTGGCTTGCGGACGTTGAGACATATGGTTTTGAAGAATTTTTAAGCAACACCTACATGTGTGTCACATTTGCGGTATTGCTAAATGTCATCGACTATACAGAACCGGAGATGTCCCAAAAAGCGACAAGTATCGCGGATCAGTTATTACTTATGCTGAGTGAGCAGACATTCAAAGGATGTGTGATAGCACCCATGGGCCGGGCATATCGTGAAGTCATCTACCCTTTTTCTCAGGGAACCCAGTCGATCATCAATCTGATAGACCCCGCCGCACCTTATTCCTACGGAGAAGGATGGCTTGCATTTCTCGCAACCAGCAAGTATAAGATTCCGGAAGGCCTTCCTGAGAAAATGAACGAGAACTTGGAAACTGCGTATGAATCTGGCAATGCGAAGATTTATCTGGAGAAAAATGAAGATTATATTCTCACCAGTGTGGCGTCTCCCAGAGAAGCGGACTACAAGAGGTGGAATAATGTCCATGTTCACCGGGATGCAGATACTGATCTGGATTCTCAGGAGTACACAAAATCCATGAACGAATGTTTTCACGGCACTAGCAATTTTGGGCCTGGTGTTTATGGATATCAGCAGCATCTGTGGTACGCCGCACTCGATCCGGAGGCAGTCCTTTTTGTCAATCATCCGGGCTCGACAACAGAAGACAGTGAGCTGCGGCCGGGATACTGGCATGGTAATGGCGTGATGCCTGCTTTGCTGCAGACACATGGAACGCTGGGTGCAATTTATGCAATTCCTTCAGAATACCCGGTGAATTTTACGCATGTATACTGTCCAAGAGGGCGATATGAAAAGACGAAAGTAGAAAAACACTGGATCTTTATGAAAAAAGGAAGTGGCTATCTGGCGCTCTGGTCCAGCGGAGAACTCATTCCTTATCATGACAGAATCTTCAACTGTGAGTTTCGTGTATATGAAAAAACCAATGCTTATCTTTGTATCTGCGGAAAAAGCAAAGATTATGCGTCCTTCGAAGATTTTATTCATGATGTCAAGGGCAGGAAACCAGAATTTAATTCCGGGAACTTGTCGCTGCACGATAAGAACGGATACCATCTGCAGTATGTGAAAGCAGAAGATGATACACAGTATATTGATTAGAAGAGGAGAATGAAGATGTTTGTATATAATAAAGAAGTAACGGCAACAGACTGCGAGCCTGGCGTAACGAGAAAGGTTCTGGCATACACCGATGAGATTATGATGTGTGAGCTTCACTTTGAAAAAGGAGCAAAAGGCAACTGGCACTCTCATCCACATCATCAGATCACCTATATTGCAAAAGGAAGCTTTGAGTTTACAATTGGCGATGAGACAAAGGTGGTAAGCAAAGGGGACAGCGTATATATGCCTCAGAATGTTGGACATGGTGTGACATGCGTGGAAGAAGGCATGCTTGTCGATGTTTTCAGCCCCATGAGGAAAGACTTCCTATGATGAACCCCGATAGGGCCGAATCCGAATGTTTGCAGGGTTTCGGCCTAAAGGACCTGCCTTCAAGAAAAGAAGAGATAAGATCAAAAAAGCTGATTGTGGGGTACGATGGCTTTATCGATACGACGGTGCGTCCGATTAAGCGGACGGCGACAGATACGGCACCAGCACAGATGTTTGACGATATCGCGGAGTTTGGAAGTTTTCTGACCAGCAAAGCGGGGATGAGTTGTTCTGTGGAATTAGAGGTGGAGTCGCGTCATCCGGGCGGAAATATGCCTTATCTTTTAACATGTGCCGGGACGCTGGGGCTTGATGTGACTGGAATCGGTATGATGGGAGACGGCGGTCATGTAGATGAACTTTTCTCTGGTCTGCCCGGAAAACTGTATTCCTTTGCACCTTCGGCTGACTCGACCTGTATGGAGTTTCGTGACGGAAAAGTTCTGCTTGCTCCATCGTATACCTTAAATGACGATGGCTGGAAACTAGTCATGGAAGCCACAAAAAATCAGGCACCTGCATGGATCCGGGAGTCGGATCTTCTGGCACTGGTAAACTGGAGTGAGCTTTCATTCTCCCATCGGCTGTGGGAGAATACGTATGAACATACTTTGGCAGAGGCAGTGGCAGACAAGGACAAATATGTGTTCTTTGATCTCTGTGATATTGCAAGAAAGACAGACGATGAGATCAGAGGAGTCCTAGAGCTAATCGCCCGCTTTTCAACAAAACGAACAACAATCTTGAGTGCCAATGAAAATGAAATATTGCTGCTTGGACGTGCTGTGACTCTCAAAACGAAGTCGTTGGAAGAGATCGGCCGTGAACTTTGTAAACAGTATAAGATGGATGAGATCTTGATCCACACACGCATGGAAAGCCTGCTGATCACCAATCAGGGAGTATGCAGGAAGAGCAGTATTTTCGTAGAGCACCCTGTTATATCCACGGGTGCAGGTGATCACTTCAATGCGGCATCCTGTCTGGCTGCAGTGATGCGTCTGGACGAAGAACAGCGTCTGGAATTTGCCAATCAGGTGACAAGTCTGTACATTCGTACCGGAAAAACACCTTCTCTGGAACAGGCAGTAAAGAATCAGACGTAAACTTTTGACGAATAAAACAGGGATCAGCTGCGTTGACACTCGTGCAGCAGATCCCTGTTTTAATGATTCATTTGCTGTTTACTTATTTTGATGCAGTGCTTCATGCTCACGGTTTAGTTCTTCAAAGCACGCAAGCGGAGTCCAGCCGATATTCGTCGGCGTCAGAATCGCCTTATGCGCAATCGTCACCTTGGCATTGCGCAGTCCCTGAAGCATGAGATTCAGCTTATTATCCGCAATACCGGCGAAGATAAGCATCGGGGAATCTAATTCCCCGCCCGCATAAGGCTCCGGCTTAGAATCTTCTTCCTCTGACAGGCCAAGGATTGTTCCAAGTGTCTTATTATAGTCTGACAGAAGCACTTTTTTCAATCTGACATGGTAGGGAAAAAGCGTCTGCTCAAGCTTCAGTTTCATTGCTTTATCGGTTAAATTAAATACTAAAACAGTTTCTTTCATAACAATCTCCTTTTGACACTCCCCGCAGCTAAAGCAGGGAGATTCTTGTTTCAGCCACTACTGCATCGCTGATACTTTCCTACGCTGTTTATTTCGGTTATTGAAACCTTATTTGAATTATACAATATGGTTTTATCTTATACAAGTACATTTGTTCCATTTTCAATTTACACTCAATTTACACTTTAATAGAATTTTGTGAAAAAAGCTTGCAAATTGGATCTGGATATGATATTATAAATTTCGGTCACTTAAGTTGAAAAAGGATATATAACATATTACACAACAGTCAACATCTGACCAGACCATTCACTTGGTTACTTGCGGCTCCGTGGTCAAGCGGTTAAGACATCGCCCTTTCACGGCGGTATCACGAGTTCGAATCTCGTCGGAGTCATTTTTCACAGTGCCGATGTGGCTCAATTGGCAGAGCAGCTGATTTGTAATCAGCAGGTTATCGGTTCGAGTCCGATCATCGGCTTATGTGGACCTTTAGCTCAGTTGGTTAGAGCAACCGGCTCATAACCGGTCGGTCCTGGGTTCGAGTCCCCGAAGGTCCACTAATTTTTCTAAATATTGTTTTTGTTTGGCCCAGTGGCTCAGTTGGTTAGAGCGTCGCCCTGTCACGGCGAAGGTCGTCGGTTCGAGTCCGATCTGGGTCGTTTTGGAATCTTAGCTCAGCTGGGAGAGCATCTGCCTTACAAGCAGAGGGTCATAGGTTCGAGCCCTATAGGTTCCATCCGCCGGCGTGGCGGAACAGGCAGACGCCCGGGACTTAAAATCCCGTGGGTAGCGATACCCGTACCGGTTCGATTCCGGTCGCCGGCATTTAATCATATCCCGTAAGCCTTGTATATTCAAGGTTTGCGGGTTTTTCCTTTTCAAAATGGGGCAGAAATGGGGCAATTATAATATTTTAATGCCAGATACCATCTCATTATCACGCTCTTTCAGTTTCTTTGTTACATGGAAATACACGTCCCTTGTGACTTTACTGTCTTCGTGCCCCAGGCGCCTGGAGATCACATCTAAAGGCACGCCCTGCTCCGCAAAGAGAGATGTATGAGTGTGGCGTAAGATATGTGGCGTTATTTTCCTGCCGATCGAGCGTATCGCATTCTCTTTCAGATATTTCCGGTATGCGTCGTAATGCAGGTAATCTCCCTTTGTATCGCATAGAAACATTCTAGGCATATTATATCCATTAATTAGCTTCTGTTGCAGCATAACCTGCCTGAGGCCCTTGATCACGGGCATTATTTCGTCCTGCATGTAGACATCTCGTGTGGACGTAAATGTCTTAGGCGGCGTTACGATCCTATGGTTAGCGTCAAATGTTTTCGTCACATGGACTAATCTGTTTTCCATATCCACATCTTTCAGATTTAATGCGGCCATTTCCCCAAACCTAAGGCCGGAGAGAGCAAGAAACTCTGTTATTCCCCTCCAGGCTGGTATCTTCATTTCGCGCAGCAGTGTTTTTAATTCCTCGGACTCCAAAAACTTATCTTGAATTTTCTCTCGATGAGAAACATCCGGAAACGGTTCGATCTTATCCAGAAACGCAATTTCATTATTAGATAGAAACTCGTTATGGTAGCCCCAGCGTATCAGAGCCTTAAAGCGTGTTAGTTTTTCATTAAGGCTGCCATTGTCTAGTCCGGTAGCTTTAAATTTATTTTTCACATACCGGGATGTCATGTGACCCACGATCACGTTTTCCCCGAGTATTCGCATTAATGTGTTGCAGATATAATAGTTACGTCCATAGGTGGATTCTTTTATCTCTCCTTTCTGCCCCTTCCTGTACTCTTCTACGAGCTCTTTTAAGGTATATTCATGATTCTCCGCTGACTTACATTTCTCCGCTATACGAGCATCCAGCGTCCTCTGGGCGTCCTTCCTGCTCTTCGCAGTGTTCTTTTCGATGGTAATGGACACTTTCTTCTGCTTACCTGTCAGGTAATCTGTGTAGCGTTCTACTGCTCTGTATTTACCATTTTGTAATTCTTCAACCCACATGTTTCATCTTCCTTTCTATTTTTGGGTATAAAAATAGCCCCCAGTCAAACGTGTGTTTGCGTTGACCGATTGCCCCGAAGATGATACAATATTATTTGATCAAATGCATATCTTCGGGATATGTCAGCCGCTTAGTGTTCCAGCACTGGGCGGCTTTTTAATTAGATTTTTGCACCTTTACTGCGGTTGCAACGCCAACAAAGTGTTTGCAGATTATCTTCTGTGGTTAAACCTCCCTTAGAAACTGGTACGATATGGTCAATTTCGAGTAGAAGGTTTGGCTCTTGCTGAATAGATGCGCCGCACTGTTTGCAAGTGAATGCATCACGTTCTTTGATATGTTGTCGGAGTTTGCTTGTCATAAGAGCTCGCTGACCGGCGATGCTTTTGTTAAATTTGATTTTTTCAGACAGAAACAAAACAAATCTATTTAGATTATCAACATCCATGACAACATCACAATGAGTGGAGGCATTGCCACCAGAACTAACATATTTAAAGATATACTTTGGAAAATAGGCCGTGCTCATGTCTATCTGTTCAAATCCAAGATTCCGTTCTAACTTTTTTTTACTGAACTTTTTTATAAGAGTAGGAATATCAGCCGTAATACTGTCAAGAATTTTATCTTTTTCAGCCTGTAGGTGCCTTTTGCCTTCTTCCGCAGCTTCGATATTATTTAAAGCATTTTCAAAAGTTGAAAGAGTTTCTTCCGTCGCTTTTATACCGAAGTATTTACAAACATATTCGAAAGGTTTCTTTCGCGCATTATCGCAAACAGTTCGAGAACAATTGTGGACGTTTGGAGCATATTTTTGATCTTTCAGATGTTTCCTTTGGAAGTTCCATTTACTGGAATCCTGATAGGATGCATCTCCGTAATCTGTTCTAGCAGATAGTAGACCTGTATGCTTTAAATTTTCAATATGGCTGTTCAATTCGTTACAATCGTTAATGTAATTGTTTATACTTTGCTTTATTTCCATAAATGCGGAACTTCTGTAATAATAAAATTCGTATGCCTTCCAAACAGCAAGCGCAATGGCAAGGAATATAAAAAGTGGCCACATTACACTAAATAAGTATACGATCAGCGCAATAACGATTATCCATATAATAAACTGCATATCTAATTTCCTTTCTTCTTTAGATTTCTGTTGTACTTTGCGATATAGCATTTTAGAATTTCGCCCTCGATCTTTTAGGCAAAACTTTCAGGATGGCCCTCCTTTTAACCTTAATTCAATCATCTCTTTTGTATACCCAAAGTATCTAGCTAACTGATTCGTTGTATCACATTGACACTCAACCAAATCATCATTTGTTATTAAAAAATACATTGCGAAGGTATTAGCTTCAATTTCTAGACGGTTTGTAGACATAAATGTGCAGTCTCGTAAAAATGGAGTATTTGCATCCGGATGATAAATGCTATGCCCTAATTCATGTGCACAGGTGAATCTTTTCAAATGTGAATCAAGATTGCTATTTATATGAATCTGTTTAATCCGTAGAAACTTATTATAATATCCATTAATAGATCCTAAATCTTCAAATAGTAGAATCGTACCCATAGCTTTTGCCATTTCAAAAGGGCTTGTTGTATGATATTTCTTTTGCAGATAGATAACGTCCTCCCCAATAGCCACCCCGTCTCACCTCACTTACGGTATTTTTTTGGCGTAAATTTCTTTTTTGCATTAATCTTGGCTATTCTCAAACTATTTTCAAGACTAATTTTAAGTAATTCACGAGTCTCATCATCTAATGGTTCGCCACTGAAAGCAAGCGCAGTCTGGCCATTCTCCAGATCTTCAAGCGTATCTTGTAACCTTTTAGCGATATCTTTTTCATCTTTTGCATTAAGCCTTGTCTCATTATTTTCTGATTCTTTTTTGCCAGTCATGAGATAATCTACAGAGACATGCAAGAAATCAGCTATCTGTTGGACTTTGTCTGCACTTGGCATGTTTTTATTGAATTTATTAATTGAACTTCTGGCAAAGCCCAATTCTTTCTCTAACCGATTTATTGAATAACCTTTTTCTTTTGCAATGTCTCTTATTTGTTCATATAGCCCCATTTTTATATACCTCAAAATTTTGCGCAACTAATACTTGACATACGTAAAATATTGTGTATAATAATAATTAAGAGTTGCGCAATATTTCACGAATGCCATGTTTGCGATTGTATTCTATTTAATTGTTGTTGGCACTTCTGATTGTAGAATATTTTACGTAATATGTCAATAGTATATCGTGATTTTGCGTAACTAAATTTAAAAGATAAGGAGGGAAAAGATTTGTACGCACGAATTAAAACTCTGTGTGAAAAAAAGGGGATCTCTATTGCATTTCTTGAAAGAGAATTAGAATTGCCACGAGGCAGTATTTACAAATGGGGGAAAAACGAGCCAGGAGTAATCAAAGTACAAAAGGTAGCGAATTATTTTAAGGTTACTATGGAAGATTTATTGAAGAAAAAGGAGTGTGAATGAACGGATTAAATAATTGTACATACATAGAACAGGTCAGAGGATATCCGTATATGTCCGTAAAACAGGTTGCAAAAGAAATGGACTGTAGCACAAGAACGGTATTCAGCCGAATCCAAGGCATTAAGAGTGAGGTCAAAAAAGGCAGATACAACGATTATGCAGTGCTGGAGTCTGATCGGAGTCCAAGAGTTAACTTCTATGTGTATATCGACTATGAAAAGTACTGGAAGCTACTTGAGGACAAGAATCAAAGAAAATATGTTCCCACGTTTCGGCCGGATCAGATCGCAAAGATCTGCGGATTCCGTCAAAAACTTGTGACAATGGAGGAATAACCATGATTAAGAATTTTGTGATTTCGGTCCTGATTGCTCTCCTGATTCAGCCGCATTGGACCAATGTAAATTCCTTTTTTGATGCAGTTATATGTTTCAGTATTACATTCGAATTTGCATTTGTCGTAATTACAGATTTGGAAGAGGGGAGAAAAGCATGAAAGGTAAATGGGAAGTAACAGCACAGTTTATAGCCGACACGCAGATGTATGCGGTGTACAGGCTTAGGGATGTAGACGCAGTAGATCACTCCGGCAACAGGGAATACGCAGGAGGGTATGTGACAGATCGGGCGGAAGCAGAGTTCGTAGCGGAGCGTTTAAATGCAGAAGACGAAGAAAAAGGTCCTGAGAGCGGCAACCCTCAGGACCAAAAGACTAAAAACATCACTTCTATTATAGGATACAATGAAGCATTTGACAATGGAGAATAGGACCGTATGGAAGAAAGATACACCATAATCGATACAAAAGATCATGATGCCTGGCTAAAAGCCCGTACCTTTGGAATTGGTGGATCCGATGCTGCAGCTGTCCTGGGACTTACTCCATACAAGACAAACACAGAATTGTATGAGGAGAAGACAGGGCAGTGGACTCCGGAAGATATTTCGGACAAACCCTATGTCAAGTATGGCACTATGGCAGAACCGCTGATCCGGGAACTGTTTTCATTGGATTATCCGGAATATAAAGTTGAGTATCATGAGAACAGAATATTGAGAAGTAACAAATATCCCTTTATGCAAGCTTCACTGGACGGAGAACTTACTGATCAGGATGGCCGCCGGGGTATTTTGGAGATTAAAACCAGCAACATCAGGAACGGAAGAATGTTTGACAAATGGAAAGAGCGAATACCGGATAACTACTACATACAGGTTTTACATTACTTACTTGTTACTGGTTATCAATTTGTAGTCCTGCGAGCCCACTTGAGAACAGACTGGGGCGGCGCAGGTCGGCAGACATCGGTCCGGCATTATTTTATCGAACGTTCAGAGGTTACGGACGATCTGGACATGCTCCTGGAAGTGGAGCAGAGGTTTTGGAACTGTGTGGAGAGCGGTAGGAAACCGCCACTGATATTACCAGAAATTTAGGAGGATTATATGGAACTGAGAATTATGAGTCCACAGGAAAATGACTTTATAAAAGAAATCCAGTGGAATAATGAGGAACTGAAGCAGGAAATTACCGCAACAATGCAGGAATACAAGAGCCTGGCTTTTACAGAGGAGAATATTAAGGACGCAAAAGCAGACCGAGCAAAGCTGAACAAGCTGCGAACAGCCTTTGAGGATGAGCGTAAGAAGATCAAGAAACAGTGCATGGAACCATACACCAAGTTCGAAAAACAGGTAAAAGAAATCGTTTCATTGATAGATGAACCCATTGCTTTAATTGATTCACAGATCAAAGAAGTTGACGACCAGAAGAAAGCTCAAAAGCAGAAAGATATTGAAGAGTTGTTTGGATCCCTTGGTTTTCAAAACTTTGTTACTCTGGATAAAATATTTGACCCGAAATGGCTAAATGCATCAGTGGCGATGTCAAAGATTGAGGAGCAGATGAAGAGCCAGATGTTTCAGATCGGACATGAGCTTGAAACAATCCGGAAGCTTCCGGAATTTGCTTTTGAAGCAAAGGAGCTATATAAGAAAACACTGGACATGAATCAGGCAATCCAGGAAGGCCAGAGGCTGGCAGAGATACAGAAACGGAAGCTTGCTTATGAAACAGAACAGAAAGCCAAGGAGGAAGAGCTCAAGCGTCAAACGGAACTGAGACAGAAAGAGACAGCAACACAGAAAGCTCAGGAAAAATCGAAATCGGTTACAGAATCAAAGAAAGAAGACAATTCAGAGAATTCTCCGGAGTCTCAGCAGGATCAGAAGACAGATCCAATCATGAGCATTGATTTCAGAGCATGGGGCACAAGAGAACAGCTGATGGGGATCCGTCAGTACATGTTAGATAACAACATCAAATTTGGAAAGGTGGAGTAGAACATGGCAGTAGGAAACAGTTTGGCCAACAGGCCAAAGAAGATGGGCATGACCGCATATCTGACTACGGATGCGGTAAAGAAACAGATCAACAGTGTGGTAGGTGGGAAGAATGGGACACGCTTTATTTCCAGTATTGTATCAGCAGTACAGACCACTCCAGCGCTTCAGGAGTGTACGAACCCCAGTATCTTATCAGCAGCACTTCTGGGAGAGGCATTAAACCTTTCCCCTTCCCCACAGCTGGGGCAATTTTACATGGTGCCATACAATAACCGCAAAACCGGGCAGAAGGAAGCACAGTTTCAACTTGGATATAAAGGGTATCTGCAATTGGCCGAGAGATCCGGATACTACAAGAAGCTGAATGTTCTGGAAATCAAAGATGGAGAGCTGATCCGGTATGATCCCTTGGAAGAAGAAATTGAGGTGGATCTGATCGAGGATGATGTGGTTCGTGAGGAAATGCCAACTATCGGATACTATGCGATGTTCGAGTATGCGAACGGGTTTCGAAAGACGATGTACTGGTCAAAGAAAAAGATGCTGGCACATGCGGACCGCTACAGCCAGGCATTCCACCTAAACGCCGTAGAGAACAGCAATCCAAAGCGCAGCAGGGTTTCCTTTGAAGATTTCGAGAACGGGAATTTTCCAAAAGGTGATGAATGGAAGTATTCATCGTTCTGGTACCAGGACTTTGATGGAATGGCAAAGAAAACGATGTTGAGACAATTGATCAGTAAATGGGGCATTATGAGTATTGATCTCCAGAACGCATTTGAAAAGGATATGGCAGTGATCAAAGATGATGGGCAGCCTGATTACGTCGACAATGAACCACAGGATGATGTGGTAGAAGATCAGGAATACAAGGAATCAGAGCCGCAGGAAGCACAGAAACAGTCCGTACAGACACCACAGGGAGAAAATCAGAGACAGCAGGTAAGCATGGAAGACGCGTTCTTTGGTTGATTCAGACTCGTAATTGATCTTTAAGATCATTCTTTATATATCATGGAAAATACACTTATGTCTGCCGGATCACGAGTGCCGGCAGGCGGAAAGGAGTTTTATGAAACATATTAATATGGAGAACTTCGCAGGAGGAGCTTTTACAACACAAATTAATCGTGAATTAAAGAAAGTGACCGAGAACATTCAGGATCCAAATACGGATGCTACTGCGAAACGCAAAATTACAGTTGTAATCGAATTTAAACCAAATGATGATAGAAACTTTGTTACCACGGGAGTACAGGCAAAAGCCACGCTTGCACCGGCTCTGGGTGCTGTCACTGCGATAAGTATGGGACGTGATATCAAGACGGGAGAAGTGGAAGCTGTTGAAATTGGGAGTCAGATCCCTGGGCAGATGTCAATTGAAGATGTCGAATCGGATCAGACAGAAGATGTTAAAAAGGTGGATCTATCTACGGGTGAGATCTATGAAACAACCAGTGACGTTATTAATTTGAGAGATAGAAAACAAGCATAGGAGGATAAGAAAGATGATTAAAGAAGCAATGGAGTATGTGGCAAAGTTAAAAGAAATGTCGATGGATCCAAAGGTAGTTGAAATTAACGAAAAAACTTATTGTAATAAGGATTTGATTCGCTATGATGAGGAGCCAATGGCTAGAGGGATTTGTTCCAATACACTCTCAGGCTTGATTGACTATATTAAGAATTGCAGCTTTGAGTTACGGGATCGCATGATTATACATGTACAAGGTCCGGCAAGAGTAGAATTATACTCCTGTCTTACAAAAGAGCGGAGGAGAGAATGCCTGTTTGAATGCGGTGCGATGCTTCCTGGATTTAAATTTGACCAGTGGTATGATCAGGAACGTTTTCTAATTGAAGCCCAGGCGAACTTTGAAATGGCCGGAGATATGAATATTATTTTACAGGTTGCCGGCAACGTAGAATCCAATGCAACAGCAAACTATGGAGACGATGGCGTCAGCCAGAAAACCACGATCCATCAAGGTATTGCTTCGAAAGCTGATGTTATCGTTCCTAACCCAGTGACTCTTGTCCCTTATCGAACCTTCCTGGAGGTTGAGCAGCCTTCCAGCCAGTTTGTTTTTCGGATAAAAGATCAGAATGGACAACCAGTTTTTAAGATCGTAGAAGCAGAAGGCGGTCTCTGGAAGAATGAGGCTATGCAGAACATCAAAACTTACTTTGAAGAACGGATCCCAGAAGATTTAAAGAAGAGAATCACGATTATTGCATAAACATTGTTTCCCTGCTTCCTTTGGGTGGCAGGGAATTGAAAGGAAATAACATGAACAGTCGAAATAAAGGTGCAAAAGGAGAACGAGAATTATCTAATATACTAAAAGAAAAAGGATTCACAGACTGCCGCAGAGGGCAGCAGTATTGTGGAAGCAACGGTGACGCTGATGTAGTAGGCCTGCAAGGCATACATATCGAGTGTAAGAGAGTTCAAAAGCTGAATCTTGAAAATGCTATGCAGCAGGCAATCAACGATGCAAGAGAAGATGAGATCCCCGCAGTATTTCATAGGCAGGACCGGAAAAAATGGAAGGTAACCCTTCTGCTGGATGATTTCGTTACATTGTACAAGAAAGCTCAGCATTAAGGATTGAATTGAAAGTAGGTGGTCACAAGTGGGACGAGGTGCCCCGAACAAAAAAGGACTGGACTACTTTCCGAAGATGACAAACTTTTACGAAGATGACAAGATATTCGACCTGATGGATGAATATGGCCCGCTGGGAGTCACGATCTATGATGTGATCCTGACCATCGTTTACAGCCAGGGCTATTATGCCGAACTATCTGAAGCCAAGCTGTCAAGAATGGTCACTCGTAAAATAGGTAATAGATGGATAAAGAATCAAAAGGTTGTCGTGCAAGTGATACATTATTGTGCGGATTTAGGACTTATAGATAAGGACCTCCTGCAGCGAGATGTTATCACCTCTGAAGGAATTCAAAAACGTTATCAGAAGATAGCTCTGAAGCTGATGAAGAGACAACTCTATAGTGATCAGTATTGGATCCTCGAAAAAAAGAAAAAGGGCGATCCTGTATTAAATTCACCTAAAAATCGAATTACTTCGGAAGAAAATCAAATTAATTCCGAATTAAATCGAATAACTTCGGAAAGAAGCACCCTAAAAGAAAAAGAAACTAAAGAAGATATATATATGGCTCCGCCGGACAGCTATTTTGAGGATAAGAAGTTGAATGATGCTTTCAAGCTTTATCTGGCTGTCAGAAAGAACAATGGTACTACACTTTGTAAAGAGCAGATTCAGTTATTAAAGAATGAATTACTTGGGTTGACTGACAACCCGGAAGAGCAGATTGCAATCGTCAATAAGGCAGCACTCAAAGGATGGAAGGAATTTTATCCACCTACAAAGAAGAAAAAGTCATCCGGAAAGAAGCAGCCATCAAAAAATAATAAATTCAATAACTTTCATCAGCGAGACTATGACTATGAAAAATTGGAGTCTCAGTTGTTGAACAAATAGGGGATGCAGATAATGAAAAAAAAAGACGAGAGAAAAGAACTCGAAATGAAATGCATCAATGAGTACGAACATTGGAGAAATCTATATAGATATGGTGGACAAGATCCCCTTTATGAAGATGGTATCAATTTAGATCTCACTCGGAATCATATTATCAGTTATAAAAGGGACATGGAAAAACTTGATTATTTTCCTGAGATCTATAACAAGGAACTTCCGCCTGAGATTGATAGCAAATATATGGCAAGGGCAGATGAGATTAGAGCGCATGCAAAAAAGTCTTTTGAGATCTATAAGGCAGATGAAAATTACCAGTTTCTTGTTAAGCACCGTAATGATATTTCAAGTAACGATGCCCGTGATATAAGATTGACAAATGTAATTAACTATGTGGATGGACTGTTGATGTTTATCCTTAGCGATGACCTGGTGGGGATGCGTAGGCATGAACGTCCACAGATTTATCAGGAGTCATTTATAAAATGCCGTGAAGAGTTAGAGAAACTGCTGACAAAAGAAAAGTCGGAAGAGCCTGAGAAACTAGGCCAGCTTAGTATTTTTGATTTTATTTAGGAGGAAAAGATTATGGTTAAGAGATTAGAGAGCAAATATATTGACAGCCGAGAAGTGGCTGAAATGGTAGGAAAAGAACATAGCAAACTGATGCGGGATATAAGGAATTACACTGATCAATTTAACCAGTCCAATATTGGATTCGTTGATTTCTTCGCTGCTTCGTCGTATACAGATGGAAAAGGTGAAGAGCGTCCGTGCTACAGGATCACGAAGAAAGGTTGTGAATTTATAGCACATAAATTGACCGGAATCAAAGGTACAGAGTTCACGGCTAAGTACATCGATCGTTTCCATGAGATGGAGGATACAATATCGCACGGATTTGACCTCTCACAGCTATCTCCGGAGCTTCAGGCTATATTTGCCCATGACAAGAAGATTCAGCTGGTTATGGGCCACATGGAGACACATGAGCGGCGGATTGATCACCTGGAAAATACAATGACCATTGATTATGGTCAACAGAAGGCTATCAACGACAAACATCACTGTGTAGGCATTGAGGCAATGGGAGGCAAACGTTCCGCAGCATATAAGAACAGAAAGCTCAGAGACAGGGTATTCCGTACGATCTGGAGGGATTACAAGGATTACTTTGAGATCGCGTCGTATAAAGATACTCCTACAACTCAGTTTGATGAAGCTATTGAGTACCTGGGAACATGGGCCCCTGATACAAATCTGAAAATGGAGATATGGAAGAATAACAGGGAGGTGGCGTAAATGGGACGATTGATAGAATGTGATGATCAGGGCAACTGGAGATTAAAGGGCTTGCAGTGGAAAGATCTGCATGTGGGGGAAGCACTATCCGAGCACACAAGACAGAGGATATATGGTGCGTTGTGCAAGCTAAAGGATTATGAGGATACGGATCTTAGCCCGGAAGAGGTAGAACGGTTAAATGAATGGGACGGGAGCCAGGCGGTGCAGGCAACAGTGAAATTACAGGCGGAGAAACGGAAGCATAGGTGGACTCCAGTGTCGGAGATGCTTCCACCTGAGGACAAGATAATGCTTGTGTCTTGCAAGACGAAAAAGGGGCTCAAATCTGTTAATCGCGCTTATTATAGTGCCGGGTGTTGGCATGGGTCCGGAAGCATGAGTGGGGTTGTAGCGTGGATGCAACTACCAGATCCATATAGACCAGAGGAGGAAGAGCAATGAAATGGATATCAACAGACGAGCGGATCCCGAACACTGGAGAAAGAGTACTTGCAAAGATCAGGCACCATGCGTGGGTATCGGATTTTGATTCGCTTTTACCCGATGACCAAAAGGGATACCATGAGGAGTATGTAGAAATCTGCGAGGCAGTCTTCTTAGATGGAGAATGGACCTACAGGGATGGGGATTGCGAGTATGAAGTTGTAAGTTGTACATGGAACGGCGTGGAGATCCTGTCAGAACCAAGAGATGAAGTAATTGCATGGGTGCCTATGTGGCGTGCAACATATAACATATAAGGGGGATGAGCAGATGACGAGTGAAGAGTTGACAGGGATTACAAGAGAAGATGCGAAGGCATGGGTTACTAAACGATTGAATACAGGGAAGACTTATATGATCCGATCTGGATGTGCGGACACAAATGACGATAGTAAAAGACCTATGCAGCCGCTGACATTTTATCCTAGTTATGTTTTCTTTCGAGATTGCAAGAGAGGTGGGTATGAAAGCTTTACATACGGGGAGTTACTCGGAATATTGTCAGGGACATCAGGAGGCGACTATGGAAGCAGTAAGAAAGGAAAATGACAGGAAAAAAGAGTATTTGAAATCTTATCAGGAAGCGGTTAGAGAAGAGCAGAGAATTAAAGATGAGATAGAACAACTGCGATTAGATAAAATGTGTCCGTCAGTCATCCTGGACGATATGCCGCACAGTCATAACCAGACAGACCTATCAGCATATGCAGCACGGCTTGATTCTCTCATGCTTGATTTAAAATGTAAGCTGGAGGACAAGACAGAGCTGAGGCATGAAATCAATGAAAGAATCAACTCTATGCATTGCGAAAATCAAAAGACTCTTCTATGGCTGAGATATATTCAAGGGATGAACTTTGCAGAGATCTCAGTACGGATGCATTATGAATATGGTTATGTGCTCAGAATGCATGGAAGATCACTGCGAAACTTTCCACTTGACGAAAAGTAGACATATAAAGACATATAGGACTATGATATAGTGTAAAGTGAGAACAGTGGAAATAGTTCTTGTGAAATTCTCCTAAATGTTTGATCACGATTGCCAGGTGTCAGATCCTGGCAGTTGTCTGCTCCTTAGTTAGAGTTGATGGGGCCAAGTAAGAACTCTGACAGTGGCGGTTAAGAATAAACACCCCCGAGACGTGTTGCCGTCACTTATCGGAATATAACACCAATGGCAGGTGTAACGGGTAGCGCCCGTGGTTACAGGTTCGATTCCTGTTGTTCCGACTCTCCGCTTATGCGGAGGTACCTCCCCATTTTTTGGCATCTGGCAGACATTACGCGCTGCCGGGTGCTTTTTATATTTGCAAATTGTAAAAAATTGGGATATAATCAAAGAAAAATGTAGGAGGAAATAAATGGCTGCTAAAGCAATAAGAGCTGTTGGAAAAGTTATAAAAGATACAACAAAATTTCTAAAAGATTCTGGAAAAGGAGAATTAGCAAATGATCTTTGGAATTTAGAAACCGAAATGAAAAATCTTGTAGTTGAAAATCAAAAACTACAAGATGAGAATAAAAAGCTTCATGAGGTTATTGATAATGTCAAAGTAAAAGAATTTAGGGACAATTGTTATTATTTTGATGGTGAAGGACCTTTCTGTTCTACTTGTTATGATGTTAGAAGAATAAAAGTAAGAATGGTTGAGCGAAATAACAATGCAGGATCTATATATAATAGGTGCCCTGAATGTAAAAATGAGGTTTTTAAATGTGAGACTGATGGACCTGTTTATTATGTCTGAATAAAGTTTGTTTATTGAAAAACGAAGTTTAGGGAGAAATCAAAATGATAATTGAAACAAGTTTTGAAAGACCAGATGGATATAGAGAAAATCTTGAATATAAAATAGCAGTATATGTGAGGGATAATAAAGAAATTCCTTTACACATTAATAGATTTAGCGATGAAGAAGTTGAAAATATGGTTGTAAGAATGCGTGACAGTTTTGTCATTACAAATTCTTATCAAGTGGGGAAAGGTGAAATTCCATACTTAGATATGGAGAGATTTAAAAAAGAGTTTGGATATTATATGTAGAGGTGCTTCGGCACCTCTTTTTACGTATATAAAACGACCCAGATAGGAAGGTGAGGTGATGAGCAATGGACGTGAAAACTTAATACCAAACTCCGAAAGAAGTCCGGAAGAACTTCGCAGAATGACATCAAAAGGTGGGAAAAAATCAGGAGAGGTAAGACGTCGAAAAGCAAACTTTCGTAAGACATTAAACCTGCTGCTTACCGCCGAAATAGATAGCCCTGAATGGACACCGATTCTGGAGGCCCTGGGGCTTGACAGTACACTTGAATCAGCTGTTAACGGGGCCATGATAAAAGAGGCACTTTCGGGCAATGTAAAAGCCTATGAAGCCATTGCGAAGTACGCCGGGCAGAACGATAGAACTGACCAGGATCTAAAAGAACAGATCGCTAAGATAAATCTCCTGAAAGCACAAAGGGACAAGGTAGAGCAGGAAAGTCAGGAAGCATCGCAAGAGCCGGAAAAACAGCAAGAACTTGAATATGGTATGAATGATCCGCATGATGTGATTATTCCGGAGTTCTGGGATATCCTGGATGATACAGAGCACGAGCATCAGATCATTACTTCTGGTCGTGCCGGCACGAAGTCAAGTTTCTCTGGTGTTTTGGGAATCAGCACAATTGTAAACGAAGAGCCTGCGGCCGTGGTTGTTTTGCGCAAGCGCCATAACAAGATACGTAAGACGGTCTATAAAGAGATGATCCGGGCGATTACGAGGTTGGGGATGGATAAGAGCGACTTTGAAATCGGTATTACACCGATGGAGATCAGGCACAAAGCGACAGGCAATGTAATCTATTTCGCCGGATCCGATTCGATTGACGATACAAAGGGTATCATTGATGAGGATAAACCGATACGTCTGGTTATTTTGGATGAACTTACAGAGTTCTTTGATGTCGGTGAGGGGGAAGAAGAGCTGACCAATATCGAGGCAACTTTTGTGAGAGGAAATGATGAAGGCTTCCGGATGGTTTACCTTTATAACCCCCCAAAGAATCCAAACGCTGCCATTAATATCTGGTGCCAGAAAATGGAATTGCGGGAAGATGTAATACACAAGCATGTAGACTACAGGGACGTTCCTATAAGCTGGCTGGGCAAGAAACTCCTGGAGTCTGCTGACCGCCTGAAAGAGACTGACTTTAAACTATACCGCTGGGTATGGCTGGGCGAGTGCATCGGTGTGGATGATTTAATCTATTACATGTTTAACGAGTCCCACATCAGGGAGCCTGAGGCAGAACGGTATAAACTTATTGGCATTGGCGTAGATTACGGCCAGCAGAACGCTACCACGTACCAGGCTGCAGGTCTTAACATAAACAAGAAACGATTCGAAGGACTAGATGAGTTTTACCACTCCGGACGAGATACCGGAAAACAGAAGAGTCCATCCGATTACGCAAAGGAACTGATACAACTTACAGATACGCTGCATGAAAAGTATTCGTGCAGTATTTTTTATGTGTACATCGATCCATCTGCGAAGGGCTTGGCCGAGGAAATCAAGCGTTTAGCAATGCAGTGCACAGATTATGGCATAGCCGTCAGAGATGCCGAGAACACGGTAGAAACAGGTATACAGAGGGTACAGAAGTGTCTGACATACAATGTGCTGACTGTTTCTGACGATCAGCAGAATCTTATCAGAGAAATGGGGACGTATGAGTACGATCCTAAATCTATTCAATCGGGAAAAGAAAAGCCGATGAAGATAGACGATCACTGTGTTGATGCCTTGAGGTACCTGATTATGGGTCTTTGGGATAAGATTAAATATTTTCTGCCGGCAGGAGAAAGAGAGGAATAAATGAACATAATCAAATATCTTAATAAAGCTGGACAAGATACAGTCAGTTCCGGCTTTTACACCCTCATCGAACTCTGGCAGAGCTGGTACGAGGGGAATGTGAAGAAATTCCACCGGTATAAGATGTATAACGGTAAAAATAAAATCAACTGCCGCAGGCTAAGCATGGGGATGGCTAAGAAACTTTCAGAGGATATTGCAGATCTGCTCTTAAACGAACGTGTGCAGATTACCATACAGGATAAAAATACAAGCGAATTTGTCATGAAGGTGTTGGACGATAATAATTTCAGTGTGATGGGAAGCGTATATCAGGAACGTAAGGCTTATACCGGAACTGTTGCCTACGTACCATACCTGGACAATATTGAAGTTGACGAAAACGGGAACATGATAGGCGAGGGCAATGTGAAAATTAATTATGTATCTGCGGAGAACATTTTTCCTCTGTCTTGGAATAATGGATATATTTCCGAATGTGCTTTTGTATTCCCTAAAGTTATTGGAAGCAGGAAATATGTCCATGTGCAGATACATAAACAAGAATCCAGTCAATATGTGATTGAGAATCATGTTGTAGAATGCTCCGCAGGAAGCGGAAAAGAGATTCCACGAGAAGAATGGAAGAATCTGAAGGGATTTGAATCTATGGTAGATAAGATCTTCACAGGGTCTAATGAACGGCAATTCGTAATTGATCGCTTAAACATTGCCAACAACTATGACAGCAGTAGCCCTATGGGTGTTGCTGTGTTTGCGAACAGCCTGGATGTTCTGCAGGGGCTTGACACCGTGTACGATTCATACATCAATGAATTTGTGCTGGGGAAGAAACGTATCTTTGCCGCACCTGAAATGCTTGGTGAGGACTTAAATGGTAATCCCGTGTTTGACCCGGACGATGTAGTATTCTACCAATTACCCGATGGTGCATTGAAAGACGGTGGTAAGCCACTGGAAGAAATAAACATGACAATCCGAGCAGAGGAGCATGAGAAAGCCATAAACGACAATCTGAACATGCTGTCTATGAAGTGCGGTTTTGGACAGAATCGATATAAGTTTGACAATGGCTCTGTACAGACGGCTACGCAGGTGATATCTGAAAACAGCGACATGTACCGAAGTGTCAACAAGCATGAGCTGATATTGGAATCCGTAATTGATGAGTTGATTCGTATTATTGCAAGGCTGGGACAGGTCCTTAAGCAGCCCGTCAATCCGGACACAGCGGTTGTAGTTGATTTCGATGATTCTATCATTGAGGATAAGGTAGCAGAGCGACAGAGTGATCGGCAGGATGTGAGTATGGGGGCAATGACACTGGCAGAGTACAGGGCTAAATGGTACGGGGAAACCGAACAAGAGGCTGCAAAACATGTTATTGATGATACTCCAGATCCGGACCCGCAGGAGGAATGATAAGACATGACACCTGAACAAAAGGGGCACCTTCCCATACAGATTGAAAAGCTGTTTTATGATTTACAGGATCGAATATTCAGCGATGTGGTTCGCCGGATCAGAAAGACTGGAGAGATTACAAGTTCGGCGGATTATCAGATCCATAAGCTTGAGATCTTAGGGAACAGTACAGAGTTTATCGAGCAAGAGATAAAACGACTGCTGGATGCCAGTGATCCGGAGATATGGGAGCTATATGATAAGGTGGCAAACTGGGAATATGTGAGATATCGGGATGCCTATGAGCAGATCAACCGGCAGTTTATTCCTCTCGCAGACAATGATTTAATACAGCAGTGGGGACAGGCGATCATCAGGCAGACGAAGGGAGATATAGCAAACATCACTCGGTCTATGGGAATGTCCGTTAGTATAGGTGGTGGAAAGAAAGCTTTTACTCCACTATCAGAGTACTATCAACGATATTTAGACAGGGCATGCATGGATATTGTAACCGGTGCTTTTGATTACAATACAGTTCTGAGACGTGTAGTAAAGGAGATGGCTGATTCCGGTATCCGTTCTGTCAATTATGCCAGCGGATGGAATAACAGGGTACCTGTAGCGGCACGCAGGGCGGTAATGACAGGAGTATCCCAGTTGTCGGCACAGATCAATGAGCAGGTGGCGAAAGACTTAGGAACAGATAAATACGAGGTTACATGGCACGCGGGGCATAGACCTACGCACTGGTGGGGCGGAAAAATATATAATCGAAACGAACTTGAATTAGTGTGCGGCCTCGGTGATGTCGGAGGGTTATGCGGTGCCAATTGCAGACATAGCTATTATGCTTTCATTGAAGGAGTCTCAGTTCCGAATTACACGGCCGGAGAACTACGAGAGTTGGAAGAGAAGGAAGCCCAGACGCATACCTACAAGGGCAAGGAGTACAACGCATATCAGGCAGCACAAGCACAGCGCCAGATGGAAACACAGATGCGTGCGCAAAGAGCAAAGGTGAAGCAATTACAGGCTGGTGGTGCAGAGCAAGAGGCTATAAATTCTGCGAAGACCAGATATCTTCATACGCTGAAACAATACCAAGGTTTTTCCAAAAAGATGAAGATCCCAGAACAAATGGAGCGGGTATATATGGATGGGCTCGGAAGGGTTGCTCCAGGGAAAAGTACATATCAAAAAACCATTGTAAAAGAACGACAAAATGTTATACTAAAGGAAAAGCTGAAAGAGGCAGGGCTGAAAGGAAAAATAAATACCACACCTGCAAAGATTGATATGAAATCACTTACTTTTGACGATGCGCACATTAACGGTGAGAGAGGTCATAAAGTAACATTTGAAGAGGCAAAATCGTTTATTCAAAATGCAAGGTTTTCAGAAACTGTATGGAAGGGTAGATTTGAAAGGTATTACAGTACAGAAGGTGTTGCATACGTAAACAAAAATAATCTTCAAATACGAACAGCTTATAAGCCAGATGAATTTACAAAAGTAGTGAAACGAGTGATGGAGGTGTTAAATAGTGAATGATCACTTAATCTTATGCCCCTTGGTAGATGAGGAGATAGAAGATATTGATTGCATTGAGAACCGGGATATAGTAGATGAGATGCTATCAGAAAAGGGGATGCCTTTGAAATTTAAGCAAAAGAAAGATTGGAGGGAAATCTGTAAAAACTGTAAATGGCATAATTATTATTGATACCATTCGTTCTTCGGGATGAGTGGTATTTTTATGCTCTTTTGGAGGTAGTATGACAACGATTGTGTATAAGAAAAACGAAATCAGCATAAGTGGACACGCTGGAAACCCCATTGTGTGCCACGGGATATCAGCAATCAGCCAAATGGCTGCAAACTACTTAGAAGATAACCGGCTGGGGAGCGTGTACTGTGGTGATGGACACCTGCGAATGTGGGATATAGATGAAGTCACAATGAACAGCAGCCTGTTCAAGGCAATGAAAGCAGCGCTTGAGGATATCCAGTATGACAATTCGAATAATGTGAAAATTATTTATGAGATTTAAGAGGTGCGCTGCATCTCTTTTATTTTGCCCAAAACGTGAAGGCATTAAAAGCACCGGAAAACACTCATTATGGAGGTAAGAAATGCGAAAAAGAATGAACTTACAGCTCTTTGAGGACGGCGCAGGAGCTGGCTCTGCAGGACAGGGCTCAAATACCGGGAATGGCAACGGCGGCCAAGGAAATGCCGGAGGAAATGGCGCTTACAGTTTTGAGCAGGCGGAAGAGATTGCGAATGCAAGAGCGGACAGAGCGGAAAAATCAGCTCTTAAATCTTACTTTCAGCAGCAGGGTATGTCGGAGGATGAAGTCAGTAAAGCACTGAAAGATTACAAGGACAAGAAAGCCGCCAGTCAGCCAAATGTCTCTGCAATCGAGCAGGAGCGTGACGATGCGCGGAAAGAACTTGTACAGATGAAGAACGAAAAAATCTTATCCGGCAAGGGCGTAAAGGCTGATGATATGGACTATATCATGTTCAAAGTCTCGAAGCTGGTAAATGACAAAACAGATTTTACTAAAGCGGCAGAACAGTTTCTTAAGGAAAACCCGAAGTTTACGGGGCAGGGTACTTATAGAGTGAGCACCGGAACCCAGTCGGGCGGAGCCGAAGGAGCTGAAAACGCCAATGATTCAATTAATGCGGCCATTCGTAAAGCTGCAGGAAAGTAGGTAAATAATGAATAGAAATAGAAAAAGAATGAACTTAGAGATGTTTGAGGACGATACAAACATTATTGACAGAACAGGAGCTGATGCTCTCATTCCTGAGGAAAGAGCGAGAGAGATTATCCAGGGCGTGGTAACACAGTCTGCAGTACTCTCTCAGGGACGTAAACTGGCGAATATGTCCAGTAAGACTTATAGAATGCCCGTACTGGACATGCTGCCACTTGCTTACTTCGTAAATGGAGATAGTGGACAGAAGAAAACTACGAAAATGGCATGGGACAAGAAAATGATCACAGCTGAGGAAATCGCTGTTATCGTTCCTATTCCAGAAGCAGTACTGGATGATTCCGATTATGATATCTGGGGAGAGGTAAGACCGAGGATCGTTGAAGCATTCGGAAAGGTTATCGACGGCGCTGTACTCTTTGGCGTAAACAAACCGGATTCCTGGAGAGCTGCTGTCGTTCCTACTGCAACAACGGCAGGCAGTGTAGTGACTCTGGGAGATGATCTCTACGACAGCATCATGGGCGAGGATGGCGTAATTGCCAAAGTTGAGGAGTCCGGATTCTTCGTAACTGGGCACATGGCAGATATCACTATGCGTTCGAAATTAAGAGGATTAAAAGATACCACAGGACAGCCGATTTTCAAGTCTGATCTGCAGGGTGGTACATCGTACAGCCTGGATGGCTCTTCCATGACGTTCCCAAACAACGGAGCGTTCGACAAGACACAGGCATTGATGATCTCCGGTGACTTCAGCCAACTTGTGTATGCGTTCCGACAGGATATTACATTTACGTTGTTTACAGAGGGCATTGTGCAAAATACTGACGGAAGCATTGCTTATAACCTTATGCAACAGGACATGGTTGCTCTGCGTGCGGTTATGCGTCTCGGTTGGGAGATTCCGAATCCAATTAATTCTGTACAGTCAGATATGGCGAAAAGATGTCCCTTTTCCATCCTGAAAACAGCGTCGGGGGAATAATTCCCCCGCCCGACTCCGGTAAAGAATCTATGTCGGGTAAGGGGGTTACAATTAAAGTGGCTTCCACATCTAAAGGTAAAAGACGGGTGGTGAGTAAATGATTGACATTGATTATACTTTTTACAAAGACAGGTATTTTGGAGGGATCATTCCAGATCAGAAAGCTCTAATTCAACCCGTTATGAAAGCAAACATTTACTTATCACAATTGGTGCATCAGGAGATACAAGATGCCAATCAGGAGGACCTTGTAAAGCTTTGTCTGTGTGAGGTTTCTGAACTGATTTATCAGGATGCGAAGAACCGTGAGTCTCATGGAGGCAAGGACGTGCAGGCTGAGAATTCAGACGGTTACAGCGTCACTTACGCTTCTGAAAATGGAAATTCATCAATGGGAACACTTGGGGGGAAGGTTTATGGAACGATTCGAAAGTATTTGTCACGAACTGGACTTTTATATTTAGGGGTGAAAAACTGTGATTGTAAATGCGGATATAACAATCTTTAATGTAAGAGTTGATGCTGATCGGCTGGAAGCGTTCACACAGACAAACATAAATGGTGTTTCCCTTTATGCTGCATATGGGACGAATGGAGACGGAGGACAGAGGAAAGAAAAACTTACATTTAAGATTCGTATTCCTATCAGCGCAGATATAGAAGAAGGAAAAAGCTATGTTCCAGAAGAGGAGTTTAAAGCGCTTACAGATGATGAGGTAAGAAAACATTGGACACTGCAAAAGGGTTGTTATATCATTCGCGGGCATCCAGAAGAGCGAATACAAAACATGGAACAACTAAGGGCCTATCCTGGAGGATATATTACAGTTAAGGAATATGCCGACAACACAAGCCGTGGAAGTGCTGCCATTAAACACTGGAGAATAGGAGGTATGTGATGGCTTTTAAACCAATAAAGACTCCCAAAGGATCTATTTCCGTGAATAAAAACGGGAAGGCATCTCTTGCATGGGATCCTTCTTTTGGATCTGATCGTAATCAGAAGTTCTCGAGACAACAGAAATTTATCGACAATGAGGTCCTCCGTAGATGTAGCCCCAGGGTTCCATTTCAGACCGGAACTTTGGAGAAATCAGGAGTTCTCGGCACAACAGTTGGAAGTGGTGAGGTGGAATACATTGTTCCTTATGCCAGAAGGCAGTATTATGAAACGTCTGAATCAAGATCCTACGATGCTAACAGAGGTGCAAAATGGTTTGAGCGTATGAAAATTGCTGAGAAGAAAGATATCCTGAATGGGGCAAAGAAGATGGGAGGATGATCATGTGACTGATTCTGTTATACAAGGCATTACAGACTATATTATGACATGCCCTCTATTGAAAGATGGTGTTCTGCGAGTGGATGCTATCGGGGATCAGGCAATTGAATACTTGATTGAGACAAGTATCTTCGATCCGGTCATTAAGCAATATGTGAATGGAGATGCTGAGATGCAGTATCTCTTTTCTTTTGGAAGCCGGGAGTTCTATGGGATGGATCGGCTCCAGAATATACAGAATAGTGCATTCTATGAAACGTTTGCTGACTGGATCCGATCGAACAATAGGAAACAGATCTATCCGGATATGCCGGACAAATGTTATCCGGAGGATATTGAAGTATTATCACCCGGTTATCTGTTTGATGGATCGGCAAGAAATGCACGTTATACGATACAATTAAGACTAACTTATTATAAGGAGGTATAGATATATGCAAAAAAAGAATGTCATTAGAAGACATCAATACGCAGATTACTTAAATGTTGGTACGGAGGATACTGCAGACTTTGTTCTCATGGGCGCAGGGTTTACAACGCTAGATGAAGAGCCTGGAGCACAGTCAGAATCAGTAAAATATGTCAATGAGGTTAGCTCCTCTTCCAGCGTTATCAGTTATGAAACAACTTTTCCGTTTGAAGCAGAGCAGATTCAGGATGAAAAGGCAATTGATGCGATTTATAAGGTGGGTAGGAATCATCTGGTAGGCAGCGATGCAGAATTTGAGTATGTCCGTGTGGAACTTTGGAACAAAGACGGCACATCCGGCAATAAATTTGCGGCCAGAAAGTTTAATGTTTCGGTGGAAGTCTCTACTTTCGAGGGCGAGAACAAGATGGTTATATCTGGAAACCTGAATGCGGTTGGAGATCCTGTACTAGGAACATTTGATACAACTGCAAAAGAATTTACTGCTGAAACGTCGGGGGAATAACACCCCCGGCGCAACAGTCAATTGCTGGCCGGGGAATGGGATCAGAGACCATGAAAGACACTGAATTGGATGAAGATGATATTGAACAGGAGGATAGTGAAATATGAGTAAAATTACAGTCAATGGCATCACACTTGAGTTGGAGCTTATGGATGCTGACAATATGGAAAAGTATGAGGATTCCAATAAAGAGATATCAGATAAGATAGCAGAGCCCACGCAATATGAAGGATTGTCAAGTTCAGAGCAAATGCGCATTCAATGTCGGCATGTAGATAATTTTTTTAATGAGCTGTTTGGGGAAGGCACTTCTGAAAGAATATTTCCTTCAAAGAACAACTTAAAGATTCGGATGGAAGCATTCGGACAGGCATCTCAGATGTCAACGGATATTAGAAATGAAATCAAAAATATTACCAACAAATATTCTCCTCAGAGGGCAGCGAATCGGGATCAGAAGCGTTATCAGCAGAAACACCAGAAGAGTCATGGGAATGTTTCTGCTTATCATAAATGAATCTTTTAGTAGATGCACTGCCAAAGACAGTGGATGTTGATGGAATAGAGTATCCCATACGCACGGATTTCCGTGTTTCGGTCCTTTTTGAGATGATGATGCGGGACGATGAGCTATCAGATACTGAAAAAATTATCAATGCTCTACAGTTGTACTATTCGAGAATCCCAAAAGATCCAATGCAAGCCATAGATAAGATTTTGTGGTTTTATCGGTGTGGAAAGGATCTATCAAAAAAAAATACTGAGAACACGATTAATATGAGCGAAGACAGCAAGGAAGATAGAGAGGGAGCATCAGACGAAGACAATGATACTAGTGCTGTACAGCAGATCTATTCCTTTGATTATGATGATGAGTATATCTACGCTGCATTTATGGAGCAATATGGAATTGATCTCCAAGATGTGCAGCATCTTCACTGGTGGAAATTTCATGCACTTTTTAAATCGCTGAAAGAAGATTGTGAGTTTGTGAAGATCATGGGATATCGCAGTATTAAGGTGACAGGAAAAATGTCGAAAGAGCAGAGGCAATTCTACACAAAGATGAAGAAAATCCATGCCCTGCCTGTTTCAGATCAAGAGCAGCGGGAGTCGGATGAGTTAGTAAATGCTCTAATGAATGGTGGTGACTTGTCAGATGTTTTACATTGAGGAATGAATATGAAAACTGAAAAAAAGAAATCTGTACAGGTTCAGTGTCCGGTATGCGGTTATCGTATGCCGATTTTTTATACAGAAGAGACCGAGTGCAGAAAATTAAAGGTGCCATGTAAGGGAAGGCACTGTAAAAATATAATTGAAGTAACAATAAAAGACGGACAACAGATTAAGTAGTGCCATTATGAGCCGATAATCCATTGTTTGCCCCAGAAATGAGGTGAAACGATTGGGATATGATGGCACACTGAAATTTGACACAAGTATTGATAGTTCTGGTTTTCAATCCGGACTAAAAAAGATAAATGGTATCGCAAGTAGTGCCATGAAAGCAACAGCGGCCGTAATTGGCGGCGGTGCGGCAGCCGTTGCTGGCCTCGGGGTTGCGGCTATTAAGGTAGGATCTGACTTTGAAGAACAGATGTCTCGTGTGCAGGCAATATCTGGGGCAACCGGAGAGGATTTCGAGAAATTAAAAGCACAAGCTGTGAAATTAGGTGCAGACACAGCATTCTCCGCAAAAGAGGCAGCACAAGGGATGGAGAATCTTGCAAGTGCTGGGTTCAATACAAATGAGATCATGGAAGCTATGCCCGGTATGCTAGATCTAGCCGCATCTTCTGGTGAGGATCTGGCAAGTTCTTCCGATATTGCGGCTTCCACCCTTCGAGGATTCGGACTTGCCGCATCTGATGCTGGACATGTTGCCGATGTCTTAGCTAAAAATGCGGCAGATACAAATGCAGCTGTAGGAGACACTGGGGAGGCAATGAAATATGTTGCTCCTGTGGCACATGCCATGGGGCTAAGTTTTGAGGAGTGTACCGCAGCTATCGGAATCATGGCTGATGCCGGAATCAAGGGATCTCAGGCAGGTACAACACTTCGTGGTGCGTTATCTCGTCTCGCGAAGCCAACAAAGAGTATGAAAGAAGTCATGGAAGATTTGGGACTTTCTTTTTATGACTCAAATGGAAAAATGAAGTCTCTTTCTGAAATGGTAGCCATGCTTCAGGATAAGATGTCGGGCCTGACTGATGAGCAGAAACAGCAGGCACTGGTTACTTTATTTGGACAGGAGTCATTGTCCGGTATGCTTGCTCTCATAGACAAAGGTCCCGAGGGCATTTCGGAACTTACAGCAAGTTTTGAAGATTGCGATGGTGCAGCAGCTGAGATGGCTGCAACAATGCAGAATAACCTGAAATCCCAGATTGAACAGCTTGGCGGATCTTTAGAATCCCTAGGCATTGCAGTATATGATAAGCTGAAGACTCCACTTACTGAAACAACAAAAGCTATTGGAGAGATGGCTGATGAGCTATTAAATGCCTTTGAGACAAATGGTTTTGATGGACTGGTAGATCAGTTTGGAGATTCCCTGGCGCAACTGTCACAGATGGCTATGAATGCGGCACCGCAGATGATAGAAACCGGTACTGGCTTAGTAGTCGGCTTCTTAGAGAGTATCAATGAACAGTCCGATCAATTTGCTGATTCCGGAGCAACACTTGTTACATCTCTTGTAGACGGCATGATACGAGTGTCAGGAAGTCTTTGGAATACCGGCATTATATTGTTTCGTAAGCTATTAGAGGGAATTGCCGCCAATGCTCCAGAGATCGGTGAGAATGCCGCGTCTATGATTGCACAGATCGTAGATTCGCTAATCGAGAATATTCCCTTAATGATTCAAGCTGGTATAGATATTGTTGATGGCTTTATCGACGGAATCAAGCAGGAATTTCCGCAAGCTGGTAGTTTCATAGATGGATTTTTCCAGGGATTTAAGGATACCGCAGGACCTGCAGTTCAGGGTGTCGTTGATCTTATTAAAAAGATCTTTGATGTCCTCGGCAAGCAGGATCCATCAACGTTAGAATCCATTGGAAAAGCTGTTGGAACTATTGTAACGGCCATTGCAGGACTAAAAATTGCAAATGATGTTATTGGTGGAGTAAGCAATCTTTTTGGAGCATTCGGCAATCTGAGCGGTCCGGTCTCTACATTTGCGAAAGGGATTCCGAAAGCAGTAGAAGGCTTTCAGCTGCTTAAAGGTGGAGCCGGATCGTTATCAGAAGTCCTTACATTGGAGTTCCCAAAGATAGGGAAGGCGGTCTCCGGTATCGGTGGCGCATTCAGCAAGCTGAGCGGCGGAGCACTGAGTGGTATTTCGTCTTTAGGCAGTACAGTGTCTTCTGGGATAGGTGCTGTGGTATCTACTTTAGGCGGTCCACTGACCATTGCAATTGCGGCAGCCATAGCCGGTATTATTGCGATTATATGTAACTGGGATGCAGTCAAAGAATTCTTTACAGAAACGCTTCCGGGATGGTGGAATGATACAGTGATTCCGTTCTTCCAGAACCTTGTTTCCTCAATTGGAGACTGGTTCACATCCCTTCCGGAAAAACTGGGAGAGTTTGTTACAGGAATCTTAGACTGGTTCGCAGCACTTCCAGGTAGGATTATAGAAGCAATCAGTTCCTTGGCAGAGAAATTTGTTGAGTGGGGCACAAATATGCTTGATGCGGCTGGACAGGCTGCGTTGAGTATTGTAGACGGGATTGTCAATTTCTTTAAGGAGTTACCTTATAAGATTGGGTATGAACTTGGAGTAGTTATCGGCACGCTCATCAAGTGGGGTGCAGATGCCATTAAATGGGTTGCAACGGAAGTGCCGAAGATTATACAGGCAATTGTAGAATTTTTCAAGGAACTTCCTGGGAAGATTTGGGATTGGCTGGTCAATACATTTAATAAGTTTGTTGAGTGGGGCGGAAAAATGGTCACCAAAGCTGGTGAAACCGCCAAAAATTGTATTGATAGCATTGTCAACTTTTTTAAAGAATTGCCTGGAAAGGTCTGGACCTGGGTTCAGAACACTTGGGATAAATTCAAGACCTGGGGTTCCAATATGGTCAACTCTGCGAAAAAGATTGCAAAAGATGTTATTAATTCTATTATTAACTTTTTCAAGGAACTTCCCGGTAAGATATGGACATGGCTTACAAATACCATTGATAAAGTTGTACAGTGGGGGAGAAATTTAGTATCAAAAGCAAAAGAAGCAGCTCACGACATGGTAACTGCTGTCATAGATGCCGTTAAAAGTTTACCAGGAAAGATGTGGGATATTGGATCTGACATTGTAGAAGGTGTTTGGAACGGTATCAAGAGTGCTGGTAGATGGTTTAGAGATAGCGTCAGCGATTTCTTTGGTGGAATCGTAGATGGTGTGAAAGATACTCTCGGTATACACTCGCCATCTCGGGTGTTTGCAGATGAAGTCGGTGAATGGATCCCGCCGGGTGTTGGTGAAGGTGTCGAAAAGGCGATGCCGAAGCTAATCGATGAGACCGAAGATGAAATGGCTCTACTTGCTAAGAGAATGCAGAAAACAGTCGATTTGGAGACAGGAAAGATTTCTTTCGATAAGACTACCACACAGACTTACAAAGTAGCAAAAGAAAGAGCTCAATCGTTTGATGACAAGCCGATTACAGCAGTCTTCGAAGGAGATATCCATACACACGTTGATCTTGATGGAAAAGAACTCGGGGATTCAACAACCCCGTTTGTTGATCAGAACATGGGAAGAATTAATACACACAAAAAGAGAGGCGGCTGATTATGGAAAATATAACGGGAGTAAGTTTTGATGGAGTTCACTCCTATAAGGATTGGGGTCTAAAAATTAAAAGCATGAAGATTGGATTTCCAGATGTAAAGGATTCCTATGTAGACGTTCCGGGGATGAACGGCCTACTCGACCTTACTGAGGTACAGAATACAAATATAGTGTATGGAATGCGAACGTTGGAGTTTGTATTTGATGCTAGGAATTGTAGCTACAAAAACTGGCCAAGATTGATTAGCAAGATAGGTGAAGCCATTCACGGGAGGAAAAAGAAAATTGAGCTCGATATAGACCCTAGTTACTCTTATGAAGGGCGTTGTTCGATTGATACGGCTAAAACGAATGAAATAGCTGCTGAAATATCTATTACCTGTAGTTGCTACCCATACAAGATTGTAAATTATACAGATGGGGACGAGTGGTTATGGGATCCTTTTTCATTCGTTGATGGATTTATACGAAAGTCGATCTGGATAGATATAAAAAATGCCCCTGAATGGACAATAGTAAGCATAAAGGGATGGCCATACAATGAACCGCTAAGAATACAAGCTACATCAGCTATGAAATTGAAGTATAAAGAGATAACTTATGATTTAGTTAAAGGAATAAATATGATGACGCAGTTTGATATTGTAGAAGGAATCAATGAATTGCAATTTCAAGGGTCTGGAAGTGTCCTCATTACACAGAGAGGCGGGATGCTGTAGATGTATACCATTGTTGCAACTGTGGATGGGGAGCAGTATCCCCTTCACAATCCACGGTCAAGAGACTTGATTGTAGGCGATCCATACTTTGAAATAGGGGACAATATCAACGGACAGGCAGAATTTAAAGTATTTCCAAATCATCCATATTATGACCTTGTTAAAAAGCTTACAACCGAAATTATATTCTTAAATAATGAAAAAGAGGAATTTCGGGGCAGAGTTTTGTACGACAACGAATCCTTTGATGGTACGAAAGAAGTATTTGTGGAAGGCCAGCTGGCTTATCTCTGCGATAGTGTACAGAGACCAAAGGTATATCATAATATTTCCGTAAAAGGATATTTACAGGATTTACTGGATAACCATAATATGCAGGTGGAGGAGCGGAAACAATTTCAACTGGGAAGGGTTTCAGTTGTGGATTCAAATGATTCCCTTTATCGGTACTCCAATTACAATGATACACGTTTTTGTATCAAGGACAAACTGACTGATCGTTTGGGTGGTCACCTGGGTGTCCGGTGGGTCAATGGTATACGCTTTCTGGACTACTTATCGGATACTGATTTCTACGAGAAGAGCGATCAGGCGATAGAATTTGGAAAGAATCTGCTGGATTATTCAAAAAACATGGATGCCACAAACCTTGCCACTTGCATTATTCCCCTGGGTGCGCGTCTGGATGAGGAAGAACAGGATCCAACACTACAGGAGCAGAGAGTTACGATTACAAGTGTTAATGGGGGCGTTGATTATGTGACAGATGACAATGCTGTTACAGAATATGGTAAGATCTACAAGACAGTTATCTGGGATGATGTCACGGTTCCTTCTAATTTAAAAAAGAAAGGCGAGGAATATCTGAAATCCACGCAATATGAAAAAATGATCCTGGAGCTGAAAGCAATTGACTTAGGGTTAAAAGATGAAGAAATTAATCGGCTGCATATAGGCAGTCAGGTTCGATGCATCTCAAAACCGAACGGTATGGATCAGTGGATGCCTGTCAGTAAGCTTAAAATCAACCTGACTAAGTTCGCTGACAATACATTTACATTGGGAAGTGAGACCAATAATACCTCCTATACGTCTTCAAATAATCAGGCTACAGCAAATATGCTAGATACCATCAACATGCTGCCAACAAAGCGAGAAATTATCGAAGCAGCTATGCGAGATGCTACAGACTTAATTAACGATTATACGACCAGAGGGCATGCGATACACACCCCGAATGAGTTTATTATTTCAGACACGGAAGGCGTTGAAGATGCCACACAACTATGGAGGTGGGGACTTGGCGGCCTGGCACATTATAGTTACGGTTATGATGGTCCGGCAGATGGGGTAGCGATCACGATGGATGGCGAGATCAACGGTAAAATGATTATGGCCGAAAGTATTCTGGCTGAAAGCATTGATATTGGTTATCGGACAGAAGTAGAAACAAAAATAGGGAATGGAGACCAGTACGTTGCCGAAACACTGGAGAATTCGATTAAAAATGTTGAAAATCGCATTGATATGAATGTGTTCAGTACAAAAAATAAGCTAAGTCGTATCGAATATGTAAAGGATGGAGAACAGGAGACAATTTCACTTAGTTCTTTTAAAATAACAGGCGAAGCAACTCTAACGAAAGAAGAGTTTTTGAAATTGAATTGTTTGAAATTAACATTCAGTAATTCAGGGACTATGTACTTGGAGCAGGATTTAGGTTCACTTCCGGCAGGAAATTATCATATTGAACTTACAATAGCTTATCCATCTGATAGCAATGGAAGAGTGAATTATAGACCTAATCAAATCAGTTATGGCTTTTCGGACTGGTGGATAACAGATCCATTGTCTGGATATAAACCAGATACCCTTTATACGTTAAAGACTGATGTTAAGATTACTGCAGAAAAAAAAGCAATACATATTGGAGTAAGCGGCGGCAATGTTGGAATCTGCTATATTACTAATGTTCGTTGCATGAGAGATGTGCGTGAAATGATCGAACATAATGAAGCACAGATTTCTCTCGTGTCAGATTCAATCGCGGCAGAGGTAACTCGGGCGAGCAAATCAGAGGGCAATCTTTCATCAAAGATAACTCAGACAGCGGAAGCAATCACATCTGAGATAGTTCGAGCTAAAGGGGCGGAGTCAACGCTGAGTTCCTCTATAATTCAGACAGCGGAAGCAATCACATCTAAAGTAACCAAAGGGGATGTTGAATCTCTTATAGAGCAAAAAGCGGATAGTATACGAATGAAAGCAGATAAAATATCTTGGGGATCAGTATATTCTGCTATGACCGAAGATGGAAAACTTTCTTGCCGCAATGCAGAAGTTAGCGGAAAGGTGTTGTCAGGAGATAAAAATTCAAGGTGGGTATATTTAGATGGCGAAGGAAGGCTTACGGCAGGATACCAAGACTTAGAATATGGAAGTATTGATGGTTCGTATCCGAACGATGGTCTTTCCATAAACGGTAATAAGATTTTAATACTTGCGGATCATTTTGCCATAGGCACAAATAATCCACAGGTTGGATATGCCACTGCAGCTGATAAAACGATAGAGTATATTTCGAGTATAGATATACAAGACGAGAAAGTAACATATGAAAAAAAGACAATGAGATTCAAAAATGGTATTATGATAATGTCTTAGGAGGTATGTTTTATATGAAAGAATATAAGGCGATCAAGGCAATTAAAGGAAAATTTAAGGAGGGAGTTTTCTTGTCCGACAATTCGCAGATAGATGAGTATATTGAAAAGGGTTACTCCATTTACGAGTGCTCGACGGGAATAGATCTTTTGGTAGCCAGTCCTGAGAAAGGCAGGCTAACAGATGACATCGAGATAGGAGAAACCCATACGGTAACCTTTGAGAAATTTGGGAGGATGATAAAAAATGGAGAAATCTAAGCATACATTACCACTTGCGGTTATTATTTCAATCGCATCAAATGAAATTGGAAAAGCAATAACAGATATTGGAAAAAGATATGGGCTCCCACCATCTCTTTTGGATGTGGCTTTGTTAAATATTCAAAATCAAATTAAAGAAATGAAAGCTTCTGAATTTTCAAACAATGTATCAGACGCATATGAGATTATCCAGGACATGGAACAAAGCGAAAAGGATTCAGAGGAATCTGCGCAACAGTAATTATAATAAGAAAGGTTGAAAACATGGCTGATATAAGTAAAGAGTTAGATGCTTGGAAAAATGCTATATACGGTGAAGAGGTAAGGGATGCTCAAGTTAACTTATCCAAAAAAATCAATTCTGAAGTGGAAGCTGGCACCAAAAGAATTGACAATTATGGAAAAGCCGAAAGTGCAAGGAATGAAGCAGAGACAAATCGAGTTAATGCAGAAAAAAATAGAGATTCCAGAGAAACGTATCGAATTTCTGCAGAAGATAAAAGGGCGTCTAATGAAAGTGCAAGGAATGAAGCAGAGACAAATCGAGTTAATGCAGAAAAAAATAGAGATTCAGAATTTAGCAATATAAAAAATGGCATCAAGCCTTTTGCCTTAAATGATCTTGCGACTACTATGGATGTTACTACACCGGGGAAGGCATTGGATGCCACAGTTGCCAAAAAATTAAAGGATATGATACCTGATTCTGGAAGCGGGACACTCGAATTAGAAGGATTGTATCTATCTTTTGACTCAGCATATGTCACTGATCAGAATTATGAGTGTTACAGCTTTGGGCCATTATGCTTTGGTATGATTGAAGTGAGCCTAGACGGATCTAAATTTGATAACGGAGCTCAAACAATTGGATATATAAATGATTCCCGCAAGTTATCGTACAGGGACAATATATTTCCTGCTTTTGCGATGACCAGCCATTCTTCTGATTATAGCAATTTAGTCCCTTCTAATGTGGCGTTAATTTTGAGAAAAGAAGGAAATTATACCAGCATTCAATTGTATAATCCGAAAAAAAATACTCAATGTATTTGTTGTTTTTATTATCTTTTAGATATCTGAAATATATTTTTGTGAAGTGTGAGACCTTAACGGGTCTTATTTTTGTGGGAAAATGTGAAAAGAGAGGTATGGAAATGTGATCGAAGCATTTATTACTGGAATTGTGACGCTCGTGGTTTGCATGATTAACAATCATTATCAGCAGAAACAAACCAGAGAAAGCAGTATGGAAACAATAAACCTTATAAGCTACCGTTTAAAGACACTGGAAGATGAAGTGCGGATGCATAATAATTTTGCACGCCGTATGCCAGTCGTGGAAGAAAAAATCAATGTAGCTAATCACCGGATCGAGGATCTGGAAAAAGAAAGGAAATGAATATGGATCTAACATTTTTGACAAATTATATCAACCCGATAATTTTAGGTATTTGTCTGCTCGTAGGATTTGTAATTAAAACTGCGATTCCCAGACTGCCGAACCGGTACATACCGTTGTCTGCGCTGATTCTGGGAGTTGTGATTGCCATCGTCATGAATTATCCCGGCATCAATGCGGAGGTCGTTCTCGGTGGCATGATAAGCGGTCTGGCAAGTACTGGTCTATATGAGATGTTGCGGAACTTATTAGACAGAGACGGACAGAAGAAACCAGAGATACCGGAACAAGATCACATAGAGGGCAAATAAGCCCTCGTTTTTAATGGAGGTATAAGAACATGGGATCATTACAAGGGCTGTTCAGTCGTGCAGAAAACGAACTAGGGTACATCGAAAAAGCCAGTAATTCTAATTTAGATAGTAAGACGGGAAACAAGGGGGTGAACAACTACACAAAGTACGCCCGAGATATCAGCAACCACGGGTTAATGGGCTGTCAGGCTCAGCCGTGGTGTGCTACATTTCAATTTTGGCTGGAGTGTCAGGAATTTGGGTTAGATACTGCTCTCAGTCACTGGAACATGTCTCGATCTAGCTATTGGGGATACAATGTGTTTGGTACCCGAAACAGATTCCCTGCAGGCAAGAGATCACGTACACCGCAACTGGGTGCCCTGGTAATATTTAAGCAGTCTCATATGGGGCGAGTAGTTGCGATCAGGGGCAATGTTATTACTACGATCGAGGGCAATACAAGCCCAAAGAGTTACGATCGGAACGGCGGACAGGTAAAAAAGAAATCTTACAATATCAATGATAGCAAAATTGATTGTTTCTGCATTATTGATTATGGGGCAGGTAGTAATTCATCTCCTGCGCCGGCATTGGGATGGAAAGCCAAAGGGACAGCGACATGCACAGGAAACAACGTCAATGTGAGAATGGTGCCTGATGGTACTATTATGTTCGCTCTCGGGAAAGGCAATCGATTTGAAGTAGACGGAAGCACGAATGGCGATTGGGTGCATATTAAGGCACTGAATACTGTGGGGTATATGCATAAAAACTACGTGAAATACGATAGATCAAAGCCGGATGCACCCGCTAAACCTGCACTACAGTCAAAGCCAGAAGCTGTAAAGCAGACTATTAAAGAGAATGGCCAGTGGGGTAGAGATACAACAAAGCTAGCACAGAAGCACTGGGGACTTCCTCAGGATGGTATTATTAGTAATCAGCTGTCAGTATATAAACCGATATGTGCTGGCATTATAGCATCCATAGAGTGGTCGAATACAAAGCATGGTGGATCACAACTTGTCCGCGCAATGCAACACTGGTTAGGCCTGCCAGAAGACGGGTATATCGGGCCGGAATTCATCAAAGGATTGCAACACAAGTTTGGACTGCCAGAAGATGGTGTGCTGTCTAATCCATCAAGATGTATTTCTGCATTTCAGCGCTGGCTTAACCAGCAATCCTTATAAAAAACCCGGACCATTATGGATCCGGGCTAAATATTGTATTGGTTTTATGGGGCAAAAATGGGGCAAATATTGTCAACTTGTTTCTTACTATGTCACTTTGTTCAGTTAGTAAGTGGCTTATAGCCAATGTTTGTCATCATATTTCTGTTTGTGTCACTACATATTCTAGTCCGGTCGCCGGCAGTGTTAGAAAGACGATATCATTCATTAGGAATTGATATCGCCTTTTTTAATTAACTTTTTTTTATTACTTTCCCTTACACTGGCAAGTCAATAACTTAAATGTTATAATAATTATCATCGAAGATACTAGGCAGCTGATGCTGCTGTTACATATGCGAATGCTAAAGTGGGTGAATGGGTTATGAATAAAGATAAGAAAACACTGTGGAGAGATATCCATCGGTCAATACGAGAATCAAAGTGGCGCTTCCTGTCAATCGCCGGATTCATGGCACTTGGCTCCTTTATCCTGGTCGGTTTATCCGTTACAGGACCAGATATGCGCACTACCGCAGGGAATTATATTAACCGGTTACATGTCGCTGATCTTGCGGTTGTCAGCGATTTTGGACTGGACAAGACGGACCAGAAAATCATAGACCAGATAAAAGGGACGACGGGCATAGAGTATGGATATCAGCAGGATGTGACCGTAAAAGATACGGATAAGAGCTTCCGTGTGTTTTCACTTCCGGAGCAGATTTCAGACGTTCGCCTCGTAGAAGGCAAGATTCCCAAAAGTGAGGACGAGATTGCTCTGGATTATGACCATGCCGGAGATTATAAGATTGGCGATACGATAGCATTTACAGAGAAAGAAAATGTTTTCGGAAAGAAAACACTGAAACAGGACAGGTTCAAAGTGACCGGATACATATACTCCGGAGAGATCATTTCCAGAACCAATATGGGATCTTCCACCGAAGGTTCCGGCGAACTTAAAGGGTACGCCACAGTAAAACCGAATGCGTTTGATTCCGACGTCTATATGGCTGCCCGCATGAACTTCAAAGACACTGCAAAACTGGATCCATATTCAAAAGCATACGAGGACAAGATTCAAACCCACAAGGATGAGCTTGGCAAACTTTTAAAAGATCAGCCTGAGATTCGTATGAAATCGATGACACAAGAGTATCAAAAGCAAATCGATGAAAGACGCCGGCAGATCGCAGAGAGCAAAAAGAAACTTCGGGATGTACAACATCAGCTTACGGATGCAAAGGAGAAGCTGGAGAATACGAAAAGTCAGCTCGCTGAAAATGAAGGAGAGTTAAACGGAAAGGTGGCAGCTGCCAGCGGCAAGATATTAAACGGGAAGAATCAGGTTGCCAGTGCGAAATCCTCCCTTAAGACGGCGCAGAGCCAACTAAAAAAGGGGAAAAAGCAGTTAAATTCCGGGAAAGTTTCGGTCAGCGAGAGCGGTGATCAGCTGGAGATGGTGAGACAACAGCTCCAATCGGCGAAAGTAGATCTGGACCAGGCCAACAGTGAACTTCAGGTGGCACCGGAGACGATCGCACAGGCAAAACAACAGATTAAGGCGCGATACCGCAAGTTAGCGGAAAACCAGAATCAGATGTTGGATCTGCAAGGGCAAAATGCCCTCCTTGAAAATGAACTGGGCAAGCAGCAGGCGGAATATAGCAGGCGGGAAAAGGAAGTCGAACATCTTCAGTCCGAATATGATACGCTAGTGAAAGATTGGGAACAGGCCTTAAAGCAGCTGAATGAGGCAAAAGTGAAACATGATACTGCCAAAGCCACTTTTGTACAGCAGGACAACAAGAAGACAGAATACGAGAACAGACTTAATCGTCTCCTTTCACAGATTGACACTACAGAAGATCCAGATAAAAAGAAGGAACTTAAGGATCAGTATGATCAGTTAAGTCAGCAGTACCATACATTCGTAGCGGGAGATTATGATGCGGCCGTGAAAGCAAGAGATCTGGCTTTGGCAAAGGTAGATGAACTGCAGCCAAAGGCAGATCAGGCAAAGGAAAGGGCCGACAGCAAGAATTCAGAATTAAAACAGGAAAAAAGCAGTTTACAAGATGCCTCCGATGCCTTAAATCGAAGCAATACACATCTACAGGAATTAAGAGATCAGATGAATCAGATCAATCAACAGATTCAGGATGCGAAGGCGGGACTTGTACAAGACGAGGAACAGCTTTCCAAGAAGGAAGCAGAATATCAGGAAGCCTTAAAAGAGTACAATCAGGGGATTGCCACGTATAATCAGAGCAAGAGAAACTACTATAACAGCTTATCCGCATGGAAGACAGCAGTCGTTTCTCTGAACAAAAACTCTGCGCAGTACAAGAAAAATGTCAATAGACTTCGTCAGGCACAAGCGGAGCTTGAGAGCAGAGGAGAAGATCTGGCCAAGGCTCAAAATCAGATGGGTTCTGAAAAGGCAGGCGGCGAAGAACAACTGACAGATGCCAGAAAAGAACTGGAGGACAGTGAGAAAGAGTATCAGCAAAGAACGCAGGAATTCCAGGAGAAAAAGCCGGATGCAGAGCAGGTAATTCGAGAACAGGAGGAGAAGCTGGATGAGACACAGCAGATTCTGGATGGTTTAAAGGCCCCCATGTATTTAGTAAATGGCCGTAAAGAGATGCCGGGAGCAGAAGGATATAAAGTCTATGACAGCATTTCTCGAATCATGGACTCTCTGGCGATGGTAATTCCGATCGTTTTATACCTCATTGCGGCAGTATTCATATGGTCCACGATCACCAGTTTTATCGAAGAAGAGCATGAGAATACAGAAAAGCAAAAAGCACCGGCCTGTAACGAAGGGAATGTGACAAAGAGGTATCTCTATTATAGTCTGAGTGCGAGTCTTACAGGAGCTGTTCTTGGCATTATGCTGGGACACATCCTTCTGCCACGGATCGTATGCGATGCATATAAGGCCGGATTCACCCTGCCGAAGATCAAATTGCAGTTTCATCCGGGGATCACGCTGGCTGCCCTTGTACTTGCACTGATAAGCGCAGCACTTCCTGTGAGGATCGCAACAGTAAAAAAGCCGCGGCGGCACCCGATGAGACATCCAAAGAGGATGTGGATGACGATCATCGGCGTTACAGGCACGGTTTCCCTCCTTTTTGCCGGATTCAGTGTCCGGTCTTCGATTGCCGGGACGAACGAGAAACAATTCGGCGTTCTCGGTCAGATGATGAAAGTACTGATTATCATAGCGACAATACTTGGAATCTTGATTTACTATCATCTGGCAGACATAAGCGTTTCAGAGCGGATCCGAGAAACATCTTCCGCCCCGAGGATCGGCTCCCGGAAGATTCTGTTGCTGACGGCAGTTGGAATCGCTGCCGGATTCGCGATTGGCGAAGTCCTGCATCAATCGATTCTAAAAGTCGTATCGCCGGACGCTGCCGTGTTCGATTCGGCACTGTCAGCCACACCATTTGTGGTGCCGGCCGTCATGATCGCCGTGTTCACGGTTCTGCTGGGCATATATGTGAAACACAAGCTGAAATATGCAGTGAAACAGGCAGATATGCCGGAGACATACCAAGCAAACGAATAAAGAATAGGAAGGTCCGGATACCCGTGTTAACGAACGGATATCCGGACCTATCTGACTGTGTTGCCGTTTTCAATAACTTCTTATTCTAATGATATTTCATCAATCTTTCTCAGTTCTTCTTTTGTAAAGTTCGTATTCTCCAGTGCCTTGATATTGTCAAGGATCTGGGAAGACATCGAAGCACCGATCAGGACACTTGTGACTTCTCCGTCACGTAGAATCCAGGCAAGCGACATTTCCGCCAGGGTCTGTCCACGCCTTTTGGCGAGATCATTCAGCCTGTGGATCTGTGACATACGTTTCTCGGTCAGCGAAGAAGCGTTCAGGAAACGACCGTCTGTCTTGATTCGGCTGTGATCCGGGATTCCATGCAGATACCGGTCCGTGAGCAGTCCCTGTTCCAGCGGACTAAAAGAAATAATCCCTTTCCCGAGTTTGACAGAGGTCTCTTTCAGTCCGTTCTTCTCGATCGTCCGATCAAAGATGTTGTAACGGTTCTGATTGATGATAAATGGGCAGTGCAGATCATCCAGAATGGCTGCCGCTCTTTTAAGTGTCTCTCCGTCATAGTTGGACAGTCCCACGTAAAGTGCTTTTCCGCTTGTCACGGCCTGTGAGAGCGCACCCATGGTTTCCGCAAGCGGAGTGTCAGGGTCCATGCGGTGATGATAGAAGATATCCACATAATCAAGCCCCATACGTCTCAGGCTCTGATCGAGACTTGCCATAAGATATTTGCGGCTTCCCCAGTTTCCGTAGGGGCCGTCCCACATATCGTAACCGGCCTTGGTACTGATCACCAGTTCATCGCGATATGCCTGGAAGTTTTCTCTTAGAATCCGTCCGAGATTCTTCTCGGCGCTTCCGGGTGCAGGTCCATAATTATTTGCAAGGTCAAAGTGTGTAATCCCATGGTCGAAGGCAGTGAAAGTCAGTTCTTTCATGTTATCGTAAGAGGCAGTGTCGCCGAAATTATGCCAGAATCCCAGAGATATCGCCGGAAGCTTAAGCCCGCTGATTCCAGCATGAGGATAAAACATCGATTCATAACGTTTGGATGAAGCCTGATACATAAGAAAACCCTCCTTTTGTCGTGCTGCCCTGCGTCTTGGGACGTCGGCGCAGCATCTTTTTGTCACTCTTAAGTATACTTGAAATCCTGTATAATTGAAAGCATTTTTGTCAAAAGTATCTATAAGAGAATCTATTGACAAAGCTACCTTAAAGGTTATGTGAAACTAGTGATCAGATACTATAAAACCTATTTTGATGATTTTGTAACAAGCCGGGATCAGTCCTACAAACTTCCGCCCGATTACACCTGGATCTGTGAACATGCAGGCCACCGGGTTTTATCTGCCCTGATTTATCGTCTCGGTGAGGCGGCAGCTTTTTTCTACTGCAGATTCATCCTGCATGTGCAGATCAAAAATCGAAAGATTTTAAGAAAATATCGCGGCATGGGCTGCTTTATCTACGGGAATCATACACAGCCTGCGGGGGATGCATGGATCCCGATTCGAGCGGTATTTCCCAGACGAGGTTATGCGGTGGTAAGTCCGGCAAATTTAAAAGTACCGGTACTCGGCCCACTTCTCCCTTACCTGGGTGCTCTGCCGGTGCCGGATGGTACGGATGGGATGAAAAAATTCCAGCAGGCCATCCGGCAGAGAATCCTTGAGAAATGCTGCATCGTACTTTACCCGGAGGCTCATGTCTGGCCGTGGTGCACCAGGATCCGTCCATTCGGGACAGCATCCTTTACCTATCCGGTGCGGTACAAAGTTCCTTCTTTTTGTATGACAACCACTTATCAGAAGCGAAGACACCACAAAAAGCCAAAAGTCACAGTCTATATCGACGGACCCTTTTACCCGGATGGGCAGATGCAATACAAAGAACAAAAGAAAGGACTGCGCGATGAGATCTATCAATGCATGCTTAGGCGCAGTCGGGAAAATACCTGTACATACGTAATCTATGAACAGGAAACCAAACAGAAAAAAAGTTGACAGGAAGAGGAGAAGACTTTATGAATATCCTTTATTGCGGGGACCAAAAGATGGAAGACGGCCTGCTGCTCTCCACTTTATCAATCCTAAATCACACAGAGGATCCGCTGCACATCTTCGTGCTGACGATGAGACTTTCAACCGAAACCAGAAATTACAATCCAATCTCGTCTTGGTTTGCCGAAGATCTAAAGCGACTGGTCAAGGAGAAAAATTCTGAAAATCAAGTCACACGAGTTGACCTTACAGAAACATTTTCAAGGGAAATGCCGTATGCCAATCTGGATACGCACTTCACTCCATATTGCATGCTGAGACTTTTTGCAGACAAGATTCCGATTCCGCCTCAATCAGCCGCTGCGTGCCCGACATCTTTTTTGGACCGTATCCTCTATCTGGATGCCGATGTCATATGCCGCAGAGACTTTTCTGACTTTTATCATCAGGATTTATCGGGATATGAAATTGCAGGCGTGCCCGATCACTATGGCCGCTGGCTCTATAGCAGGGACATTCGCAGGATGGATTATCTGAATTCCGGGGTTCTCCTCCTAAACATGGAAGCAATCAAAAAAACCCGTCTTATGGAAAAATGTAGGGAACTTTGTGCGGACAAACAGATGTTTTTGCCCGACCAGACAGCGCTGAACCGGCTGTGCAGCTCGAAGAAAAAACTTCCCCGACGGTTCAATGAACAGCGAAAACTGAAGGAAAACACCGTATTTCAGCATTTTACAACGAGCTTTCGCATCCTCCCATGGCTTCACACAGTGACGGTAAAGCCGTGGGAGGTAGAAAAGATGCACAGCAAGCTGAAACTGCATGAATACGATTCTCTGCTTGAGACATTCACGCAGATATCAGAAACACGAAAGAAACAAAATCAGCAGAAAGATCAGGTGGAAACAGATGAACAGGGAAAAAGAATCGATACCAATTTTCTTTACCATTGACGATGGCTATGCGCCATTTCTCGGTGTGGCATTATCTTCCATGTTGAAAAATGCCTCCCGGGATTACCATTATGAAGTATTCGTGATTTACCAGGAACTAAGCCGACAAAATCGTGAAAAGCTCGCTTCCTGCAAGACCGGGCAGAGCGAGATTCACTTTGTGCGGATGAAAGAAAAGCTGGAAATGATACAGGACCATATTTCAAATCGCCTGCGTGCGGATTATTTTACACTTACTATTTATTTCCGATTGTTTATTCCCGAGATGTTTCCTCAGTTTGACAAGGGAATCTATCTGGACAGCGATATTGTCGTTCCCGGCGATATCTCACGGCTGTATCAGACGCAACTTGGTGATCATCTGCTGGGTGCTGCGGTTGATCCCGCGGTGTCAGAGATCCCGGAACTGGAAAGGTATGTAAGACTTTGCGTGGGCGTGGATCCCGGAAAGTACTTTAACTCCGGAGTTTTGCTCATGAACTTAAGAGAACTCAGAAAAGCGAACCTGGCAGGGCGTTTTCTGCGAATGCTGAGCCGCTACCACTTTGATACAATTGCACCGGATCAGGACTATCTCAATGCACTGTGCAGCGGGCGAGTCACCTATCTGTCAAAAGAGTGGGATACGATGCCTTCCGTTTCGAATAAGAAGAAACCAGAAACAGCAATTGATAACGGCGAAATCAATTACGAAACGGGAGTTCCCAAACTGATTCATTACAACCTGTTCGCCAAGCCCTGGTATTACGATGGAATCCAATATGAAGAATACTTCTGGCATTACGCCCCCGATTCGGGGTTTCTGGATGAAATCCAGAATATAAAAGCATCGTACACAGACAAGGACAGACAGTCGGACAGCGAGCATATGGCTCTGATCATCGCAAGAGGCGATAATTCCAGCAAGAATCCGGTGACGTTTCGAATCGTTTTTACGGAGGGAAAAGAGGCACGCTTATGATAATCAAAGATGAAAGAGAGCAGGTCATTGACAACATACGAGCAGCGATTCTGGAGGGTGATTTCCACCGAAAGGTAGAGGTGGGCGATCCGGTGCTTGCGGCTGTTCAAAAGGAAAAACTGCTCAGCTGGTATCTGAAAGAGAAGAATACGCTGCATTTTAAAGGGAAAACCCTTGCGGCGCGCAAAGCGGCAAATGTCGCGACCCGCCAAATCAATCGAATGACAGTCATTCGGGGGATTGAGCATGCCTCTATGATTCGCAGCGGTGCAATTGTGACCAGCAATCATTTTAATCCCATAGACAATACCATCGTGCGATATCTCGCATGGAATCTGGGAAAAGATCGCCTTCCCATCGTCAGCCAGGTGACGAACCTTGCGATGACTGGTCTGGTGGGATTTCTGATGAAATATGCTGATATCCTGCCGATCAGTGACATTCCCGGATATATAACGGCGGACTTTGAACCACTTCTGAAAAAAGAGCTGGATGAGAAAAACTATGTCCTTATTTACCCGGAGCAGGAGATGTGGTTTAATTACCAAAAGCCACGTCCATTGAAACGGGGTGCCTACTACTATGCAGCTAAATTTCAGGTACCCGTGATTTCCTGCTTTGTAGAGATGAGAGCACAGCAGCAGCTGCAGACCCCCATGTTCCATGAGGTACAGTATGTGATGCACGTACTTCCTGCAATCTATCCGGATTCTGCTAAAACTGTGCGGGAGAACAGCTTTGCCATGTGTGCACAGGACTATGAGCAGAAAAAACACGCCTATGAAGAAATCCGCCGCGAACCGCTGAACTATACCTTCCAGGAAAAAGACATAGCAGGATGGGTACAGCCGCCTCAGACGGATGGTTTTTCACCAAAACAATTAGCTGGAAAGTGATTTTAAGAGTTTCCTCCGATACCTTGTGAGAGTCCTTTGACCGATGAGGCATAGTGAAATGGGGACATTCCGGTTACGGTTTTGAAACGCTTTGAAAAGTGCTGAAGTGAGTTGTATCCGAGATAATGTGCAATTTCCGTCAGATTCATGCTCCCATCCCGGATGATATCCTTTGAGTGCTCAATCTTCATCTGATGGAAGTACTCGATCACTCCGCATCCTTTCTGATCATGAAAAAGAGACTGCAGTGTCGAGGAACTGATATAAAAGGCATTGCAGATATCCCGGACCTTCAAAGGCTCACAGATATGTAACTCCATGTACGTTATAATCCGTGAAAAGCTGTATACCTTCCTGGAGTTGTCTTCACAGATTGATCTTTTGACGATTTCTTCCGTATAACTTCCATCCCTGGATGATCTGGGGTGATTACGCTGCACCAAAACCAAAAACTCCTCCAGATAGAGCAGAATCATCTGCTGAGAACCAAAAGGAGGATCCAAGGCAGGCAGAACCTGTTCCACTGTGGGAACATGTAGGGGCGTGGTAAAAGCCACACGTGCCTCGGCGACAATTTTTGCTATCAGAGTTTTCTCCTGAGAATTCAAAGATGTCACCTTTTCATCGAAGTGCCTCATCGCATCCGAATCGCAGAGAAACGAAATCGCCACCAGATTCGGTGCCTTATGCCCCACCGATTTAATCGAATGGAATTCATTAGGCTTGTGAAAGATAATATTCCCGGATTTCAGCTGATACTCTTTGGAATCGGCCCAGACAATCACTGTCCCCTGGTCTACGTATAAAAACTCCCAGAAATCATGGGACTCTCCCCGAAATTCAAACTCCTTCATATATTCGAAATAGTGAATTGTAACAATCTTTTCAATGGAAATTTCCTTTTTTAACTCTGTTGGAACGTATGTCATAAACAGTCGCCACCTGACCTTTCGTAAGACGCTGACCTCTATGAAGAACCCTTCTCCTATCTCCTTATATCTTATGCTGTATTCTAGCATAGTGGATTTACTAATTCAAGTCAGTATTGACAAAAAATCGGATAAAACAGCAAAAAATATAGAGAATTCAAGAAGTTTTGTCCGCAAAAAGATGTGATAATATATTAATCTATATCGTTCAATATACGGATTTCGATATACGGAGTGTAAAGGAGGATTCAAAGATGAGCAAACAAGTAACAGTAGCGATTGCGGGACTGGGCAGCAGAGGAAAGGATACCTATGCACCGACTGCAAAGATGTTTCCGGACAAGATGAAGATTGTGGCAATCGCAGATATTGATCCGAAGAAGGTTTCTGATGTCGCAAAAGAGTACGGCATTCCGGAATCTGCCTGCTATACCAGTGCAGAGGAAATGCTCAAAGAAGATCAGCTGGCGGATGTCATGTTTATCGCGACCCAGGACCGCCAACATGTAAAACAGGCAATTCCGGCACTGAAAAAAGGCTACGACCTGCTGATGGAGAAACCGATCTCCCCGGATCTCGACGAGTGCAGAGAATGTGTCAAAGTTGCGAATGAATGCGGAAGAAAAATCGTTGTCTGTCATGTACTGAGATATACGCCATACTATACAAAACTCAAAGAAGTGATAGATAGCGGTGTGATCGGCGAGATCGTCGACATCATGGCTCTTGAAAATGTTTTATACTGGCATCAGGCTCACAGCTTTGTCCGCGGGAACTGGAGAAATTCCGATACGACAAGTCCGATGATATTGCAGAAATGCTGCCATGATTTCGATCTGCTCTTATGGCTTTCCGGAAAGACCTGTGATTCTGTGTCATCCTTTGGAAATACGTATTATTTTAAAAAAGAAAATGCACCCGAAGGTGCAACTTTATATTGCATGGGCGGATGTAAGGCAAAAGCGGACTGTCCCTTTGATGCCGAGAAAATCTACATCACAAGCGAGAGAACAGGTGTGGCAAATGGAAAAACCGGATGGCCGGCAGATGTCGTGGCACAGCATCCAACCGTTGAGAACATCACTGAGGCCATCAAAACCGGTCCTTATGGAAGATGCGTCTACATGTGCGACAACAACGTCGTTGATCATCAGGTTGTGAATATGAACATGACCGACAATACAACCATGACGCTGACCATGTGTGCCTTCGACGCGACGGGATCCAGATATCAGAAATTCATGGGGACCAAGGGTGAGATTATCGCAGACCTCTCCGAAAATACCATAAAAGTGACCCCATTTGGCGGCGAAACCGAGGTGATTGATGTCTCCAAACTCGCATCTGATTTTTCGGGTCACGCCGGCGGAGACAGTCGTATGGTAGAAGAATTCATCGACATGGTTGCCGAGGGAAAAGAACCCGAGGGGAATATCACATCCATCGAACGTTCGATGGAAAGCCACTATTGTGCAATCGCAGCGGAAAAATCACGACTGAACAATGGGGAAGTTGTAAAGCTGGATTCGCTGAGATCATAAAAAATCATGAAGGAGACACAGCTATGAAAAAATCGAAATATATTTTATCTTTGGGGCTTGGTGTTCTTATGAGTGCCATGTTACTGACTGGATGTGGCGGCAGTAATGACGGCAAGGACAGCAAAGGCGGCAAGGCATCCGCAAAGAAAGAGAAGATTACCATTGGAATCTGGAGCGAAGAGCAAAAACCTACAACTCAGGCATTGATTGACGCATACAAAAAGGAACATAAAGATATAGATATTTCCATTCAGCTGACTCCCTATAAGGGTGGAGAGTATTGGACGAAACTTGAGGCTTCTGCGACAGGTGGTACTGCACCGGATGTATTCTGGATGAATACTTTACACGCACAAGATTACAAAGAGGGCGGAATTCTCGCAGACCTTACAGATTATATTAAAAAGTCTGATCTGGATCTGGAAAAAGACTTCCCGGAAGCATTAGTTGAAAATTATACATTTGACGATGCTGTCTATGCAATTCCAAAAGACTTTGACACTAGTGGTTTGTTCTATAACAAGGATTTCTTCGACAAGGCCAATCTGGAGTATCCTACAGACGACTGGACATGGGATGATTTTGTAAGCGCAGCAAGAAAGTTGAAAGAAGCAGGACTGGACGAGGGTACTTATGCACTAGCCGCACCTCTTGACTTCCAGACCGACTATTATCCCACCGTTTATGCCAAAGGCGGATGGATCTTAAATGACGATAAAACAGAGACCGGTTATAACGATCCGAAGACACAAGAAGGCATTCAGATGTGGATTGATCTGATTGACGAAGAGTTGTCACCAAGTCTTGCCACAATGACAGATACATCGGCGGATGCGATGTTTGAGGCAGGTAAGATCGGCATGCTGATGGGCGGGTCCTATATGTTGGTAGAATATCAGGCAAACGATGCAATCAATAACAAGATTGATGTCGTTGAATTTCCCGAAGTGGACGGTGTGGAGCCAAATGTGATCAATGGACTTGGCTACTCTGTATTCGAGGGCAGCAAGAATAAAGATGCAGCTGCAGATTTTGCCATCTGGCTTGGCGGAGCAGAAGCGATGAAGATCCAGGGAGAAAAAGGTGCCGTAATTTCTGCAAGAAATGATGCACAAAAGTACTTCGCCGAGGCAAATAAAGACTTAAATCTTGCAGCATTTACCAATCATGCAGATGTGGCGAATCCCCTTCCCGTATGCAAGTCTTCCGCAGAACTTTACGATCTGGAGGCAAATGAATTAAAGTGGGCTTACAGTGGGGAAAAGACACTGCAGGAAGCATGCAGCAGCTTAAAAGAAAAGGCAGATGAGGTACTTGACAAAATGAATAAGTAAGTAGGTGCAGTCTATGAATAATATAAAAAATGTGCAGGCGAAACAGAAAAAAAAGAAGCATATTTCAAAAGGTAAGAAAAATGAATGGATTGCGGCTTACATCTTTATTGCTCCGTTAGTGATTGGATTACTGATATTTTATATCTATCCGTTTTTCCAGAACTTCTGGTTCAGTTTCAATGAGGTGAATCGCTTCAATGTAAGTACCTTTACAGGGCTTGAAAATTACAAAACACTGGTAAAAGACAAAGAGCTGTTCCGGACACTGGGTAACACACTAAAGTATGTTGTGATCACGGTGCCAGTCGGAATCTGTCTGTCATTGTTTCTGGCGGCACTTTTGAATACGAAAATCAAGGGGACTTCTCTTTACAGGACGATCTTTTTTCTCCCGTCCGTTACGATGTCAGTGGCAATCGCTCTGGTGTGGAAATGGATGTACAATGGTGATTTCGGAATCCTCAATATGGTTCTTGGTGTATTTGGAATCAAAGGACAAAACTGGCTTTCCAATCCGAAACTGGCCTTGTATATGGTCATGATTGTGGGAATCTGGATGTCGGTCGGCTACAACATGATTATCTTTCTGGCCGGGATGCAGGGCATCTCACAGACGTATTATGAAGCCGCCGCTCTTGACGGAGCGGGGCCCGTCAAACAGTTTTTCAAGATCACGATACCACTTGTAACTCCGACGATATTTTTTGTTATGATCACTTCCATCATCGGCGGGTTTCAGGTATTCGATACAATCTATATGATGATTGGAAAGACGAGTCTGGCATATGAAAAAACACAGACATTGGTGATGATGTTCTATCGGTATGCGTTCGATTATGGAGAGAAAGGATATGCTGCGGCGATATCTATCTTCATCTTTGCAATCATCCTGCTGATTACAATCTTCCAGTTTGTCATGCAGAAAAAGTGGATCAACTATGATTGAGAGGGGAGTGAACAACATTGCAGAATAAAAGAAAAGTCCAGCACCTAATCATACACATCCTGCTGATCATCGGTGTTGCCGCTACAATTGTACCATTTATCTGGATGGTCTTTACTTCTTTCAAGACGACGGGAGAGGCGATGGCAATTCCGCCCACCATATTCCCGAAGAAATTCAGGATGGATGCTTACAAAAAGATTATCCATTCCCTGCCCTTTGCAAAAGTATACCTGAATACATTTATATCGACGATTGTAACCGTTGTAGGTCAGGTGGTTATCTGTACGATGGCAGCATATGCCTTCGCCAGACTGGAATTTCCTGGAAAGAATGTAATCTTCATCGTGATCCTGTCAATCCTGATGGTGCCGGGACAGATTTTCCTGGTTCCCCAGTACATGGTAATTATGAAGATGGGATTGCTGGACACACTGCCGGCGCTCTTCCTGCCAAATCTGTTCAGTGCGTTCGGAACCTTCATGATGCGTCAGTTCTTTATGACAATCCCAAAAGAACTGGAAGAAGCAGCGATACTGGATGGATGTAATCAATTCCAGATCTTTGGACGGATCATGGTGCCGCTTGTAAAATCAGGACTCTCCGCATTAATCATCTTCACGGCAAAATTTGCGTGGAATGATTTTATGTGGCCGCTGATTGTCAACACATCACCGGAGAAAATGACACTGGGGCCTTCCCTTTCTACGCTGCAGGGACAATATACCACCGACTATCCGGCACAGATGGCAGGAGCCGTCATGGCCGTGATACCGATGATCGTAATGTTCTTCGTCTTCCAGAAACAATTCGTTGAAGGCGTGGCACAGTCGGGAATCAAAGGATAAAGAGAAAAAGTAATCGCCATCGTGCGGTTACTTTTTTCGTAAAAAATTTCCAGATATGGAAGGTAATTATCTGCAAAAAGCTAAAAAATACATTGAAAAATCATCTGTTTTTTGTTATACTTTCTTATATAAGATTTATTCGGTATGTGAATGATGAACAAAAGAACAGCTAAGTCTGAATATACACGGATAGCAGGGAGGTGTGAATTGGTATGGATACAGGGATGGAAGGATTAAACAACGATAGAAAAAAGAAGGAAGGAAACTACAGTCTCCTGCTTCTCAGGCTTCTGGAAGACAGTACAGTTAGTTTAAGTGACATCAGGGATATGGCTTCCGATAAGGAATCCAGAGAAAAACTGTATCTGAGCTACGATGCTTGAAGAAAACGTTAGAAATAAAAAAAGACAGGCGCCACACAACAGGGAATATCCCGAGGTGTGGCGCCGATTTGTCTTGCGCATGCGGCAAGATATGTGTATACTTTGTATCATAACAGATCGAAAGAAAAGCAAGCGGCTCGAAAGGAGATCATTGCTTTTTAAAACCAGTCAGAACAAAAGCTAGGAGGTTTCTTTATGATAAAATTAGTGAAACATGGAATGATAGCCACGGAATCTGAAGTCTTTGAAGGAGATATCCTGATCGAAGATGAGAAAATCAGAGCCGTCGGACACGATCTGCCCGAGAAGGATGTGGATGAGGTAATTGATGCCGCCGGCAAATACGTGATGCCCGGTGCCGTGGATGTTCACACGCATATGGATCTTCAATCAGGTGCATACCGTGCGGTGGATGACTTTTATGACGGAACTGTTGCGGCGGCATGTGGCGGAACTACGACAATTGTAGATCATATGGCATTTGGTCCGGTTGGCTGCAGCCTCTGGCATCAGGTGAAAGAATATCACAGACTCGCCGATGACAAGGCCGTGATTGATTACGGTTTCCACGGTGTGATCCAACACGTCAATGATTCTGTTTTGAAAGAGATGGGAGAGATTGCAAAAAAAGAAGGAATCACCAGCTTTAAGATCTATATGACCTATGATTTTATGCTGAAAGACGATGAAATCTACCAGGTCTTGAAACAAGCGAAGGAAGACGGAATCGTTATAGCCGTTCACTGTGAAAATGACGGCGTCATCAATTATCTCAGGAAAAAGTATGTGGAGGAGGGCTGTACACAGCCAAAATACCATCCCTTAAGCCGTCCGGCGCGCTGCGAGGCAGAGGCAATCGACCGGATGCTGCATATATCTGCAATGGCCGGCGAGGCACCACTGTACATCGTGCATCTGTCCAGCAAAGAGGGACTTCTCGAGGTCATGAAAGCAAAGGCAAATCACCAGAAACACTTTGCAGCAGAGACCTGCACACAGTATCTGACACTCACAGATGATATATATCAGGATCCTCAGGAGGGCTTAAAAGCCATCATGTCCCCGCCGCTTCGCAAAAAAGAGGACAATGAGGCCCTGTGGCAGGCGCTGACCGACAATGTCATCGATACCGTCGGAACCGACCACTGCCCATTCAACTTCAAGAAAGAAAAACAGGCCGGCGCAAATGACTTTACAAAGACACCGGCCGGAGCACCAGGCGTGGAAGAGAGAGTCCGCGTCATGTTCTCAGAAGGTGTAGTAAAGGGAAGAATTACGATGCCTCAGATGGTCAAATATCTCTGCACCAACCCATGCCGCATGTATGGGCTTTATCCCGAGAAGGGCACCCTCCTTCCCGGGTACGATGCAGATCTTGTCATCCTTGATCCGAACAAAGAACGCACCCTCACCCATGCCGACATGCACAGTGCCGTGGATTACACCTGCTACGAAGGTTTCCATGTAAAAGGCGATATCGACCTCGTGATGCAGCGTGGAAACGTCATTGTCAAAGACAACAAATTCCTCGGAAAACGAGGAGACGGAAAATATCTGAAACGTCATAAGAGCGTATTAGCCGAGTACGATGACTGACAGAGATTTTTGTTTGATGAGATAGAGATATCCGGTGATGCAATTAAGTTTGCATCACCGGATATTTTTTTCATGCAGTGCTTCTTTTTATGTTCTGTATCTTTCGTACAAAGATCACCCCCCTGCAGCAGGAAGATTTTATACTGTCATCATGTAGGAATGAAGTTTCTGGGTCTATATAATAGAAGCAGTACATAATATGGGCAATAATATGGTCAGAGATTGTAAGAAAATCTGATGCGTAGAAGCCGAAAAGGAGGACGATTATATGCTTACGAAAAGACAGAATCTTCTTGAGACAATTCATGGAGGACATCCGGATCGATTTGTCAATCAGTATGAATTTATTCATATCATACTGGCTGACCCGCTTGGGATTACGGAGCCTTATCCGGAATATGGTCAGACAAACATCAAAAACGGATGGGGTGTGACCATGTCCTGGCCGGAGGGAACGCCGGGGCCGTTTCCGGTACACGATAATGCACACAAAGTAGTGAAAGACATCGAAGAATGGGAACAGGTCGTAAAAGCCCCGAATCTCAACTTTCCGGAAAGTCTGTGGGAGACAGCAATCGCGGAAGCAGAAAGTGTGAATCGCCAAGAACAGTTCACTGCACCATTTATTGCACCCGGTATATTTGAGAAAACACATAACCTGATGGGGATTGAGGAAGCCCTGATCAATCTGTACGAGGAACCGGAGAAGATGCATGATCTGATCAAATATCTGACAGAGTGGGAACTGGAATATGCGAGAACACTGTGTGATCATCTGCACCCCGATGCCATCTTCCACCACGATGACTGGGGAAGCCAGAAGTCAACATTTTTCTCGAGAGACATGTTCCAGGAATTTTTCCTGGACGCATATAAAGAGATTTACGGATACTACAGAGAACGCGGCGTTGAACTGATTGTCCATCACTCAGATTCCTATGCGGCGACATTGGTTCCCGATATGATTGATATGGGAGTCGACATCTGGCAGGGCGTCATGACTACGAATAATATTCCAGAGCTGATAAAAAATTATGGCAAAGAAATCTCATTTATGGGCGGAATCAACTCGGCGACCGTCGATCATCCGGGCTGGACAAGAGAAGAAGTCCATCAGGAAGTCGAAAGAGCCTGCCGTGAATACGGTAGCCTGTACTTTATTCCGAATACCACGCAAGGACTTGCGATGTCTACCTTTGAAGGAGTCTACGATGCTGTCTCGGAGGAGATCGATCAGATGAGTAAAAAGATGATCAAGGCTTCGAATTAATGAGGATGGGGTGGTAGTTATGAACATGGAAAAGCGATCGAAAACTCAGAATCTGTTGTTGATGATTACGTTGTTCATCAGCACAGCCAGCATCATGGGAGACTGTGTTGTGGGGGTCGTAACATCCGTACTATATAAGCAATACGATGCCTGGGCGGTTAATCTGATGATCTCAGGACCCAGTATCGCAGGATTGATTATGTGCCCGCTTGCCGGGCGTATGTGTGACAAGATGGATAAAAAGAAAATCATGCTTGTCGGGTACATACTATATGCCATATCCGCAATCAGCGGGGTGGCAGTCGATAACCAGATCTACATCATTGTGATGCGTTTTGTGGCAACCGGAATATCGTATGGCCTGACAAGTACGGCTGCCCTGGGAATCATCGCAGAATGTTATGCAGATGAGGAATTCCGGGGAAAGGTCATCGGATGGTACAACGCGGCGATGGCCCTGATCGGAGGAGTCATGGGGTTAATCGCCGGCGTACTCGGAGCCAGAGACTGGAAACTTGCCTGGGCGGTCAACTGGTTTGCAGTGCCGGTCATCCTCATGATCCTGTTCTTCGTGCCGGCTTGTCCGCCGATCCACACATCGGAGGTTCCGGCGGATGGCGAAAATGTCAAAAAGGGGACGGATACGAAGGCAAAAGGTGAAAAAGGCTGGTATAAGCCGCTGATACCACTTCTGGCGTCATTCTTCGTGATGGGACTATGCTACTATACCATCATCACGATGATGGATCTGTATGTGGCCGACAATCAGCTCGGAACTTCGGCGTTTACTGGACTTCTCGGCACCGTGGGAACGGTAGGATCCTTTATCGCCTGTTCGGCCTTTGGCTACGTATACAAAAAACTGCAGGACAAAAGCGCCATACCGTCGTATCTGATCATGGCCGTATCATTTCTTTTGCTAGGACTGTTCCCATCGAAGCCGATGGCACTTATCACCTGTACAATTATGGGTGCAGCCTGGGGAAATGCTTATTCATATTGGTGGATGCGATGTACGGTTGTGGTGCCGGAAAATATGGCGGGAACGGCAATCGGGATCACGGGAACCATCAATTCCATCTGTGGATTCCCGGTTCCATACATTTTCCTGTTTCTGAAAGGACTGATGAATACCGGCAATTCCGCAAGGGTATTCCCTGTGTATGCGGTGGTCAGTCTGGTTGTGGCAGTCACCGCATCGGATATCATATCAAAGGTGCGAGGGCGGCAGCAAGTGCGTAAAAGAGCGCAACTGATCGAGGAGAAACAGAATAACCCAGAGAAAAAAGAGAAGTGCTGCAAGTTAAGAATGTAGTGCTTCTTTTTTTGCTTTTTTAAAATTTGTCATATCGTATACTGTGTATCTATAGATACTACCAATATATGCACAAAATGTTTTGGGATTTTTGACCGGAAGTTTCTCTCATGATTTTTGCATAAATGCTGAAAGTATATTCATAATTTATTCGACAAATAATTGAGACAACATACGGCAATGCAAGGGGTTCTCCAGGGCTGTTTTCTTGACAGAATCGTATTTGGATTATACGATAAAGCTGAAATTCAAGTCGATCAATGGATTGTTATAGGAGGACAGTATGAAAAAGAAGATTTTAAGTACTTTATTGGGTGCAGCTCTGGCCGTGAGTATGTTTGCAGGCTGCGGCACTCCGGCATCTGAAACAGGAAATGTAAAATCCGAAAGCTCAAAGAGAGAAACATCCTCGGGTATTGCCAAAGAAAAGATCAAAGTCGGATTCGTACATGTTTCGGATCCCAGTGATATGGGATATACCTATAATCAGGATCTTGGAACTAAGGAAATGCAGAAGACACTGGGACTTGGCGATGATCAGATTGTCAATAAGTTTAACGTTCCGGAAGGCGCTGAATGTGACACGGCCTTAAGAGAACTGGTCGACGCAGGCTGTAATATTATATTCGCGACAAGTTTCGGTTTTGAGGACTACGTAAAAGGGGTGGCGGCCGAGTATCCGGACATACAGTTCTGCCATGCAACGGGAAATCAGGCTAAAGACTCCGGACTCGACAATATGCACAACTATTTTGCATCCATCTATGAGGCACGCTATCTGGGCGGCATCGCCGCAGGTCTTAAGACAAAGAGCAATCATCTCGGCTACGTTGCGGCATTTCCTTATGCAGAGGTGATCAGCGGTTATACCGCGTTCTATCTGGGGGCAAAGAGTGTCAACCCGGATGTCACTATGGACATTATTTACACCAACACATGGAATGACCCGACGGTCGAATCCCAGGTATCCAAGGCACTGGTGGAACGCGGATGCGATGTGATTTCCCAGCACTCGGATTCCACGGCTCCGGCGACTACCGCAGAGGAAAATGACGCATTCCAGGTGGGATATAACAACGATATGATCGAGGCGGCACCTAAGGCTTCTCTGATCTCGGCACGTATCGACTGGGGTATCTATGTGACGGAAGCAGTAAAAGATGTCATCGAGGGAAAAGAGATTCCCGTCGACTGGTGCCGGGGACTAAAAGATGACGCTGTCTATATGTCACCGCTGAACACGGATATCGCGGCAGAGGGAACGCAGGAAGCCATCGATCAGGCAGCGGAGAAGATCAAGTCCGGCGAACTTCATGTATTTGAAGGTCCGCTTGGCGGAACAGACCCGGAGGGTGAGAAGATCGAAATTGCCGAAGGCGACTATTATAAAGAACAGGAAGAACAGTCCGCTCCGTCGTGGAGTTACATCATCGATGGATGCAATGTGATCGAGTAATCATTTTTGAGACAGAGGAAGGATAGAGAAGTTGGGTGAAGATGCAAAAGCAGCTGTGAAGATGCAGCATGTCACGAAGACCTTTGGGAAGGTAACCGCCAATAAAGATGTGAGCCTGGAATTGAGGAACGGCGAGATCCTGGCACTGCTCGGGGAAAATGGGAGCGGGAAGACGACACTGATGAACATGCTCTCCGGTATCTATTTCCCGGATCACGGCGAGATCGAGATCCATGGAGAGCCGGTGACAATCCGCTCTCCCAAAGATGCCTACGATCTGGGAATCGGAATGGTCCACCAGCATTTTAAACTGGTGGATGTCATGACGGCAGCGGAGAATATTGTACTGGGACTTGGCAAAAAAGGCACGGTAAATCGCGGCAGAATCAACCAGCAAGTTTTAGAACTGGCATCGCGTTACGGATTCGAAGTAGATCCCGCAAAGAAGATATATAACATGTCAGTATCGGAAAAACAGACGGTCGAGATATTGAAAGTGCTTTTCCGTGGGGCAGACATTCTGATTCTGGACGAACCCACTGCTGTACTGACGCCGCAGGAGATCGAGAAGTTATTTACTGTTCTTGGCAATATGAAAAAAGACGGGAAATCGATCATCATTATCACCCATAAACTGGGAGAGGTCATGACGATATCAGACCGTGTCGCGATCTTAAGAAAAGGGGAATACATAGGTACGGCAGATACAGGTTCCACGAACCAGCAAGAACTCATGGAGATGATGGTCGGCCGTCCAATCAGTCTGGCGATTGAAAGACCTAGGAGCACAGGGAAAGAGACAAGGCTTGAAGTCATCGGTCTGACCTGTCTGAATGGAGAGGGAGTAAATGCTCTGGACAATGTCTCCTTTACCACTTACAGCGGTGAGATTCTGGGCGTTGCCGGGATTGCGGGAAGCGGGCAAAAGGAACTCTGCGAGGCTATCGTGGGCCTTTGCCCGACCATAGCCGGATCTGTTCTCTATTCCGGAGCGTGTCAGGACGGGGAATGTGTGAAAAGAGAACGCATCTTAGGCCTGAAACCAGATGAAATTGTAAAAAAAGGCATTTCCATGGCATTTGTCCCGGAGGACAGACTCGGCATGGGTCTTGTGGCCGACATGGATATGACCGACAACGTGATGCTCAGAAATTATAAAGAAAACAAAGGTCCCTTTGTAGACAGAAAAACACCCAGAAAGATGGCCAAAAATCTAATCGAGGAGCTTGATATTGCCACACCGGGAGTCGATATGCCGGTCAAAAGGATGTCAGGCGGTAACATTCAAAAGGTCCTGCTCGGAAGGGAGATTGCGTTCAGCCCATCGGTGCTGATTGTGGCTTACCCGGTGCGCGGGCTGGATATTAATTCCTCTTACCGGATCTATGATCTGTTGAATGTACAGAAGAAAAAAGGGGTATCCGTCATCTTCATCGGAGAAGATCTGGACGTACTGATGGAACTATCTGACCGCATTATGGTCCTCTGCGGCGGCAGGGTCAGTGGTATTGTGGATCCAAGAGAAACCACCAAAGAAGAGATTGGGCTGATGATGACCCATGTAAATGAGGAGGAATCGGTATGCAGGTAAGTTCATCCAAGGGAAAAGAACCGTGGATTCGTATGGTAAAGCGAGATACCGTTCCTTCCCAAAAGGCATGGGGGATTCGCGCAATTGCATTTCTCCTCTCCCTCACAACAGGTGCATTCTTCATTCTGGCACTGGGACACAATCCGCTGACCGTTTACAAGGCGATGATCGTCGGCGCATGGGGATCACCTACCGTGATACGCGAGACCATAAAACTCACAGTGCCTCTCTTGATTACGGCGATAGGCATCTCCTTATCCTTCAAGATGAAGTTTTGGAATATCGGCGGGGAGGGACAGATTCTTGCGGGAGCCGTGGCAGCCGGAGCCTTCGGCCTGTTTACCGCTGATATCTTCCCCAAAATACCGCTGGTAATTCTGATGCTTCTCGCGGGAATGACTGCAGGTGGATTATACGGCCTTCTTCCGGCCGTGTGCAAGGCAAGATGGGATACGAATGAGACGTTATTCACTCTGATGCTCAATTATATTGCGCTGGCATTCATCAAATACCTGATGAACGGACCATGGAAAGCACCGGGAAGCAGCTTTCCCAAGATTGCCATGCTGGTGCCGGGTGCCAGACTGAAAAAAGTACTGGGTGTACACTGGGGATGGATTCTGGCACTTCTTCTGGTGGTGGCAGCCTACATCTATCTCAATAAGACAAAGCAGGGATTTGAAATATCGGTTGTCGGTGACAGCGAGAACACGGCCCGCTACGTGGGAATAAATGTGGGAAAAGTTTACACCCGCACGATGTTTTTATCCGGTGCGTTATGCGGACTTGCGGGAATGCTTCAGTTTGCAGGGGCCGATTATACGATCACAGAGGGAACAGCCGGCGGGGTGGGATTCACTGCCATCACCGTGGCATGGCTTGCGAAGATGAATCCATTCGGAATGCTCGGTGTCTCTGTATTCATCGCTATGCTGCAAAGAGGGTCGAATACCATTCAGACGAACTTTAAAATACCGGCGTCGGCATCGGATCTGCTGATCGGAATCATCCTGTTTTTCATGCTGGGATGCGAATTCTTCATCTCCTATCGGCTGATTTTTCGGGGAAAGGAGGAGAATGGACATGCTTAACACAATCAACAGCTTACTGATAGCAGCAGTTCTGGCCGGAACGCCTCTTCTGCTCGGAGCGCTAGGAGAAATACTGACAGAAAAAGCCGGGAATCTGAATCTGGGCGTGGAAGGGATGATGTTCATGGGGGCGTTAAGTGGTCTGGCCGGTTCTTATTCTTATGAACAGGCCGTCATCCAATCAGGCGGTACACCAAATGGAACCGTGTCGGCGCTTATTGCGCTGCTGGCATCTTTTCTTGCCGGAGCCATCGGAGCCCTGATCTATAGTTTCCTCACAATCACCCTTCGCGCAAATCAGAATGTAACCGGTCTGACCTTGACCATATTCGGAACCGGATTTGCGAACTTTTTTGGGGAATATCTGGGACAGAAAGCAGGAGGGTACGTTGCAGTCAGCGCTGTGACAAAAGCAGCATTTTCAAAATTACATATCCCGGTTCTCTCCGATCTTCCGGTTGTCGGAAAACTTCTCTTTCAATATAACTGGATGGTTTATCTGGCTGTCTGCCTGGCACTTGTCATGGCATGGTTCTTTCAGAAATCCGGTGTGGGGCTGAATCTTCGGGCTGTGGGTGAAGATCCCGCGGCAGCTGACGCGGCGGGAATAGATATCACCAGGTACAAGTACGCCGCAACAGTCATAGGCGGCGGAATCTGTGGCATCGGCGGCATGTATATGAGTATGGTGACTACCTCCGGTGTCTGGGTACATGGATGCGTCAGCGGATATGGATGGCTTGCAGTTGCACTGGTCATATTCGCAACCTGGCGTCCAATCAAAGGAATACTCGTCGCACTGATCTTTGGGGGACTCACCATTCTGCGTATGTACGTGAATATACCCGGACTTCCCGCACAGATCTACGACATGCTGCCCTACGTTGCCACAATCGTAGTACTCGTGGTGACTAGCATGAGACAAAGCAGAGAACATGCCCAGCCGAAGAGCTGCGGGGTGAATTACTTCAGGGAAGAAAGATAAAAATCGGGCTGCTTTCTCATGTTTGCTCGGGTCCCAAAGTTATATTGAATCGATATGCCGCAGAAGTTGTATAAGATCTGCGGCATTTCTTGTGCGCCCGGCGGGCGCACGTTCTAACGGGTGAAAGTCCCGAATCCGCCTAGCAGTGGGAAGGATATAGCTGAACACCAAGGTTCTCGCCGTGAGGTTTGAGAGGGCTGAAGGAAGGTGTAGGCAAACCTCTGCCCCAACGAACAGAAACCATTTCAGGCTGAACACGGAGGATAAGACCGCAAGACAGGTCAAAGTCCAATAACTGCACGGAATCCGACACAGTAAAGATGGTGGGGACATGGAGAGAAAGAACGTGTGAGTACCCGGGGAGATCTCACGAACGTGACAAGGTGATAAAACATTCGCCGCCACGGAGTAAAGCTTGCCGTGAGAAGTCAGCAGAGGCCATAGTAAGCCGGTGATTGTAAATACCGGACGAAGGGCTGAACAGTAGGAGGTGTTATTTCCAAATGGAAACCGGACATGGAACTAAGTACAGACAACTTCATATTGAGGACTACCTGCGGATGGTATCTGCGGAACAGAAAGAACAGGCAGGAGTGTACGCCCAAGGAAGGATTACCGGGAACCCTGACACCAACACGGATTTTTGGATGGACAATCTGCTGGACACCATACTTAGAAGCGACAATCTCAACGCCGCATATAAGAAGGTGAAAGCAAACAAGGGAGCCGGTGGTATCGACGGAATGCAGGTGGATGAACTTCTGCCCTATCTGAGAGAACACCAAGGCGAGCTTGTCCGGCAGGTGAGGGAAGGAAAATATAAGCCAAACCCAGTCCGAAGGGTAGAAATACCCAAAGAGGAGAAAGACAAAGTGAGGAAGTTGGGGATACCCACCGTGGTGGACAGGGTAATCCAGCAGGCAATCGCACAGGAACTGACCCCTATTTACGAGGAACAGTTTTCAGACAACAGTTTCGGATTTCGACCCGGCAGAAGTGCGCATGACGCACTGGAAAGATGTAGGAAATACATCAACGAAGGATATATCTATGCAGTCAGCATGGATTTACAAACCTATTTCGACACGGTGAATCACAGCAAACTGATAGAGGTGCTGTCGAGGACGGTAAAGGACGGGAGGGTGATCTCGCTGATACATAAATATCTGAATGCCGGGATAATGGAGGACGGAGGTTTCCAGGAAACGACAGAGGGCGTGCAGCAAGGCAGCCCGTTAAGTCCGCTATGTGGAAATGTTATGCTAAACGAACTGGATAAGGAACTGGAACGCAGAGGGCATAAATACGTGAGATATGCCGACGACTGCCTGATTCTGTGCAAAAGCAGGAAAAGTGCAGAGCGGACGCTGGAAAACATTGTGCCATTTATCACGAGGAAACTGTTTCTGAAAGTCAACCTCCAGAAAACGACGATAAGCCATATCAGCAAAATAAAATACCTCGGCTACGGCTTTTACCGCTATAAAGGGAAATGCCGTATGAGGGTACATCCCAAATCGGTGGCAAAAATGAAGAACCAGCTAAGGGAACTGACGATCAGAGGAAACAAGTGGAGCAATTCGGAAAGAGAAGAGAAACTCCGAAGCTATGTGAATGGGTGGATTAACTATTACCGATATGCGGACATGAAAAGTCTGATGGAACAGACGGACAAGTGGCTGCGCCACAGAATCCGGGCGGTGTACTGGAAGCAATGGAAAAAGGTGCGCACGAGGTACAAAATGCTCCGGGCACTATACCTGTCAGAACGGAAAGTACACGAAATGGCGAATTGTCGGAAAGGAGTGTGGAGAGCGGCGGCAATGCTGAACTCTGCACTCACAAAAACAATCATAGTGGACAGACTCGGCTATCCTTGTATGTCTGCCCACTATCTGAAAGCACGTGTAAACTATTGAACCGCCTTGGTACCGAACGGTATGCCAGGTGGTGTGGAAGGGGGATTAATCCCCCCCTATCCGATTGATTTAAGCTATATTCAGAGCTTTATTCAGATGTTAAAATCAGATTCCAGAATCTTCCAAATTGTGTTATAATGTGAATAAATGGTGACGAAAATATGCGCAAAATGAAATTAATTGTTGCTAACAATAGCCAAAAGGGTTATACTAGAAATACTGTATGAGCGATTGTGTCATATTTCGTAGAAATTTATTTCGTGATACCTGCGTATGAAAACGCACTTTCTGGTATCAAAATTTGTGGGGGAGGAGACATGGACAATATATACGATATTCACTGCCATATTCTGCCAGAGGTAGATGACGGCTCCAGATCAATGGATGAGAGTATTCAGATGTTGAAGAAACAGTATAAGGACGGCGTTCGTACTATCATTCTTACTCCACATTACAGAAAACATATGTTTGAGACACCCGAAGAGAAAATTGTACAGAAATTTGGATCTCTTCAGCAAGTTGCTGCCAGAAAGGTTTCGAAAGACTTGAGACTTTTCCTGGGGTGTGAGCTACACACCAGCATGGATATGTCAGAGCTTTTTGAAATTAGAAAACATCTGACACTTGCTGGTTCTTCTTTTGTTCTGACCGAGTTCTCCAATTCAGATTCAGAAGAATACATCAAGGAGAGATGCTATCAGCTGCTGTCGAATGGCTATCAGCCGATCCTGGCACATATCGAGCGATACGAGGCGACATATAAAGATCTGGATTTTGTGGACGAACTCAGGCAGATGGGAGCAGCAGTCCAGGTCAATGCCGAGAGTATCATAGGAAAATCTGGCCATGGGGTAAAGAAATATTGTAAAAGGCTGATGAAAGAGAATCTTCTCGATTTTGTGGGCAGTGATTCTCACAGAAGCGATCAGAGAATTCCCCGGATGGGGGAATGTGCAGCCTATATGCAAAAGAAGATGGGAACTACCTATACAAGGCACATTCTGGAAGAGAACCCGTCAGAAATACTAAAGGAAAATCACTAGGAGAAAGCGATGGAATCAAATCAACAGGACAATGACGTAATTGAGATTAATCTGGTAGAGTTAATCAAAGAACTGTGGGACAACAAGGGAATGATCTTCTTGTCGGCTCTCACACTGATGCTGATGTTTATGCTTGTGACAAAGGTCTTCATCACGCCAAAATACACCTCTACTACCAAACTGTACGTTCTGACTAAGCAGGACAGCAACACCGTGACGAATGGCGATCTGCAGGCAGGTGCTATGCTCACGAAAGATTATATGGAGCTCATCAAAAGCCGTCAGGTGACCGAGAGTGTCATCAACGATCTGAATCTGGATATCACAGATGAGGAACTGCTGGGTAAGATGGACGTCACCACGCCAACGGATACCCGTGTGATCACGATCAAAGTTTCTGATGATGACCCCTATGAGGCCAGCAAGATTGCAAATGCCGTGAGGAATGAAGCGGCGGAACATATACAAAAGGTTATGAATACCGAGGCTGTCAATGTGGTGGAACAGGCCAACATTCCGGATACGCCGGATAGCCCGAGCATGAAGAAAAATGCCGTGATCGGTGCATTTCTAGGGGCAGTTGCGGCAATCGCGATTGTTCTGATTAATTATATGAGCAATGACACGATCAAGACGTCAGAAGATGTAGAACGGTACCTGAACTTGAGTACGATGGGTGTAATTCCGCTTGAGGACGGAAATCAAAAAAAGAAAAAGAATAAGAAAGCGCGCAGGAAATAACGGAGGATGACAGAAGTGAATCAGGTAAGAGTAAAACATGACAAGATGGGATACCAAGTGTCGGAGGCTTACAAATCTCTGCGTACAAACCTTCAGTTCTGCGGGGAAGATAAGAAAGTAATTGCGGTTACAAGTTGTACACCAAACGAGGGAAAGAGCAGTGTGTCGATGCAGCTGTCGATCTCTCTTGCGGAAAGCGGGAAGAAAGTTCTTCTGATCGATGCGGACCTCAGAAAATCAGTGTTGGTGGGAAGAACGGTGGTCTCTCAGAAAGGAATTATGGGCCTGACGCATTATCTCTCGGGACAATGCAGTATCCAGGATACGATATGCCAGACCAATGTGAAGAACTTTCATCTGATCTACTCCGGCCCATTCCCGCCGAACCCGGCAGAACTGCTGGGCGGGACGAAATTTAAAACGACCATAGAAGCCTTGCGAAAGGTCTATGACTATATTGTCATCGATACGCCGCCTCTTGGAAGCGTGATCGATGCGGCGATCGTGGCGGATATCTGCGACGGATCTATCATGGTGATCGAATCCGGTTTAATCAGCTATCGGTTTGCACAGGAAGTCAAAGGTCAGCTCGAAAAGAGTAATTCACCGATTCTGGGTGTGATCTTGAATAAGGTCGATGTGCAGAAACACAGTCATGGACAGTACTATGGCAAGTATTACGGAGAATATGGGAAAAATCAGGAGAGCAAGTGATGAGACGAGGAGTAACAGCGGTAATGACGGTGCTGTGCGTTCTGATGGGCGTTGGCCTGGGAGCGATTTATGTCACAAAGGACAATAAAGGACCGGAGATTACAATACCAGATGGGAACAAATCTTACGTAGAAGGAACCGATACGAAAGATCTGCTGAAGGGAGTGAAAGCAAAAGACAAGCGGGAAGGCGACGTCACGAAAACCCTGATGATCGAAGCAGTACGTCCGAATGCAGACAGGACAAAAGCTGTTGTTGTATATGTGGCAAAAGACAGCAAGAATAATGTGACCAAGAAATCTAGAACGGTCGATTACCGCACGGCTGAAGCCGCAGACAGTTCGGAACCTGAAGCCGATGAAAAGGAACCGGAACCGACACAGGAACCTCAGCCCGATGACACTCAGCCTGCAGATGTGCCCGCAGTACCGGACCCTGCGAATGAGCCGCAGACAGACGGGGAAGCGGCGAATGCGGAGGCGATCAAAAATCTTCCAAATGGAAGTCCGGAGATTCAGCTGGTACAGTATGAGATCTCGGTGCCTCTGGGAAGTGCATTCAAACCGCTGACCTATGTAAAGAGCATTGTGGATGATGTCGATGAAAAAGACAGTCTTTACCAGAGAGTACAGATTGACGGCGAGGTAAATACGGCTGCGGCAGGAAATTATGAACTACACTACCATGTCGTGGACAGTGCCGGCAATTCATCCAATGTAGCGGTACTGAAAGTAACGGTTCAATAAAGATACAAGGGGAGGCTTTTGACCCTTGCAAGATGAGGAGGGGCGGTGGTCTGCTATGTATAGAAAATTTAACAGCGGCTGGATGAAACATTATGATTTCATTCTCTGGGATATTATCTGTGTTGAAATCGCGTATTGGCTGGCCTGCCTGCTCCGGGATGGCAGGGGGCTGTTCGGGGAAGATGAGTATCGAACGGTTGCGTGTGTTCTTATCTTTATCGAAATTCTGGTTGGTGTTTCATTTCCAAGTTACAAAAATATATTGAAGCGCGGATACCTAAAAGAATTAAAAGCAGTTATTATACATACCAGTGAAGTCTGGGCAGTCCTGTCGATTTTATTATATTTACTGAGAATTGCGCCACAGTTTTCAAGAGCCGTCTTCCTGTTGGGATGGGCATTACATATCGTATTCAGTTATATGGTTCGAAATGTCTGGAAAAAGGTACTTACCATATATTTTGCAGAGAATGGAAATCGTTCTTTTGTTATTGTCACGACTAGTGAGTATGCGACAAAGACCGTAGACGTCATTAAAAAAAACAATACCTATGGACTAAAGATCACCGGCCTGATTCTTCTCGACCGCAATTGCGTAGGAGATTATTTCTCCGGTATTCCGGCCGTTGCTTACAAAGATGATGCGGAAGAGTACCTCTTAAAGAACTGGGTGGATGAGGTGTTTGTGAACATTCCGGAAAGACAGAAGCTGCCGACAGAACTGATTGAGATTTGTGAAATGATGGGAATCACCGTTCACTTACGAATTGCAAGAATCGATGAACTTCAGTCAACGAAAAAGATCGTTCAGAGTATGGCAGGCTATACGGTCATCACAAGCACGGTTAACACGCTGGATACCCGCCAGGCGATATTGAAGCGTCTGATGGATATCTGCGGAGGTCTTGCCGGATCTTTTATCGCTCTTTTGTTGTTCGTTTTTTTAGCTCCAATTATCTTTGTCAAATCTCCGGGACCGATTTTCTTTGCTCAGATGCGCATCGGTAAGAACGGACGGATCTTTAAGATGTACAAGTTTCGAAGCATGTATATGGATGCGGAAGAACGAAAAAAAGAGCTGATGAAACAAAACAAGATCAAAGATGGGATGATGTTCAAGATGGACAACGATCCCAGAATTATCAAGGGAATCGGACACTTCATCCGAAATCACAGCCTGGATGAATTCCCACAGTTCTTCAATGTCTTAAAAGGCGATATGAGTCTGGTAGGCACAAGGCCGCCGACCATCGATGAATGGGAAAAGTATTCACCGAGGCATCGAATCCGCATGGCCGCAAAGCCGGGAATCACCGGGATGTGGCAGATCAGCGGCAGAAGCGATATCACGGACTTTGAGGACGTTGTTAAGTTAGATGAAGACTATATCAGGACATGGAGTTTTGGGTTGGATTTTAAGATTATCCTTAAGACGGTTAAGGGGATGGTTTCGGGGGATGGGGCTTCATAAAGATATATAATAATGTAGGATTAAAAGATTCTTTTACACCATAGTGCTATATTTTATTAATTGCTTTTGATCTACCTTATCAGATAGTCACTGGTTACAAGAAATATAGCGTAGATCTATCTTGATGTTCTTATCAGAAAACAAGCCGCTGTGATAAACACGATTCTGATTTACCACAGTGTGGATTATAGAGAAACATTTAAGCAAGATAAAACAAAGGAGTTGAGAAATAGGCACTGAAAATTAAGTACAGCCCTGTCACATGCAGATATGATAGCCGGTGTCTACGGATTAGGGTACGGAGAGTCAACTGTGCCCCAGAAAATGGACAAATTTGGATCGCGTACCCCTAAAAGCTGACGGATTTTAGTAGTTTACCCCTTTTTGTGGACAATGGGTTGTGTGAGAGGTCTGCCGCGCGGGCCGCGAACGTTGGTGATGCTGTGAAAGACGGCGGGGAAATTATGACAAAGGCAGATAAACAGAATAAAGGAATACGAGGGAGAAATTTATGTACGATTATTTGGTAGTAGGCTCTGGCCTTTATGGAGTCACGTTTGCGCAACAAGCGAAAGCAAAAGGTAAGTCAGTGCTTGTTATAGACAAGCGGGCGAACATAGCGGGAAATGTTTATACAGAAAAGATAGAGGGCATCAATTTCCACAAATATGGTGCGCATATTTTCCACACGAACAATAAAACCGTGTGGGAGTACCTACAAGCTTTTACCATCTTCAACCGTTTTACGAATTCTCCGGTCGCTAACTATAAAGGTGAGCTGTACTCCATGCCTTTTAATATGTACACCTTCAACAAAATGTGGGCTGTGGTTACGCCGGAAGAGGCGCAAGCTAAGATCGACGAGCAGCGCAAAGAGATTACGAGTGAACCGAAGAACCTGGAGGAACAGGCAATAAGCCTTGTGGGACGTAATATCTACGAAAAGCTAGTCAAGGGCTACACCGAAAAGCAGTGGGGCCGCGACTGCAAGGATCTACCCGCTTTTATCATTAAGCGCCTACCTGTACGTCTGACTTTCGACAACAACTATTTCAATGCACTCTACCAGGGTATCCCCATCGGCGGCTATACGAAGATGGTTGAGCACATGTTGGACGGTATTGAAGTGAGGCTTGGTGTGGACTATTTGGAGAATAGAGCTGAACTGGACAAGCTCGCTGAGAAGGTCATCTACACTGGACCGATTGATGCCTACTTCAACTATTCTCTCGGCTATTTGGAGTATCGGAGTGTGAGATTTGAAAATGAAATCCTTGATAAGCCGAATTTCCAGGGCAATGCAGCTGTGAACTATACGGATCGTGAGACCCCGTGGATCCGCATTATTGAGCACAAATGGTTCGAGTTCGGCAAAGACAAAGACGGCAATGATCTGCCGAAGACGATTATCAGCCGTGAATACAGCTCCGAGTGGAAACCAGGAGACGAGCCGTACTATCCTGTGAACGATGCGAAGAACGGGAAGCTATATGCCGAATACAGGAAACTGGCCGAGGCGGAGGAGAACATCATCTTCGGCGGGCGTCTGGGCGAGTACAAATACTATGACATGGATGCCGTTGTAGCTTCAGCACTGGAGATGAGTAAGAAAGCACTGGGCTGAGGATGGGGAGTGCCTTATGAAAAAGATTCTAATGGTTTGCGAGGCGTTTGGTGGAGACGTTTTTACGTATGTTTCTAAGCTTTGCAATGATATGTGTGATGATTTTGACGTTTATCTTGCCTATTCTCTCCGCCCTCAGATACCGAAGAACTACAAAGACTTCTTGGACAAGCGTGTTCATCTGATTCAGGTCAAGAGCTTTAGTGAAAAAGGTCTTACGAACATTCCTAATGACATCAAAGTCATCAGAGAACTGCAGGCTATTGAAAAAAAGGTTCAGCCTGATGTGATTCATCTTCATTCCTCAATTGCCGGCGGAATGGGGCGTCTTGCCTATAAAGGGAAAAATAATACAGTTGCCTATACTCCGCACGGATATGCTCACATCTTGATGGGTCCTGGCAAGAAGAGTGTTATGTACAAGTTGATGGAGAAAATTCTTGGAAAGACAAGCTCCATGACACTAACCTGCTGTGAGAGCGAAGACGAGGTAGCAAAGACACTCTGCAAGAGAACTGCTTACATAGAGACTGGTGTGAACCTTGCTGATTTGTCAGCCTCTCTTGATGGCATCGAACCGGTGCATAACGACAAGTTTACGGTATTCACGCTCGGACGCGCCTGTGTCCAGAAGCAGCCGCAGCTCTTTAACCGGATTGCAGAACTGGTGCCGGAAGCACGGTTTGTTTGGATAGGCAATGGTGAACTGACGACTCCAAACATGAAAGTCACAGGTTGGAAGCCGAGCAAGGAGGCACTTGCTATGGCAAAGGGGGGGGATGCTTTTATTCTCTGTAGTCTTCGTGAAGCAATCGCTATGAGTGAGAACATGTATATCGAGAAGCTTATTCTGGTAAGCAATACGATGCGAAACAAGAGTGTTATTAAGGATGGCGTTAATGGTTACGTCTGTGAAACTGTAGAAGAGTATGCGGAGAAAATAAAGGCAGCAATGAAGAAATTCCCGTCGGAGCTTACGGAAAGGGCGTACCAGGATGCATTGGAAATATATAATACAGAAGTTATGAAGAAGAAGTATATTGGCTTCTACAATAGATTAATGGCCGAGAATACGGGGGGTTACAACAATGAGATAATTGTTGTACTTTGGATATGGAATTGGCGTTTTGATTATTCAAATGCTGCCGATGAAAAGGCGGTGGCGTGATGAAGGATGTAAATCAGGATGGAAAAATCCGTATTCTTCACGTCGCCCAGGCTGCAGGTGGCGTGGACAGATACATAAGGATGCTTTTTAAGTACATGGATCATGACAGGTTTGAAAACATTCTGGTCTGTTCCCATGATTTTAAGAAAGAAGACTACAACGGATTTGCTGATGCTTTTGAATATGTTGATATGCAAAGATCAATCGGCAAAGCCGACGTTAGTGCGATGAGAGCCGTAAGGAAGCTCATCAAGAACTATGATCCCGATATTGTCTACGCGCATTCCAGCAAAGCTGGAGCTATCGCGAGGGTGGCGAATATTGGAATGAAGAAAAAAGGAGAGAAGATCAGATGCATCTACAATCCGCACGGCTGGGCTTTCAATATGCGGTGTGGAAAGAAAAAGCAAATGATGTACACAGCCATCGAGAAAATGGCAGCTCCGTTTTGTGACAAGATTATCTGCATCTCAAAAGCTGAGAAAGAATCTGCGCTGGCCAGGAAAATCTGCAAGGAAGATAAACTGCAGGTAATTGTCAATGGCGTTGATATTGAAGATTACGAGCAGAGAAGGATTGTTGGATTGAGCACCGTGACCCGTGAAAGTTGCAATATTCCTGAAAATTCATTTGTCGTCGGCATGGTAGGGCGTATCAGTGAGCAGAAGGCTCCCGATGTGTTCATAAAGGCAGCGAAGCAGATAAAAGAGAAAATTCCAGAAGCGTATTTTGTGATTGTCGGTGATGGTTCCGACCGTGAGAAGATTGAGAGCTATGCTAAAGAGCACGGGATAAATATCCTTATCACTGGTTGGGTGGAGAATGCTCTGGATTATGTGGATTTATTTGATGTCGCCCTGCTTCTTTCCCGATGGGAAGGCTTTGGCATGGCAATTCCAGAATACATGTTGGCAGGGAAACCTGTTGTGGCTAGTAGGGTGGATGCTATTCCGGAGATTATAGTGGAGGGCAAGAATGGACTGCTCGTCGACGCCGATGATGTTAATGGAGTATATAGGGCCATTGTTAGACTTTATGAAGATAGTGTGGTGAGGAGAAAATTGATCAGCAAAGGTCGCATCACTGTACATGAGAAATATGACGCAAAACGTGTTGCTATTGAAGTTGAAAAATTATATGAAAATATTTATAAATAGATCCGGAGAGAAGAACAGATGATAAGTTCAATTGTTGTTTTATACGAACCTAAAATAGAAGAATATATGTATATATGTGACTATTATGGAGATGTGGATATCGTATATGTAATAGATAATTCTAAGAAAAATAATAAGGCATCCGTTGAACGGACAATAATTGATAAATATAACGATTGCGAAAAAATACGGTATTTCCATTTCCCTGAAAATGTTGGTCTATGTAAAGCTCTTAATTTTGGAATGAGTCATTCGCGAAAATCAGGATGTGATTGGGCATTATTGATGGACGCTGACAGTAGCTTTGTTACAAATATAATTAGCGTTTATAGGAAGAAACTAAAAGACATTAACAGTAATGTCGCAGTATTAGCACCGGTTCATATTCATGATAGATCGAAAGCCAAGCAGTATCAGGGGGAAAAGGAATTAAAATGGGCCATGACGTCAGGATGTTTATATAACATTTCTATATTTGAAGCTTTGGGCGGCTTCATGGAAGAACTCTTTGTAGACGGATTGGATATTGATTACTGTTACAAAGCAAGAAAAGCTGGATACAAGGTAATCGAATGTGGGAATGCACTTCTTAGACACTATCCGGCTGCAACTAAAGAAGTGGTGATATTTGGAAAAGTGATTCTAAAATATGGCGTTTCGTCTCCGCAGCGATACAGGATGCAGGCGAGAAGTTTGGTTTGGTTGATTCGAAGGTATAGACAGTTTCCGGATTTTGTACGGTACTGTTGGAAATGGTTTAAGGTTCTTTTTTTCTTTGAAAACAAAAAAGAGTACATAAAAGAGATGCAAGCGGGTTCAAAAGAAGGAGCAAAATTGGCTAAAAAGCAAGACATGATTCATTCAAGTTTAGATGGATGAGGTATGTAAATATGATAAACAAGAAAATTTCTATTGCGATGGCAACATACAATGGCGAACATTATATAGAGAAGCAACTGGACACTATTTTGTATCAAACTAGAGTGCCAGATGAAGTGATTATCTGCGATGATTCTTCAAATGATCAAACAGCAGAAATTATAAAAAAATTCATAGAAGACCATAGACTTGTTACGTGGCATTTAAACGTAAATGAATCGAATGTAGGTTATAAGAGAAATTTCTACAATGCTATTTCCAAAACTACAGGAGATGTTATCTTTCTAGCAGATCAAGATGATGAATGGTGTGAGAATAAATTAGAAAAAATGACAAGTGTACTTGAAGGGAATGAGAAAATTGTTTCATTGAGCTGCGCTGTGGAGTTAATTGATGGAGATTCTAAGAAAATAAACCATATTTGCCAACCCGGGTACTACAATTGCGATTTCTTATATTTGAAGGACGCCCCAGCACATTTAGAGTTCTTTGACTTGGCGTACATTGCAAAACACAATATTTCCCCTGGGTGTGCAATGGTAATTACTAGGCTATTGGCAGAGAAATTCTTGAAAGCATATAATTTTGAACTTCCTCATGACTGGTTCTTGAACTTGTTGGCAGCGGCCGATGAGAGATGCGGATTTTTGAATGAATCGCTGATAAGGTATAGAAGACACAATAACAATACTATTGGAGCAAATAATGGAGTAGTTACAGGCATAAGGAAAAAGACGAGAGATGTAAGGATAGAGGATTTCAAGTTTAGAGAAAAAGCCATTAATATTGTTCGTGAATCAGGAGAGCAGTTAAATACTGAATCAGTTAAGAAAATACAAGATCTATACGACAAGATGATTGACTTTTATCAGTCTCCGTCTTTAATAAAACTATTAAACTTAAGGAAAAATCCTGATTACTTTGAGTTAGCAAAGAGGAAAGTTCGCTTGTGGGAATTTATCGTTGCAATTAGACTGGATACGCTTGCACTTAATGTGGTCGATTAGAGAGGAATTGTTTAATGAATATAGCAGCAGTAATTGTTACTTATAATCGTCTTGAATTGCTGAAAGAATGCATGGAAGCATTCTTTAATCAAACTCGGAGACCTAATGAATTGATTGTTGTCAATAACGCATCTACAGACGGAACTGATGAATTTCTGAGAGAATGGGTAGCTTCGCACAATATCTCAGATATGGAAATCATTGTGGTTTCAATGGAGAAAAATGAAGGCGGAAGTGGCGGTTTCTATGCAGGTACTAAGAAAGCACTTGAGATCGGAGCTGATTGGGTATGGGTTTCTGATGATGATGCAGTCCCTTCATTAGATGCATTTGAAAAAGCAGAGACGCATATTTGTGAGATTTCGGATATTGATCAAATTTCAGCAATTTGTGCGCAGGTTCAAACTGGCGGAAAACCCGCAACAAGTAATCGTGGTATTAGAAAAATGGGACCACTAAAAATGGAAATTATGCATGTCCCAAAGTCCGAGTATTTATGGACCTCCTTTGAGTGTAACCATTTCTCTTATGTTGGCGTTTTTATGCAAGCAATATTTCTACGAGAAGTGGGACTTATTCATCCGGAATATTTCATTTGGAGAGATGATGTTGAACATAGTTGGAGACTATCGAGCGTTGGGAAAATTATCTGCTATCCGGATATGATTGTTAATCATAAAATACAACAAATGGATTACCAGGGGATTTCGTGGAAAACTTATTATGGATACAGAAATGATTTATTGATGTATAAAGAACATGGATGTAAATTGTATTACATTACCAAAACTTTAACAATGTTATTTAAAGGGTTATGTTCTATAAACAAGCGACATTTTGAGTTGTATGTAGATGCCATTAAGGCCGCTCATAGGGGCGAAGGTGGAATTAATCAGAAATATTTACCCGGGATGAAATTATAATAACAAAAAGGCGGAGGTTGACTTTGATATTATCTGTATTAGTTGTTTGCTTGATTTTTGAATTTTTGATGGCGATATTTTTATTCAAGGCGGATGTGCTTGCACCGGCAGTTGTGTTTAGCTTTGTTTTTGTTATTTCATCTCTTGACCTTATGCTCATGTCTGACTATTGGAATGTCACAATACAGAGCGTGACGTTGTGGATTATAGTTATAGGTGTCTTATCATTTATAATCGGATCATATCTAGCTAAAAATGTTCGTTTTATTCGCATAAGTGTAGGAGGTTTATCATTAGTTAACTATCAAGAGAATTTCCGAATTTCACGCAGCTTTTTAAACTTTATGATTGCCGTTTACATTCTATTTATTGGTATATCTATGCTGTATGTGATTCGTTCCAGGGGAGTCTCTTCAGCGATTACAGGACTATTCAGCTCTTATGTGACTGCCCTAGGTGATGACACTGAATTGGAGTTGCCTGTCTTTCTTTCTTTGCCGTCCAAATTTTTACTCCTTGGTGGTTACATTTGGGGATATTTTCTTGTAAATAACTGGATAATCAATCATAAGCTTGAAGTACGATATATTATCTTGTTTGTGCTTACCCTTGTTATGTCGGTTTCTAATGGAAAAAGAGGAGAATTGGTTGCACTTGTCATAACGCTGGTTATATATATTTTGTTTGCTTTGAAAAAAAATAGGTCAAAAAAGTTGAGCAAGAAAGTATATTTTACGCTATTTTTAATACTTATTGCGGTAGCTTTATCATTTCAATCAATTGCCACTATGATGGGACGTGATAGTGATTTGTTTGAGCCACTCGAATATTTTTCTATTTATTTGGGCGCGCCGATTTTGAATTTAAATACAAGCATATTGCGCGCCGGATTTAAACATCCTATCTTTCTGTCTGAAACTTTTCATTCATTGTATACTGCAATCGGGGAAAATTTCGGAATTGACCCGTTCATATATACTACCGATCGAATCTTTTGGTCTAGTCCGAATGGGAAAAGAGTCGGAAATGTGGCAACTACATTTTATGATTTTTACCATGATGGAGCTTTTATGGGTGTCATTGCTTTGAGTTTTATTATGGGCTTTATTGTCCAGAGTTTGTACAATGGGCTTAAGCACGAGAAATTTAAGAATGGAATGTTTGCTACAATGGTATATTCGTATATGCTTTGGATGGTTGGGCGTAGCTTTTTTGCTAATTCTTTTTTTGATTGGTTTACTCTTTCAACTATTTTTACTTTATTGATTTGGTGGCTATATACGGTTACGATTCCCAAAATTGGGCTGCGGAGGAGAAAAAAGGTATGAATGCTGGATTAATCACTTATCATGCTGCGTATAACTATGGTTCTGTTTTGCAAGCATTTGCTACGCAGGTAATGCTGGAGCGGTTGGGCTGCAAATGTCACGTTATTAATTATCGCTTTAAAGGACAAAAAGACTTTTATACGATAGTAAGAACCAAATATGGTTTGAAAATATTTCTGCTTGATGCTATTCAATTTCCTGCTTTTAAGGACAAAAGGATAAGACAAAATAAATTCGAATCTTTTATAGGGAAAAACCTTAATTTAACCGAATTAATTGATGATCCCGATAATATGGAGCAAATTGCTAATCTTTTTGATATTTATATTAGTGGTGGAGATCAGATTTGGAGTAAGTATTCTTCGGAATTGTATCATGAAGATTGGCGCTGGATGAATCCATACCTATTAGTGTTCACGAATAAAAAGAAAATCTCTTATGCTACCTCTATTGGAAGTATGAATAGAGATGATTTGTTTAGAATTAAAAGTGCTCTTTGTAAATATTCTCATATTGCAGTCAGAGAGAATAGCGCGGCTGAAACTTTATCCAATTTTTTAAGCAGGAAGATAAATTACGTGCTTGATCCAACATTATTACTAGACGCTCATGACTACAATTCTTTGATAGAATTGCCTCGATATAATGAAAAATTCATTTTATATTATACGTTACGTGGGTTCAAAGAGGTCAGCAGACAGAGGAAAGATCTTTTGAAATTGAGTGTGAAATATCAGATGCCAATTTATGCTATTACTCCATTTTGTTATTTCCTGAATTCCAAGAACTATATTAATGTTATTTCTGCAGGTATTGAGGAATTCCTGGGTTATATCAAATCTTCCCAATTGGTTATTACTGATTCGTTTCATGGCTCTGCATTTTCAATTATATTCCAAAAAAAGTTTTATTCTATTTGTAAGGGCTGGGATACAGACTATAGAAAATCAGAATTGTTGAATTGTCTTGGACTTAATAATAGAATTAGTAATAGTATTTCGGATTGTGATATTGTATTAGATATAGATTATTGTGAAGTTGAGCAAAAATTGAATGAATTGAAAAAAGAGAGTTTGAAATACTTAAATAATGCACTTGAAAGTTAGACTGGAGGTTCACTATGGAAATCTGTAATCATACATTATGTACAGCTTGCGGAACCTGTGTGAATGTATGCAGTAAAAATGCTATTACAATGAAGGCAGATGGTGAAGGCTTCCCTTATCCTGTTATTGATGAGTCCTGTTGTGTTAAGTGTGGCCTTTGCCAAAAAAGTTGTCCGGTAAACAAGGATACGCAAGCATCTGAAGCTACCTTTTATATGGCTTGGCACAAGTATGACAGCGTTCTTCAGAAAAGCTCATCTGGCGGTGCCTTTACAGCAATAGCGGATTATGTTTTGTCTCGTAAAGGAGTTGTGTTTGGCGCGGCAAAAAAAACAGATACGCAGGAAGTTTGTCATATTATGATTGATGACGAAGACGGTCTTAATAAACTTCGACTAAGCAAGTATTACCAAAGCGATACAAAAAAAGTGTACCAGCAGGAGATGCTTAAGCAAAATAGATATGTATTATTTAGCGGGACTGCCTGTCAGGTTGCCGGGTTGTATTCTGCTCTGGAACGATGGAAGATCAACGTGAACTTCCCGGAAAAGCTCACACTCAGCCTTTTCCACGGTCATAAAAGCACCTGTTGAAAAGCCGAAAAAGCGCAAAGTATCGCAAAAATATGGAGGATTATAACCATGTACACAGTATTGAAAAACACGCAGATTGTTATAGCTCTTTTGAAGGAGTATGGTATTAAGCATATTGTTATTTCTCCAGGGACACGAAACGGCCCCTTTGTTCACTCTCTAGAAGAAGACGATTACTTCAAATGCTATTCGGTTGTCGATGAGAGAAGTGCTGCATTTTTTGCTCTCGGAATAGCCCGTCAGCTTAGAGAACCAGTTGTGATTTCCTGTACCTCCTCTACGGCGGCATGTAATTATTTTAGTGCTGTGACGGAAGCATATTATTCTCATATTCCACTTGTTGTATTGACTTCAGATAGAAGTCCTTATACTAGAGGACAACTTGAAAAGCAGCAGATTGAACAGGTTGGTATGTATGGAAAGATGTGCCGTGTAAGCGTAGATCTGCCATTGGAGATTCATGATGATGATGAATTCTGGTATTGTGAAAGGCTTGTAAATGAAGCTTTGATGGAATTATCTCATCATGAAGGTGGACCTGTCCAGATTAACATGCCAGCATATTATAATTTGGAATATTTCACAGAGAGCAAGTTACCTCTTGTTAAGAGAATTTATCGCAACAGCCTTCGTAGTCCATATTCCGAACATGAAAGCCGATTAGCTGATTTGCTGCATACTACTGGAAAAATCATGGTGATGTGCGGCGCACATGCCCCTTGGACTTCTGATATGCAGGAAAAGCTTCGCCGCTTTCTTAACATTTACAACTGTGCTTTAGTAGGACAGCATATGTCGAACCTGAATATGTCGGAGATGATCCCTATCACAGCTGGGACAGATATTTGCAACTGTCTTGTAGGGCATGAACCAGATATTCTGATTAGTATCGGTGGTCCAACGCAGATGATGTACTTTGAGAAACTTCGAAAGTCTAAGGTGAAGCACTGGCTGGTCAACGAGGATGGTGATATTGAAGATCCAACAAGGCATCTGACAGATATATTTGAATGTCCGCTTGAAACATTCTTTGATTATTTTATATCGCATGTGCATGCAGATTGGGTTGGATCCGGCGAATATCAGGCTGAAGTGTCCACAGCGGTTAACCAGTATACTACATCCAGACCAGAACTCGATGTGTTTTCCAATATCTATGTCATTCGAGAGTTCTGCAAGCTTGTGCCTTCAGGGGCAATAGTAAATATGAGCATCCTAAATGCTATCCGTATCGTTGAGACGTTCCCCTTGGCTGAAAATGTGGAAGTTTATGCGAATGTCGGCGCTTACGGTATTGATGGCTGTATGTCTACCTTTATGGGGCAAGCATCGGTAGCAATGGGGCCTGCGTACCATGTAACCGGTGACCTCAGTTTCCTGTATGACATGAACTCGATCTGGATTCGTCATGTGGGCGACAATGTACATATCCTCCTAATTAATAATTACGAGGGAATTGAGATGCGTCGGAGCTATCGAAATCATGGTGATGTACGCCGCTATATCACTGCGGGGCATCATGTGTCACCAAAAGGTTGGATTGAAGATAATGGATTCCATTACTATACAGCGACAAGTAAGAGTGAATTGGCAGAGGTAATGCCTACATTTGTGAATGACAACAAGAAGTGCGTTCTTGAAGTATTTACGAGTGGCATAGATGATGACAAAGAAGCGTTTAATTATTATTCGCTTCAGAATACCAGCATGAATGGAGTATTAAAATCAAAAGTAAAAAGTGTTCTTGGAGACGAGGGCGTGTATAAATTGAAAAAAATAATTGGGCGAAAATAATTTTATTGGATACATATAAGCTGAATTCATGAGCTTGTTGTTGGCAACATGCTTTTGCTCAAAATTGGGAGGAAAGACTGCAGGAATGTCTAATAATAAGGAAAAAGATCTGGTGAAGAATACTCTTCTGTTTACCGTAGGGAACGCAGGAGCCAAGTTGCTCATGTTGATTATTGTACCGCTGTACACGTATTATGTCAGCACGGAGCAAATGGGACAGTACGATCTCGTGAATACATATGTTGGCCTTTTTTCATCTTTGGCTTGCCTTGCCCTGCACGAGGGTTTATACAGATGGCTGCTGGATGCAAGTACAAAGGACAAAGATATCCTAAAAACTGGTTTACTTGCTTCTTTCATTGCAGTAGTAGGGTTTGATGTAATTGCCTGGATTTTCCTTAGTGTTATAAATTATACGTATTTGCCGGAATTTATCTTGCTGGTTACTGCAGCAGCTTTTTACACGATAGTGCAGTTTATCACGAGAGGTTTGAGAAATAATAAGATATATGCGGTACAAGGTATTGTCTATTCGCTTGCTTTGATACTTTGTAACGTGATCCTCGTAATATGGCTGCGGATGCAGGCGCGTGGATTGTTGTTATCAATGGCCTTTGCATATATTGTTACAATTGTGTTCATGGCAGTGGTTCAGCATTTGGTAAAAGATTATGTTGTTCCTGGTAAATTTGATAGGGACCTTGCCAAAGATTTAATCAAATATTCTTTGCCAATTGTTCCTAATAATATTGCGTGGTGGCTTGTATCGGCATCTAACAGGATTGTGATTAACTGGGGTATGGGAGATGCGGCGAATGGTATTTATGCTATCTCCATGAAGTTTCCGACGCTCGTGAATATGCTTTCTACTTTTTTCTACCAGGCGTGGCAGGAGCAAGCAATTTCTGAATATGACAGCAAGGAACGTGATGCCTATTATACAAAGATTTTTAATATCTATGTTAAAGTGCTTTTGACAGGAATCATTGCTCTACTTCCAGTGACAAAATTTATAATCATCTATTTTATGGATTCTTCCTATCATGATGCTTATCAGTTTATTGGTCTATTGTACTTATCGAGTGTTTTTAATGCGTTTGCTGGATTTTATGGCACTGGTTATCTTAGCACCAAGAAAACTATGGGTGCGTTGACTACCACAATGTGGGGTGCAATTGCAAATGCTGTTTTGACTGTAGTGTTAATCAATACTGCTGGTCTTTATGCGGCGGCTTTCGGAAGCATGGTCGGCAACGCAATTATTTGGGTGACAAGAATTGTTCAGACGCGAAAATACTTTAATATTAAAATTGAGTGGAAGGCATTTATTATATTAATAGGATTATGCGCAGCAGTGATCGTTGCAGTGAATGCAGCTGGCTTGGCTGCTATGATCGTGTTGGAAGTTATTGCATGCATGTTCTTCTTGTTAGTAAATAAGGAATTAATTGTTCCTGTGGTGAAGCAAATTGCCAATAAAGCAAAAAAATAGAATTTCACGGAGTGGATATATGGATTTATAATAGGAGAAGTAGATGAGTCTTAAATAAAATACTCAATAAACTTTTTGCGAACGGAAAAGCAGGTACCTATTCCGCGGCTTGCAAACGCACAAAAGTTATTGGATGGCAAGGTGGTCCTTATCACCGGCGGTAGCGGAGGGATTGGCTTTGCCATGGCGAAAGCTTTCCTGGACAGTGGAGCCAAGGTGATTATTTCAGGAACAAATGAGGGAAAGTTGCGTAACTGCGTAGAACAACTGGGGGGGGACAGCTTTAGGGAGACAGTCAAGCCCCTTGCACTGCATAGCGTATAGGAAGCAGGCTCCGGCAGATGCATTTCCTTTCACGGTATGTAGTTTTAAGCCACGCTACAGGGCTGATTCCTTATAGCAGTCAACCACCTCTCTATACGCTGGATTTAGCTGGTGATATGTATCATGTTTCATCAGTGGTTCTTTTTTCTATAATCAGGATAAATTCCGGGCATCAAACCATTTCAGTATCCCATACTCCAGCCTGTAACGACGGCGCATTTCGGGAGAGATAGTTTGTCCCTCACGGATGATACATGTCGCCTCATACGACTCTATTACATCCCCATTTTTTCTGAGCCAGTTGATTTCGGTTTTTAGCAGGAGAATGTAGCTTTTAGAATAGCCATTATCCTCCATGTGTTTCATGAGCTTGTTAGCGTTTAAAAAAGGATTTTCAAATTCCATATCTCGTCACCTTTTGCCTTAAATCATACAGGACAATGACGGCGATTAAAATAAAATCCAAACTTCTTATCCAAAAGAATGCTGTATTCAAGGGCTTTTTTAATGCAAAGTTTGGATTTTATTTAAGTTTGGATTTCTCCAAAAATCTAAACTTTTGGATTTGCTAAGACATACAAAGGCAATGCATCTTACGTAAGTGTTTCAAAAGATAGCGCTGTGTAATTCCACCGCAATGCTGTTATACTAAGCCTATCATTTTTTTTGACATTTTTTATGCTTATGAATCAACCTACATTCTTCTGGCAATTCTTTTGACCAGGGCAGGTATTTATCCAGTATCTCTGGATGATTTAGATAGTCGTTATTGGGCATGCTTTCCAGGATGTATTTCAGGTATTCATAAACATCCAGATCATTGGCCCTGGCCGATTCTACTAATGTATAGAGAACGGCATTGGCCGTTGCACCTTTAGGTGTGTCTGCAAAAAGCCATGCACGTCTTGCTGTGGCAAAAGGTTTTATATTTGCTTCGCATAAATTATTCGAGATTGGCAGCCTGCCATCTTTTAAAAATGTTTCCAGATAGTTTCTCTGGTTTTTAGAGTATCCCAGCGCAGTTGTCAGTTTTTCATTCGTAGTAGAAAGGGCCGCTGTTTCTTCCACCCACGACCAAAAGGCATCGAGGATGGGACGTTGTTGATTGTCAAGTAAAATTGACCCACTTTTCGTTTAAATCTGATCCACCTTACATTTTGATCCTGGTGGATCAGATTCGTAAGTGCTCCAAAAGATAGCGTCGTGTAATTCCTGAGAAAATCCTGTAAAATTGACCTAAAATATCTTTAGGAGGTTACACAATGGACCAGGATAATAGAGCTTTATGGAAAGAACGGATTCAAGAGCAGGCATCCAGCGGTATGTCTATGGCTGCATGATGCTGGCAGAATCATATAAAAAAGTCTACTTTTTACTATTGGAAGAAACAGCTGCATACAGAATCCAGGGAAATACAATCTGCAGTACCTCAGTTTGCCAAACTAGAGCTTCTAGCCTCACCAGTACCATTAGGTAATCCAGAGGGACTCCGGATTACCTGGGGAGAGTTTTCCTTTACCCTTTCGGATGCAGGGGACTGTTCTCTTGCTATTCATTTCATTCGGCAGGTACAACAGTTATGATGGATCTTTTTGTAAAAGATGCAAGACACATCTACATGGCATGTGGGGCAACAGACTTCCGCAAACAAAGAAACGCAATCAAAGTGCTCCGGTACGACAGCAATGGTTTTATCTTAGCAAACAAAAAGCTTCTGGATGGGATGAAATTCCAGTGGCCAAAAGATCCCTCGGAAGTAAAAGAGATATCCTACCAGCAAGTGCAGTGGCTTTTACAGGGGCTGGAAATCGAACAGAAAAGAGCGCTCCATCCGGTAAAAATGGATGCGAAGTCCACCTGTTTTTGACCGCTGAAAAGTGACGGATAAAGCCTCTGGAAAGGGCGTAAAATGAGCACTTTTCGGTGTTTGGGATGTGCAAAAAAGATGGCATTATATGCTCCAAAATGGTATAATTATAAGTAAGAAAACAAAGGATAAGTATACCAATGACAGAACATGAAGAACTGCTGAAACTTCGAGTGCTTGCCGAAAAACAACAAAAGGAAATCGAAGCCAAAGATAAGATCATCCAAAAACAGAATAATACAGATTGAAAACATGATCCAGGCACTTCTTCATGCAAGAAAGAAGTTAATACACTTAGTTATGAAAAATATCTTTTAGATGAGCAAAATATTGAAATGATTCGTAAAATTGTAAATGGAATGAAAATCTTTACGGGTGATAAGGAACTGGAGAATATCTCTGATGTCGGACCCGGCGGACAGTATATTTCTGAAGAGCACACGATGGAATATATGTATAGCGAGTTATATATTACGAGACTGTTTAACAAAATGGGTTATCCGAGCTGGGTAAGAGAAGGAAAGAAAGATGTAGCCAGGTTAGCCGGCGAAAAGATTGAGGAAAGACTGGAATCTTTTGAGTATCAGGATATTACGAAAGAACAAGAGAGCGTCTTAAGAGAATATATTGGAGATCTTTATGATACGATCTGATATTATCTGACGTAGAGACTTTTGTAAGACTCCGAGTATATTAGGCTGCTATTTTTCAGTATACTCGGAAGGCGTAGAGGCGGGCTTTGCTTTTGATCTGATTCTTGGAATATATGCTGAAGTGATAGTTTCTCGGAAATCTGATGATCGGGTCGCTATAGATAATCTGGTCGCGTTAGCAATGTCAGTAATGGAAAGAAAATCACAGGAGATATTGTACCATTCATTACACGGTCAATGCTTTCATCCCAAAAAGAAACTGTACCAAGGATTTGAATCTTTAGTACAGTTTCTTTTTCTCGGTTTAAGATCAGTTTGTTAGTCTGCTTATTTTATAATTCGTCAAATTTGGGAATATCTATTACAGCTCCTCCTTCCATAGCAGATTTATGTGCACAGATTCCCGTTCCAGTCCAGTAAGCCCCCATAATATCGTCAATTGTCGGTTTTCTATTTTCTATAATAGATCTCACAAAATCATGTACCAAGTGTGGATGTGATCCTCCATGCCCTCCTCCCTGTTTAAAAGAAAGATGAGTATTTTCATTGTTATAGACTGTATTGGTTGTAAAAGGAGCTATTTCCTTAGGTAACAGATATGCATAGTCAGGTATTTGAATTCTTTCTTCTGTTATTTCTCCGCCTCTTTTAGATTTCTCATTTTTTTCATTTGTTATGTCTACGTCCTGAAGTGCTCCGGTTCTAGTATATAAAACTGGATTTTCATCAGCTAGCTGCTGCCATTCAAAACTCTTGTTTTCTCCATATATGCGGAAGCACTCGGAATAGCTTCTTGCGACGCCGTAGAGAAATCTTTCCATTTCTATAGTAATATCACTATCCTGCAAAGTAATAAAGGCAGATTCAAAAGCATAAGGACAATTATATTTTTTCTTCAATTCATCATGTACTTTTCCAGATCCCCGGGCATATACTTTTTCAGGCAAATGCCCACTTAACATTAGACAGGGTGCTACCGCATGAGTCGGATGCATAAGCGGTGGAAATCCCTCCCAGTATTCCGGCCATCCCTCCATATCCTGGTAATGTGCACAAGACATGTATTGAATACGGCCTAATTCTCCTTTATTATATAATTCTTTAATGTAAAGAAATTCTCGCTGATAAATTGTAGTTTCCATAAACATATAGTTTTTTCCGGAAGACTTCTTAGCTGCGATAATGTCTTTTAATTCTTGGATGGATAAGCCCATTGGAATTGTACACCCACAATGTTTCCCTGCATTTAAAACTCGAATTGAAAATGGTGCATGGGTTGCGGGCGGAGTTACTAGATGGACAGCATCTATTTCCTTAATATCAAGTACAGATTGTAAGTCTGTAAAACATTGTTCATCTGGAATACTATAGCGTTCTTTGGCTAGGGAAAGTAACTTCTCGTTTTTGTCAACGATAAATACCTTGTCGACATCTGGATGTTTGCAATAGATAGGAACAAATTCTAAACCAAAACTAAGTCCTACGATTGCTACGTTAATTTTGCTCATGATATCCTCCTTTGAAATATGAAATTAATACTTAACTAAGGCTAATTGTTTCTATTTTAGTATAAATAAAATAATTTAAAAACTGAATAAATAAAAATAAGAAATTCTATAGTTAATATTAAAAAAAATCATAGATATGAAAAAATAGATATGAAAATATTTTATGTATCCCTATAATTATGGTTAAAAAAAGTATATATGAATTTAAAGTAAAATATTTATATTGTATTTTAAACAATTACAATTGAGCTATGGATAAAATATTTATTCAATTATTATAGGAAACATGTTCTAATATAATTATAAAGATGAAATGGAGGATAAATTATGAAAAAGAAGTTCTTAGGTTTGGTTCTGGGACTAGCTGTATCAGTAACTTTGGGAGGATGTGGAAATAAGGATGCTTTGTCATCCTCTGGAAATGCACCGTCTAATTCACCGCAAGGGTCTGCTTCAGAAAAAGGGGAACTTACTTTGCTAATGACAAACGACTGGCTTGATAAAAGTAAACCAATTGGTTCAGAATTTACGAAAGTTATACAACAATACCAAGAAGAGAACCCTGGTGTTAAGATTAAGTTACAATCGGCATCGGCTCAAGACATTAAAGAAAATTTTCAAACAGCTGCATTGGCCGGAGGGGGTCCGGATATTGTTATTATGGATAATTCTGGACATGCAATTGATCTGGCGGCAATGGGACTACTGGAACCTCTCAGTAAACATGATTCTGCAGAGAAACTTACTTCAAGATATCAGGAAGGACCATTGAATTCCGGAAAATTTAATGGAGAATATTATTCTGTTCCATGGTATATGGACTGTTGTGGTCTATATTATAATGCTGATCGCTTGAAAGAGTTAAACTTGGAGGTACCTACAACCTGGGATGAGTTATCTACGGCATTAGATACAGTTTTGGAGGCCGGTTATGGAGGAATTACTACCTACCAAAGTGCATATGCTTTTTATTCTTTCTTTTACCAAAATGATTGCCCGGTAATCGATACAAGTAAAGAAATGCCAAAAGTTGTGGTTGATAATCAAGCCGGAAAAGAAGCTTGGAATTATGTCTGTGATCTTGTTCAAAAGGGTGCACTTGTCGAATCCTTTAAAGAAGCGACAACATGGGACAAAGTATATGAGAGTTTTGCGAATGGGGAAGCTACTTTTTTAATGGGTGGTGATTGGTGTGCTCCGGGAATTGAAGGAGTAAATCCGGATATGAATTATGGAATTGCACCTATGGTATCTGGAAAGAAACAGGCAACCATCCTTGGTGGTTGGACATGGAATATTAATATAAACAGTAAAAATCCTGATTTGGCATATGATTTGATCTCTTATTTAAATTCTGAAAAGGGTGATTCCATACTGGCGGCAGAAGGAAAAATTTCAGCTAGAAAAGAGTTTGACTATAAAAAAGCGCTGGAAGGTAAAGATCAGTTAAAAGTGTTTACTGAAGAATTTCCGTATACAGAGGCAAGACCGGCAATTATCAATGAAAAAGCAATTGATAAGATAATAACGAATAGGATATTAGAAGTTCAGTATGGAAAATCGGATTCCGAACAATCCTTAAAGGACTTAAAAAAAGAACTTGATGAAAATATAGCTGAGAATTATAAATAGGGTGTCGACAGCCCCACAAATGATGGGGCTGTTCTTTAAAACCAAGGGAGGTCAATCTTGAAAAGAAAGAGGAGAATTAAAAGAAGCCTTGAACTAAAAAAGAATTTACCAGGCTACCTGTTGACTGCTCCGGCTGTTATAAGTGTTCTGGCTTTAAGTATATATCCGTTATGTAGAGGAATTTATCTTAGCTTCGTGAAGTATAACCTGGTAAAGCCATGGGATAAAAGCTTTAATAAATTTGTTGGTCTGGAGAATTATAGGGAAATATTCAATAATAAAATTTTTATTCAGTCTTTGGGAACCACTGTAAAATGGACTGTGATTAACCTTGGTACACAGTTAATCGTGGCGCTACTATTAGCCTTGGCGCTTAATAGAAAGATAAAAGGACGCGCAGTGTTCCGGACCTTGATTCTAGTTCCATGGGCAATCCCGGCAGCTATTTCTGCCATGACATTTACTTTCCTATTTAATGCCAATGTTGGTATCATCAATATTATTGCTGTGAAGATAGGACTCTTAGCCGAATCGGTATCATGGCTGGGAAATGTTGGGTCAGCATTTTGGTGCGTAATACTCGTATCTATTTGGAAAGGAATTCCTTTTCAGATGATATTTATTCTAGCTGCTCTTCAGGGGATTTCCGGAGATGTATATGAGAGTGCAAGTATAGACGGAGCTGGCCGCTGGCAAAGTTTTTGGCGTATTACGCTGCCTATAATTAAAGAGCCGCTTGCTATTTCAACTATTTTGAATTTAATCGGAATTGTATCGGACTTCAACACAATATGGTTGATGACAGAGGGAGGACCACTTTACAGTACTGAAACTATCTACACTTTTGGTTATCGAGAAGCTTTTATTAATCATAACTTTGGTACTGGAGCGGCGGCATCGGTAATACTGTTTATATTTATGGCTCTTTTTTCTTTCATTTATCTTAGAATGGTAAGAGAAGAGGATTAGGAGGGAAGATAAATGACAAAATCTAATAGCGAAAAAACCATTTCCGCAGCTGCTTATATTTTCTTAATTATCATGGTAGTGATATCGATATTTCCATTTAGTTATGTGTTAATGACTGCATTTAAGACTTCAGAGCAGATTTATGATCCAGGTCAGATTATTCCTACTCATATTACTCTTCGTAATTTTAACCAAGTAATTTTTAAATCAAATTTTATACGTTATTTTTTAAATAGTATATTTATCACGTTAGTTACCATGGGAATTTGCATGATATTGTCTGTCATGGCTGCGTATGGATTTACAAGATATTATATCGTCGGAGGAGAACATATCAAGATGGTAATCCTTATGACTAAAATGTTTCCCGGAATTTTACTCTGCATTCCTTATTATGTTATAATGAAACAATTGAATCTTATAGACAGCTATTTAGGACTGATATTAATGTATTGTTCTTTCACACTTCCTTTTGCAATATGGAATACGTGTGCTTTTTTTAAGACAATACCCTGGGAACTAGAAGAGGCAGCGAGGATAGATGGATGTAGCAGGCTGCGATCCTTTTTTTCAGTAATATTTTATGTAGCAAAACCTGGATTATTTGTTACTTCGCTGTTTTGTTTTATGTCATCATGGGATGAATATATGTATGCGTCAATATTTATTAATACAACACTGAAAAAGACAATTCAAGTGGGGATGAAAGACTTTATAGGACAATACTCAATAGACTGGGGATTGCTTATGGCAGCAGTAATCATTAGCTTGATCCCGATTTTAATATTCTTTGCATTTGTGCAAAATAATCTAGTTGAAGGTCTATCGTCAGGTGCTGTTAAGGGGTGACAGAGAATGCGTAACAAAAGTATACGTACACAGATGATCGTTTATTTGGGGGGATTTATTATCCTCCCTCTTTGCGTTGGGTTGATGATTTTAAATATCTATCTTCAGAGAACTATTTATGAAAGTAAAATAAATCAACAGCAAACCCTGTTGTTACAAATAAAGGAAAATGCTGAGCAGGTGATTGAGGTATCAAATTATGTTTCCAGCATGATGATGACCAATCGGGATGTTTTAGATGATCTGCGTGAAATCAAGGAAGAAAATGATGGATTTGAGGGTTACCAGGCGAGAGAAAATATCTCTGCCAAAATTCAGGAAATAGAAAGCAGTACATTAAATGCTGTTGGCGGGAAAATAGCAATACTTACTGATTCAGGATATTTAGTTGGGTCGTATAATATTAGTAAATCCTCAGAAAATTATAAAAAATGCGAGTGGTATCAGCAGGCCATATGTAATGGAAGAGAGCCGATTTATTCTTCCTGTATTTCTAAAGCTTTTGAGGAGATGAGGGTTATAAGCATTCAGAATCAAAATGCCTTATATAGTGCCAGGAGCATCCGGGATTATTCTGGGAGGCAATTGGGGGTTGTATTAATTCGTTTATCGGACTCGAATATCTGGGGAAGATTTACTGATCTAATGTATCAATCAGACGATAATTCTTTATATCTTTATAACAATGAAAACAAAGTTCAATTAGTTTATAATCAAGGAATAGAAAATGTCAGTGATATACTTGATAAAATACTTAATAGATTTAAAAAAGGTGAGACTAGCGGATCTGTTTCGGGGGATCTTTATTTTAATATTATCAAGCTGGAAAATTCAAATAATTTTCTGGTTTATACCGCTCCTAATGAGGTGATCTTTGCTGAAAGCGACTTAGTTAATAATAGAATTATGAAGATGATCTTACTTTTGATCCCGTTGACAATTATAATTTTAATTCATTTATCAAAAAAATTATCAGACCCAATCAGAAACGTTGCTATGCAAATCGAAGATTCTGAAAATGTCGTTCATGATATTAATATTCCAAAACGCACTTTTCTCGAAATAAATATATTTATACGAAGTTATAATAATGCCTCCAAAAGGGTCAAGGAACTACTTGAAAAAGTGAAGGAGGAAAGCAGAATGAAAGAGAAAGCTCATTATGAAATGCTGATGTCTCAAATCTCACCGCATTTTATTTTTAATACGGTTAATTCTATTCGAATTATGTCAAGGGAAAGAAATGAAAAAGATACGGAAAGAGCATTGACAGCGCTGGGAAATATTTTACATGCGGTTTATTCTAATAAGGATGGGATGACAACTGTAGGAAGAGAAGTTTCTATTGTTCTCTCTTATGTTGAAATTATGCAGTTCAGATTTGGGGACAGTTTTCAGTATTATGATGTTTTACCAAGCAATCTCTATTTTTATGAAATCCCTGCTTTTACACTTCAGCCAATATTAGAGAATGCAATATTACATGGTGTGAAGGGCATGAAAGGCGGACAGATTATCCTGTCTGGAATAGAATATGAAAATGATTTTATGATTTCTATTTTTAACAATGGAAACTCTGCTGACAAAGAAAAAATAGATCAGATATTAACGACTCCTACTAGAAATAAAAGCGCTTTTACCGGAATTGGATTGTCAAATGTAAATGCACGCCTTAAAATGTTATATGGAGATCAGTATGGATTGATTTTCAATGAAAAGGTTACAAATGGGTTTGAGATATGGATTCGAGTTCCGAAAGGAAAGGGAAGGAGATCATTAATATGAAGGTTTTGATTGTAGAAGATGAAATTTTATCACGGATAGGTCTTAGGCAGTTAATAGATTGGGAGTCACTTGGATTAGAATTATTAGAGGATGCTAAGGATGGAGAAGAAGCATTGAGGACGATTGACAGTGAATGCCCGGAAATTATACTATTGGACCTGAATATTCCTAAAGTTGATGGCATGCAAATATTAAAGCAGATGAATAACTACCATTATGAACATCGTGTTATAATTATTAGCTGTAATGAGGAATTTGATAAAGTAAAAGATGCTTTGAAATTAGGCGCATATGATTATTTGAGAAAACTGAATCTCTCTCAAGGTGAGTTGCTATTATCATTAAAGAAATGTATCAAGGAATTAGTACATAATGACTCAGAAGAGGAAAGAGAGGGAGCTGTTGTTACTAAAATTAAGTATGAGGACTTGTTGAATGAGGGTAAGCATATATTTTCAATCAATTGCTCTTATAAGCTACTGTTATTTGTACAATTACAAATAGAGGATAACTTCATAGGTAATAGTTTAGAACTGAAATCTGAAGAGTTTTTGAGTAGCAATCAGGTTGATGCTGTGATTATTCAAAAAGACTCTCAAAGTTGTTTCTTTTTATTTCCTGTTATATATGGGAATTTATTTATGGAGCGATGGCGTCGTTTCCTGGAGGATTTGTTTCATGTTAATGTTTATATGGGGTATGTCGATCATGTAATCAATGATACTCAGAAATTATTTGATAACCTGGTTCTTGTTGAGCAGATTCATGCTCTTTGTTATTATGATGATAGAAAATTCCTATGGAGACTTACTGGTAAATTGAATATAAGCGAGCATAGCCCAAAAGGGATGATAGATTTGATTAATAATCTTAGAAAAGAAGTCGATGAGTTCAAACAAAAAGAAAGCAGTACTTGTATTCATGATGTCTTTTCGCTAATAAGAGATACACACTATACCAGTGTCAATGTCCTTCGGCGTATCTTTATGGATATACTTGGAATCTTTTCTATTACGGCACAGAATATAGACGGTGCGATTGAAGAGATTTATGTTAATGGAGATAATTGTCACTATCAAAAGATAATGATGATGAATAGCTTATCAAAAATTGAAGAATGGCTTCTAGACTTCGAAGATGAATTTTTCAAGTATTTTTTTGTTCAATATAAATGTTCTCATTCTGATATTTTAAAGAGGGCGTTTGATTATATACATGAGCATTTATATCAGCAGATACAACTTTCAGATGCTGCAAAAAATATTGGGGTATCGGCGGCTTATTTAAGTACTATATTTAAGAAAGAAATTGGACAGAATTTTATTGAGTATACCAATATAAAGAAAATTGAAACATCTAAGGAACTTTTAAAGAAGGGGGAGATGGTATACGAAGTATCAGATGCACTTGGATTTGAGAACAGTACTTATTTTTCAAAAGTTTTTAAGAAATATGAAGGGGTATCGCCTGATATGTATCGTAGAACTGGTAAGCAAACAGAGAAAATTACAAGGTAAAAGGCCTTATAACGCAAAAGGGGCTGTCGCTTTAGAGATTGAAAAATCTTGAAGCGGCAGTTTCTTCATGCACGGAAAAAGATGTTTGGAGCCTCTACGGAAACAGCACAAGTGGACGGGCAGTAATATTGCGGATGAGGTGAGTGGGGTTGTAAAAGGATCGGTAGATACGCCGTAAGACACTAAACCAGAGGTTTACACACTGAGTTGAGAATTAATAACATTAGATCCCTTTTTTAATATCTTCTTCGTAGACTATATATGGATTTTTTGAAAACATATTAAAATATATAATAAAATAAATTTCACATTCCTGAATTGAAAAAGTAAATTCCGTATGCAGAACTAAATTCCACACCCCCTCTAAAAACCTTGAGTTTTTATAAGTTTCTTAAGACAAACCCCTTAAATGATGTTATAATGATCCTAAGATTTGAGAAACTTCCTGTTTTTGGGTATGGCAAACAAGACCTATGGATTTGGTGTATGAAAAAGTTAATTCCACAGGTCCTGCTTTAAATTTAAGATTTGTCTGTCCTGACAGCGGTTTTTCTTATTGGTTCTAGTGTTTCAGCAGCTTAGGTGATAAGATCACCTCATCGGGTGGGATGAGTTTTAGTTGCAGGGCCCCGAGTACTTCGGGGCCATATTTTTTTAATGCCAGTTCATATGGCGTTTGGTCTCCCAGATTTTTCCTTGGAGCAGAGTTGATATGGTTCACAACCCTGTTGAGATCCCATTGGGTCAGTGATTCAAACAAAGTGCCTTTTGGCAGAATCATTCGAAGCATGGTATGTACATTCTCAATTCCGCCTTTCTGGTTGCTTCTCATGGGATCACAGTAATAAATGCTGGTTCTCTGAAACCCTTCCGGATCCGTTTCCAATCCGTCCGGATCTCCGAACTCTTTGCCCCGGTCGGTCAACAGGCAGGGGAACAGAGACTGGAATTCATAGGCATCTCCCAGAGAAGCCTGCAAATGCTCAAATACAAGCCGCACAGCTCCCGGAGATCGGTCCATACGATGTGCCAGCAATAGTTCTATATCCGGGAAATACAGTGTGTGAATGCATTTGTCAGAGCCTCGGGCTGATAATACGGTATCCATTTCAACGAACCCGCCAAGAGACAGCCCCAGAACTTTAAAATCCGAATAGGTTCGTCCTTGAAATACCTCACGATTTACAATCTGTGTTTTATGGCATTTACGGGCTTTATATTTCACCTGGCGTTTTAAATCGATATTCCGAGAAAGAAGGATCCCCTGGTCAATGTAGTTATAAAGTGTTTTTACAGACAGACCCAGTTCCGGATGATTTGTTACAATAATATAAGGTGACTGTCCCTGTGCAATCAGCGGAGCAGCGACAGAATCAATTCTATGAAGCTCTGAGCGTGTAAGATTGATTCCGGATCATGCGCCTTCCAGAAGTTCTTCATACTCCCTTTGAGCAGTACGGGCATTATAATTATATTTCGTTGGGATGGAACAGAGATTTTTTCTCTTACTGCATCCATTGCAGACATAAGGAGCATGTAAAAGACGGGTGCAGGATTCCCGTTCAAATCGCAGGCAGACCTGATTGCATTTATGGCAGGATCTGCAATGCTTGTCGCAGATAATCACCTTTTGGCATGCATTTGTTTTCTTACAGCGAAACCGATGGATACAGAAGTTATAAGGGTTGTTAAAACTCCCTCTGTTCCAGGTATTCTGAGAACGATGTTTTCTGATCTCCTTGGAAATCGTTGTAGGATCCTTACAGAGAAACCTCGAGATATCTTTGAACGATGTACGCTGATTCAGTGTGTCTTCAATGTACTGTCTGTCCTCAAAGGTCAGATGTTTCTGATTACCGGGTATTGATTTCGACATAGTGTACCTCCATGCCGTCAGAACAACAGATATCGGAATACTACAGAATTAAGGGAATATCAAATACTCGTAGAAATTGGATGTGAAAGGGTTAACTCCACATGTGAAAGACTAAACTCCAGTTAGGATAACCAGAGTAGAATTTACTTTTTTAATTTACAGCCAGCAAATTTGTTTCTGTTGGTATTGAATAAAGTAAGTAAATAAAGTATAATGTCCATGAGCAATGAAATCTTTTCTGGTATTTTGGATTTTTAGTCGAGGACATTATACCAAAAAAGGGAGGACATTGCTCTTTTTATTGCAAACTCCCATAAAATCAAGGTATATAACAATAAAACAGGGTAGTAATTTGACACTACCTTTTGCGTTAAGCATTCTGGTGATATGTCAAGAACTATTTAAAAAAGATTTCGAGATGTTTAGGTTAAAAATGGGTGCACTTAATAGACGTATGGAAAAAATCCAGCCATTCCAAACATTAGTTCGAAACGATATTCAGTTCGGCGTCCAACTTCTCGCCGGTGTACAGTTGGTTTTTGGCCAGCAATCCAAAAACGAGGCGTACGAGTTTACGTGATGTAAGCGCGAGTGCTCTTTTGTGTTGATGCTTAGTTACTTCAGAATACTTTTTAAGATAGTATTCGCTATATTCAGGCATATGACGCCTGACGCTGTTAGCGGCTTCGCCTAAGTAGTAGCGCAGATAGGTATTACCTGCTTTTGAGATATGGTTATCCTCAGAGGTAAAGTCACCGGAATCACTTTTCGGCCATGTCAGTCCTGCGTACTTGGCAAGTGCGTCGGATGAATGAAAAGCAGAGATATCACCGATTTCAGCAATCATTCCGGAAGCCGACCGGGCATATGCCGGGGATGGATTTCAGGATGGTAAATGCATTTGGATTCATTCCATTGATGCATCTCTCGATGGCCTGATCCATCAGCTTGATTTCCTTATGATAAGTCTGGATGCAGTTGAATGAACTTGCCAGTGACACATTTAGCGGCTCATACATGCACTTGTCCAGACGATAAGAATCTCTGGCTGCCTTCTTTAAAAGGTTCGAGGTTCTGGAGATATCTGTGATACGGTTCCTGCTCTTCTTTGCGAGGAACTGCAGTAGCTCTTCTTCCGGAGTGTCAATGATGTCCTGCAAAGACATAAATTCTGTCAGGACAGCGGAGGCAGTCGTTCCATAAATGTTACTGAATGGCTGGCTGCCATCATCTAAAAGCTGTAGCTCGCTGAATTTTAAGTAGAGGTTGGAAACCATGTGGGTCTTTTCTCTGGTGATGCATTCAGCCAGATGAAGCCGATGTCTGGTCAGTCTTTTGAGAGCCAGGAACTGACTACCTCGCCATGGCTCACATTTTTTGGTACGCCCGACCCTTGCGAAATCTGCAATCAGATATGCATCAAGGGGAAGGGGATCTGTTTTCTCCATAGCCACATAAGACTTGCGATAATTCGCAGTAGCCTTAGGGTTAAGGCAGTAGACGTAAGGCTTATAAGGCATCAGTATCTCACAGGAAGACAGGGATGGACTTGTCTTCATCTGGCGAATCAGATTTCTTATTAGGCACAAGCTCGGGATGGGCATTCAGGAAATCCTTATTATAAAAATCAAGATGCCGAACAATACCAAGCCCATTTGTAACAATGCCTATTTTATAGGCATAGCAGAAGTGACCATCAACATAGAGTTGTTTAATCTGATCATTAGCAGATGCGTGTGTGGGCGTGGAACCATAAGCAGCCTTGTATGGATCATAGTTGGAATCAAAATGATTCGCTTTGGCATAGGCTTTTAGTTGTTTGATAATTCGATTAGCAAACTTCGGATTGTTTTCATTTACCCAAGCTTCCATACCAGAGGAATCAAAGATTGTCATATCTGCTTTTGAAGAGTCAATTGCTTGGCAGATTGGCTCGGTAATATCTACAAGGTTCTCAAAAACAAGCTGTAAATCTACCAGAAAATCCTGCTTAAAACGAGTAATTTTTGAAGCATCAGGAACTTTGGTAAATCCGCAGAATTCGCGCAAATGTCTGGAATACTTGAGAAAAACAAGAAGTAAGGAATCAGTAGGAATGGAAAAAATCCGCTGAATAATAAGTGCCCATAAAAAGGCATGTAAAGGGCATTTGCGGGTTCTGCCCGTAGATGCATAGAAGTGATTCCGGAAGGAATCAGGAATAATTTCATCAAGATCAATGTTTAATTGAAGAAGAGACAGAAATTCAGCTTTATCAGATTCATAAATATCCTGACAATTTGAAAAAACATCTGCCAATGAAAGCTGATTACATGTTATAATCTTTTAGTGAAGTATCATATTTTGAGCAATCAAAAAGAGCAGTCAGAGATTAAACTCTAATTGCTCTAAATATGATTCTTCACGATTGTACCAAGTTCGCGGTAACTTAGCCGATGAGGTATATGGGGATAGTATCTTTTTTCAGAACCTCCAATCTAGGAAAATGGGTGTAAAAACCAAAGAAGCACAGGTATGTTTAGCTCAAAAAATATTTTTGGGCATGCTTCGCAGACCTTCCACCAGGAGGTCTTTTGAAAAAAATATGATAAAAGCAAAGATTTACCAAGAAGCGGCATAGTTCCTCCTTCCGAGCTGTTTCATGGATCTGAATCCACATTTAGGGCAGAGGCAAATATCAAAGTTCCAGACAGTTTTTAATAATTCGGTCATGGATAACCCAATATATCGTCGCTTAAATCTCTGACATCCCTGGAGCTTAAAGAGGATTTTCAGATTTCTGGTTTTCATCCGTTTATTCAGAAATCCATAATAGCGGATCTTCTGAAATCCAGATGGCAGCACATGCATCAAAAAGCGACGAATGAATTCCGTGTTTTGCAGAATGATTTCACGATTGGGTTCATCTGGCCTTTTCCCTCTTGCAGAAAAGGTTGTTTTTGTCGGTGTGACAGATAAGATTCTGCTGTTTGATATGGCAATCTTATGTGTGTATTTTCCCAGGTATTCAATCGCATTGCCAAAACCGTTAAAGGTCTCCTTAATATAGGGACACCAGTCTTTTTCATAAAGATGATTTTTCCATTCCTTCCAGTGGTAAGAATTCTGAAGTTTCTTACAGGAAGAAGAAAAAGAAAGTTTTCCGCTGTTATGGTATATTTCTAGAAGTGCGAGATATTTTCCTTTGAATTTATCACGCAATACCTTTACCGGAATAAAAAACTTGCTCTTGGATTTTCGAAGCTTGTGGTTTACGGTCAACCCTCCACCAGAAACAATACAGTGCATATTATGACAAGCTTTACATAATATCCATAATGACAAGCAAGATATTATGACAAGGGAAGGAGGATATTCCTAATAAATAAGGTCTTTCAATCCTCTTCCCTTTACATAATTCAACGTCCCAGAGAATTCAACCATCCCAGCAGGTCTTTATCATCACCCCAATCCTTTGTCTTTGATACAGCGCTTGTTTCTGGTAAAGGTGTCTTCTGACCCTCGAGCCGTTTGCCCGCCAGGAGAAGGACTGGTATCGGATGGGATTGGTGTTGCCAAGAGGAAACATGGCCAATTGGACCATTCGCTGCAGCGAGGAATGGCTGACCCCCATTTATAACAGGATTCATGAGGTGCTGTTGAACTGCCAGATCCTGCACATGGACGAAACCCGAATCCAGTGTAATAAGGAAATGGGGAAAAAGGCAAGCAGCGAGTCCTATATGTGGGTAATTCGCAGCGGTGCCTGTGAAGACATTCAGGCCGCCTTCTTCCATTACTCCCGCACCAGAAGCGGTGACGTTGCAAAAGACCTATTAGGGGGATTTCACGGATATCTGACCACGGATGCATACATAGGGTATGAAAAGGTGGAAGACATCAAAAGAAATTTATGCTGGTCCCATTGCCGGCGTTACTATATAGAAAGCATCCCGTTGGATAATCAAGGGAAGGAAATCCCCGGGTCCAAGGGAGCGGAAGGCAGGGAGTTCATCAATCTTCTCTTTAAAGTTGAGAAAGAGATTAAGGATCTGCCTTATGAAGAAAAGAAACAGAAGCGTCAGGATGCGTCACGTCCCATCCTTGATGCCTTTTGGTCGTGAGTGGAAGAAACAGCGGCTCTTTCTACTACGAATGAAAAACTGACAACTGCGCTGGGATACTCTAAAAACCAGAAAAAATATCTAGAAACATTTTTAGAAGATGGCAGGCTGCCAATCTCGAATAATTTATGCGAGGCAAATATAAAACCTTTTGCCACAGCAAGACGTGCATGGCTTTTTGCAGACACACCTAAAGGTGCAACGGCCAATGCCGTTCTCTATACATTAGTAGAGTCCGCCAGGGCCAATGATCTGGATGTTTATGAATACCTGAAATACATCCTGGAAAGCATGCCCAATAACGACTATCTGAATCATCCAGAGATACTGGATAAATACCTGCCCTGGTCAAAAGAATTGCCAGAAGAATGTAGGTTGATTCATAAGCATAAAAAATGCCTCAAGAAATGATAGGTTTAGATAGCAGCATTGCGGTAGAATTACACGACGTCATCTTTTGAAGCACTTACATATAGATTCAAATATTGATTGCGAATAGATTATTCATCATAATCCAGCAGCTCTTCATAGCTTACATCTAGGGCTTTTGCAATTGCCTTCAATTCGATATCAGTAACAAATCTCTGACCGCTTTCGATTTGCTGAATTGCATTTTTATCGATATCCAGGCCGTTTATCTGCAACATAGATGATAAATAGTTTTGTGAGGTTTTCTTAGGAAGATTCTTTCTTATTTCTCTAATTTTCTTCCCACATATATTTCGTTTACCATCTTTAGATAGATTCTTAAACATAATATCCTCCAAATTGACATTTACTAGTTGTCATTTCGAATATTATATGTTAGACTCAAACAAGAAATGACATCTACTGGATGTATATGATTAGTCATTAGATACATAGAAAATCCACCCCCTAAACTTTGACGAGTTGGGTGGATCTTCTACTTAACTAGGCTAAATCGCCTTGGATGGTTATTTCTTTATCTATACAATATCATGGACTTGCGAAATTGTAAAGGTTTAACAGTAAAATGATAGTGTAAATTGTAAGTGCTTCTTACAGGCATTTCAAAAAACGGAGTTCCATTATACTTAGTTGAGGATAAGGAAAAGAAGCCCTAAGTGTCAATTGAAGTAGGATTGCCTTTTACTTTGAAATTACTGCGGAATTCACTGGGCCGCATTCCAGTATAACTTTTGAAGGCACGGCTGAAGTAGAAGGCATCCTTATAGCCGACAAGTTCCCCGATTTTCTGTATTTCAAGTTCCGGATTTCCCAGGAGCAGATGTTTTGCCTCGTTCATCCTTAATCTGGTCAGATACTTGGATGGAGTTTCTCCTGTGTATTTCTTGAAGTTTTTGGTAAGATATTCAGGAGTAAAACCAAAACGGTCACTCAGGACTTGAAAGGAAATATCATTGCAATAGTTTTCCTGCAGATACTTCTCCATCAGTTTGCAGATAGATTCCTGGTCTAGGCTGCTGCTGTCTGTGGAGTAGGCTTCCAGATCTTCAGATTCTTTCTGCACTGTAATCAGCAGCTTATGTAATGACTCAGAAAGGGTCTCCAGTTTAATGGGTTTCAGCAAATAGTCTTTTACGCCATATCGAATTGCAGACTGTGCATAAGAGAAATCATCGAACCCACTGATAATGATTATTTTGACATCCGGATGATTTCTCTGGAGATATGCAGCTACCTCCAGACCGTCACACTGAGGCATCCGGATGTCGGTGATGACAAGTTCCGGGCAGAACTTATCGGCCAGAAGTATGGCATCCATGCCATTGGATGCTTCTCCCGCCAAATGAAGGGGAAGATCCAAAGAGGCAATCTTTTTTATCAGGTTCCGCCGGATCAGACTCTCGTCTTCCGCGACAAGGTAATTATAGCTTTGGTTCATTTGATTATCCTCCTGTCATTCCTGTATCAGTATTCTGAGAAATTAAAAAGCTGTGCGGTGGTTCAGTCATAATCGGACCGCCAAAAATAAATATCGTCCTCTGCGGCAGGGTATTTTCAATCTTGAATATGGCTTTGTCTCCGTATAGAAGTTTTAGTCTGAGATAGACATTTTTAAGCCCCATTCCTCCAACCTGCATGGACTTTAGTTCTTTATTCATATCTAATTTTTTGTACAAGTCCATCAATTCCTGCTTTTTTTCATTACTTAGAGTCCCGCCATTATCCTGAACCCGAAGAATCCAGTTGTTACCTTCTCTGGAGGATGAGATTTGAAGCTTCCAGGGTGGTGCGATGTTGAACGCATATTTAAAGGAATTTTCCACGAAGGGCTGTATGATCAGCTTGGGAATATAATACTGTCTGGTTTTCTCTGCAATATCAAGGGTGTATTCCAGTTCAGAGGAATAGCGCATCTGCATACATTCCAGATAACAACGTGTGTAGAATATTTCTTCATCGAGCGTTACAAACATATCCCGCGAAGAGGAAATATATCGGAAATAGTCACAGAGCGATTCACACATGTGGATAATATCTGCATTCATAGACTCCTCCGCCATGACACTGATGTTAGTCAGACAATTATAGAGAAAGTGTGGATTGATCACAAACTGTGTTGCCTGCAGCTTGGCCCTGGTCTCCTCGGAGCGAGATAAAAGCGCTTCCTGAGAAGTGGAACGCAGCTTTTCATACATGTTCCGGATGGACTCACAAAGCTGTGAGATTTCCTTTATATTGCTGTCTGCACTGGTCAGATTGACCTTTTTTTCATCCAGTACCCGATCGATAGTAATTTTACCCGTAGCATTGGTCAGTTTCTGCAGTGGTGCTGTCAGACGCTCCGATATGTAAAAACAGATGAACAGGGTGAGAAGAATGGACAGGGAACCAATCAGCCCAAAAAATAAACGGAAATTGTTCAGAGAGTCATAGACAGACGCTCTTGGTTTTGTGAGTACTACGGTCCAGTCATAATCCGGAATTTCCTGATATGTGGACAATAGCTGCTGTCCATCATCAGTGGCGACAATCCGGCTCGCTTTTTCATGCGCATGTTTATCTGCGATCAGTGTATAAAAATTTACTGTTGGAGCCTGACTCTGATACGGATAGACCAGTTCGTGCCGGGAGTTGTAGATATATACACTAGTGCCGGGATTTTGACTTTCTAGCCGGGAGGTAAGTGAAAAAATTTTCCCGCAATCCTGAATAACTTCCACAATTCCCTCCGGCTGGCTGTTGGAGTCCAGAAACAGGCGAACGATAGAAATAAACTTCTGAGCATGCTGATTGTCTCCTTGTGCCGGGAGATCCATATGCACAGTGGGATTGCTGATATATTTATGTCCGTTAAGTTTCATAACTGGTGTATACCAGGGCTGCTTGGCAAGATTTACAGCATCGGTGAGTTCAAAATACCCGGATTCCACATAGGAGCCATCCAGTGTATAAAGATTGATTGCCGATGCGTTCTGGTAGGCACCAATCATTGAGGTAATAATGTCATGTATTTCCCGAGCTTTCTTCTGAGAAGCGACCAGATCCGATGGAGAAGTATCGCTGTTCTGGTACAGATCTGAAAATTCCCTGAAATTGGTTCTGATTGCTTTAGAACATACCAGGTTCATGGAGATCGAAGAAAGATTATCTAACTGTGTTTCGACAGAATTTCCGACAGAGGAACATACATTTTCCAAATCCCGTGAGTTTTCCTCCAATGTGTTCTTCTGATAGTGTCTATAGGTAAAGATGAAGAATATACCGAGTAAAATCAAAATAAAAGTTCCGTAAATTACAAAAAGGTACATTTTTTGAGAATAATATTTCGATTTTTTTATAGTTCATGCACCTCCTTTCGTGGAACTATTATACCATTTTGTTAAAAAAATGCAATTATGTGTGTTCAGAAAAGTGCAGTTCTGTGTTCTGAATTGTCTATTTTGTGTGTATAAGTGACGTGATATAATAAATTTATAGTTATTTTATCGATAAAATACAGGTGAAAATTACAAGCCAATCAATAAAAGGAGCAAAATGATGGTGAAAAAGAATTTGAAAAAAATTCTCGGCCTGTCGCTGGCGGCGGCAATGACAGCTGGCTTACTTGCCGGATGCGGATCGGGATCAGGAAAAGACAGTGGGAAAGGTGAAAGTGGGAAAAAGAATGTAACCCTCACTTTCGGAAGTCACCAGAGTGGACTTCCCAATTCAGGAGTTGTGCAGGAACTGGCAAAGGAGTTTGAAAAGGAGACGGGTATCAAGATTGATTTCCAGATCTCCCCAGATGCACAGTGGAGAGACTTAGTGAAAGTGAAACTGGATTCGGGTGAAGCCCCTGATATTATCTGTGCGGATACTCCTGTCGGCCTAGCTTCCAGTCTACATGTAGATCAGTATTGTGTAGATCTCACCGATCAGGATTGGACAGGTCGTTTGGAGGAGAGTGCACGTTCTGCTGTTTCTGTGGATGACAAAGTGTATGGTATTACATTTCCCGGGGCCAAGATGTACTTTTACCTCTATAACAAAGACATTTTCAGTAAGTTAAATCTGGAAGTTCCGACGACATACGAAGAGTTTAAAGATGTATGCCAGAAAATTCAGAATTCCGGCACGACTCCGATTTTTGAAGCTACTACGAATGGATGGCATCAGGTTCTGCCTCTATTTGAGACTGGCGGTCTGTGGCTGGAGCAGGATCCGGATATATATGAAAAACTCAATAAGAATGAAACGGATTTAGATCAGATTCCATCGTTGCTGACAATTCTAGATGAACTGGATGAGTGTGCGAAAGCCGGGTATTTTGGTGATGATTATCTGAGCAATGCATGGGAAAATGCCAAGGAAGCCATGGCTACGGAGAGTTGCGCAATGACAATAGGGGAACTTGGATTCCGCGGTGAGATAGAGTCGGATTATCCTGATTTCAAGGCGACAGAAAAACTGGAAGCGTTTGTAATGCCCTGGGGAGATAATCAGACCGTCGGTGTAAATCCTGCAAGCAATGCCTACTTTATCAATAAAGACAGCAAACATGTTGAGGAAGCAAAGCAATTCTTTGAGTTTCTTGCAAAACCGGAGAATCTGCAGAAACGTCTGGATGGACAACCTGAAATAAGTGCATTATGCTGGCCGGAAATCAAGAGCAAATATTCAGAAGAGGATCAGGCATTTCTGGATTCACTGAAAAAGGAAAATGTGGTTCAGACGTCTGTCAACTATATAGACAGTCAGTGGATGGATGTCGGTAAAGATCTGGAATCCATGTATACCGGGGCCATGAAGCCGAAAGACGTTCTGGATACAATTATGAATAGGCGTACGGAGCAGGCTGAGCTTCAAAAAGATCCGGCATGGACAAAATAACAGTCTGATGAACAGGAAGGTGCCTCGTCTAAAGAAGTATTTTATGGGGCACCTTTTTTGCGATTCGCACTGACGAATCGCCATATAATCTGGAGGTGAGAAAATGAATAAAAAGAAATTATATCCCTGGTACTTTGCCAGTGGTGCAGCACTTCTGTTTTTTTTGCTGTGCTTCCTTCCGGGAATTCTTGGTATCGCCTATTCCTTCACCGACTGGAATAATTTTACTGACGAAATACATTTCGTGGGTCTTAAGAATTACAAGGCGATTTTTACTGGTAATTCAGAATATCTAAAATATATAGGCAACACGGTTCTCTTTACGGTGGTCACGACTGCGATGAAGACAGTCCTTGGTCTTGCACTCGCATTGCTGCTGACGCAGAAATTTATTAAAGGTAAGAATCTACATCGCATGATTATCTTTTCCCCACAGGTAATGTCATATTTGGTGGTGGGCCTGGTATTTAAGAGTATGCTTCATCCGACCACAGGGTTTTTAAATGATTTTCTTCGTAAAATCGGTCTTGGCGCGCTGGCAAAAAACTGGCTTACGGACCTACATCTGGTTTTTCCTACCGTTATGACAGTAGATACCTGGAAAGGTATGGGGTACATTATGGTGGTAGTCATTGCGGGGCTGATGTCCATATCACCGGAATATTACGAGGCCGCCAGTATTGACGGTGCCAGCTTCTTTCAGAAACTGCGCTGCATTACTCTGCCGCTTTTAAAACCTGTGCTTGTCAATGTGACTGTATTAAATGTGACCTATGGGCTTCGTGTATTTGATATGATTTATTCGCTGACCAATGGCGGACCCGGAAATGCCACCGGTGTAATTAACACTGCTGTGTATAAAGAGTTTTCCAAAGGAGATCTGGCCATGGGAACCACACTTTCGAGTGTATTGTTCTTCATTGTGCTAGCCCTCTTGTATTTTATTATCAAGTCAATGGAAAATAAGGAGGTGGAAGTCTGATGGGAAAAACAGGTAAGATTGTTGGACATCTAATCGGTAATATTGTATCGGTTTTTATCAGCCTTGTGGTGATTATACCGCTTGTAGTTTTATTCCTGAACTCGTTTAAGACCTCTGCTGAAGCAAACAGGATGACTCTTTCTCTGCCGACAAAGTGGGTGTTTGAAAATTATGCGACCGTCATAGAACAGGGGAAGCTGGTGTCCGCATTTCTCAATGGTTTTTTATATTCCACTTGTAGTGTAGTCATCATCGTTGTTGTTGTAGGTGCTGCTGCGTTCGTGATTTCGAGAAACAATAAAGGTGTTAACCGTTTTCTTTATTATTTCATCATTTCAGGTATTGCGATGCCGATTAACAATGTTGCACTTATGAAGGTTATGCAGTCATTCCATATCGTGAATACAAGAATTGGAATTATACTGCTTTATGCCGCCATTAATATTCCGCTGAGCTTGTTCCTGGCTTACGGGTTTGTAGAGACGATTCCGAGAGAAATTGATGAAGCGGCTGTAATTGACGGGTGCAAGCCGTGGCAGCTTTTTGTCAAAGTAATTGCTCCGTTGCTAAAGCCCATTGTGTCAACACTGTTTGTTCTGGATTTTATGGCGGTGTGGAACGATTTCACCATGCCTTTGTATTATCTGAACAATTCAAAAAAATGGCCGATGACACTGGCAGTCTATAACTTCTTTGGCGCATTCGAAAACTCCTGGAACCTGGTTGCTGCAGACATTATACTGACGCTCGCACCGGTCCTTCTGGTATTTGTACTGGGACAGAAATACATTGTCGGAGGGGTATCGGCCGGCTCTGTTAAGGGATGAGCGCGTCCGGAAAATCTACTGACCACATGATTAACTTAGATTGAGAGAGGGAAAGGCAATGAAATTTACAGATGGATATTGGTGTGTGAAGAAAGAGATTACACCGCTTTATGCAGTAGAGTATTGTGACAGCCGGATAAACGGCGATGAACTGATCGTATATGCACCGGGAAAGCATATTTCCGACAGAGGAGACTGCCTGAATCTGGGCATGATTACCATCCGGCTGACAAGTCCCATGGAGGATGTGATCAAGGTATCTGTGTCCCACTTTGAAGGAACCGCCTACAAGGGTCCTTTTGCACAGGTGAACCATACCGCTCCACATGTGACAATCGAAGAAACAGAAGATAGTATTATCTATAAGAGTGGAAGTACCAAGGCAATCATAGATAAGCGGCCTGATTCCTGGGGCATACGCTTTATGGATAAAGAGAGAGAACTTACAAACACGGGATTTCGCAATATAGCGCATATGACAAATAATAAGACCAATCGATGCTATATGGTGGATCAGCTTTCGCTGGATGTTGACGAATACGTCTATGGTTTGGGAGAGCGATTTACACCATTTATCAAGAATGGACAGGTTGTGGAGATGTGGAATGAGGACGGCGGCACAGCCAGTGAGATTGCCTACAAGAATGTTCCATTCTATATCACCAATAAAGGATATGGTGTGCTGCTGGACAATGAGGGTGATGCATCCTATGAGATAGCAAGTGAGAAAGTAGAGCGGGTGCAGTTCTCCATCGAGGGTGAACGACTGGACTATTATGTTATCAATGGGCATACACCGAAAGGAACCATTGCCAGATATACAAAACTGACCGGAAGACCTGCACTGCCCCCGGCCTGGTCTTTTGGTCTCTGGTTGACAACATCTTTTACAACAAACTATGACGAGGGCACAACCAGCAGCTTTATTCAGGGAATGGCGGATCGTGACATTCCGTTACATGTGTTTCATTTTGACTGCTATTGGATGGAGGCGTATGAATGGTGCAACTTCACATGGGATCCTGCGACATTTCCAGACCCGGAAGGGATGCTGAAACGTTATCATGACCGGGGGCTGAGGATCTGTGTGTGGATCAATCCGTATATTGGACAAAAATCACCGCTGTTTCAGGAAGGGTCAAAGCTGGGATATTTAGTTAAAAAATCGAATGGTGATGTATGGCAGACCGATATGTGGCAGGCTGGAATGGGACTTGTGGATTTCACAAATCCAAAAGCCAGTGCATGGTACCAGGATAAACTGAAAAAGCTTCTGGATATGGGAGTAGACTGTTTTAAGACGGATTTCGGTGAGCGAATTCCGGTAAAAGACATTGCCTACTATGATGGCTCTGACCCTGTGAAAATGCATAATTATTATACACAGTTATATAATCAGGCTGTATTCGAGCTGTTAGAACGTGAGCGTGGCGAAGGCGAGGCTGTATTGTTTGCCCGTTCCGCAACCGTGGGAGGACAGAAGTTTCCTGCTCACTGGGGCGGTGACTGTTCGGCAACATATCCATCTATGGCAGAGACCATCCGCAGCGGATTATCCCTGGCCTGTGCGGGATTTGGGTTCTGGAGCCATGATATCAGCGGATTTGAGAAGACAGCTCCTGCAGATATCTACAAGAGATGGTGTCAGTTTGGCCTTTTAAGTTCCCACAGCCGGCTTCATGGCTCATCTTCTTACCGGGTGCCATGGCTTTTTGACGAGGAGGCCTGCGATGTCCTGCGAAAGTTTGTAAAACTGAAATGCGCGCTGATGCCTTATCTTTACCGGCAGGCGGTGAAGACTCACGAGGAGGGGATACCGATGATGCGCCCCATGTTTGTAGAATTTCCGGAAGACAGGGCCTGTGAAACACCAGACAAGCAGTATATGTTCGGAGATTCTCTTCTGGTGGCACCAGTATTTAAGGAGTCCGGGGAGGTGGAATATTATCTTCCGGAGGGCAGGTGGGTGAACCTGCTGACTGGGGATGTGGTCATAGGAGGAAAGTGGAAAAAAGAGATACATGATTACTTCTCATTGCCGCTGTTGGTACGTCCAAACTCGATTTTGGCTGTGGGAAGCTGCGATACAAAGCCGGATTATGATTATTGTGATGGTGTGAAGTTCTGCCTCTCTGTCTTTAGTGAGGGTGCTTCCGCCAGTACTGAGGTTACGGATCTAAATGGCAAAGTAATTATGACTGCACATGCAAAAAGAAAAGGTGAAACAATTTTTCTTCATGTGGAAGGCGGTAATGGAAACTGGAGTTATGAAGTACTGGGAGATCAGGAGATTTCTGTAGAAATGGAATAAAATTATCTGATCCTTAAAAAGAACATACATAAAAGTTTGTAATGATAAGAACCGTACTGGAGAATTACATCGGGTTTTATTGATCAATGGTGACAGAAAGTTTTTAAAAGGCAATGGGGGTGGAGTATCGAAAACGAATCCTCCGGAATTGAATAATATTGACTTGCAGTATATACAAGAATTTGATTTGCTTCATACCAGCATTCATAGCTACATAGAGGATCAATTACCTTTGATGCATAAAGTATCAAAATTTTTGTCAATGGATTTTTCTGATTGTTATGATACTGCATATTTAAAGAAATGCTGTCTCTATGCTGACTGTGCCGAGATATCTTGTGGAAACATGGAAAAGTAGGAAGTTTATGAAGTTATGGAAACTATCTTTGATTTTGGATGCAGACAAATAGTTCTTGCAACCAGGGGATCCAAAGGGGCATGCCTTATGATTGGCGGAAAAATTTATGAACAAAGTCCGTATTTAATAAATGCGAAAGACACTATGGGAGCGGGGGATTCATTTATTGCTTGCTTTTTGTTCAATTACTTGGAAGAAATGAAAATGGCCGTGGATTTTAAAGAAAGTCATGTCCCGGGAATTCTTTTAATTGCTGAATATCAGGATTTGCTGATGAAAATCTGCCTATACTGTGCAGCAGTATTTTCCGCTGAGCAATGCTTGAGAGAAGGTTCATTCGGATTTGGAAAACCAATAGAATTGACTGAGGAAGATATGGAAATCTTGAAAGAATATTGAATGAGATATATGCAGCTTAGATTGCCATAAAACCGATGGATTAAATGCCTGACAAATTAACCATCGGTTTTATATGCTAAATATGTGTGACGCTTGATTTATGAAACATGGTCTTCATTAGACATTAACTCTATTTGTTCGCGAACAGCTGATAAAAGTGCATCCATGTGATGAGTCATTAATGAAGTGGCCTTTTTTTCATTTCTTTCAACAATGGCAGTGGCAATATCGTCATGTTCCACAACGTAAATATCTCCTCTATCTCTGGTAATTAGCTGATTCATATTATTTTCAATAGATTCTTCCTCAAACACAAGCATATCAAGGATCGCCTTAATAAAGCGATTATGACTGATTTCGGCTAAGGTTAGGTGGAAATTTAATGCTGACTCAGTGGGGTCCTGCTTTTCGGCCACACAACGATAATGGTTAATAACAGACTGCTTTAACCTAGAAAGATCTTCTTCTGTGGCCTGATTGACAGCAAGTGATACACCTGTAACCTCAATAGCCTTACGCGCCTGTATTAAATCAATTAGATCCGAATAATTATCAATTTTTAATGCTTTAGAGGTTTTATTGTGTATTTGTGCTCGCGCAACATTATTGGAAATATCAGATAACCAGTGCTTTCCGTGTTCAGTTAAAATACGTCCTTGATTACTTTGCTGAATTGTTAAACTCTGTGAATCTAATTCTTTTAGATATCTGCCTACAGTCGCTGTACCGTAATCGAGCCCCTGCCTTGTTAACTTTTCTTTTAAGGTCCAAGCACCGATTGGAGAAATGTTGTCATTAATAATACGTGCTATCATAAATTTAACAGCATCATTTTCAGTGCGAAAAAGTCCTGTCTGCATTAAGCGCTTTTGAGTGTTATCAATATCTGTCATAAACTATATATCCTTTTCCATATTAAACCAAATTTTAAGTCTGATGGTTCTTTAAATTTGGCTATTCCAGTGTAATACTATTGTTTGGCTTACAGAGAGCGAGTATTAGAGTAAGAAATCCCACAGCTGAAGCTTTGCTTCTCATGCTGCAGGACTCCTACAATTATGAGTATACTTGATTTTGTGTTTGTTTACAAGTTTAATTGCAATCTGTCAATTAAATTTATTTTTCGTGTGATTTAATCCAATCATTATACAATGAGATGCCCTTTTCAAGAGGCACCCTAGGTCTCCAATTAAAATCATTTAATGAACGTTCCATATTCATAGCTCCAAGATTATCATATCCCAACGTTCCATTCCCAATTTTAAATGGTACATCTGGATAAAGGTTATTTATACATTTTACAACTCTTGAATAGGGAACGTTTTCACCACCACCTATATTATATTCTGTATGTGGCAATTTTTCTGCAGTCGCTATTGTAGCGATTGCATCAACACAATCATCTATATAGATGTAGTCCATAATTTGATCCATTCCGTGTTCCCAATTAACTTCTCCTTTATTTATACAATCGCTGAGAAGCATATGAATTGGACATTCGAATTTACGCCCTGGACCGTATACAAATCCTATACGTAATGAGGCGCTATCCAGACCGTAGTTTCTAACTAATTCTTCGCAAGCTACCTTAGATGCACCATATGGACTTTCTCCGTGAAGCGGTACATCTTCTGCAACAGAATTAAGACTAACGTTACCATAAACAGCTCCAGAACTAATGTAAATAAAACGGCAAATACCGTAATTTCTTGCAGCCTCTAAGGCTGTAAGTGTGCCTAGAACATTAATCCTATAGATCTTATAAGGGTTTTCCAAATAAAGTTTGGGGTGTGAAACAGCTGCATTATGTATAATACGATCTATCTTATTTGTATGTAATATTTGATTAAGAGTTCCATACTCAGTTACATCACCCTGAATATATGTTACCCCTGGAATCTTTTCTTTTGCTTCATGGCCGCTGAAACTGATTACGCTTTCTCCTGACCCAGCCATATTCTTTACCAGATGAGAACCTATCAAACCATTCCCTCCGATTATTAATGTTGTCATTAAGAAATCCTCCTTTTAATAACTAAAATCCATAAGCTCATCAAATATGATTCGTGTATAGAAACATGATACTTTTAAAAGCCGAGAATGTCAAGAGAAATTATAAATTAATACTAAAAAACATAAAGTAAACAAAATATATTGAAAGAAATGACCAACTATGCTATACTCTAATGACTCATCAATGATGAACAATATCAAACAATAGGAGGTTAAAGATGAACTTATCTAACTCAGCACTTACACCAGCCAATGTACTGGTAAATCCTGTAGATAATCGATTTAGAGATGTTAACAGGAGATGGCAGGGTGTCCCATCGATCGAAGTAACAGCTAAAGGTCGTATTTTTGTTGATTTCTTTTCAGGGGATGGAGCAGAAATCGGAGGTAACTTTTTAGTACTTTGCGTCAGCGATGACAAAGGACATACTTTTAAATCGTGTGTCACGGTTGTTGAACATCCAGATCCGGAATGTCGCATCTATGATCCATGCTTATGGCTGTCTCCTAAAGGAGAACTTTGGATGATTTATAATCAGGTGCATGGATTTAATGACTGTAGAAGTGGAGTATGGGCTGTTATATGTAAGCACCCAGACACCGATACACTGGTTTGGACGACACCACGAAGAATTGCAAATGGGATAATGATTAATAAACCAACAATAATTTCAACAGGAGATTGGTTATTCCCTTGTGCAATCTGGCGCGATGAATGTGGAGCTTTTCCAACAGAAAGACATGGATTGGAAAAAGAACAGTTTTCTAATATCTATGCTTCCTCAGATCAAGGAAAAACTTTTAGACTGCGTGGATCTGCGGATATACCAAACCGCAGCTTTGATGAGCATATGGTTGTAGAAAAAGAAGATAAATCACTTTGGATGTTAGTACGTACTTTTGATGGAATTGGTGAAAGCTTTTCTTATGATGAAGGCTATACTTGGACAGAAGGAAAAAAATCACACATAGATGGCCCTTGCTCAAGATTCCATATACGTCGGTTAAAGTCTGGAAGGTTACTTATGGTAAACCATTTGAACTTTGATGAAAAAATTGACCTAAGTAACATTATGCAACAGGGAAATGTTAAAGCATGGAAAGGAAGAAGTCATTTGACAGCAATGTTAAGTGAGGATGACGGTAAAACGTGGCCCCATACGCTGTTATTGGATGAAAGAAATGAAGCTGCTTATCCAGACGCCAAAGAATGTGAAGATGGGTATATTTATATAACGTATGATTGGGAAAGAGTACGTCAAAGAGAGATTTTATTAGCAAAAATTACAGAGGAAGATATTATTTGCGGAAAAATTAAGTCCCGTGATGGGATGATTAAACATATTGTAAATAAGGCTAAAGGCCAACCGGATGTAAGCTGACATTTTGAAATGCTCTTGATTAACAATGATGAATGAAAAAGAAAAATAGAAAATAGATTTGCAAAGCAAATAATAAAAAGATACTGGTATATGGTAAAAAGGCACAAAAAAAAGGACAATATTTATTTAAAAATGCCATATCGACAGATTCAAGAGAATACGTTATAATGTATGCGACTCATCAAAGATGAGCAATAAAAAATACAATATGGAGGGTTTTACAATGAAGAAGATGTTGGCTGTATTAGTAGCAAGTATTATGACTATATCGATGACTGCTTGCGGAAAAACTGTGCCTGAAGGATCAGGAACAAAAGAAGAATCAAAATCTAAAGTTTCTACCAGCTCAAATAGTACCGGAAGGAAAGCAGCTATGGTTACGGCTCAGCCTCTGGGGGATAAAGGGGTTACAGATAATACATATGAAGGATTCAAAAAAGGATGCGAAGAGTTTGGTTATGATCCAACCGTGATTGAAGTGAAAGAGGGAGAATATGAAGAGACACTTCGCTCACTTGCACAAGAAAAATACGACATAATTATGCCCTGTTGGGGAGCATTAGAGGATGCCTGTTCAAAAGTCTCTGCAGATTTCCCTGATAGTAAATTTATTCTAGTTTATTCAAAAATAGATTTGCCAAATGTTAAATCATTAATGAGTAAACAAGAAGAGGGATCATATTTGGCAGGAGTTGATGCGGCAAAAACAACAAAAACAAATCATATCGCCTTTATGGGTGGATCTGATAATCCAACTATTAATCAGTTTAGAGCTGGATTTGAGGCTGGAGCTCGATCAATTAATCCAGATATTAATATAGACGCAACATGGGTGGGCAGCTTTACAGATCCAGCAAAAGCAAAAGATTTGGCTCTGATGTTGTATGATCAAGGAGCTGACATCATTTATGTTGCCGCGGCAGCTTCTTCTACAGGAGTCTTTGATGCAGCAAAGGAAACAGGTGGGCAGGTTGTTGGCTGTGATGTTGATCAAAATGATCTTGTTCCGGGACAGGTAATCGGATCTATGGTTATAGATTATGGTAGTTGGGTATATCAATGCTTTCAAGAAGAGAATGATACAGGATTAAAATTTGGTCCGTATACCTATGGTTTAGATAATAATGGATTAGATTTTGTTTTGCCAAAAGATTCAACCTATAAGACAGATGATGAGGTTGTAAACCTGTTAAAAGACACAAAAAAGGATATTATTGATGGAAAAATAAATGTGTCTGAAGTACCTGAAGAATAAGGCTCAATAGGAGGTTCAAATAGTGTGAAAAATGCAGTGGATATGCATGATATAACTGTTCGTTTTGGACAAGTTGTGGCAAATAGTGCAGTAGAATTTCATGCCGGGTGGAGTGAAATACATGGCCTTGTAGGCGAAAATGGTGCTGGGAAAACAACGTTAATGAGAGTGCTATATGGCATGTACACAGAATATGATGGAGAGTTATGTATTAATGGAGAAAAGCATTCTTTTTCATCTCCTAAAGATGCAATAGCGCAGGGAATTGGTATGGTTCACCAACATTTTAGCTTAGTTCCCAGTATGACAGTCGCGGAGAACGTTGTTATAGGAAAGCCTCCGTCAAAAAGAGGATTGATTAATTTAGATGAGAGTATTGAGATTGTCAAAAAGCTGAGCAAGGAATACGGATTGAATATTAATCCCAAGGATAAAATCAGCGACCTCACGGTCGGACTTCAACAACGTGTGGAGATTTTGAAGGCTCTGTATTTAGGAGCGGAGATACTTATTATGGATGAACCCACGGCTGTTTTGACGCCTCAAGAGATAAAACAGTTGATGAAGACATTAATAGATTTGAAAAACAAGGGTAAGTGTATAATTTTAATTACTCATAAACTGGCCGAAGTAAAAATGGTTACTGATAAAATAACAGTATTAAGAAACGGGACCATTATTGGAAATGTTGATACAAAGGATACGGACGAGAAGAGAATTACTAATATGATGGTTGGTCGAGAAGTTGTCTTAGATGTAGAGAAAGAAAGTTATAATCCGGGAAAGGTTGTCTTGGATGTACATAATATCTCATGTCTTGATAAAATCGGATTGCCTGCGGTAAAAAACATTTCGTTACAGGTACATGAAGGAGAAGTTGTAGGCATTGCAGGAGTACAAGGAAATGGACAGCATGAACTGGCAGATGCTATATCCGGATTGATACCTCTGTTAACAGGTGAGATAGTTTTGAATGGGAAAAAGATAACAGGGAAAAACCCATCTTTAGTTTGTCGAAAAAATGGAATGGGGCATATACATGATGATCGTGTCGGTGTTGCAACTGCAAGTGATATGTCTATAAGGGATAATTTTCTGGCTACTATATATAGAACATCTAAGGTAAAACAGGGGCTAATTTTAAAATATTCTAAAGCAGACGATTATGTAAAAAAGAATATTAAAAAATATAAAGTGAAGATAGGAAAAATCACAGATAGTATCAGCTCTCTCTCAGGTGGAAATATGCAGAAACTGATTATTGCCAGAGAAATGTTTTTGAAGCCTTCCTTATTGATTGCAAGCCAGCCCACACGTGGAGTCGACGTTGGTGCACAGGAATTTATCTATCAGCAAATCATTAAACACCGCGATTCAAAGAATGCTGTACTACTGATTTCTAATGAATTATCAGAAATACTTGCATTGAGTGATCGAATACTTATTATTTATAAGGGGGAAATTATAGGAGAGCTTAATCGAAATGAGGCAAATGAGGAAAAAATAGGATTGTTAATGGCAGGTATTAAAGAAGACGACTGTAATAAGGAGGCAATACAATGAATTTTGAATTTAAGCAGAGAAAGATTAAACCTTCGACGATTTTTATAGCTGTTTTCCTTGGACTTTTGCTAGGATCTTTGTTTATTCTGTTAGGTGGATTCGATGTTGTTAATGTATATTCCTTTCTGATTAAGGGATCTTTAGGGGGCCTACCGGCTCTGACATCTACAATACGTTGGAGCACAATTTATCTGATTTGTGGTATAGCTTCAGGTATTGCCTTTAAGGGTGGCGTATTTAATATGGGAACGGAAGGTCAGCTATACATGGGGGCAATGGCAGCAACGTTGGTTGGAATTTATGTGAAGAGTCTGCCTGTGTTTATTCATATTCCCCTATGTATGCTGGTTGGGATGTTAGCTGGTATGACTTGGGCATTACTGCCTGCAATATTAAAAGTATATTGGAACACAAATGAGATTGTTGTAACGTTGATGATGAACTATATTGCAATTCATTTTACGAGTTTTTTAGTAAAAGAGTTCTTTTTGACTAAAGGAGATTTTGGTGATTCTTTGACGACAGACGAATTACTTCCTACGGCACAATTTCCCAGATTTCGAAACAGTCCAATTTCTTTTGGTTTTATTCTTGGCATTACGTTGATCGTATTATTTATAATATTTTTTGATAAGACAACGAAAGGCTTTGAAATAAAGGTGTCAGGTTTTAATCCGGAATTTGCAAAATACAGTGGTATTAGTGTTAATCATGTGAGACTATCCGTAATGTTGTTAAGTGGAGCTATTGCTGGACTTGCCGGAGCCTCTGAAATTATGGGAGTTCAGGGACGATTCTTGTCTGAGTTTTCACCTGACTTTGGTACAGATGGCATGCTGGTAGCTTTACTCGGTAATAGCAATGGCATTGGTATATTGATTTCATCCCTGTTTATGGGAATGCTGAAAGCAGGATCACTGACTCTGGAAAGAAGTGCTGGAATATCCAGAGCATTGGCGGTAATTATACAAGCGTTAATTATTTGTTTTATATCAATAAAATCATTTAACATTTTTAATGTTCCGATAAAATTGCCAAGAAAAAATTCTATAGAGGAAAGGAGAAAAAAGATATGATTTCAGCAAGTATCATTTCGCCGACTTTACGGGTAAGCACTCCAATATTACTATGCGCTTTAGGTGGAGTATATAGCGAACGTTCAGGCACAGGAAACATTACTTATGAGGGAAGTATGTTAATGGCAACATTTACAGGAGTTGTAGGAAGCTATTTTACCGGAAGCTCGATTATTGGAGTTTTATGTGCGTTACTCGGAGGTGTATTCACTAACATATTTTATGGAGTTTTAAGATTGCAGATGGGCGGAGATAACGTTGTTTGTGGTTTTGCGATCAATTCTTTTGCCCTTGGAGCAACTACATATTTATTACGTACATTATTTAAGACCAGTGGAACATTATCAGATCCCAAGATTCAGGGGCTGCATAAAATATCAGTGCCCATATTAAAAGATATTCCCGTAATAAAATATTTTTTTACAGACCAGACATTATTGGTTTACATTGCGTTTATCATGGTTTTTGTTACTCAATTGATTTTAAAACGCACGAAATTTGGAATGAATATACGTGCATGTGGTGAAAATCCGATGGCGGCAACTGCAGTGGGCATAAATGTAACGAAGAACAGATGGATTAGCATTACAATCACGGGTATACTTTGTGGACTAGGTGGTGCTCAGATGTCTCTTGGCAATCTGACACAATTTTCCGAAGATATGGTAGGCGGAAGAGGATTTATTGCATTAGCAGCCGTCATGTTATCAAATGCCACTCCAATAGGGGTTATGTTTACAGCGGTACTGTTTGGATTTGCTGAAGCATTGGCAAATGTTTTGCAGCTTACCTCGATCTCCTCTTATTTGGTTTTAATGATTCCATATATTACAGTTATCTTAATCTTGATTTTGCAGCCGGATCGAATCAAAGAAATTAAAACAAAGCTTAAAATCCACAAAAATATAGCGGAGGCCTAGGAATAATTATGTTTTGCTTAAAGAATAAAAAAATTCTTGTTTTAGGTGCTTCAGGAGGAATTGGATATGCACTGGTAAATATGCTCAAATCCATGGGAACAGTCGTTATAGCATCTGATGTACAAGATGAATTTAAGGATAAAGATGTTTGGTATATGAAATGTGATGTTTCGGATCCTGTCTCTATAGAAGAAATGTTTATAAAAATCAAACATGATATAGGAAGTCTAGATGGTTTTGTATATAGTACTGGTATTGGATCATCAAATGACTTTAAGAATACAACTTTAGAACATTTCGATAAAGTGATTTCTGTGAATTTGCGAGGAGCTTTTTATTCAAGTAAAGAAGCGGAAAAATTGATGAAATCAGGAGGAAGTATTGTATTTGTGTCTTCACAAAAAGGTCTATGTGGGTCTACCGGTAGTCTGGCATATAATGTGTCAAAAGGCGGTCTGATTATCATGGCACGTAGTATGGCGTTAGAACTGGGAAAAGACGGAATTCGTGTAAACTGCATTTGTCCCGGACCTACGGAAACACCAATGTTAGAAAAAGATATAGATAATCAAGTAAATAAGGAAAATGCTAGAATGAAAATCACAAAATCTAATCCTTTAAATCGAATCGCTCAGCCAGACATGATTGCTTCGGGAATTGTCTATGCTTTGAGCGATGAAGCACAATTTATGACAGGCACAGAGCTTGTAATTGATGGTGGTGACATTTCAGGAGTAAGAAACATGTAGAAAGCAATAGTTATAATTTTTAGGAGGTTAGCAATATGAGCAAAAAGATATTTTATGGAGGAATGATAGTTCTTCCAGATCAGGTTAAAAATGGAAGTTTAGTTGTAGAAGATGATAAAATTATTGGAATATTACAGCCTGGTATTCACTTGAATTCGGAATACCAGGAAATTAACGTAGAAGGAAAAATATTAATGCCAGGTGTAATTGATTCCCATGTACATATGTGGGATCCTTCTCCGCAAAACTATAGAGAAGACTGGAAATGTGGATCTCAGTGTGCTGCTTCGGGTGGGATTACCACAATTGTTGATATGCCACTTAGCGTTCCACCGGTAACTGATGAAAAAGGATTTAAAATAAAGTATGATGTGGCGAAAAAAGATTCTTGTGTTGATTTTGCGTTTTGGGGTGGACTTACACCAGGGTGCGTAGATAACCTGGAGAAGTTGAACGCATTAGGCTGTGTGGCCTATAAAGGGTTTATGAGTTTTGCGAATCCAGACTATCCACAAATTACAGATGGATATCTAGTACAGGGAATGAAAAATGCCAGTAAATTTGATGGACTTATTGGTGTTCATGCTGAAAATGCAGAAGTGGCGGACTTTGGTAGTAAAAGCATGGCGAAACAGAAAAATATTCCAAATAGGATGCACGATGAAGCGAGACCCTGGTGGGTTGAACTGGAAGCTATAGAGAGAGCAACTCTTTTTGCTAAGGCAACGGGATCAAGATTATATATATGCCATATGACAATAGCCGAGGGAGCTCAGTATCTTAAAGAAGCAAAAGCTAAGGGAATTAAAGTTAATGTTGAGACATGCCCGCATTATTTATTGTTTGATAAGAATATTATGGATGAAAAAGGGTCATATGCAAAATGTAATCCACCGCTTCGGAGTCGAGAGAATGTCGATAAATTATGGAACTATGTTTTCGATGGAACCATTGATACTCTAGGATCTGATCATGGGCCATATTCTGATGAAGAAAAAGTAAAAGAAGGGAATTTCTTTTTGGAATATAGTGGTTTTGGCGGTTTCGATGCAATGCTTTCTGGTATGTTGACGGAAGGAGTCCATAAACGGGATTTGCCATTAACAACGCTCTCGGCAATCACGGCCGGAAACACAGCCAAAATTATGGGCTTGGCACCAAAAAAGGGAAGTTTAATGCCTGGGGTAGATGCTGATATTTTAGTTGTAGATTTAAATGAACAATGGATTTTTGATGGTACAAAGAGTCTGTCGAAGACGAAAACAGTAAATAATATTTATCATCATCAGCACATGAAAGGAAGAGTAAAACAGACTTGGGTAAGAGGGCAGCTGGTATATGATAATGGAAAAATTCTAAAAGAAGGGGGGTATGGAACCTATATACCTAAGCAGAATAAGATTATAAAATAAAAGTTCTTATCTTGATCCGTTTTCGCGTGAAATAGGAACAGATATAGCATTCCTTTTGTTAATGATCTTGGCTCCTGTCACAAAGCTGCTTCTATATTCTGTCACAAACCTGCTCATGTTTATGTCAAGAGCAGGTTTTTTTGATTGTAGCAGGCAGCGCCTGCCACAATTTCATAGTTTAATATACTTGTCCAATGTGACGAGTGCATCCGCAACGCTATGTGCGTCCACCTTTCCCATTTTCCCATACTGTGTCAGCTGTTCATAATTCCAGAACCTGTCTTTCAGCTTTGATAGTTCAATTCCAACATTCCAGTTGGGAATACACAGAAAATTTTCATCTTTATGCTTTCCAATCATCAGTCGAAACGTACTTCCTCTGGATGTTACCCCGCATTCATAAAAACCTTTGTCATAGATGTAATTAATGCTTCCTTCCCAGGTGCTCGGATCCATCCGTTTATTCTGACTGTCAACTCGATAACGGATCATACGCCTTCACCTCGTATAATAAGTTTGTAAGCATCAATAATCCGCTTACAGACTTATTTCTTTTTAGTATAGTGGTAAGAACATCTAAGAGGGACTCCCCTCATTCTATTACCATCTATACAGCCTTCAGTTACATTTTTTATAAGGTCAATCCTGTGGTATGATATCAGCAGAGTCTGATGTCCGAAGGCACTGCTTTTTCACCTTTCAGCCGGCTTAGTCCGTGACTGCTTCCGGAGCATCCAGTCTGGCACATATGGCACATTCCGCTAACACAGAAGTTGCATCCCCAGCCGTAGCACCAGCAAAAAAGGCTGACTGGGTGAATGCTCATTACGCGAGGTTTCGGTCACCATATGCAGCAGAGGATCAACCTTCACCTAAGACTTCATAAATCCAGATCGGAAAGGAGCGTGATAACATGATTAAGATCAACTATATGTCCACTTTGTTTGTTGGTATTGATGTAAGTTCAAAATCCAACGTTGTTTATGCCATGGATTTCGATGAAAACAAGCTGCTGTCACCCTCATTTCGTAACAATCAGCCGGGGGCTGATGAACTTGCCGGGATGATCCAGGACTGTATGAAAGATCATCCCAATCTCAATATGATTGTTGCTGCTCTGGAATCTACTTCCGTTTACAGCATACATATCGCCAATTATCTGTCTACCTGTGAGTCACTTATGCCTTATAAGGCCTATGTTTTCTGCCTAAACCCGAAAGCAACGGCCAATTATCGCAAGTCTTACGTGGCAATGGACAAGACCGATCCCATGGATGCCTATTTGATCGCTGATTTCGCAAGAGTCGGCCGCATTAAAAAATGTGAGGCATGGCGCGGCAGCCAGTTCCTTGCACTAAAACGATTGACCAGACACCGGCTTCATCTGGCTGAATGCATTACAAGAGAGAAGGCCTATCTTGAGAAGAAGATTCAGAATGGCGGAAAGAAGTCAAAATCGAGCCACTCTTTGAAGAAATGGTTGATTTTGACACATTCTCCAAGTCAGATTTCCGTGCAGTAAAGGTCAAAGAATGTGAAGCAGTAAAGAAGAGCAAAAAGCTTTTAAAGTTCGTACTGGATGACGGAACAGGCATGGATCGGGTGATTTTAAGCGGTATTCATGAGTATTACGAGCCAGAAGAACTGGTAGGAAAGACTTGTATTGCAATCACAAACCTGCCGCCGAGACCGATGATGGGCATTGATTCCTGCGGTATGCTGATTAGTGCTGTTCATGAGGCTGACGGTCACGAAGGACTGAATCTTCTGATGGTGGATGACCGGATTCCGGCGGGTTCGAAGTTGTATTAAAATGTACTGCATTTTTTAAAAAGAGTGTAGAGGTGGAAAATCGCATATTTCGGAGTGTAGGCGATACAATAAGATTTATAAGGGCGGTGTCTGAATATGTGGACATCGTCCTTTTTGCTTTACAACAAACTTTTTACCTTCTTCAACAGCAAATCACGGCTAAAGCCCTGAATGTTAATTTGCGTTGCTTGCAGCAACGAGTAGTTCCACATAAAATAAGGGTAACGATTGATAGGAAGGAGATTATCCATAATGCTAAACGAAAATATGAAAGCTATCAGAAAATCAAAAGGACTTTCACAAGAAGAACTCGCTATTAAATTGAATGTGGTACGGCAAACAATCTCTAAATGGGAGCAAGGATTGTCGGTACCCGATTCTGATATGCTGATTTCCATTTCGGAAGTGCTGGAAACACCCGTAAGCACCTTGCTTGGAGAAACAATTGCTGAGTCGAAGATTGATGATTTAAAAGTAATTTCCGAAAAGCTTGAGATTATAAACTTACAGCTCGCACAAAGGAAAGAAACAAGACGAAGAACACTTCACGGTTTTTGCATCGCCTTGTGTACGATTATAGTAATTGTTTTTGCGGTCTTAACTGTATTGAAAAGTCCATATTTAGGTTGGGATTATAGTGTCCCTGAAACCGCAGTTGTCGGAGTTGGCTTTCACGCATTAGAGTGGCTGTTTGTCAGAATCGCACCAGTTATCCTGATTGGAGCCGTTATTGGACTTATCTGGACACGAAAGAAAAAATAGTATATTTCTGTCTTTGACACTTATTAAGTATTGAACCAAATCACGCACACTAGTGCGTGATTTGGTTCAAGAAAATAAAGAGTAAAGGAGCATTTTGCTTTTAATAAAAAGCCTATACCTGATTTGTCAATGGATCAGGCATAGGGAAAGATAAAGAGTGTTAATATGTTACTCGATAAACAAGTATTTGGGTCTTACAATACGGTAAATTTCTGTTGTGGAAACAGTTTTTTTCGGAGTCTCAGAAGAATTGTTTTTTTTCTTTTTGCTATCCTCTGACCATTTTGCACTGTAATCCTGATAGGTGGCATCTATCGACCCCAATATATCTGTAATATTGTATAAACTGTTCTTTTCTTCATAATACAGAATTGTGGAGAGAACAGAATTAACATAGCGATATAGACGAAAACTGATATATTCCAATGATTCGTCAATGTCTTTCGCAGAGTGAATTAACTGGTTGCGAAGACGATAAATATAGTTTAGGTCATGCTTAATGCTGTCAAAATATTCTTGTATTGCCTTATTTGCCTTTGCAGGCTCAGTCAAAAGCATAATTAGTTCACGACACTCTCGTTCCAATACAATATGGAAAGAAAGTTCAGATAAAATATCATTATACTTTTCATCACTGCACAGATATGAAATCATCTTTGGAGTGGAATAGTCCTTTTTGTCTTGGCAATCCGTTACAAATGATTGTAAAGTAGGATATTTTTCAGAATATCCTTTCTTTTCTATGCAGTAAGTAAGGCGTGCCCAGAAGATATTCATTTTATTTTTCAAGTAAAACAATCCAAAAACTTCAGGAACCACAACCCTTGCTTTTTCTATAATAGTGAAGCGTGGAAATGGATGCAAAATATATTCAAGGGAAGACCAAAAGTTAAGAAAACGATTCTGGACAGTGAAGGATTTGGCAGAATTTAGTGTATAAAGTACACGTTCTAAGGTTCTGGTATTTTCATTTCCCATACCATTTCTTAGCTGCAGGAAACGTTCCATTTGTTTCTTATAGTTTATGTCGATATAATTCAGCATTTTCGCATTATTGATGCTGTTCAGACTGATTCTGTGATAATAGGATTTTTCTTGCCAGAAGTACCATAAGTCATCACGAATGCAGTTTTTAGTTCCCTGCCACATATCAAACAGTTCAATTTGTTGACTAAATCACGTATTTTGAAAATAAAATATTTTCTACTGTCTATCAGTTTCTTTTCGTCCATGTTTTTATTCTTTTTAAATTCCTTTCCCCCGATTACACGTTCTCTGCCAACTGGAAGAAAAGTGATGTATTTTCCACCCGTTTCGTCCAGAGCATCATTGCCTATTTCGTAGCCTTTTGCTCGCATGATGGCAAGAAATTCTGTATAGGTGGAAGTGATCTTGATGATTTGGTTAATGTCCTTACGAAGCTGTGTTTTCCAACTGTTCGCAGTCTTATTTGCCTGCCATTCTTTGTATTTCATTTTCCGATTGGATTCTCCGGTATGACGGATAGACTATGCTCCTGACACAGTTTATCACTGATACTTCGGATGCGGCGGTAGATGCACATGTTACTAATTGGCTGAATAACAGTTCATAAAAAGAAAAACGAAGAATAAGTGTTGGACCCAAAAAAAACCCCCTATAAAAACAAGAAATAAACTCTTCATATTACTTGTAAAAGAGAGTAATATGTTTAATAACAAATCCGGAAAATAAAGTGATTTCACAACTTAATCAATTCGAGTCTCAAGGAGGAATATTGTATGAAAAAGCAGATGGCATTGGCATTGGTTCTGTGCATGACCGCATCACTTGTTGGATGTGGAAGCGGGACATCAAAAGAGGAAAAATCAGCAGAAGGTGAAAAAGTTAAATTAAAGGTACAGTCATGGCAGTATGCGTTAGGAAATTATAAAGGTTTCAGTGAAGATGATGATATCGAAAAGGCTATCGAGGAAGAGTTCGAGAAGAGCCATCCGAATATTGATGTAGAAATTATTTTGACACGTCAGGAAGATCATTATAATCAATTAAAAGTTGATTTTCCAGCAGGAACAGCGCCAGATGTTATTGGTATTGCAGCGGGGGCAACGCTGGAGCAATTCAAGAGTCAGTTGGAACCGCTAGCACCATACGCAGAGGAAGAATGGGGAGAAAATTGGTTAGACAAATTTGCTCCTGATGCATTTACAAATATCAGAATGTCAGGAGATGAGACGTATGCATTCCCAAGTGCGATGTCGGTAGCAGGCACAGTTTGGTATGCAGGTGAGCAGCTGAAGGCCGGCGGTGTGGAGTCTATGCCAACTACATGGGATGAGCTAGAAGATGCAACAAAGACATTAAGAGAGAATGGAAGTATTCCATTGGAATTCGGCGGACAAGATACATGGCAGAATTATGATATGTTTATCACACTTCTGGCAAGCCTGAATAAGGATGTCTGCAATAAGGTGTTTACATTAGAGGAAGAATGGAATCAGGAAGATGTAATTAAAGCATTTGAATATTATCAGAAATTATATACAGATGGTATTGTGCAGGATGGAGCAACAACAACACCACTTTATAATGAAGGATATTCTCTGTGGAAAGATGATAATGGTGAGGGCGTTGTACCGATGATTTTCAATGGTTCATGGGATTTGGGGTCATTGAACAGTAACAACAGCTTTTATGAAACTTATGCAGCACGTGATATCGGAGTATCTGCACTTCCTGCAATAGAAGGAAAAGACAGTATGGCAATTACAGCACCTGATGTATCATGGGCAATCAGTGGCTCCAGTGAAGTGAAAGATGCTGCGTGGGAGTTTGTAAAGTGGATGTGTGACGATATGCAGCAGTCAGTAGTAGATGGTCTGGGATTTTTCAGTGTTCTAAAAGATGCTCCGGCTATGACAACGGAAACAACAGAGGCATATCAAAAAGCATATGATGCCATTGTAGCTATCATTGCAAGTGGTAACACAGTGGGATTCAGAGAAGCACTCTATCCGGAAATGGGTGACGCACTGTATGATAATCTACAATTATTGGCAACAGGCGGAACTACACCTGAAGAGGCTACTTTGGCAATGGATACTGCTTGTGAAGCGTTAAAATAGTTCTGAAATTTAAATTTTGAAAATTGTGAAGAGGTCAGGAAAGCAGGAAAGACTTGTTTTCGGGGATCTCTTTATTCTTCCCGAAAGATTATAAAAAACAAGAGGTGAGATTTATGATTAACTATAGAAATAGTAAAAAACTAGGTTATTTGTTTGTGATACCACTGTGCGTGTTTGTATTTGTTTTTATGGTCTATCCGATTATTTATAACATACAGAATAGTTTCCATGATTGGAATGGAATTGAGGTCGAAAAAACATTTATTGGACTGCAGAATTATATTGAGCTTTTCCGTGATCCTATTTTTAAAACAGTATTGAAGAATTTTGCCTTATTTGCAGTCTTTACAGTTGGTGTTCAATGTGTTCTCGGGCTTTTGATTGCAAATCTGTTTCGAAAGAAGTTTTTTGGAAGAGACATAGCTAAGGCAATTGTCTTCATGCCGGCAGTTCTTTCATCCGTTATTATTGGTCAGATATTTTTCCGTATTATGGATCCTAATGTAGGCTATTTGAATTCATTTTTTAAAGCTGTAGGTTTGGACTTTCTTGCAGGGGCATGGCTGTCAGATCCGAAGACCGCATTTTTTGTGATTATTATTATCAATATCTGGCAGTGGACAGGATATTCTGTAACACTCTATTATGGGGCGATGATGGGAATTTCAAATGATATGTATGAGGCGGCTAAGATTGATGGTGCAAGTGGATTTCAGATATTGAAGAGTATTACAATACCATTAGTCCGCGGAACAACATATAATCTGACAATTATTGGAGTAATAGGAGCGTTAAAGCAGTATGATCTGGTTGCGGTTATGACAGCTGGAGGACCTGCAAATTCTACCCAGACATTTGCATCATACATGTATCAGGCTTCATTCGGGACATATCGACAGGGGTATGCGAGTGCAATAGCAGTTGTCATGTTTATCATTGCTATGATTATCACGATTATACAGCTTCGTATGTATAACTCAAAAACACTTTATTAGGAGGGATAAGTAAAAATGAAAAAAACAGAGGCAATGAAAAAAATAGTAACCTATCTTATCACTCTGCTGTTAATCGCCATTATACTGATTCCGATTTTGATTTTGATTTATGGATCTTTAAAAGGGGGCGGCATAAAAAATTATATTGACGTATTGACCAATTATCATATAGAAATGTATTTCAAAAATAGTATTTTTGTTACAGTCATTGTTGTTGTGATGGTTGTGTTTATGGATATTCTGGCAGGATTTGCACTTTCGAAACTACAGTTTCCAGGAAAAAATTTTATTTATGTTTTCTTATTATCTGCATTACTTCTTCCTGCAGCGGCGATTATGGTTCCGGTTTTTCAGATCAGTTCCAAGCTGGGAATATTAAATACTTATATTTCATTGGTAGGACCTTATGTTGTGTTAATTGCACCGTTTAATCTGCTTACAGTTAAAAATGGTTTTGATGCACTACCAAATACTGTTTTAGAGGCGGCACTGATAGACGGATGCTCTACATTCAAAGCATTGTGGAAAATTGCAGTTCCTATGTGCAGACCGTCTATTATGATGGCCGTTATCTGGACTTTTTTGTCTAGTTGGAATGAATATTTATTTGCATCTATTATGCTGAGAGAAGAGTCAATGATGACAATAACTGTTATTCCGACTAAGTTTCAACAGATGTATGGAGGAAATACAGGTAAATTGTTTGCGTCACTGTTTATTATCATCATTCCGGTAATGATTGTCTATTTTATTCTGCAGAAATTTGTGACATCAGGAATGAATGACGGAGCTGTAAAAGAATAAAAACTTAGAGTAATAGGAGAGATAAAAGGATGATGGATAGAGAGTTATATAGAAAAAAACTTCAGGGATGCTGGTTGGGCAAGAATGTTGGAGGAACACTTGGTATGCCTATGGAATGGGAGCGTGCAGCAAATGATGTGACATATTACACACATGAAAGCAAAGGGAAACCGCTGGCAAATGATGATTTGGATATACAGATTCTTTGGCTTATTGCATTGGAAGATAAGGGACTGCATATTGATGCAAAAATTCTTGGCGAATACTTTAATGAATTTATGATATTTACGCATGCAGAATATGGGACTGCTAAGACAAATTTACGTGCAGGATTACAACCCCCGGTTACAGGAACATTTAATAATGAATTTAAAGACAGTTGTGGTTCTTATATACGTTCGGAAATTTGGGCATGCATATTCCCTGGATATCCGGAATTAGCAGCTAAATATGCTTATGAGGATGCAGTTGTAGACCATGGAAACGGAGAAGGCGTATATGCTGAGGTGTTTATTGCTGCCATGGAGAGTGCTGCTTTTTATGAAACGGATATACGAAGGCTGATAGAAATCGGACTGTCATATATTCCGGAGAAATGTGATTTGTATTGTTGTATCCGTGAGGCAATCGAGGCTTATGATAAAGGTATCAGCTGGAAAGATTCTAGAGAAATGATAATGAAAGATTATGTCGGACATTTGGAGTGGCACGGAATTGCGGTCGAAGATGCGGAAAAAGGATATGATCAGGGAAAAATGGGATGGGATGTTCCATCTAACATCATGATTATTGTATTTTCCTTGTTATATGGAAAAGGAGATTTTGATAAATCTATCTGTACGGCAGTTCACTATGGTGAGGATACAGACTGTACAGCGGGAACAATCGCGTCAATGTTCGGAATTATGTATGGTACGGACTGTATGGATGAAAAATGGCTGAAACCAATCGGGAATGCAATCGTAACAGTTAGCCTTGATCCGTTCAGATTGGAAAAAAAGATACCGCATACGATTGATGAATTGGCAGAACGGGTAGAAAAGATACATAATGTAGCTATGAGTGAGTTTGGACTGGATGCAAAGGCAGAAGATTTTATGGCACCATCATATTTCGCAAATATTTACAAGGATTTAGACGTGGTCAAATACGAGTTTCCATATTTGACAGTAAGGCTTGATTATTGTGGAGATCCTGTTTTGAAAAAGGATGAGTCAAAAAAAATCAGAATTATCTTGTCAAACAATTCAAAATCTATAAATTCGGACAGAGTGAAAGTATATTTGTATACCAGAGATGGGTATCAGGTAATGCCTTCAAATGAGCAGGCTGTATTTCTAACAATGGCACATATGGGTTCAGGAATGAAATCAATTGAGTTTGAAATCAGTACTGAAAATATAGAGACAAATATCCACTATTTTATAGCAGAAATACGTTTTGAAGAAAATAAGAACAGTCACGTAATGACAGTGCCTTTTGTATTGTTAAGTGAATCAGGAACAGTGGTTCCGGTTGAATGGGAGCGGAAGATAAAAGGTGGAAAAGTGATTAGTATGCCGAGAATCTGAAAATTGTGTAATAATTGAAATGAAGAGGAAGAAAACATGAATTACACATTTTCAGGGATATAATACTAATAAGCCGTGTTTTCAACTTAGAAAGAACGTAATCGAAGCTGAGGTCAGAGAGACGAAAGAAGATTATGTTATGCATGCCGGAAAAATAGTAATAAGAGTAACAAAAAAAGTATTGATTGTTGGAAAAAGTGGAGAGGTATGTGGTGAAATTCAGGCAAAAAGAACGGAATAAATGTGGAGGTAGATGTAAAAGGGAAAATTACAAATCTAAAGTTTTCTGTTTTTAATGATGAGTTATGCAGAATAAAAATTAGAGAACTATAAGTGAATAAAGGTATTGGTAATAGACAAAGAAATAACAGAAAACATCAGGAGTAAACGGAAGGTACTTCTGGTGTTTTCTGCTTCAGCGTGTATTGTTTTCTTGTTTAGAATCCAAACGGTGGACGGAAGAGGGAGAAATATGGAATTGCTGTTTGAATAGCGTTCGGAAATATTTTAAGTCACTGTAGCCAAGGAGCGCGGCTACTTCTGCAACCTTTCTGCCGTTCTGAAGAAGTTCAAAGGCTTTTTGCATTTTATGTCTTGATACATAGGAAATAAAAGTTTCCTGAGTTTCTTTTTTAAACATTGTACTAAAGTAAGATGTGTTATAACCAAAAAAACCCGCTGTGCTTTCCAATGTGATTTTTTCTAACAAGTGATGATTAATAAATTCAAGAACGTCTTCTATTTGGAATCCCTGTCCTTTTTTTACTTGTATATTATTCAAGGTGTAGTTTAACCAGTCAAAAAACCATTCTTTTAATTCATCAACGCTATGAATATGAAAGAGTTCGTAAACCTCCCATCCGTTCTTTATACGTGTTGCATGTAGAGTATACATATCAAAAATAACATATTTGATACTGCTGTAGAGATTAAGCAGATCCATTTGTATGTTTTCAAGGGTATAGTTCATTTTTTGACATTCATCAAACCAGTCGTGCGTTAATTTTAAAATACCGTCTCCGTTTCTGTATTCCAGAGTAGAACGGATCTGCCGTTCGATTTCAACAAGGCGGATAGGTTTAGAGGCAGATTTTACACTGGAACTGATTTCGTCGAATGAAATGGCCGGATGATATAAATAATCAATATAGTATGTTTCTTTTGCTTCAAGAAAAGATTTATATGCACCATATAATCCGGTGTGGATACAACCTATCCATACATCACGATATTGTTTGGTCTGACAGCGGTGAATGAGTGTTTCGCGCAGACTAATCAGATTTTGAAATTGGTCTATGTATGTCCAAAAAAGAATCAGCACCTTTTTATCAGAGTATTTCATTATTAAAAAGTTTTTTGTTATACTCCAAAGTTTAAAAATATATTTGTCGGCTTTATAGGGGGAATCCAATTGTACAACACATGAAAAGAATTGAAACAACGGGAAAATAGATTGATATTTTTTAAAAGTGAAAGAAGAGGCTGATTTATCTAAAAGAAGCGCCTCAAAATCTTTCGTATTGTTTTCGGAAAATAAATCATCGGAAGAAATGCTATTTTCTGTGGTTTTATATAAGTGAAAATAGTCTATCAGTTTTCTGGTAGAGTTTATTTCCGATTTTTCAATATACAGTGCGGTGCATCCGATCTGTTGCAGATGGTTATGAAACGGATGAAGCTGTTTTGGTGTACCTGTAAAAGCAAATCCGCAGTGGTATCGTGCAGATAGATAAGCAGACATTAATCGGAAGTTTTTAATGCTGTTGGTACTACAGTCAGTAATGATAAGAGCTGGGATATTCTGAGGAAGATAATCCACAAATTCATTATAGTCCTTCAATGTGTCGACTGTAACCTGTTCATGCTGGAAAGCAGAACGTATATTTTCTGAAAAAGTTGAATTTTTTGATACAGCAAGAATAATGTACACAATAATACTCCTTTTCTGAAAAGTTATTTGAAGGGCAAAAATTCATGTATTTATTATATAACGAAAAAAAAATACAGGCAATGAGAAAACTGTGGAAAATCAGAGAAAAACACAATATTTTCTAAAAGAGGCTGTCTATTGGCAGAAAAAATTTATATTTTTTCAATTGTCTACTTGACGGGGAGCAGTTCAAAATAGATAGGCAGGGAAATGACCAAAATCCTATTGGAATCATATGACAAACAGCTGGCAGAGTCGAGGGACAAAGCTGTTTACCGGGACAAAGGAAGCCGACAGACCTCTATCAAAACAGTATATGGCACGGTTGAGTATTCAAGGAAAATATACCGTACAGTAAACGAAGATGGGCAGGCCACACACGTATTTCTACTGGATAAATCGATGCATATGGATAAAATAGGATTGATTTCTAAGAACCATGCCGAGAAGATAGCACTTACAGTAACGGAATCCCCATACCGTGTGACCTCTGAGATCATAAGCAGCATCTGCGGACAGAATATCAGTGCAGGTGGAGTCTGGAACATCATGCAGCGTCTGGGAGAACGTATTGACGAAGAGGAACGTCATGCGGTAAAGCAGATGGATGCAGACCAGACGGAAGGACAAAAAAGCATCCCGGTTCTTTTTGAAGAAATGGATGGGATATAGCTCCATATGCAAAATGAAAAGCATAAGAAGATGAAAAAGCAGGAAATGAAGGTATTTACGATGTATGAAGGCTGGGATGCTGAAAAAGAGAAGCAGAAACGGAGTACGTTGGTGGGGAAAACAATGCTTGCAGGAATGGAAAACAGTACCGAGTTTCATGCCAAAAGAGAAGCCTGTATTCGAAAAAAATACGATGCAGATGAAATTGGACAGAGAATATTAAACGGAGATGGTGGAAGCTGGATCAAAGAGCCCTATGACCCCGAAACAATTTTTCAGCTGGACAGATACCATATTTATCAGGAAATCCTAAGAAAGATCAGAGATAAAAAAGCACAGAACGATATCAGAAGTTTGTTTGATGAAAGAAAAATGGATGAGATGCTGGAGTATATTCAGACCTATGCAACAAGTATCGAGAGCCCGGAAGTAGCAGATAAATCAAGCAAAAAGGCAAGGGAGCTATATCAATATCTGAGTAATAACAAAGAAGGTCTGCTGCCATATAACAAGAGGGGGATTACAATCCCAGAACCGGAAGAAGGTATTGTGTATAAGGGTATGGGGATACAGGAAAGTCAGAACTGTACTGTGATCACGTTGCGGATGAAACACCGGAGGATGCGCTGGTCAGCAAAAGGAGCCAATAACCTTGCAAAAGCCCTATATCGAAAAGAGAACAAGGAGCTAGTAGAAACCATAGATCGTTATACAGATGGGCTTATATTTACGCTGCAGTTGCAGGAAATTGTAGAAACATTAAGCGCGGCAAAAGCTCCAAAGAAGGATGGAAAAGGAAATCCATATGCGGATCGATTTAACCATCATATGCCACTGTTTGAAGCAATGCAGACCGCATCAAGAAAAGCATTTAAAAAAGCATTTGGATATTGATAAAAGAACCTGAATGGCAGGCTTATTTGGTGAACAAAAAAATATAAAAATATCATTTTAGAAAAACAATGAGAAAGTTGCCAACATTTACTTGACACAAACCTGTATCATGGTTTGACTTGATTTTTATCCATGGTAAGGGTATAATATAAAACATAGAACAGCGTGAATCAATAAATTATTAGAGGTAACTACAGGTACACAGATTGACACATTTTGCACTTCGAACTTGTTATAATACATTTGAGGTGATGAATATGTGTAAAGAAAATAAGAACACTAAAAATACTAAAAATACCAAAGAGGAGGATGAAAATATGAATGCATATGCAATAAAACCAAATAGTCCATTTGTGGCATCAAAACCATTGAAAAGAACATCTGCATCAAAAGAAAATATTGAACGTATTAAGCTCATGGAATCTCATGATTTCTCCTTTGATATACTTGAAGACAACAAGGTTGAAATTAAGGTAACTAAGAAAAAATGAGAATTATAAAATACGAACAAGCCTATCAGACTTTGATATCAAAGTTTACATGTGGAAATATTGTAATTGATAATTTTTTAAAATCGAGTGATGCCCTTGATGATAATCAGGGTGTCACTTATATTATGCTATCTGATAATGAAAACATGATAATTGGCTATTATAATATCAGCACTGGCAGAGTGGATCAGATTGAAAGAGTAAATAATGTGGATTATTATGTTCCAATGGGAGGCTCTGTAAATATTAACTATCTTGCAATCGCTAAGGAATACCAAAGAATAAACATTTACAAAGGTGAAAAAACCAAAGTATATTTGGGTGATTACCTATTGCATGATTGTGAAAAACGGATCGCCATGTTACAAAAAATAGTTGGGATTTCTTTCATAACGTTAAATTCAACCGAACAGGGATATCATTTATATCACGAACGCAACAGCTACTCTGATTTTGAAGAAGACATGAGTACTTTTGTACCTGAAAGCGATAAGTTGTGTTATAAATTATATAAATGGATAGATGACATTGTTATTACATAGGGAAATTCAAAATTATCTCATGAGTAGTGTAAAAAAAGTTGTGTCTCAGGTAAAAAACTCCTTTTTGGCAAGAATCCAGGTATGAATAAATACTGAAGACATTTTTCAAAAAAGCAGTGAAATTGTGTCAAGCTGACAGCATAAGGGTTTTGCGAATCAGCGATTATAATACGACAGGCCTTACCGGTTCCATGGAGATGAAACCCTCTCCGTGGAATGATCTGGTAAAATCTTCAGGCGTTTCCAATAAAAGCGGAGAATCCGGAGGCAGTTTTGGGATCGGAAAATCCGCTCCATTTGCATGCTCGGATTTGAGAACTCTTTTCTACCATACGCTTGATAAGGATGGGATCCGCTCATACCAGGGAGCCGCAAACCTTGCATCCTTTCAATATCCGGACGAACGAAAATGGCTGAAGAAGAATAAGGGCGAGATTACTAAGGGAAAAGGATATGGAATTCTAGGATTTATACAATGAGTTTTTTGTAGAATTCTGACATTCGTACAATGAGTTTTTGTTTGTAAAGTGACTTGATAGGGTATACTCCTGGCATCTGGCTAAAAATAATGAACAAAACGATTCAATACTGACTATTAATGATATTGAATACAAAGGTAGATTCTTATTTATCTGGGATGAAAATCAGGAAAAACAAGTAAATTGCTGCTGACGCAGAAATTTATTAAAGGTAAGAATCTACATCGCATGATTATCTTTTCCCCACAGGTAATGTCATATTTGGTGGTGGGCCTGGTATTTAAGAGTATGCTTCATCCGACCACAGGGTTTTTAAATGATTTTCTTCGTAAAATCGGTCTTGGCGCGCTGGCAAAAAACTGGCTTACGGACCTACATCTGGTTTTTCCTACCGTTATGACAGTAGATACCTGGAAAGGTATGGGGTACATTATGGTGGTAGTCATTGCGGGGCTGATGTCCATATCACCGGAATATTACGAGGCCGCCAGTATTGACGGTGCCAGCTTCTTTCAGAAACTGCGCTGCATTACTCTGCCGCTTTTAAAACCTGTGCTTGTCAATGTGACTGTATTAAATGTGACCTATGGGCTTCGTGTATTTGATATGATTTATTCGCTGACCAATGGCGGACCCGGAAATGCCACCGGTGTAATTAACACTGCTGTGTATAAAGAGTTTTCCAAAGGAGATCTGGCCATGGGAACCACACTTTCGAGTGTATTGTTCTTCATTGTGCTAGCCCTCTTGTATTTTATTATCAAGTCAATGGAAAATAAGGAGGTGGAAGTCTGATGGGAAAAACAGGTAAGATTGTTGGACATCTAATCGGTAATATTGTATCGGTTTTTATCAGCCTTGTGGTGATTATACCGCTTGTAGTTTTATTCCTGAACTCGTTTAAGACCTCTGCTGAAGCAAACAGGATGACTCTTTCTCTGCCGACAAAGTGGGTGTTTGAAAATTATGCGACCGTCATAGAACAGGGGAAGCTGGTGTCCGCATTTCTCAATGGTTTTTTATATTCCACTTGTAGTGTAGTCATCATCGTTGTTGTTGTAGGTGCTGCTGCGTTCGTGATTTCGAGAAACAATAAAGGTGTTAACCGTTTTCTTTATTATTTCATCATTTCAGGTATTGCGATGCCGATTAACAATGTTGCACTTATGAAGGTTATGCAGTCATTCCATATCGTGAATACAAGAATTGGAATTATACTGCTTTATGCCGCCATTAATATTCCGCTGAGCTTGTTCCTGGCTTACGGGTTTGTAGAGACGATTCCGAGAGAAATTGATGAAGCGGCTGTAATTGACGGGTGCAAGCCGTGGCAGCTTTTTGTCAAAGTAATTGCTCCGTTGCTAAAGCCCATTGTGTCAACACTGTTTGTTCTGGATTTTATGGCGGTGTGGAACGATTTCACCATGCCTTTGTATTATCTGAACAATTCAAAAAAATGGCCGATGACACTGGCAGTCTATAACTTCTTTGGCGCATTCGAAAACTCCTGGAACCTGGTTGCTGCAGACATTATACTGACGCTCGCACCGGTCCTTCTGGTATTTGTACTGGGACAGAAATACATTGTCGGAGGGGTATCGGCCGGCTCTGTTAAGGGATGAGCGCGTCCGGAAAATCTACTGACCACATGATTAACTTAGATTGAGAGAGGGAAAGGCAATGAAATTTACAGATGGATATTGGTGTGTGAAGAAAGAGATTACACCGCTTTATGCAGTAGAGTATTGTGACAGCCGGATAAACGGCGATGAACTGATCGTATATGCACCGGGAAAGCATATTTCCGACAGAGGAGACTGCCTGAATCTGGGCATGATTACCATCCGGCTGACAAGTCCCATGGAGGATGTGATCAAGGTATCTGTGTCCCACTTTGAAGGAACCGCCTACAAGGGTCCTTTTGCACAGGTGAAGCATACCGCTCCACATGTGACAATCGAAGAAACAGAAGATAGTATTATCTATAAGAGTGGAAGTACCAAGGCAATCATAGATAAGCGGCCTGATTCCTGGGGCATACGCTTTATGGATAAAGAGAGAGAACTTACAAACACGGGATTTCGCAATATAGCGCATATGACAAATAATAAGACCAATCGATGCTATATGGTGGATCAGCTTTCGCTGGATGTTGACGAATATGTTTATGGCCTAGGAGAGCGATTTACACCATTTATCAAGAATGGACAGGTTGTGGAGATGTGGAATGAGGACGGCGGCACAGCCAGTGAGATTGCCTACAAGAATGTTCCATTCTATATCACCAATAAAGGATATGGTGTGCTGCTGGACAATGAGGGCGATGCATCCTATGAGATAGCCAGTGAGAAAGTAGAGCGGGTGCAGTTTTCGGTCGAAGGAGAACGACTGGACTATTATGTTATCAATGGGCATACACCGAAGGGGACTATTGCCAGATATACGGAGCTGACCGGAAAACCCGCACTGCCGCCGGCCTGGTCTTTTGGCCTCTGGCTGACCACATCCTTCACGACGAACTATGATGAGGATACAACCAGCAGCTTTATTCAGGGAATGGCGGATCGTGATATTCCGTTACATGTGTTTCATTTTGACTGTTATTGGATGGAGGCGTATGAATGGTGCAACTTCACATGGGATCCTGCGACATTTCCAGACCCGGAAGGGATGCTGAAACGTTATCATGACCGGGGGCTGAGGATCTGTGTGTGGATCAATCCGTATATTGGACAAAAATCACCGCTGTTTCAGGAAGGGTCAAAGCTGGGATATTTAGTTAAAAAATCAAATGGTGATGTATGGCAGACCGATATGTGGCAGGCTGGAATGGGACTTGTGGATTTCACAAATCCAAAAGCCAGTGCATGGTACCAGGATAAACTGAAAAAGCTTCTGGATATGGGAGTAGACTGTTTTAAGACGGATTTCGGTGAGCGAATTCCGGTAAAAGACATTGCCTACTATGATGGATCTGAGCCTGTGAAAATGCATAATTATTATACACAGTTATATAATCAGGCTGTATTCGAGCTGTTAGAACGTGAGCGTGGCGAAGGCGAGGCTGTATTGTTTGCCCGTTCCGCAACCGTGGGAGGACAGAAGTTTCCTGCTCACTGGGGCGGTGACTGTTCGGCAACATATCCATCTATGGCAGAGACCATCCGCAGCGGATTATCCCTGGCCTGTGCGGGATTTGGGTTCTGGAGCCATGATATCAGCGGATTTGAGAAGACAGCTCCTGCAGATATCTACAAGAGATGGTGTCAGTTTGGCCTTTTAAGTTCCCACAGCCGGCTTCATGGCTCATCTTCTTACCGGGTGCCAT